>JAFTPU010000013.1 GCA_017463105.1 Clostridia bacterium
AAAAGAAATACATATTAACGCAAACGATTCGGAGGCGAAGACATTACTCCGCAAGATAATCTTTAATTTCCCCATATATTATAATGGTGATAATGACGCTCACCAAATTTTGTGGGAACAGGATGGTAGTGTGGAGACGCTCGTTTGCCTTAAACGCAAAGACGAAAAAATTATAGAGAAACGCGTATGAAAGTAGTAGTGGCAGTCGATTCTTTTAAGGGGAGCTTATCCACTTTTCAATCGGGAGCCGCCGTGACGGAGGGAATAAAAGAAGTTTATCCGAAAGCCGAAGTGACGGTCTGTCCGCTCGCGGACGGCGGCGAGGGTACGGTTGCGGCGATCGTCTCCGCGACCGACGGCAAAATATGCAAGGCAACGGTGACGGGTCCGCTCGGGGAACCGATCGTCGCGGAATACGGGATCATACCCCAAACCCGTACCGCCGTCATCGAAATGTCGTCGGCGGCGGGCATCACGCTGGTGAAAGAGACTGAACGGGATCCGCTGAAAACCACCACTTACGGCGTGGGGGAGCTCATCGCGCACGCCGTCAAAGAAAACGGCTGCCGTAAATTTATCATAGGTATCGGCGGGAGCGCCACCAACGACGGCGGGGTCGGCATGTTACAGGCGTTGGGCTTCGAGTTTCTCGACGCCGACGGAAACGCCGTGCCTTTCGGTGCGCGGGGACTTTCCGTGCTTGCCGAGATCAAAACGGACAAGGCGTTGAAAGAGCTCGGCGAGTGCGAGTTTTACGTCGCTTGCGACGTAAAGAACCCGCTGTGCGGGGAAAACGGTTGCAGCGCCGTATACGGGGCGCAAAAGGGCGCGACGCCGCAGATGATAAAGGACATGGACGGGTGGCTTACATATTACGCTTCGCGCACCGAGAAGCTTCTCGGAAGAGCGGACGCGGAATATCCCGGCGCGGGCGCGGCGGGCGGACTCGGGTTTGCGTTTCTTTCCTATCTCAACGGTAAGCTCGAATCGGGTATCGGGCTCGTCATGCGGATCACCCGTCTCGAGGAACGCCTCAAAGACGCGGACTTCGTCGTTACGGGCGAAGGGCGGCTCGACGGACAGTCCAAGATGGGGAAAGCGCCCGTCGGGGTCGCGAAGGCGGCGAAAAAATACGGCAAGACCGTGCTTGCGTTTTCGGGGTGCGTGACCGCCGACGCGCGGCAATGCAACGAGCACGGTATCGACGCGTTTTTTCCTATCGTAAGAACGCCCTGTTCGCTCGAGGCGGCGATGGACGTTTTCAACGCATACGCCAATTTGAAAAATACGGTCGAACAGGTATTCAGGCTGATACGCGTTTTGCGGAAGGACTGACGCGCGCACGGAGGCGGGAAATTGAAAAGAAAGAAATATCCGATACATGCCGATTTCAAACGTTGGGCTAACGTAAATCCGCCGTTGCGGCGGGGCGTATTGCCCCTCGTACAGGCGGGCGTGCGCCTTTTGTCGTGCGGACAGCGTTCCGACAAGCTTCTGCGCGTGGAGAAACGGAAAATACCAACGCCGAACGGTTGCGTAAAGGCGTTATGGTACGAGCCGAAAAACGCCGACGGGCGAACGCCCTGTATTCTGTTTTGTCACGGCGGGGGCTTCGTGTTGCCCGCCGCGCCCTATCATTACCGTTTGGCGAGAATGTACGCGGCGGCGCTTGGCTGTAAGGTGTTGTTCGTACAATACCGTCTGTCGCCGAAGCACGTCTTCCCCGCGCCGATGGAGGATTGTTACGCGGCGTACGAATGGTTGCTTGAAAACGCCGAAACGCTCGGTATAGACGAGCGCAGGATCGCGGTTTGCGGCGACAGCGCGGGCGGCGCGCTTGCGACGGTCGTCGCGATGAAGGCGCGCGATAACGGTGTGCAGACGCCTTGCGGGCAACTGTTGATCTATCCCGTCGTGGGCGGGTCGTTGCAAACGCCCTCGATGCTCGAATACACCGATACGCCGATGTGTAACAGTCGGGATATGGTAAAATATTACCGCTTGTTTTTCGGCGCGGACACGTTGCCCGACCTACCGTACGTTTCGCCCCTGAACGCGCAAAGTCTGCGCGGTATGCCCGATACGTATATCGAAACGGCGGAGTTCGATTGCTTACGCGACGAGGGAAAGGCTTACGCCGAGCGATTGCGAAGCGAGGGCGCAGAAGTGGAATATCACGGCGTTTCGGGCACGATACACGGCTTCGATATCGTAAAGAAGAGCGGGATCGTGGACGAATGTGTGCGTAAAAGAACGGCGTTTTTGGCGCGCGTATTCGCGCGGTGAACGCGAACGGAGAGGAATATGTACAGAGAACCTTTATTGGATAAATTGGACAGAAAAATGGGGCGTTACGCCCTCAAAAATCTGATGGCGATCATCGTGATCGGCACGGCGATCGTGTGGCTTTTGGATATGATCGTCGCGCAGCGCACGGATATCATGATCTCGTGGTATCTCGAATTCGATAAAAACCTTATCCTGCAAGGGCAGGTGTGGCGACTGATTACCTTCGTTTTCGTGCCCGAAACGTATAACCTTTTTTATCTCGCCGTATCGTTGTATTTTTATTGGCTGATCGGCAATTCGCTTGAAAACGAGTGGGGCTCGTTCCGATTCGATATCTTCTATCTTTTCGGGGTGATCGGCGCGATCGTGTCGGGCTTTATCACGGGGTACGCGACCAACTATTATCTCAATCTGTCGCTGTTTTTGGCGTTTGCGATACTCTATCCGAATCATCGCGTACTGCTGTTTTTCTTTATTCCCGTCAAAATGAAATGGTTGGCGATCATCGATCTGATCGGTATTATCGCGCTTCTTATCTTCGAGAGCTGGGCGGGACGGATCGCAATCTTTTTCGCACTCGGGAATATCGTGCTGTTCTTTTGGAAGATCCCCTTCAACAAGATCAGACAGGCGCACAGACGGCGGAAATGGAAAAAGGAAGCGCGGCGGGACGACAACGATTATCCCTTCGATTTGTAAAGGAAGTCTGTTATGAAAACGAACGATAAGAAAAACACGAAACGGACGGGACAGGTACGCGCCGAATTCGTCGGCAAAGAAAAACGGGGCGGGCAGGTACGCGTTCAAAAATACGGCGATCCCGCTTACACGGCTTCGTATAAGGTGAACAGAAGCGACGAGCTGATGGCGTTTTTGCTGAGAAAATGCAACACCTCGAGAAACAACGTGAAATCGCTTCTGACCAATCGGCAGGTGCTCGTCAACGGGAGCGTCGTTACGCAGTATAATTTCATGCTTGCCAAGGACGACGAAGTGAAGCTGTCGAAAAAGAGCGTGCAGGGGAATATCCCCGTCGCACCCGCCGCGCCCGCGCGCGGAACCACTCGGCGGGGTGGAGCCGTCAAAAAAGAAAGAGCGCGGATAAAGATCGTCTACGAGGACGATGATTTCATCGCGATCGACAAGCCCGCGGGCTTGCTTTCGGTGGAAAGCGACAAGGAAGCGGAATGTGCGTTCGCTTACGTATTCGAGTATCTCAAGGCAAAGGATAAAAACGCGAGACCGTTCGTTTTGCACCGCATCGACAAGGAGACCTCGGGCGTGCTGGTGTTTGCGAAGGATATCAAGATACATTCGATGCTGAAAATGCATTGGAACGAAAACGTGCGCGTAAGGGAGTATTACGCCGTGGCGGAGGGGACGTTCGAAAAAAAAGCGGATACCGTCGTTTCCTATTTGAAAGAGAACGTCAATCACCTCACTTATTCCACGCAGGACCCGACGGGACAAAAGGCGATCACGCACTACGAGGCGCTCAAAGAAACGGAAAACTATTCCCTGCTCCGCGTGCGTATCGACACGGGCAGAAAAAATCAGATCCGCGTGCATATGCACGAGCTCGGGCATCCGATCGTCGGCGACGATAAATACGGGCATACGAGAGACCCTTTGAAGCGGCTGGGCTTGCACGCCTCTCGGCTTGAATTTATCCATCCCGTAACGAAGGAAACCGTGAGTATTTCGGCGACCGTACCGCAAGCCTTTCGCGCGCTTTTTTCTTGTGAATGACCCCTGTTGACAAAATTCGACAAACAAAGACGAAAACAGTCAAAAAGAGACAGTCGGAAAAGCGGGAAAAACGTTGAAATAAGAGGGAAAAAGTGATATAATATAAACTGTAAACGAGGTCCAAAGAAAGGTCCGAAAACAAAAAGGAGAAAGCCGATGAACGAGACGAAGGAAAAACGGATAGACGAAAAAGAAGTATTGAACGAATTGAGAAGCATGATCAGAGAAAATTACGTACTGCTTATAGAAGAAGCGCAGGGCAAAGAAAACGCGTTCGTTTTGCGCTATCTCAACGGACAGAAATTTCTATTGGAGCTTAAAGAGATCGAGGCGTGACGACGTGCTTACGGTTACGGCGAAAAACGGAAAGACCGAGGAAAGATTTTTTCTTCGGTTTTTTATTTTCTGTCGTTGACTTTGCGGTATATATGTGTTATAATAAAGGCAATTCTTCGAGGAGCGCGCAGATGAAAAAAGCACTTATTCTGATCAACGCTTATTTAAAACTGCGCTCGCAATTTTCGCAAGCGGAACGGATAAGGGAAGAGCTTTCCGTGCTCGGCGTTCGGGCGGATATCCGTCGCAACGACGGCTTTTTCGCTTTGATCGAAAACGCCAAAGTCAAGGAAAATTTACCCGAAAAATACGATTTCTGCGTGTATCTCGACAAGGATAAATACCTTTCGGAAATGCTCGAAAAAACGGGCTTGCGCCTCTTCAACCGCCATGCGGCGATCCGCGACTGCGACGATAAAATGCAGACGTATATCGCACTCTCGGGGCACGGCGTAAAAATGCCGAAAACGCTTTCGGGGCTTTTGTGCTACGAGCCGACCGAGCCCGTGCGCGGAGAAACGGTCGGGCGGATAGAAAGGCAGCTTTCTTATCCGATCGTCGTGAAGGAATGTTTCGGTTCGCTGGGGAAAGGCGTGTATATGGCGAAGAACGAGAGCGAGCTTCTTTCGCTCGCCGAAAAGCTGAAATGCCGTCCGCACCTGTTTCAGGAAACGGTGAAAACGAGCGTCGGAAAGGACGTACGGGTGATCGTCGTGGGCGGGAAAGTACTCTGCGCAATGCTGAGAAAGTCGGAGACGGATTTTCGGAGCAATATCGAGCTGGGGGGAACGGGAAGCAAATACGAGCCGAGCGGGGAAATGCGCGCGGTCTGCGAAAAGGTCGCTTCGCTTTTAAAGCTGGATTATTGCGGGATCGATATCCTGTTGGGCGAAAACGACGAGCCGATCGTCTGCGAGGTCAATTCGAACGCTTTTTTCGGCGGGATCGAGGCGACGGCGGGCGTGAACGTGGCGGGCGCGTACGCCGAGCATATTTATAAAAGCGTTTACGGCGCGCGGGGGGTGAGAATAAGAATATGAAAAAAATAGCAAGCTTTACCGTCAATCATGACGTCCTCGAAAAGGGAATGTATACCTCCCGTATCGACGGCGACGTGGTGACCTACGATATCCGCATGAAAAAGCCCAACGCGGGCGACTATTTTACCATGAGCGCGGCGCATACGCTCGAGCACCTTTTCGCGACTTTTGCGCGCAACGGCGCGTTCGGCGAGCAAATCGTTTACGTGGGACCGATGGGTTGCAGAACGGGATTCTATCTGCTCGTGCGCGACGCGGTCTCCCCTGCGCAGGCGATAAAGCTCGTGCAAGAGAGTATGGCGTTCATTCGCGATTATACGGGTGAAATTCCCGGAAACACGAAAAAGGAATGCGGCAACTATCTCGACCACGATTTATCGGGCGCAAAGGCGCTTGCCGAGGATATGTGCGGGGTTTTAAAGGATTGGTCGGTGGAAAAACTGAAATATAAGGAGTGAAGGAAATGCAGGATTTTTTGGAAGTGATCAAAACGCGCAGGAGCGTGAAGAAATACAAAAGCGACCCCGTGCCCGCAGAGCTGATCGGGAAGATCGTCGAGGCGGGTACGTATGCGCCGTCGGGCTTGAATAAGCAATCGCCTATTATCCTTGCGGTGACGAATAAGGAGATGCGCGACGAGCTTTCCCGCCTTAATATGAAAAACGATCCGTTCCATCGCGCCGACCCCTTCTACGGCGCGCCCGTGGTGCTCGTGGTCTTGGCGGATAAAAGCGTTCCCACCTACAAATACGACGGCTCGCTCGTCATGGAAAACATGCTGCTTGCGGCGCATGCGTTGGGGCTGGGCGCGTGTTGGATACACCGCGCGAGGGAAACGTTCGAATCCCCCGAAGGGAAAGCGATTTTGCAAAAGCTGGGTATCGAGGGCGATTACGAGGGGATCGGGAATTGTATCGTGGGGTATCCCGATATGACGCCCGCGGAAAAGCCCCGCAGAGAAAATCGGGTATATAATATAGATTAAAATAAAGGAGAAAAAGAATATGGAAAACAAGATCATTTGCAACTGCAAGCAAGTATCGGTGGCGGACATCGAA
This sequence comes from Clostridia bacterium, assembly GCA_017463105.1. Classification (GTDB taxonomy): domain Bacteria; phylum Bacillota; class Clostridia; order Christensenellales; family Borkfalkiaceae; genus Scatosoma. The sequence goes on from JAFTPU010000013.1 coordinate 6,473, forward strand.
AAAGCATTGCATGAACACGAACATTTCGCAAGCGTGGAAAAGGCGTTCGAGGAAGTGCAAATGGTAACGCACTGCTCGACGGGTTGCGGCGGCTGTCACGCTAAGGTTTTGGACGTCATTTCCGAGCTGATGGCGTAACGCCATGAAAACGGGCGTTTCGACGGCTTCGCTGTTTTTAAGAAAATATAATGAAGAGGCTCTGCCGCTTTTGGACGGATTCGGCGTAAAAAACGCCGAGATTTTCCTTACGACTTATTCCGAATACGACTCCGATTTCGCCCGTCTGCTTGCGGAACGCAAGGGGAATATCGCCGTCAATTCCGTGCATATACTTAATACGCAGTTCGAGCCGCAGCTCTTCAACGCCCATCCGCGCGCGAAAAAGGACGCCTTCGATTGGTTGGATAAGGTGCTGCAATGCGCGCAGATACTCGGCGCGCCTTACTATACCTTTCACGGCACGGCGCGGGTGAAGCGCGCCTCCCGCTTGGGGGATAAGGACGATTTCGTCAAAATGGCGGCGGGCTTTCGCGAGATCGTTTCCGCATGCCGAAGCCGCGGCGTTTCGCTGTGCCTCGAAAACGTCGAGTGGTCTACGTACAACCGTGTGGGCGTGTTCGGACGGTTAAAAAAAGAAGTGCCCGCGCTCAAGGGCGTGCTCGATATCAAACAGGCGCGAATTTCCGAATATCCGTACGAGGAATATTTAAAGGAAATGGGCGAAAATCTGGCTTACGTGCACGTATCCGATATCGACGAAAGGGGCAGAATGTGTCTGCCGGGAAAAGGCACGTTCGATTTCGGAACGCTGATAAAGCGCCTCGGCGACGTCGGCTTTGACGGCGCGATCTTGATCGAAGCGTATACGGGCGATTACGGCGAGGAAACGGAGCTGAAAACCGCTTGCGATTATTTGGGAGAATTGCTTTATAAATACGGCTTTGCCGATTAAAGCTCCCGCACGTAAATTTTTTTGACTTTTTTGACAAAAACTGTTGACAAACGCCTTTTGATATGTTATACTCTTATCAAGATTAAATCTCAGTAAGAGGATAAAGAGGAGAAAATAAAATGAAAGTTTATCAATGTGAAAAATGCAAAAAGACGATCGTCACGAAGGACGAGGTGAAATTGGACGGCTGGGTGGAGCTGATTGCGGGGAGCACGGACGCGGCGCAGGAGAAGCACGTGCCCGTAGTGACGAAGAAATGCAAGCAGGTAAAGGTCGATATAGGGAGCGTAGCGCACCCGATGACGGCGGAGCACCTGATCGAGTGGGTCGCGATCGAAACGGCGCAGGGCTATCAGGTGAAGTATCTTACGGCGGACAGCGCGCCCGTATGCACGTTCTCGCTTGCGGACGGGGACAGTCTCGTTGCCGTTTACGCATATTGTAACCTGCACGGACTTTGGAAAAATTAAAGATAACGATGTCCGAGGAGGCGAGATCATGATCGAAAAGGAAGCAATGTATAAGCTCACGTACGGCTTGTTCGTACTGACGGTAAAGGACGGCGAAAAGCAAAACGGCTGTATCGTCAACACGGTGTCGATGATCACCGACAGTCCGAAGCGTATCACCGTGTTCGTGAATAAAGCGAATTACACGGAGGAGCTTTTGCGCAAAACGGGCGAGTTGAACGTGTCCGTTCTGACGGAAAGCGCGCCGTTCGATATTTTCAAGCAGTTCGGTTTTTGTTCGGGCAGAGACACCGATAAATTCGCGGGGAAAAGCTATCCCAAGGCGGAAAACGGTATCTATTATATCCCCGAGCACACCAACGCGTTGCTGTCCGCAAAGGTCGTCGACGCGTACGATTACGGCACGCACACGCTGTTCGTGGCGGAGGTGACGGAGGCGAAAACGCTGTCGGGCGAAAAATCGGTAACGTACGAATATTATCAAAGCAATATCAAGCCCAAGCCCCAAGCCGCGCCCGAAACGGCGGAAAAGAACGGCGGGAAATGGGTGTGTAAAATTTGCGGTTACGTGCACGTAGGCGACGAGCTTCCCGACGATTTCGTTTGTCCTTGGTGTAAGCACCCCGCAAGCGATTTCGAAAGAGTTTCTTAAAACGGACGTTTTTCGACGAAAAGCGACGAATATCGCAAGGGTTGCGGGTAAGAAATGGAAAAATTCCTCAAAAAGCCCGAAAAACGCCGAAAAAAGACTTGACATCATTTTTGTAAATTGTTATAATTACGGGGTAAAGAACAAACGCATCGGCAAAGGTGGTGAAAAAGTATGTCTACGGTAAGAGTAGGAGAGAACGAAAACGTTGAAAGCGCATTGCGCCGTTTCAAGAGAAAGTGCTCCCGCGACGGTATCATCGGCGACCTCAGAAAGAAGGAATTCTATGAAAAGCCTTCCGTAAGAAGAAAGAAAAAGTCGGAAGCCGCTCGTAAGAGAAGCAGAAATTAAACAAAAGAAAAGAGCTCACAAGTCTGTGGGCTCTTTTAATTTGCAAAATGTCGAATTACGACGGTTTTTATGGGAAAACGGCGAGAAAGCAAGAACGAGGTGAAAGTATGTCGAAGGATGGAACTACTTTAAGAGACGAAGCGCGTCGCGCGAAATCGAGGATCAAAAGCGGCTTTTGGAAAGAATGTAAAGAGGATATGCGGGAGAGTATCGAGCTTGCGCGCGAGCAGGGCGTAAACGAAAGCAAGGCGGGACGGTATTTCGCCGAGCGTATCGGCGCGCAGATCGCGGGCGAAAAGGAGGATCAGTTCTATTTAAAGGTAAAGGAAATGCTTTTGTCCGAGGGGGAAGTAAGCGACGCGATCGGACGGCTCACGGACAAGCCCTATTACGACACGCTTTCCTATGAGGAAAAACAGCGTTACACACTTTCTTTAAGCGAAAAATATTTGCGCGCCTTGGAGCGCTTCCGCCGTGAATGCGAATTCGACCCGCTGTATAAAAACGCGTAAAATCCGCTTGCCAAAACGGGCGCTTCGTGGTATAATATTTGATATGATACAAATGAACGAAATTCTCGAAAAACTGAACGATGAACAGATAAAGCCCGTATTGCAAACGGAGGGCGCGGTGCTCGTGCTCGCGGGCGCGGGGAGCGGTAAGACCCGCGTGCTCACCTCGCGTATCGCTTACCTTATCGAGGAAAAGCGCGTGCCCGATTCCGCGATACTCGCCATCACTTTCACCAACAAAGCCGCCAAGGAAATGCAGGAGCGGCTCGGTAAGATCACCGACGTTTCCCGTTCGTGGGTGTGCACCATTCACAGTATGTGCGTGCGCATTTTGCGCATGTATGCGGAGTCGGTGGGGATCAACGCGAACTTTTCCATTTACAGCGAAACGGAACGCAACAATATCGTTAAAAAATCCTTTCAGGAATGTGATCTCGACGACGAAAAGCTGTTGAAATCGGTGAAATTCCATATCGCCAATGCGAAAATGCTGGGTTACGACCCCGAGCGTTACGCAGAAGAATATGCGGGCGATCACGACATCGACGAGGTGACGAAGGTATATAAGCGTTATCAAAAACACTTGCGCGAGAACAACGCGCTCGATTTCGACGATCTTTTGAACGAAACGCGGCTACTTTTGCGCAAAAACGAGGAGGCGCGCGAATACCTCGGCGGGCGGTTCCGCTATATTCTCGTGGACGAGTTTCAGGACACGAACGCGGTGCAATACGAGATCGTGAAATTGCTTGCTTCCGTGCACGGGAATCTGTTTGCCGTGGGCGACGACGACCAGTCCATTTACGGCTGGCGCGGTGCGAAAATAGAGAATATTCTGCACTTCGAAAAGGATTTCAAGGGCGCGAAGGTATTCAAGCTGGAAAGAAATTACCGTTCGACGAAGCGGATATTGAAGCTGGCGAACACCGTTATCAAAAACAACGGACACCGCAAGGACAAGACCCTTTGGACGGAGAACGACGAGGGACAGGAAGCGAAGGTGCACGAAGCGGAGGAGGAAAGCGGGGAGGCGCGGTATATCGCGCACACCATCGCGGGCTTGCTCCGTCAAGGGTATAAATATTCCGATTTTGCGATACTTATGCGCCTGAACGCGCTCACGCGCTCGTTCGAGCAAGAGTTCACGGCGGACGGTATCCCCTTCAAGGTGTTCGGCGGTTTCAAATTCTTCGAGCGTAAGGAGATCAAGGACCTGCTTGCGTACCTGCGCCTTGTGAACAATCCGTTCGACAGCGAGGCGGCGGTGCGTATCATCAATTTCCCCAAGCGCGGTATCGGCGCGAAAACGGTCGAGGCGTTGCAAAACTACGCGTTCGAAACGGAATTATCCGTTTACGACGCTTTGCTCGATTTGGACGAAATGGGCTTTACGAGCGGTACGAAACAGAAGCTTACCGATTTCCGCGATCTCGTCAAGGGTTGGATCGTCGAAAGTCAGGAAATGCCCGTCAACGAGCTGGTAAAGAAGATCGTCGTCGACACGCATATGCGGGAAGCGTACGCGGACGATTCGGACGAGAGTATCAACAAGCGTGCGAACATCGAAGAATTTATCCAATCGGTGGACGAATATTGCAAGCTCAACGAGGGCGCGACCCTCACCGATTATCTTAACCAAGTCACGTTATCCTCGGACACGGACGAAATGGACGACGGGAACTACGTAACGCTTGCCACCGTGCACTCGGTGAAAGGCTTGGAATTTTCCTGCGTGTTCGTGTGCGGTATGGAAGAAAACATTATGCCCGTATCGCGCGCCGTGGGCAACGACGACGATATGGAGGAAGAACGCCGCCTGATGTACGTCGCTATTACCCGTGCGAAGGAGCGTATATGGTTTACGCGTTCCAAGAGCAGATACCTCTACGGTAAGCGCGAGCCGACGGCGCGTTCGCGGTTTTTGAAAGAGCTTTCCTCCGAGCTGGAATTGCCTCAAGAAACACGCCGATTGCCGATGGGCTACGGCGATTACGACGACCCCGATACGTACGGAAATTCCTCGTACGGCGGGGGCAGGTATGCGATGAACGACGAATACAGCGGGCGCAGAAGCACCTTCGGCGGCTCGTCGTACGGAAGCTACGGTGGATACGGCGGTCGGTCGAATGATCGAGAAAATTCGGGCGTTACGCGCAGCCGTTGGAACGGCGGCTCGTCGTATGGCGGTTCGTCTTACGGCGGTATGACTTACGGGGGCGCGCAAAGCCAAACGCCGCGTTCGGCAAACGCGAATAAAGGCGGCGGCTTTACTTACGGCGGTATCAACAGAACGCCGACGAAGCCGACGGCGGGCGGAAAGGACCTGAGCGGTTTTAAGACGGGCGTAAAGGTGAAGCATCCGAAGTTCGGCGTGGGCGTGATCGTCAACGCGCGCGGTATGGGGAACAATATGATCCTCGATATCGCCTTCGAGGGGTTGGGAATAAAGCAGTTATCCGCGAATTTGGCGCCTTTGACCGTGTTGGGGTAAGCGGGGGGCGACCCGGCATATGTTGTGGCGCGCCTATAAATGCAAAATGTAAAATGCAAAATGCAGAATGGCGGAAAATTTATAAATAAAAGCCATAACTTTTGCGAAGCAAAAACATCACTCTTGCGTTAGCCGAGAGCTTCACTTTTAAGCGCGGCTTAAAAAATTCACGCAACCTTAGATTGCAATTCACTGAAAAAACTATCAGGGGAAATACGAATGAACAGACAAAGAGAACTTGTGGATATCCTCAACAAATGGGCGTACGAATATTACGTCCTCGATAACCCTACCGTGTCGGATAAGGAATACGACGCGTTGTACGACGAGCTCCGCGCGCTGGAAAAGCAAAGCGGGGAGGTCTATCCCGACAGTCCCACACGTCGCGTGGGCGGCGAGCCGATCAAGGGTTTTGAAAAGCATACGCATATCGCAAGGCTGTTCAGTCTCGACAAATCGGTGACGGAGGAGGAGCTTTCCGCTTTTCTTACCCGTGTGAATAAGGCGGCGGGGAAAGACCCGAAATATACCGTCGAGTATAAATTCGACGGGCTCACCGTATGTCTGACTTACGACAAGGGCGCGTTCGTGCGTGCGACCACGCGCGGCAACGGCACGGTGGGCGAGGACGTAACGGCGCAGGTGCTGACGATAAAATCATTCCCTTTAAAAATTTCCTATCAGGGCACGTTGGAGGTGCGCGGGGAAGCGGTGATACGGCTTTCCGTTTTGGACGAATACAACAAAACGGCGGACGAACCGCTCAAAAACGCCCGCAACGCGGTGGCGGGAGCGATCAGGAATCTCGACCCGAAGATCACGGAAAAGCGCCGACCCGATATCTATTTTTACGACGTGAACTACCGTTCGGAGGGAGCGGAGCTTTCGCAGACGGAGGCACACGATTTTCTCGTGAAAGAGGGCTTTAAGGTGTTCCCGTATTTCAAGGTATGTCAAAGCGCGGAAGAAGTGCTTTCGGCGGTGAAAGAAATAGAGGTCGAGCGCAGAAACATCGACGTTTTGACGGACGGCGCGGTCATTAAAGTGGACGACGCGTCCGTGCGCGAGGAAATGGGCTTCACCGATAAGTTCCCCCGCTGGGCGATGGCGTACAAATTCGAGGCGGAGGAAGTGACGACGCTCCTCAAAGACGTGATATGGCAGGTGGGCAGAACGGGAAAATTGACCCCGCTCGCGATTCTCGAGCCCGTCGAGTTGGGCGGCGCGACGGTGTCCAGAGCTACCCTCAACAATTACGGCGATATTTTGAGAAAGGACGTCAAGATCGGTTCGCGTGTGCTCGTGCGCCGTTCGAACGAGGTCATTCCCGAAATACTCGGTACGACGGAGCATTACGAAACGAGCCGAACCGTCGAAAAGCCGTGCGTTTGTCCCGCTTGCGGGAGCGCAGTGGAGGAAATGGGCGCGCATCTGTTCTGTCCGAACCGCGAGTGTGTGCCCCGCGTGGTGGCGAAGCTCGATCATTATGCGAGCAAAAACGCGATGAATATCGACGGATTTTCGGAGAGCACGGCGCAGGTCTTGGTGGAGAAAAAGGGCGTGAAAAGCTTTTCCGATCTGTACCGCCTGAAGGCGGAGGACTTTGCCGATCTCGACGGCTTCAAGGATAAAAAGATCGGCAATCTTTTGAAAGAGATCGAAAAGAGCAAAACGCCCGCGCTGGACGCGTTTTTATACGCGATCGGCATAGAGGGGGTAGGCAGGGTCGCGGCGAAAGACCTTGCGGCAAAATTCAAGAGCGTCGAAAACTTAAAAAACGCGAACGCGGACGAGCTGGTTTCGATGGACAATATCGGCGGGATCACGGCGAACGCGATCGTGGAATATTTCCGTGACGAAAGCAATCTTACCGAGCTCGTCGCACTGGACGGGGCGGGCGTGAAGCCCGTGTGGTCGGACGAGAAAACGGAGGGCGTATTCTCGAACGAAAGCGTGGTGCTGACGGGGAGCTTGACAAGCTTTAAACGGAGCGAGGCGCAAAAGCTGATCGAGGCGCGCGGCGGCGTTTGTCAATCGTCGGTGACGGCGAAAACGACGCTGGTGATCGCGGGCGAGGAGGCGGGCAGTAAGCTGGAAAAAGCGAAAAAGCTGGGCATACGCGTCATCGACGAGGCGGCGTTCAAAGCGATGTTGGAAAGCTGAGAAAAGAAAAAACGGACGGACGGAGAAAAAAATTCTTCGCCCGTTCTCTTTTTTTTATAAAAAAAGAGCAATACTACTTGAAATTTCGGAAATTTTCTGTTATAATGGTGTAGCCTGTATAATGGGCGAAAAAAACGGCAGACGTACACGAGGGAAAAATTATGTTGAGTATGACGGGCTACGGAAAGGGCACGTATGAAGCGGACGGATTGGAACTGACCTGCGAGATCAAGACGGTGAACAACCGTTATCTTGACGTTTCCATCAAATCGCCGCGCGTATTCGCGGCGTACGAGGACGTGATAAGAGGGCTGGTGAGAGAGAAGCTCACCCGCGGTCACGCGGACGTTTTCGTTTCGTTGAAGGACAAACGGGAAAAGCCGACGGCAACGACGGTCGATCTCGCGCTTGCCTCGTCGTACGTGGCGGCGGCGAAAAAGATCAAGGAAGCGTTTCCCGATCTGCCCGACGATCTCACCGTTTCCTCCGTGCTCCGCTATCCCGAAGTGCTCAAGCAAGAGGATACGCAAGCGCTGGACGAGGAATTGATCGTTGCACTTAAAACCGCTTTGAGCGGCGCGCTCGATAGCCTCAACGCCATGCGTCTTACGGAGGGGGAAAAGCTGAAAGCGGATATGCTTTCGCGTATGGACGAGATCGAAAGGCTGGTGGCGTGCGTTTCGAAGCGCGCTCCGCTGGTGGCTTCGGCGTATCGGGAAAAGCTCGTAAGCCGTATCAAGGAATATCTCGACGGCGTGGAGATAGACGAGGGACGGCTTTTGACGGAGGTCGCGGTGTTCACGGATAAGAGCAACATCGACGAAGAGCTGACCCGTTTGAGATCGCATATCGGACAGTTCCGCGCGATCTGCGAGGAGGGCGTCGTGGGCAGAAAGCTCGACTTCCTCGTGCAGGAATTCAACCGCGAAGCGAACACGACCTGTTCCAAGAGCAACGACGTGGAGATCACGCGGCTGGGGCTTGCGCTGAAAAACGAGATCGAGAAGGTGCGCGAGCAGGTGCAGAATCTCGAATAAACGGAGAAACGAATGAAAGGAAAACTGTTGGCGGTTTCGGGACCGTCGGGCGTAGGAAAGGGTACGATCGTCAAAACGCTGATAAAACGCAGGGCGGATATCGTGGAGTCGGTGTCCTGCACGACGCGCTTGCCGCGCGAGGGCGAGGCGCACGGCAGAGAATATTTTTTCATCACGAAAGAGGAATTTGCCCGCCGTATCGAGGAAAACGATTTTCTCGAATACGACGAGCATTTCGGGAACTTCTACGGCACGCCGAAATCGTTTGTGCGGGATACGCTCGAAAGCGGGAGATCCGTTATTTTGGAGATCGACGTGGTGGGCGCGCTCCTTGCGAAAGAGGCGTTCCCCGAATGTATCCTCGTCATGATCGCGCCGCCGTCGCTCGAGGAGCTGAAGCGCCGTTTGAAGGGCAGAAATTCGGAAACGGACGAGCAGATCGAGACGCGTCTGAACAGGCTCGCATACGAGCTTTCGCAAAAGGATAAATACGACTTTGTGATCGTCAACGACGATCTGGAAACGGCGATCGCCGAACTGGAATCGATCGTGGACGGAAAAGCGAAGTCGTGAAAATAAATAAGCAAAGAATAAAAAACACTCGAAAAGGAGAGAACTATTATGATTAACGAACCTTCTGTGGACGCAATGATCCGCAAACTCGGCAGCGAGGAAGAGCCTATCAGCCGCTATGCGCTTTGCACGATCGCGGCGAAGCGTGCCCGTCAGATCATCGAATCGGAGAGAAACGCGGGCGTTACCGATTCTATGGGTAAGGACAAAGAGCTTCTGACGGCTTGCAAGGACATTGCGGACGGCAAAGTCGTCGTAGCAAAAGACTAAAGATGATTGCCTCGCACGGTCGAGGCAATTTCTTTAAAACGGGAGAAAGAAAAAACATGATAGCGGAAGTGATCGTCGATATCGCCGCGGGCGAAACGGACAGAATATACGATTATCTCTGCGACGACGATACTGCCGTCGGCAGCAGGGTTCGCGCGCCTTTCGGCGGCAAGATCGTGCCCGGCTTCGTCATGCGCGTGAAAGAAAATTCCGAGCTCCCGAAGGAACGGTTGAAAAAGGTATTGCCCTGCACGGACGAGTTGCCCGCTTTAACGGAAGAATGTCTTGTCTTGGCGAATAAAATGACGGCGCGTTACCGCGTGCCCAAAGCCCTCGTTTTGCGGCTGTTTCTGCCTACGGAAATGCGCACGGGCAAGGTGCGCGAGTTGCTGCGCAATTATGCGGAAGCGATCGTTCCGATCTCGGAAATGAAGATCGCGAAAACCGCGAAAAATCAGCTGGGCGCGGCGGAGTATCTCGCCGAAAACGGCAAGACGGATTGCGCGTATCTGAACAACGTTTATCCCGGCGGCGTCGCGGGGTTGGAAAAGAAAGGGTACGTGAAGATCACGAAAGAACAGATCTTGCGCGACCCGTATAAAACGGTGACGGGCGAAAAGGTCGAAAGGACGCTCACGCCCGATCAGAAACGCGCGGTGGAGACGATCGGAACGGACGAGCGCACGGTGCAGCTTTTGCACGGCGTGACGGGGAGCGGAAAAACGGAGATCTATTTAACGCTCATCGCGAAATGTTTGCAAGAGGGCAAAAGCTCGATCTTTCTCGTGCCCGAAATTTCGCTTACGCCGCAGATGCTCGCACAGCTTCGCGCGCGCTTCGGCAAAAACGCGGCGATCCTGCACAGCGGACTTTCGGCGGGCGAACGCTTCGACGAATGGTGGCGGCTCCGCACGGGCGAAGCAAAGATCGCGATCGGCGCGCGCAGCGCGATATTCGCACCTTTGGAGAACCTCGGCGTGATCATTCTCGACGAGGAACACGATTCGAGTTATTCGAGCGAGACCGCGCCCAGATACAACACCTTCGACGTGGCGCATATGCGCGCGAAAACGAACGGCTGCAAGCTCGTTTTGGGCAGTGCGACGCCGTCCGTCGACACCTATAAAAGGGCGACGGAGGGAGAGTTTTCTTTGATACGGTTGGAAAAGCGTATCAATCAACGCCCGTTGCCCGAGATCGTGATCGCGGATATGCGACGGGAAGTGCGGCGCGGGAACAACTCGGCGTTTTCCTCCGCGCTCAAAGAGGAGTTGGAGAAGTGCCTTACGGCGGATAAGCAGGCGATCTTATTTTTGAACAGGCGCGGATATTCGCAGACGGTCATATGCAAGGAGTGCGGGTACGTGGCGAAATGCGAGGCGTGCGACGTCTCGCTCACCTATCACAGGGACGAGGATTGTTTGAAGTGCCACTATTGCGGCGCGAAATACGGTATGCTGTCGGCATGTCCCGAGTGCGGGAGTATCAAGCTGTCGTACGCGGGCACGGGTACGCAAAGGATCGTTTCCGATCTGCAAAAGCTGTATCCGCGCGCAAGGATATTGCGTATGGACAACGACACGACGAGCGGGAAAGAGGGGCATTACAAGATATTAAAGACCTTTGCGGAGAAAAAGGCGGATATCCTCGTGGGCACGCAGATGATCGCCAAGGGACACGATTTTCCGTCCGTGACGCTCGTGGGAATATTGGACGCGGATATGAGTCTGCATTTTTCCGATTACCGAAGCGGGGAAAGAACGTTTCAGCTCATCACCCAAGTGGCGGGCAGAAGCGGCAGAGCGGGAGAAGCGGGCAAGGTGGTGTTGCAGACCTTCGACCCCGAAAACGACGTGTTGCGGTATGCGATCGAGTACGATTACGAGGGGTTTTACCGCAACGAAATTTCCTTGCGTGCGGCGATGGCGTTCCCGCCGTTTTCGAAGATCGTGCGGGTGTTGGTGACGGGCGAGGACGATAAAAAAACGCTCGAGGCTTTGCGCGAGGTATACTTTGCGTTGGAAAAGCTGTATACGGACAATGCGGAGAAGTTTTTGTTTTTCAACAAAATGCGCGCGCCGATCAAGCGGATACAGAACAAATTCCGTTATCAGGTGCTGATGCGATTAAGCGATACGAGCGTATTGCCCGAGATATACAACGTTTGCGCGGAGGCAAGGACGCGGGACGTGTTGGTGGCGGTGGAAGAGAATCCCGCGAATTTGAGTTAAGCGGTGTTCTAAAAATGCAAAATTCAGAATGCAGAATGCAAAATGATGGAATAATTTATAAATTTACCGCAATTTTGCACTTTGCATTTTACATTCGTGACAAACTTCGCGTGTCGCTGAAAGGCGCGCTATCATATAAACAGGAGAAAAATATGGCGATAAGAAACGTAGTACAGGTCGGCGACGACGTGTTAAGACAAAAATGTTTCCCTGTCGAAACGTTCGACGAGGGACTTTGGAAATTGCTCGACGATATGAAAGAGACGGTGAAAAAGGAGGAGGGCGCGGGGCTTGCCGCGCCGCAGGTCGGCGTGTTGCGTCGCGCCGTCGTGGTGGACGTCGAGGAGGGATATTTCGAATTTATCAATCCCGTCATCACGGCGCAAAAGGGCGAACAGTCGGGCTGGGAGGGCTGTCTTTCCGTGCGTGGAAAGAGCGGTATCGTTTCCCGTCCCATGCGCGTAACGCTTTCCTATCAAGACAGGAACGGCGAAAAGCACCTTCTGAAAGCGAAAGGCTTTTTCGCCCGCGCCATTTGCCACGAGCTCGATCATTTGGACGGAATACTGTACATCGACAAAGCGGAATATATAGAAAAGTGTTAGGGTACATCTTATGAAAATCGTTTATGCGGGCACGCCCGATTTCGCGACGTTGCCGTTACAAAAAATCATAGAAGCGGGTTTCGAGGTCGTCGGCGTGATCACGCAGGCGGATAAACCGCAGGGTAGAAAGGGGATACTGACGCCCCCGCCCGTCAAAACGCTTGCGTTCGAAAAGGGTATTCCCGTGTTACAGCCCGAAAAGATCAGGGACGAGATCGAAGCGGTGAAGGCGCTCGGCGGGGATATCATGGTCACTTGCGCATACGGACAGATACTCACGCAAGCCGTGCTCGATTGCTTTGAAAAAGGGGTGTGGAATATCCATGCGGGGTTACTTCCGCAATATCGCGGCGCGTCGCCCATTCAAAGCTGTATTTTAAACGGCGAAACGGAAACGGGCGTATCCGTTATGCAGACGGAGCTCGGTCTCGATTGCGGCGCGGTGCTCTGCGTGGAAAAAACGCCGATTCGCGAAACGGAAACGTACGGCGAGCTTTCCGAAAGACTTTCTTTCCTCGGCGCGGAGCTGATCGTGAAAGCCCTGAAACGTATCGAAAAGGGCGGATATACGCTTACGCCGCAGGGCGAGGAAAACGTAAACGTCGTAAGAAAGATCGACAAGGAACAGGCGAAGATCGATTTTCATAAAACGGCGAAGGAGATCGTCGATCTCGTGCGCGGAATGAACCCCGCGCCCGTGGCGTTCACGCAATGCGGAGAAAACAAGATCAACGTCTATCGCGCGGAAGCGGCGGCGTTCGACGGCGGGGAAGCCGCGCGGATCGGGGAAATACTTACCGACAGACCCAAGCAGGGCTTGCTCGTAAAATGCGCGGACGGCGCGGTGAAGCTGACCGAGGTGCAGGCGGCGGGCGGCAAAAAAATGAGCGGCGGCGACTTCCTCAACGGCAGAAAGGTGCAAAAAGGGCAGGTGTTCGAATGTTGAGCAATCCCGTATACGACCCCTTTCTGATCCTGACGAAAATTTACTCCGACGGAACGCATTTGAAACAGGCGATCGCCGAAACGTATATCGAAGAACAGTACCGCTCGCGCACGGTGAAAATCGTGTACGGCGTGTTGGAAAACGACGGATATTTCGATTACTGTATCCGCCGCTATGCGCCCAAAGCGCCCAAGCTCGCCGTGCGGACGATCCTCAAAATTTGTCTGTACATGTTGCTTTTTATGGGCAAAAAGCGGTATATGGTCACCGATTGCGCCGTGACCTTATGCAAAAAACTGGGCAAGAGCGGCGTCAGCGGTTTCGTCAATGCGTTCCTGCGCAGATTCGACGAAACGGAAGTGAAAAAAGCGCTTGAAAACGCGCCCGACGCGGAAGCGGTTGCGCTTTCCTATCCCGCGTACGCGTATGCGGAATTAAAGAAAGAGTACGGGGACAGGGCGAAAGCCATTGCGGCGGCAAAGTCGGCGGGCGTATCCGTGCGGTTTCTTGCAAACACGGAAAAATACTTAAATAAGGCGTATACAAAAACGCCTTTTACCGAAAAATACGGACATTATATTTTCGAGAATTTCGCGCGCGACGAGGGATTCGACGAGGGAGAATATACCTTCCAGTCGATTGGCAGTATCGCCATTTGCGATTGCGTTTCGCCCTGCGAAAGCTTGCTCGACGCGTGCGCCGCGCCGGGAGGGAAATCGGTGCTTTTGGCGGAAAAATGCAAGCGCGTGACTTCGTTTGAATTGCACCCGCACCGCGTGGAGCTGATACGCGCGTACAAAAACCGTATGGGCGTTGAAAACGTGACGGAGTTTCAAAAGGACAGCGGGGAATACGACCCTGCGTACGCGGAAAAATTCGACGCGGTGCTTTGCGACGTGCCGTGCTCGGGCTTCGGGACGGTGAGCGAGAATCCCGATATCAAGCTTTTCAGAAAGAAAGAGGATCTTGTCGAGCTTGAAAAGGCGCAAAAACGCATACTCGAAACCTGTTCGAAATACGTTAAAAAGGGCGGGGCTTTATATTATTCGACTTGCTCGGTATTCGAAGCCGAGAACGATAGTATCGTGGCGGAATTTTTAAAGGCGCACGGGGAATACAAAGCGGAGGCGTTAAACAGTCCGCTGGCGCACGACAGGAAAAAATTCGGATTGCAATTTTTGCCCGATACCGCCTACGGCGCGGGCTTTTACGTATGTAAATTGGTAAGGATATGAAAAAGATTTTACAGGATTTATCGTATGCCGAAACGGAATCGCTCGTGCTTGCGCTGGGCGAGAAAAAGTTTCGCGCGAAACAGCTTTTCGAGGGGCTTACCCAAGGCAAGGCGATCACGGAGATCACCTCTCTTTCCAAAGATCTCAAGGCGAAGCTTTGCGAGGAATACGAGGACGCGCCCGTGCGGATAAAGGAACGCTATTTTTCCTCCGACGGCACGGAAAAATACCTCTTCGAGCTTGCCGACGGCAACCTGATCGAAGGCGTTCTGATGAAATACAAATACGGCTACACCCAATGTATTTCCACACAGGTGGGGTGCAGAATGGGCTGTAAATTTTGCGCTTCCACGCTCGGGGGACTGATACGCAACCTTACCGCGGGCGAGATCCTTTCGCAGGTGCTCGTCGTCAACGCGTTGCATAAAGGAGAGGTAAGCGGGCAGGGCAAGGAGGCGCGCGCCGTCACCAATTTGGTTTTGATGGGCAGCGGCGAACCGCTCGACAATTACGACGAAACGATCAAGTTTTTGCGCAACGTCACGAGCGAAAACGGCTTGTGTATCAGCGCGCGGAATATTTCCCTTTCCACTTGTGGGATCGTTCCGAAAATGTACAAGCTCGCGGAAGAGGGGATACCGTTGAATCTCACCGTTTCCCTGCACGCGACGGACGACGAAACGCGCGTGCGCACGATGCCCGTCGCAAAAGCGTACAAGATCGACGAGATATTAAAAGCTTGCGAATATTATTTTGAAAAAACGGGCAGGCGGTACTATTTCGAGTATACGTTGATCGCGGGGGAAAACTGCGACGAGGCGCACGCCGACGCGCTCATAAAGCTGCTTAAAGGCAAGCCCTGCCACGTCAATCTGATTCGGTTGAACGAGGTAAAGGAGCGGGATTTAAAGGCGCTTGGAGAAAAGGAGGCGTACCGCTTTTTGGGACGGCTGGAAAAGGGCGGACTTTCCGCGACTCTGCGCCGTCAGATCGGCGTCGATATCGGCGGCGCGTGCGGACAGCTTCGCGCGGGATATTTGGAAAATAATTAATTTTATAAAAAAATAACGTTGATATTTAAAAATGTAGCGGTATAATAATACTGCATTGACGACCAATGGCGGCGTACACACCGAAAGCTCGACGAAAGAGGAAAGGAGCGGTTATTGGAAATGACGGTGGAGAAGAAGAAAACGGAATTTACCGAGGGCAAGGTATTTTTCAAGATATTGCTGTTTGTGTTGCCGATCGTGGCGACAAATCTTTTGCAAACTTTTTACAATGCGGCGGATATGATGGTCGTGAGCCTGTCGAGCGAGGTCAACGCCGTGGGTGCGGTGGGCACGACGGGCTCGTTTATCAGCTTGATCGTAAATATTTTCATCGGCTTTTCGGTGGGCGCGAACGTCGTCGTTGCACGGAATATCGGCGCAAAGGACGAGGAGCGCACGCAAAAAGCCGTACATACCGCTCTGCTCGTGGGGCTTTTCTTCGGCGTCGTCGGCGGAGCGATCGGCATTGCCGTTTCCCGTCCCGTCCTGAAAATGATGGGGAATACGGGCAATCTTCTCGATTTGGCGGTAAAATATACGTATTTCTATTTTGCGGGCGTGCCGTTTTTGGCGCTTACCAACTATCTGATCGCGATCTTTCGCGCGAAAGGGGATAGCAAAACGCCCTTGATCGTACTCGCGCTTGCGGGGCTTTTGAACGTCGGGCTGAATTTCTTTTTCGTGTTGGTCTTGAATATGTCGGTGGAGGGGGTCGCGCTTGCGACGGCGATCTCCAATTTCGCGTCCTTTATCGTGCTTTTGATCAAGCTCGCGAAGGACAGGGACAGTACGGCGTTTTCCTTTAAAAAATTGAAGATAGAAAAAAAGGCGTTAAAGGACATCGTGGCGATCCGTTTTCCCGCGGCGGTGCAGAGTGCGCTTTTTGCCATTTCCAATATGCTGATACAATCGTCCGTCGTTACGGTAAACAATAACGTTTGCCCGCCCGATAGTAAGTATCAGCCCGTCGTAAACGGTTGCGCGGCGGGATCGAATCTTAGCAATTTCGTGTATACCGCGCAAAACGCGGTGTATCAGGGCGCGATCACGTTCACCAGCCAAAATATGGGCGCGAACAAGCCCAAGCGCGTATATCCCATTATGGGTAGCTGTTGCTTTTTGGTGACGGTGATCGGCGTATTGTTGGGCGGGGCGCTTTTCCTGTGTAAAGAGCCGCTTTTGGCGTTATACGGCGTTTCCGCGGGCGCGGAGGGGAGCTTGGAGGCGATCGCTTTCGACGCCGCTACCACGCAGCTTACTTACGTGAGTTTGCCGTATTTTTTGTGCGGCATTATGGAGGTGGGCTCGGGCGTTTTGCGCGGGTTGAACCGATCGGTGCTTTCTATGGTGATCTCGCTTATCGGCTCGTGTGCTTTGCGCGTGGTGTGGCTGGCGACCGTTTTTCCGTTATATCCTACGTTGGAAATTATTTATATTTGTTATTCGATCACTTGGATACTGACCTCGATCGCGCTGTTTGCGTGTGCGTTTATTTTGCTTTCGAGGATCGTAAAAGGGAGGGAGTAGGATATGCCGAACGAAACCGTCGCGCTCGGAATCAGTTTTCTTGCAATGGCGCTGATCGTGGCAAGCTATTTTTTCGAAAAGAAAGTTTATTTTCTGCTGTTTCAGGCGTTGGGCACGGTGTTTTTGGTGCTGTCTTATCTGTTCAGCGGGGAATATTTCGCAATGATCGGGCTATCGATAGGACTTTGCAGAACGCTTACGTATTTCTTCTTTGAAAGAAGAAACAAGACGGCGCCGATCTATTGCGTCGTGCTGTTTTGCGCGTTGACGTTGGCGGCGTATTTCACGGTAAATTTGGGAATATTGAAAACGGCGAAGCCGATCGATATTTTTTACGTAGCGTCCTTGATCTTGTACGCGATCGTGTTCCGTATAAAGGACGTCGAATTGATGCGGTATCTCGTTTTGCTCCCCACGGCATTGGCGGTGTTATACAACGTGCTTTGCGCTGCGCCCGTATTCACCACCGTTTCGTATGCGTTCGAAGTGGCGGCGGGCGTTTGCGCGGTGATAAAATTCAATATTTTGGGTCAAAAAGAAAAACGTACGAAATGAAGAAAACAACGCAAAAGCCCCGACTCGTCGAGTCGGGGCTTTTGCGTTAAAAGGACTTACAACAGTATTTCCCTTCGGAAACGCCGTCTGTATTCGGAGGGCGGAAAGCTGTAGTATTCCTTGAACAGCCTCGAAAAGTGATTCGCTTCGTTAAGCCCGACTCTCTCGGTGATCTCCGCAAGGGACAGATCGGTCGATTCCAACAACCGTTTCGCCGTTTCCATTCTTTTCGATTTGATATATTTCGCGGGGGTCAGCCCCGTTTTTTCTTTGAATGCACGGATAAAATGATTGGGGTGCGTGAAATATTTTTCCGCCAGCACCGTGTTCGGGAGCGGCTTGTCGAGGTTTTCGTTGATGAATTTGAGGAGCTCGTTCAGCCGCGCTTCCGCTCGGTTGACGACGTTTACGCCTTCGGGACGCGCCGCCTTTATGTATTCGGCAAGCAGGTCGATAAGACACGCTTTCACGGCGAGCTTGTCCGTCAGCTCGTTGCTTTTATGCAGCTTTGCAAACCGTTTGAACAGTCTTTCCGCTTTTCCTTTTTCGTCGGCTTTGACGAGATAGGGCAAGCCCAACAGCCTGAAAACGTCGACCGTGGGATAAAGGTCGAAGTGCATCCAATATTTTTTGAAGGGTTCGTTTTTTTCGTTATAATAGGAATGTTCCGCGCCCGCGGGGATGAAAAACCAATCGCCCGCGCGCCCGTGATAGTTTGTGCCCTCTATATCGATCACGCAGCTTCCGCCCGTGATAAAATAGAATTTGCATTGTTCGAATCTTTGCTTTCCGGACGACCAGTCCTCGTGTTCGGAAATGGAAAAATATCCGCCGAAATTGTAAACGGCGTTCAGGTTCGTAAAATAAACGTCTTGTAAATATTTCATAAGCATACCTGTATAAAAAAACGCTAATTTCAGATAGTTTTTCGGTGCGAATCGCTATTTACAAAACAGTATAGCAGATGTATAATGAAAATGTCAAATAAAAATCAGCCGATTTTTTCGACGAGAAGGAGTATTTATGCGTAACGGCTTCAAGATGGAAACGGCAAAGGATATGGATTCGGAGCTCGGCAGAGAAATGGTCGGGATTTCCGTAAGCGATATTATCGCTATGATCAAAGGAGAGAAAGAACGTGATGAAAAAACAAAATAATTACGATTTTAAATCGGAACTTTTACAGGTACATAAAAAGAACGTTCGGAAAGAAGGGCTCGTTCCCGCGGCGAATGAGTTTGCGTTTACGGACGGCGTAAAGATATTCGTACGGGAGCACGAAAACCAAGTGATCATGACAGCGGTCAGGGATTTCGAGACGTATCTTTTTACGTCGATGAACGTTTCCGCGTGCGTTGTCAAAAACCCGAAAGAGGCGGCGGTTACCGTCGAGCTCGGGCGCGACCTCGGCAAGGGCGAGGGATATATGGGCTATCGGATCACGACGGAGAAAAATTCCGTGAAGATCGAAGGGCACGACGAGCGGGGCGCGGCGCAAGCTCTGTATTATTTGGAAGATCTGATGAATATCCGAAAGGCGCCGTTCGTGACGGTGGGAAAGGTGGAGCGCAAAGCCCTGTTTTCGCCGCGTATCACGCAATCTCCGTTCGGTATGTACGAATATCCCGACGAGGCGTTTGCGATCATGGCGCATTGCGGTTTCGACGCGATCGATTTGTGGTTAAAAGACGCGTACACCGATAAGCGCGGGAGTTATATCGACGTGCGGCTTATCGCCGAGCGTGCGGAAAAGTACGGCATCGACGTGTACGTTCAGTTGTACGCGCCTCATTCCAAACACCCCGACGAAGCGGACGCGCAGGAATTTTACGATAAGCTTTACGGGGAGCTGTTCGAGGTGTGTCCCAAGATCAAAGGGATCACCTTGATCGGCGAAGCGAACCAATTCGCGAGCCGCGATCCCGCCGTCGGGAAAACGCCGTTCGTCGCGAATTTCGACGAGAATATCCCCACGGGCAAAACGAGTCCCGGCTGGTGGCCCTGCAACGATTATCCCGAATGGGTGGCGATGGTGGCGAAGTCGATACGAAAATGCCGCGCCGACGCGGAGGTGATCTTCTGCACGTATAATTGGGGCTTCGCACCCGAAAAGGAGCGTATCCGCCTGATCGAGAATTTACCCGAAAATATCAGTTTGCTTGCGACGTGGGATATGTTCCATCAATATAAGCTCGGAAATTCCGTGGAAAACGTATGGGATTATACGCTTGGCTACGTCGGACCGGGCGAATATTTCACGAGCGAAGCGATCGCGGCGAAAAAACGCGGGATCAAGCTGATGGCGAACAGTCAGACCTCGGGGCGCACTTGGGATTTCGGCGTGATCCCTTACGAGCCTATGCCGCAACAATGGATCGAGCGTTACGAGCGTATGAAGCAAGCGCATAAAGAATGGGGGCTCGCGGGCTTGCTCGAAAATATCCACTACGGTTTCCACCCGTCCATTATCTGCGACTTGGAAAAGCAAGCCTTTTTCACGGAAGTCGAGCCGCTCGAGGTCACGTTGAAAAAGCTGTTGCGCCGCGATTACGGAGATAACGCGCCGATCGTGGAAAAGGCGATGAAATTATTCAGCGAGGGGATCACGCACTACGTGCCCACGAACGAGGATATGTACGGGGGATTTCGTATCGGTCCCGCCTATCCGTTGTGGTCGGGCGTCATGGAGGGCTTGCCCGCAACGATTCCCGAGCAGGGCAGAATGCCGTCGAAACCGCACGCGATGTTCGGCAACGGTATCTATTTTGCGGTATACTCTCCCGATTTGGACGGAAAAAATTCCCTTCCCGGCGTGAGGATATTCGACGAGATCGAGTCCGTGCGGAAATTGGAAGGCTTTTTGGAGGACGGCGTACGGCTTTTGGAAAGCGTGGAAACGCCCGACGACGCGATCTCGAAGCTCGTCAACCTCGCGAAATTCATGCGCAATACCTGCCGCACGGTGTTGAACGTGAAAAAACATTATATCCTCAAGCAAAAATTGAGTATCGCGGGAAATAAAGAAGCCGCCGAGGAGATCGTAAACGGCATAGAAAAACTCGTTTTGGAAGAGCGGGAAAACGTGCTGGACACCGTGCCGCTCGTGCAGGCGGATTCCCGATTGGGTTGGGAACCGAGTATGGAATATACGACGGACGAAAAGGGCTTGAATTGGAAACTCCGTCAGCTCGATTACGAATTGACGGTGAAGCTGCCCACCTATAGGAAAGCCAATAATTTAAAGGTTTAAAGGAATAACGCAAAAACCCCGACTTGAAACAAGTCGGGGTTTGATTACGTTTTAAGAAAATCAGTCGGCTTTCTTGAGCGTTCTGATGCATCTCGCGCAAACGTAGCCGTTCGTTTCCTTACCGTCCTCGACGTAGGAAACTTTCTGTACGTTTACTTTAAAAGTTCTTCTCGTTTTACGATTGGAATGGCTGACGTTGTTGCCCGAAGCCTGACCTTTACCGCAAATATTGCATACTCTCGACATATTGACACCTCCGTTGGGGTAATTTTACCTTGGTTTTTTGAATTTTTGCTTATTTTCCGCTTGCGAAAAGCCGCGCCTATCAAAACAAGCACTAATAATATAACATTTCCGAAAAGAAAAATCAATCAAAAACGGGGGCAAAAAAACAAAAAATAAAAAATATTCGGAAAATTTTGAAAAAAGACTTGCCAAACGGAATCAAATAGTGTAAAATGAAAGAGTACTTGGAGAATGATTATGTCAGTAAACACCAACAATGCGTACGGCAAAATATCGATTTCCGACCTTGCGATCGCCAAGGTTGCGTCGCATACCGCGATGGAAGCTTACGGCATCGTGGAGATGGTTTCGCGCCGTTTTACCGATAGTCTGGCTTTACTTATGAAGAAAGAAGGCGGAGGCAGAGGCATTAAAGTGACTACCTCCGGCAACAGAATTTATATCGACGTGTACGTTATCATCAAGTACGGCGTTTCCATCAACGCCGTAGCGGAATCGCTTAAAGAAGCGATCAAATACAAAGTGGAGTCTTTCACGGGTATGATCGTTGCCACCGTCAACGTGAACGTGATCGGCGTAAAGCTGTAACTTATTTTAAAGCGCAGCCGTTCTCGGCATTGCGCTTTTTTGCGTACGGAGAAGCTTTATATACATTATAATATAAATCCAAGGGCTTTTCTCCATATCCGTCCCGCCGCCGCAGGGGATAAAGGCGGCAACGACGGCAGATCTTACTAAATTGAATTTAAGGAGCATTTCACAATGCATAAAACGATAAACAGCACCGAATTCCGTAAAATGATTTTGGTCGGCGCAAAGCAACTTGAAATCAACCGCGCAAAGGTAGACGCGCTTAACGTATTCCCCGTGCCCGACGGCGATACGGGTACGAATATGTCGCTCACCATGCAATCGGCGGTGAGAGAGCTTACCGCTTGCCAATCGGGCGTATTTTCCGAGGTTTGCAACAGCATTTCCAAGGGCGCGTTGAAAGGTGCGCGAGGAAATTCGGGCGTTATTTTGTCTCAGATATTGAAAGGGATTTGCTCCGTGCTCGGCAAATGCGAAAAGGAAGCGGATACCAAAACGTTCGCCAAGGCGATGGAGCAGGGCACGAAGGTCGCATACGGCGCCGTTTCCGTACCCAAAGAAGGTACGATCCTTACCGTTATCCGCATGATGAGCGAACACGCGGTGAAGATCGCGGGCAAGAAGAAGAACTTCGAGGATTTCTTCAAGGACGTGATCGAAGAGGGCGAAAAGGCGCTTGCGCTTACTCCTCAGCTTCTTCCCGTACTGAAAAAAGCGGGCGTCGTGGACTCGGGCGGCGTCGGTCTTATGACTATTATCAAGGGTTTTGCGTCCGAGCTTACGGGCGAGGAGATACCCGACAGCATTACGGAAACGGAGCCTTCGGACAGCGGCGATTTCGGCGATAATTCGGATATCATCAACATGGATCTGGGCGAGATCGAATTTGCGTATTGTACCGAATTCTTCATTATCAATATGAAGAAGAGCACCACGCTTTCGGCGATCGACCGTTTACGCGAGAAGCTGATGACGATCGGCGACAGCGTTATCTGTATCGGCGATCTGGAGCTCGTCAAGGTGCACGTGCACACCAATCAACCGGGCAAAGCGCTTACTTACGCACTCGAGCTGGGCGAGCTGGACAGACCGAAGATCGAGAATATGCTCGAACAGAACCGTCAGCTCAAAGCGAAAATGGAAGCGGAAAAGAAGGAAATGGGCATGCTCGCTATCTGTACGGGCACGGGTCTTTCCGATATCTTCAAGGATCTGCTCGTCGATCGCATCATCGAGGGCGGACAGACGATGAACCCCAGCGCGAGCGATATCGCGACGGCGGCACAGAAGATCAATGCGGAACATATTTTCGTGTTCCCCAACAATAAAAATATTATTTTGGCGGCGGAACAGGCGAAAAATCTCGTCGAGAACAAGACGATCCACGTTATTCCCACCAAAAACGTACCGCAGGGCTTTGCGGCGGCGCTCGAGTTCAATCCCGAGGTGAGTGCGGAAGAGAACAAGACGAACATGATCCACGCGCTCGATAACGTCAAGGCGGGACAGGTCACGTACGCGGTGCGCAACACGTCGCTTAACGGCTTCTCTATCAAAGAGGGGGATATCATCGGTCTCGACGATAAGAAGATCCTTGCGAAATCCCATTCGATCGAGGAAACGGTCGTGAAGCTCATCGGCAGAATGAAGGAAGATTTCCACCAAATGATCACGCTTTACTACGGCGAGGACGTGAAGGAAGAGGAAGCGGAGGCGCTTTGCGCGTCGATCGCGGAAAAATATCCCGATTGCGACGTGGATTTCCATAACGGCGGTCAGTCGGTATACTATTATATCCTCTCGTTGGAGTGATGGAAAAGAGTGAATAAACGTATAATTATACAAAAATAAGCGAATAATGAAGGCGACGGGGCGGGAAGTCTTGTCGCCGTCGTTTTTAAGGGTATTTTATGAGGCTTTCTTTGCTCCGTTCGATCGGGGAAAAACGCGAAAAGGATTTTAATAAGCTGGGGATCTACGAGGCGGAGGACCTCGTAAGGTTTTATCCGCGCGCGTATCTCGATCTTACCGAAAGAGCGTCGCTGAGAAACGCCTATCACAACGACGTCGTGCTTGTCGCTTGCGAGGTCACGCGGCTTGCGCCCGTCAATTTCGCTTCGCCGCGAAAAATGGTGCGGGCGTTCTGTTCGCAGGACGGTTTGCCTTTTTCCGCGATTTGGTTCAATCAACCGTACGTGGCGCAAAAGCTCAAGCCGGGCGAGTATCTTTTTTACGGTCGTATCCAAAACAAATTCGGACAGATCTCGATCGTCAATCCCACGTTCGAGCCGCTCGATAAAAACTACCGTTTGAAGGGCATCGTGCCCGTGTATCCGCTCAAAGGCAAGCTCAGCCAAAAGATCGTCCGCGACGCCGTAAAAGAGGCGTTGCAGCGGGTAAATTTAAACGGCGTGATCCCGTATCCGATTATAAAAAAATACGATTTGCCGCCTTTGGATAAATCGTATTTTCAAGTGCATAATCCCTCCGATCACAACGTGCTCGAAAAAGCGTCCGAGCGTATCGCGCTCGAGGAATATTTTATCCTCATTTCCGCTTTCAAGCTCATCAAGGGCGGCAAAGAGGAGGTCCGTATCAAACGCTACGGCGTAACGGCGGGCGAGGTGAAGGAATTTGCCTCCCGCTTTGGTTTCGAACTCACCGACGGACAGAAAAACGCCGTCAACGAGATATTCGAAAGCCTCCACGCGCCCACGCGTATGAACAGACTCGTGCAGGGCGACGTAGGCAGCGGTAAAACGGCGGTCGCGCTGTGCGGTATTTTTATGGCGGTAAAGAGCGGGTATACGGCGGCGTATCTTTCGCCTACCGAAGTGCTTGCCGCACAGAATTACAACGTACTGAAAAAACACTTTCCCGACTACGAGGTGGGATACCTTGCGGGCGGTATGACCGCCAAGGAAAAGCGGGAACTGAAAGTCCGTCTGAAAAACGGGGAGATCGATATCCTTTGCGGTACGCACGCCATTTTGCAAGGCGACGTGGAAATTCCCCGCCTGTCCTTTATCGTATGCGACGAACAGCACCGCTTCGGCGTAGCGCAAAGAAACGCGCTCGCGGAAAAAGGCGTGGGGGCGGATATGCTCGTTATGAGCGCGACGCCTATTCCGCGCACCCTTTCGCTGATTTTTTACGGCGATCTGGAAGTCACCTCCATTCACGACAAGCCCAAGCAAAGGCAGGAGGTCACGACGTCGATCATTCCCGAAAGCAAGTACGACGATATGCTCGAGTACGTGAGAAAAGAAACGCAAGCGGGTAAACAGGCGTATTTCGTATGCGCGAAGATCGACGACGATGAGGAAGGCTCGATCATCAGCGTGAACGAGCTTTTCGACGAGCTGAAAAACCGTTTGCCGACCGTGCGCTTCGGCTTGTTGCACGGCAGAATGAAGGACAAAGAGAAAGCGGAAGTGATGACGGCGTTCAAAAACCGCGAGTACGATTGCTTGGTTTCGACGACCGTGATCGAGGTGGGGGTCGACGTGCCCAACGCCACCATTATGATCGTCTACAATGCCGAACGGTTCGGGCTTTCCCAGCTTCACCAGCTTCGCGGTCGGGTAGGGCGCGGCGCGGATAAGAGCTACTGTTTTCTGCTTATGGGTGCGGACGGCGAAGTCGCGCGCGAGCGCTTGACGACGCTTAAAAACAATACGGACGGGTTCAAGATCGCGGAAAAGGACCTCGAAATGCGGGGCGGGGGAGACTTCTTCGGCACGCGGCAATCGGGAAAATTGCTCGGCGATATCAAAAATCTGCGCTATCCCACGCAGGTGGTTTTTGCCGCGAAGAAGCTTTCGGACGAAACGTTCGAGGGGAGATTCGACGACGAGGAGCTGCGCGCGGCGGCGTTGAAGAAGTACGACAGCCTGAAAGACGTGGTGCTGAATTGACGGATTGCATAAAAAATAATGAAAAGTAGAAGAAATTGTAAAAAAAATTCTCACACGCTATTGACGAATGAGAAAATTTGGTGTATAATAAAATCAGCGGAATGCAAACGGAGGTGCGTATATGGCTACAATGAAAGACAAGTGGAACGTCGGCGAACTGAAATTCGATGAGAACGGGTTGATACCCGTGATCGCGCAGGACTACGAAAGCGGCGAGGTGTTGTTGCTTGCGTATATGAACGAGGAAGCGGCGAAAAAGACGGTGGAGACGGGCTATACGCATTATTACGACGTGGAACAGAAGGTGGTGGACACCTTCGGCGCGTCGCTCGGCAATACGCAGAAAGTCAAGGCGGCGTTTCTCGAAAACGGCGGCAAAGCTTTGCTTTTGAAGGTGCAACAAAACGGCAACGCCGATCCCGAGGACAAGTCCTTTTCCTGTTTTACGGAACAGATCAAGGGCGATTATAAGGATATCGGCGGCGAAATGTTCGGCAGATTACAGCGTATCGTCGGCGAATATAAAAAGAACCCCGAGGACGGCGGCTACACCAGCTTCCTGTTCGCCCGCGGGGTGGACCGTATCGGCAAAAAGGTGGGCGAGGAAGCGGTCGAGTTTGTGATCGCGTCCAAAAATCCCGAAAAGGAAGGGGTCGTCAACGAGGCGGCGGATCTTCTCTATCATGTAATGGTGCTTTTAAGCGCCCGCGGCGTCAAGCTTTCCGAGGTTTGCGCGGAGCTTTGCAAACGGAACAGATAAGCCTACATAATAAATGAAACGGCTTGGGGATTTTCCCGAGCCGTGTTTTGCGTCAGATCTCGTAATCGAGGGAAAGCCGCGCTTGCATACAGGGGCGGACGAGTCCGTCCGCGATCTCCACGTGCAGAGGGTGTTTTTGATAGACCTGCAACGCTTCCGCGCTTTCAAACAGAGAATCCATCATGATATCGCCCGAAGAGGAGGGGAGCTTTTCCGTGAGAATATGCATCTCCTTCAAGCCCTCTATTTTTCCGACAAGCCCTTCGAGGGCGGTTTTTATTTGCGATGCCCGTGCGGGCTTGTCCGTGATCTCGTCTTTGAATTTCCATACGATCATATGCTTTACCATAATCTTTCTCCTTGCTTTTACGATAGCAACAGTATAGCATTATTTTTCCGCATTGTCAATCCGTGACGGAAAGTTTGTCAAAACTTCTCAAAAAACACATGAAACCGACAAAATCCGCGTTTATAATTATGCTATGATTTTCCATGCTGAATTTGCGGCAAAATATTTGGCGGGAGCGGAACGGAGTATGGCGCGGAAGATCGTCGTGACGAGCGGAAAGGGCGGCGTGGGGAAAACCACGGTGGCTGCCTTTTTGTCCGCGCAGCTCGCCCGCCGCGGGCAGAGGGTGATACTCTGCGACGCCGATTTCGGGCTGAATAACGTCGACGTCGTAACGGGCGTGGAAAATCTCGTTACTTACGACGTGGTGGACGCGATCGAGGGCAGGTGCCGTGCCAAACAGGCGCTTGTCCGTCATCCCGATTTCGCCAATCTGTACATACTTACAAGCAGTCATTCCGCGCCCGAACGGTACGTTTCCCCGCAATCGTTGCGGCTCGTGATCGACGCGCTCGCGCCGCAGTTCGATTTCGTGTTTATCGATTGCCCTGCGGGGATAGACGACGGGTTTCACCGCGCGGTGGCTTGCGCGGAGGAGGCGATCGTCGTGACGACCCCGCACGTTTCCGCGATTCGCGACGCGGACAAGGTGATCACGCTTTTGAAAAGCTACGAATTCGAGAACGTTTCCGTAGTGGTGAACAAGCTTCGGGGCGATCTTTTGGTGGCGGGGGAAAGTCTTTCTCCGCCCGAGATATCCGAGCTTTTAAAGAGTCGTTTACTGGGCGTTTTGCCCGAGGAATACGGCATTTTCGGCGGGGAGCTGTCCGATATTCATCCCGCGTTTAAAATGCTGGCGGGCAACCTGCTTTCGGGCAAGCGGAAGCTGTACGACGTGACGAAAAAATATTCGGGCGTGCTCGGCGGGATACGCCGATTTCTGAAAAAGAGTTTGTAAGGAAAAAATATGCGGAAGGTAACGGACGAATTCAAACGGATAAACAACGTGATACAGGCGGATAAATCGGTGATGAGCGAGGGATGCAAAGCCCTTGTCTTGCAGGATTTCGCCGAAAAATTCAACGAATATTTCGATCTCGTGGGGTTGCCCCGCATGGAGCTAACGTGTAAAAACGGCACGTATTTCGTGTCGGTGGCGTTCGAGGCGGAACGCATAAAGAAATTTAACGTATTAAAATAACGGAGAGAAAATTTATGAACAGGACGTTCGATATCATTATCGATTCGGGCTGCGATATGCCCGAGGAATATCTTGAAAAGCACGGCGTTACGTGCGTAAAGCTCGGGTTTACCATGAACAACGTAAATTACGAGGGCGAGGGCGGCGAGCATATTTCCGAGAAGGAATTTTACGAGAAGCTTCGTCGCGGCGCCATGCCGACTACCTATCAGGTGACGGGCGAAGCGGCGAAAAAATATATGAGCGAAAGTCTCGAAAACGGACGGGACGTGCTCGTGATCGCTTTTTCCTCCGCACTGTCGGGCACGGCGGGCAGCTTCTTCGTCGCCGCGCGGGAGCTTGCGAAAAAGTATAAACACAGAAAGATCCGCGTGGTGGATTCCCTCTGCGCCTCGATGGGCGAAGGCTTGCTTCTCGATTACGCGATACGCAAAGCGGAGTCGGGCGCGACGCTTGACGAAACGGCAGATTACGCCGAGGAACTGAAAGGGCATATTTGTCACCATTTTACCGTGGACAACCTCTTTCATTTGAAACGGGGCGGACGGGTGACTGCCGCCACTGCGATCGTCGGGTCGATCCTCAAGATCAAACCGATCATGCACGTAAACGACGAGGGAAAGCTGGTGGCGATCGGGAAAGCGGTGGGTAGGAAGAAATCGCTGAAAACGCTTGTCGAGCGGGTTTTCGAAACGAAGGATATCGGCGAGGACGATCCCGTATTTATCAGTCACGGCGATTGCATGGAGGACGTCGAATACGTGATATCGTTGATACGCGAAAAGCTTCCGCACGTGCGGATCGAGGTCAATTACGTGGGCACGGTGATCGGCACGCATGCGGGTTGCGGTACGGTCGCGATCTTCCATAAGGGCTTGCATAGATAAAAAGCGAAAAAACGGCGGTTCGGTTTTTTACCGACCCGCCGCTTGCATTTTTATATCGTTTTACGCTTTCTCCACGCTCATCACGTAAAGCACGTTCTTTTTCACGCGGAATTTTATCTCCAACCCCGCAAACGCCATACCGTAAACGCGGTCGGGTTCGTCCTGATAGGAGGGACGGGGATCGTCCGCGAGACATTCGATCAAGCCCGCGCGCTTCTCCTTGGGTACGGGTTCCAAAAGCTTTTCGGGGAAATCCACCGCCAATTTTTCGTTTTCGTGTTCGTCGGCGTATCCGCCCACGGCGTTTATTTTACAGTCGGCAAAGGGGAGATACGGTTTGATATCGAACACGGGCGTGCCGTCCAGAAGATCCGCGCCCGAAACGATCAATTCGACTCCGTTTTCCGTGCGCTCGACGCCCTCCAGCTTCACGCAGGAAAGCCCGATATGATTGGGGCGGAAAGGGGAGCGGCTGGCGAAAACGCCCACGCGCTTATTCCCGCCGAGGCGCGGCGGACGGACGGTCGGAGACCAGCCCTTGTCGCGCGTTAAGGAGAAATCGAACAACAGCCAAAGATGGGAAAAGCCCTCTATCTCCCGCACGCAGTCGGGAGAACGGAATTCGGGCGTAAACACAATACGCGCAAAGAGAGAAGGCGCTCTGCCGCTTTGGCGGGGAATACCGAATTTTTCTTTGAAGTCGGTGTAAACGTGCGCGATAGGGGTGAGAAGATATTTCTTTTCCATACCGTCATTATAAACCGTTTGATCTTGTTTGTCAAGCAAACAAAAAAAAACCGAAAAAATTGCGTTAAAAGTCTTGAAATAGTTTGCCGTTTGTAGTATAATGGATAATGAAAAAATATGCGGTATTTTTTGAGGTAAAAACAAATGAAGCTTACGAAAATTTTCGAAAAGAACGAATATTCCCTGTCCTTCGAGGTGTTTCCGCCCAAGACGGACGACGTGTACGACAGCGTAAAGACGGCGACGGAGGAGATCGCGCGGCTCAAGCCCTCGTTTATGAGCGTGACCTACGGCGCGGGCGGCGGTACGAGCAAGTATACGCTGAAGATCGCGGAAGAGATCGCGCGCGAGCACGACGTTCCTTCGCTTGCCCATCTCACCTGCGTGTCGTCGACGAAAGAGACGGTGCGGGCGCGTATCGAGGATTTCAAAAACGCGGGCGTCGAAAACGTCATGGCGCTCCGCGGGGATATCCCCCAAAGCATGCAGGAGGAGAACAGAGCGAATTGGGACTACCGTCACGCGGTCGATCTGATCGCCGAGCTGAAAGCAAGCGGCGCGGATTTTTGTATCGGCGGGGCGTGCTATCCCGAGGTGCATCCCGAGAGCGGCTCGCAGAAAGAGGATATCCGCCATTTAAAAGAAAAGGTCGAGGCGGGTTGCGAGTTTTTGACCACGCAGATGTTTTTCGATAATAATTTATTATACAATTTCCTGTATAAAATTCGCGAGGCGGGGATCACCGTGCCCGTGATCGCGGGGATCATGCCGATTACGAACGCGAAGCAGGTGGAGCGCGCGATCAAGCTTTCGGGCTCGTTCATGCCCCAAAGGTTCAAGAGTCTCGTGGATAAATTCGGCGGCGACCCTGCGGCGATGAAACAGGCAGGCATTGCGTATGCGACCGATCAGATCATCGATCTGTATGCGAACGGAGTCAATCACGTGCACGTGTATTCGATGAACAAGCCCGACGTGGCGGCGAAGATACAGAGCAATCTCTCGGATATTTTGGGCAAAAATGCTTGACGGCGTGTTTATCGAAAATTACGCCGCGCCGCCCGTGGACGAGCGGGAGATACTCCGATATGCGGGGAACAAGGCGGACGCGGACGAGAGCTTGAAAAAGCTCCTCGACGAGTGCTTGCGCGAGTGCTTGCCCGTGCTTTCCTATCGCGTGTGTTACGCCGTGGGAAAGGCGCGGGAGCTCGAAGAGACTTTCGGCGGGGAATATAAGGGCACGCTGTTGACGAGGCGGCTTTGCGGCGCGGAATACGCGGCGGCGTTCGCGGCGACGGTGGGTTTGGGTATCGATCGGCTGATCCTGCGGTATACGGAGGTCGCGCCGACGAAAGCGCTGTTATTGCAGGCGATCGGCGCGGAGCGGATCGAGGCGCTTTGCGACGCGTTTTGCAAGGATATGCAAACGGAATGGGCGACGAAAGGCTTTAAGGTCGGCGCGCGGTTCAGCGCGGGCTACGGCGATTTTCCGCTGACGGCGCAAAGGAAGATATTCGCTTTGCTTTCGCCCGAGCGCAGGATAGGTCTGACGCTGAACGGTTCGCTTCTTATGACCCCGACGAAGTCGGTGACGGCGATCGTACCGATCGGCGGGAACGCAACGCTAAGCGGCGGTTGCGCGGAATGTGAGCTGAAAGAATGTGAAATGAGGGGCGGCGTAAGAGGTCAAGGAACTTAGTTCCTTGCGGATTGTAAAGGCAGAGCCTTTACGCCTCGACGGCAGTCGCCGTCCG
Source organism: Clostridia bacterium (assembly GCA_017463105.1). Lineage (GTDB taxonomy): Bacteria > Bacillota > Clostridia > Christensenellales > Borkfalkiaceae > Scatosoma. Next base: position 37,794 of record JAFTPU010000013.1, read on the forward strand.
TAGGGCGGAAGAATGCCCTCTCGAAAGCAAAACGAAGTTTTGCATTACTATGCCGAAAGGCGTAAAGCGCAAGCCCGCTTGCGTTGATCGCTTACGCGGTAGTGGCAAATCAAAGATTTGCTATTTGGGGTTGATTATGCGAGGGCTCCGCCCTCAACCTCCCGCAAGGGACAATGTCCCTTGACCCTTAATGAAAAAGAGATAAAGTGTTATGAACGTAAGAGAATTTTTACAAAATAATATCGTCGTTTTGGACGGCGGGACGGGCACGTTGTTGCAGGCGGCGGGATTGCCGCTCGGGGAGCTTCCCGAACGTTGGAATATTACGCACGCGGACGTCGTTGCCGATATCCACCGCGCGTATTTCGACGCGGGCAGTAACGTCGTTTGTACGAACACCTTTGGCGCGAACGCGCTGAAATTCGACGGGGCGGAGCTGGAAAAAATCGTTGCTTCCGCCGTTGCGAACGCGCGTAAGGGCGCGGAGCTTTCTAAAGGCAAACAGCCGAAATTCGTCGCGCTCGATATCGGACCGTCGGGAAAACTGTTGAAGCCGTACGGCGATTTCGCGTTCGAGGAAGCCGTCGCGCTGTTTGCGAAAACGGTAAAGCTCGGCGTGAAATACGGGGTCGATCTCGTCTTTATCGAGACGATGGGCGACAGCTATGAAACGAAAGCGGCGCTTCTTGCTGTGAAAGAAAATTCCGAATTGCCCGTGTTCGTGTCCAATGCGTACGGCGGCGACGGAAAGCTGATGACGGGCGCGACGCCCGCCGCGATGGTCGCCATGCTCGAAAGCATGGGCGCAGACGCGATCGGGGCGAATTGCTCGCTCGGTCCCAAACAGCTCGCGCCTGTGGCGGAGGAGCTTCTCGCAAAAGCCTCCGTACCCGTTCTGATCAAGCCCAACGCGGGGTTGCCGCAGACGGACGGCGCGCGCACCTACTACGATGTGGACGAAAAAGAATTTGCGGCGGAGCTCGTTGCGCTTGTGAAAAAAGGCGTGCGCGTAATCGGCGGCTGCTGCGGAACGACGCCCGCATATATCGGGGAAACGGCGAAGGTGCTTGCGGGCGTTTCGCCTTTGCCTCTGACGGAAAAGAATATCGCTTGCGTGTCCTCGTATACGCACGCGGTGGAGTTCGATAAGCCGCTTCTTATCGGCGAGCGTATCAACCCGACGGGCAAGAAACGCTTCAAACAGGCGCTTTTGGACGGCGAGACCGATTACGCGTTGAACGAGGCACTGTCCCAACGGGATAAGGGCGCGCAGCTCCTCGACGTAAACGTGGGATTGCCGGGGATAGACGAAAGGAAAACGCTTACCGAATATATCGAAAAGATCCAAGCGGTCGTCGATCTGCCTTTACAGATCGACACCTCCGATCCCGTCGCGCTCGAAAGCGCGCTCCGCGCGTATAACGGCAAACCGCTCGTCAATTCGGTGAACGGGAAACGAGAAAGCATGGACGCCGTGTTCCCGCTTGTGAAAAAATACGGCGGAGCGGTGGTGGCGCTGACGCTCGACGAAAACGGGATACCCGAAACTTGGGAGGGGCGCGTGGCGATCGCCGAAAAGATCGTAAACGAAGCGGCGAGGTACGGGATAAAAAAGAAGGACGTTTTCGTGGATACGCTGACGATGTCGGTGGCGACGGACAAAAACGCCGCCCGCACGACCCTTTCCGCCTTGCGCTTCGTTTCACGTGAAATGGGTCTGCACAGCGTACTCGGCGTTTCCAACGTATCGTTCGGGCTTCCCGCCCGCGAAACGGTGAACGCGTCCTTTTTCGCGCTCGCGCTGGAAAACGGATTGTCGGCGGCGATCCTGAACCCCGCTTCCGTGGAAATGCAAAAGACCTATCGCGCGTTTCTCGCGCTCAACGGCACGGACGAAAACTGCGGGGAGTATATCCGTTTCGCCACGGAAATTTTACCCGCCGCAACGCCCGCGACCGTTTCCGCGGCTCCGCCCGCACCGAGCGGAACGGAGGGCGGCTCGCCCTTGCAGACGGCGATCTCGGAGGGCTTGAAGGACCGTGCGACGGCGCTTTGCAAGGAGCTGTTGCAAGAAGTTTCCCCTTTGGAGATCGTAAACGGCGAGATCGTGCCCGCGCTGGATACCGTCGGTAAGGCGTACGAGGAAAAACGGGCGTATCTGCCCCGACTTTTAATGAGCGCGGAAGCGGCGAAATGCGCATTCGAGGTCATTAAAAACCATATGCTTTCCACGGGCGAAACGCAGACGAAAAAATGCAAATTCGTGATCGCCACCGTGAAAGGGGATATCCACGATATCGGGAAAAATATCGTCAGAACGTTGCTCGAAAATTACGGCTTCGACGTCGTCGACCTCGGACGGGACGTTCCGCCCGAAACGGTGCTCGAAGCGGTGCGAACGCACGGCGCGCCCCTCGTCGGGCTGTCCGCGTTGATGACGACCACCGTGCCCTCGATGGAGGAAACGATCGGATTATTGAAAGCGCACGCGCCCGCGTGCAAGATCGTCGTGGGCGGCGCGGTGCTCAATAGAGAGTACGCGGAAAAGATCGGCGCGGACGCATACGCGAAAGACGGCATGGAAACGGTACGTTACGCCGAAAAGATATACGCGGATTTATGCAAAAATAAATGATTTATGCAAGTTTTATACAATTATGCACGATATTCGCAAAATATACGGAAAATATTTAAAATAAATGCATAAAAATGTTTGACATGCGGAGAAACGGGGCGTATAATAAAGGTATAAGATGAATATTTAAACACGCAGGACGACGCGTGAAGGAGAAAAATAATATGGATAAGAAAGATATCAAAAAAGTAGTGCTTGCCTATTCGGGCGGTCTGGACACTTCGATCATTATTCCTTGGCTCAAGGAAAATTACAACAACTGCGAAGTTATCGCGGTAAGCGCGAACGTCGGTCAGGCGGACGAGCTGGAGGGCTTGGAGGAGAAAGCGATCAAGACGGGTGCGTCGAAGCTTTACGTCGAGGACCTTACGGACGAGTTCGTGGACGATTACGTCGTTCCCACGATGATGGCGGGTGCGAAATACGAGGAATACCTGCTCGGTACGTCGTTTGCGCGTCCCGTGATCGCGAAGCGTATCGTCGAGATCGCGAAAAAGGAAGGCGCGGACGCGATCTGCCACGGCTGTACGGGTAAGGGTAACGATCAGGTGCGTTTCGAGCTGACGATCAAAGCGTTTGCACCCGATATGCCCATCATCGCGCCTTGGAGAGAATGGTCGATCAAATCGCGTGAAGAGGAAATCGACTATGCGGAAGCGCACAACGTGCCTTTGAAGATCAACCGCGAAACGAACTATTCGAAGGATAAGAACCTTTGGCATTTGAGCCACGAGGGTCTCGACCTCGAGGACGCGGGCAACGAGCCGCAGTATGAAAAGGAAGGCTTCCTCGAGCTTGGCGTATCGCCTTTACAGGCGCCCGATAAGCCCACGTATATCACGCTGGAATTCGAAAAGGGCAGACCCGTTGCGCTCGACGGCAAGAAGATGAGCGCGAAAGAGATCATTCTCGCTCTCAACGAAGTGGGCGGCAAAAACGGTATCGGTCTTTTGGATATCGTAGAGAACCGTTTGGTCGGCATGAAGTGTCGCGGCGTATACGAGACCCCCGGCGGCGAGATCCTGTATGCGGCGCACAGCTACCTCGAAACGCTTTGCCTCGATAAGTACACGGCGCACAAAAAGCAGGAGCTTTCCGTATGCTTTGCGGAGCTCGTCTATAACGGACAGTGGTTTACCCCGCTCCGTGAAGCGTTGTCGGCGTTCGTGGACAAAACGCAGGAAAACGTTACGGGTAAAGTGAAATTGAAGCTTTACAAGGGCAATATCATCAAAGCGGGCGCATGGAGCGACTATTCGCTGTACTCGGAAGAGATCGCGACGTTCGGTGAGGATCACGTTTACAACCAAGCGGACGCGACGGGCTTTATCAACCTGTTCGGTTTGCCCATCAAGGTGCAGGCGCAGGTCAATGAGAAAAACGCGAAAAAGTAAGTAAAACGCTTTAACGGTAAAGGGTCAAGGGACGTTGTCCCTTGCGGGAGGTTGAGGACGGAATCCTCGCATAATCAGCCCCAAGATAAGCAAAGCGGAGCTTTGCGCCCTTACCGCGAAGCGGTCAATGCGATTTATCGCAAGAAAAAAATAAAAACGGAGAAACCTTGCCTACTGCTATGCGGTAGGCAAAAGGTATTTAATAATGGCTATGGAAAAAATGTGGGCGGGACGCTTCCAAAAAGCGCTCGATAAAAAGGCGGACGATTTCAATTCTTCCCTTCGGTTCGATTGCCGTATGTACGCGCAGGACATCAAGGGCTCGATGGCGCACGCCGCCATGCTTGCCAAGCAAGGTATCCTTCCGCAGTCGGAGGTCGATCTCATCATCGACGGCTTGGAGGGGATACTTCGCGATATCGACGCGGGCAAGCTCGCTTTTGACGGCGACGCGGAGGATATCCATATGTTTATCGAAGCGGAGCTCACCAAGCGTATCGGCGACGCGGGTAAGCGTTTGCACACCGCGAGGAGCCGTAACGATCAGGTGGCGGTCGATATCCGTTTATATCTCCGCGACGAGGCGGAAACGGTCGTTTCGCTGATCGCAGAGTTGGTGAAAGCGGTGACGGATAAGGCGGAGGAAAGCGCGGATATCATCGCGCCGGGGTATACGCATTTGCAACGCGCGCAGCCTATTTCGTTCGGACATCAGTTGGCGGCGTACGCGATGATGTTGCTTCGCGATATTTCTCGGATAAAGGACGCCGTCAAGCGTATGAACTATTCGCCTTTGGGAAGCTGCGCTTTGGCGGGCACGACCTATCCCACCGACCGTGCGTTCGCGGCGCAGAAGCTCGGCTTCGACGGGATCGTGCAAAACAGTATCGACGGCGTATCCGATCGCGATTTCTGCGTGGAGCTGATGAGCGCGTTCGCCGTTTTGATGATGCACCTTTCCCGTTTTTCCGAAGAGATCGTTTTATGGTCGAGCTGGGAATTCAAATTCATCGAGCTGGACGATTCGTATACGACGGGTTCGTCGATCATGCCGCAAAAGAAAAACCCCGATATGGCGGAGCTGGTACGCGGCAAAACGGGCAGAGTCTACGGAAATTTAATGGCGCTTCTGACCACGCTCAAAGGTTTGCCGCTTGCATATAATAAGGATATGCAGGAGGATAAGGAAGCGATTTTCGATTCTTTGGATACGGTGAAAATGTGTCTGGAGGTGTTCGCGCCCATGATCGCGACGATGAAAGTGAACGGCGAAAACACCTACCGTGCGGCGCAGAAAGGCTTTATCAACGCGACCGACCTTGCCGATTATCTTGCGAAAAAGGGCATGCCTTTCCGCGCGGCGTACAAGATCGTGGGGCAGATCGTTGCGGCGTGTATCGAAAAGGATCGCGTGCTGGATAATTTCCCGCTCGAGGAATACAAAAAATACAGCGAGCTGTTCGAGGAAGATCTGTATGACGAGATCTCGCTCGAAACGTGCGTGAACAAACGCACGTCTGCGGGCGGCGCTTCGCCTTCGTCGGTGAAAACGCAGGTCGCGTACGTGAAAGAGGAATTGAAAAAGATATGAAGAAGATATTTATAGACGGTAGCGCGGGTACGACGGGGCTTCGGATATACGAACGGATCGGCGCGCGGGACGATTTGGAAATGATCGTTTTGCCCGACGAGGTGCGGAAAGACCCCGCGGCGAGAAAGGAAGCGATCAATTCGGCGGACGTGGCGTTTTTGTGTTTGCCCGACGACGCGGCGAGAGAATCCGTTTCGCTTGTGGAAAACCCGTCCGTGACGGTGATCGATACGAGTACGGCGCACAGGACCCTGCCCGATTGGGCGTACGGATTTCCCGAGCTTTCGAAAGCGCACGAGGAGAAGATCCTATCCTCCAAACGGATCGCCGTTCCCGGATGTCACGCGAGCGGGTTTATCGCGCTCGTATATCCTTTGATCGAGGCGGGCGTGCTGGATAAAAACGCGCTTTTGAGCTGTCATTCGTTGACGGGATATTCGGGCGGCGGAAAGAAAATGATCGCCGAATACGAGGATAAAAACCGTAGCCCGCTTTTGGGCGCGCCCCGCCATTATGCATTGCCGCAACAGCACAAGCATTTAAAGGAAATGCAGGCGATCACGGGGATCGCGAACGCGCCCGTATTCTGTCCGATCGTCGCCGACTTTTACAGCGGCATGCTGGTGAGCGTGCCCTTGTTTGCGAGTCAGCTTAAAGGAACGATAGAAGATATCAAGTCGATCTACGCGAAGAAATACGGCGGCGGATTGGTGCAATATAAAGAAGCCGTCGACGAATCGGGATTCGTATCTGCGCTTACGCTGTCGGGCAAAGACAGTATGCAGGTGACGGTGACGGGCAATAGCGAGCGCACGGTATTGATGGCGGCGTACGACAATCTCGGCAAAGGCGCTTCGGGCGCGGCGGTCGAATGTATGAACCTTGCCCTCGGCTGCAACAGGACCAAAGGCTTGGTATTATAACCACACACAAAACAACGGAGAAAGAAAGATATGTTGAAACAAATTCAGGGCGGCGTGTGCGCCGCGAAAGGTTTTAAAGCAAGCGGCGTGCATTGCGGTATCCGCAAAAACAAGACCAAACGCGATCTTGCGCTCATTTACAGCGAAAAGAAAGCGACGGCAGCCGCCGCATATACGCAAAATCTCGTGAAAGGCGCGCCCTTGACCGTGACGAAAAACAATATTTCGGACGGGTACGCGCATGCGGTGATCTGCAACAGCGGCAACGCAAACACCTGTAACGCGAACGGTATCGAGATCGCGGAGCAGACCTGTAAGCTCGTCGCCGACGCGCTGGGCATTTCCGCGAAGGACGTCGTCGTGGCTTCGACGGGCGTTATCGGTCAGCCCCTCGACGTCACGCCGATCGCAAACGGTATTCCCGCGCTTGTGGCGGGCTTGAGCGACGAAAACAGTACGCTTGCTTGCGAAGGGATCATGACGACGGACACGAAGCTCAAGGAGATCGCGTTCGAGTTTACGGCGGGCGGTAAGACCTGCCGTATCGGCGGTATCGCCAAGGGCAGCGGTATGATCCATCCCAATATGGCGACGATGCTCGTATTCGTGACGACCGATTGTAAAATTTCCGCGGCAATGCTGCAAAAGGCGCTTTCGGCGGATATTTTGGATTCGTTCAATATGATCAGTATCGACGGCGATACCTCGACGAACGACATGGTTTCCGTGCTGGCAAACGGTACGGCGGATAATGAGGAGATCGTTTCGGAAGGCGCGGATTACGACGCGTTTTGCGAGGCGCTCGCGGCGGTAACGAAATATCTTTGCCGCATGATCGCGAGCGACGGCGAGGGCGCGACGAAGCTCCTCGAATGTAAAGTGGACGGCGGCAAGGACGAAAAAACGGCGAAAACGGTCGCGAAATCGGTGATCTGCTCGTCGCTTTTGAAAGCCGCGATGTTCGGCGCGGACGCCAATTGGGGGCGCGTGCTTTGCGCGATCGGTTATTCGGGTGCGGACGTGGACGTAAACAAGGTAGACGTTTCTTTCCGTTCGGCAAAGGGCGAGATCCTTGTTTGCAAGGACGGCGCGGGCGTGGCGTTTTCCGAGGAAAAGGCGAAGGAGATCTTGCTTGAGAGCGAGATCGAGATCTTGATTTCCTTGCACGACGGCGCGGCTGTCGCTACTGCGTGGGGGTGCGATCTGACGTACGATTACGTGAAGATCAACGGCGATTACAGAACCTAATATAAGAAGTCAAGAAACTTAGTTTCTTGTCAGGGGTGCGGGGGCGGAAGCCCCTGCGAAAACAGCCCAAGATAAGCAACCGTAGGTTGCGCCTATACCGCCATAGGCGGTTAGTGCAACGCAGTTGCATATTATAAAAAGAGGTGGAATATAATGGAACTTACCAAAGCGCAGAAGGCGGAAATTTTAAACCAAGCCCTGCCGTATATCAAAAAATACAGAGATAAGATACTCGTCGTAAAATACGGCGGTAACGCCATGATCAACGAGGAGCTCAAAGAAGCGGTGATGGGGGACATCGTCCTGTTGTCGCTGATCGGTATCAAGGTCGTGCTCGTGCACGGCGGCGGTCCCGAGATCACCGAAATGCTCGGCAAAGTCGGCAAGAAATCGGAATTTGTCGACGGACTTCGCGTAACGGATAAGGAAAGCGTCGAGATCGTGCAGATGGTGCTGGCGGGCAAGGTGAATAAAAATCTCGTCAATCTTTTGCAGAACAAAGGCGGCAAGGCGATCGGGCTGTGCGGTATCGACGGGCATATGATCAAAGCGAAAAAGGCGGACGAAAGATTGGGCTTTGTCGGCGAGATCACCGAGGTGAACGCTTCGCCCATTCTCGACGTTTTGGAAAAGGGATATATCCCCGTGGTTTCGACGATCGGCTACGACACGGACGGCAACGTTTACAACATCAACGCGGACACGGTGGCGGCGCGCCTTGCGGGCGAGCTCAAAGCGGAGGGCTTGATCTCCATGACGGATATCGTGGGTCTGCTCCGCGATAAGGACGATCCGTCGACTCTGATCCCCAAGGTATACGTTTCCGACGCGCCCCAGCTCATTCGCGACGGCATTATCAGCGGTGGCATGATCCCCAAAGTCAATTGCTGTATCGAAGCGATCCGCCGCGGCGTTAAAAAAGTGTTCATCATCGACGGCAGAATTCCCCATTCGATCTTGATCGAAACGCTTACCGACGAGGGTATCGGCACGATGTTCGTTTCCGGGAATTAAGGAAAACCCGACGAAACGCGTATAAGGGCGCGTTTTTTACTTCAACGGCATTCACCTTGCTCGTTTACAGACGTAAAGTCGCGGCGGTGAAACTTCCGCCTTCAGTACAAATCGGCAACCCTTCTCCGCGTTTGAGGTAAAACGGAATAAAAATCATGAATATAAAAGAAATAGACAAACAATATATTGCGAATACTTACGCGCGGTTCGATTTGCAGTTGACCGAGGGCAAGGGCTCGATCGTCAAGGACGAAACGGGCAAGGAATATATCGACCTCGGCACGGGTATCGCCGTCAATTCCTTCGGCATAGGCGACGCCGATTGGAAAAACGCCGTCGTCGCGCAGTTGGATAAAATACAGCATACGTCCAATCTCTATTACAGCGGTCCCTGCGCCGAGCTTGCCAAAGCGCTTTGCGAGCGTACGGGTTTGAAAAAGGTATTCTTCTCCAACTCGGGCGCGGAAGCCAACGAAACGGCGATCAAAGCCGCAAGAAAATACGGCGAGCTGAAAAAGGGCAAGGAATATTATACGATCGTCACCTTAAAAAACAGCTTCCACGGCAGAACGATCACCACCCTTTCCGCAACGGGGCAGGACGTGTTCCACGCCCATTTCACCCCCATGACGGAAGGGTTCGTGCACGCGACGGCGAACGATATTTCCGAACTGGAAGCACTCGTGAAAGCCTATAAATGTTGCGGCGTTATGCTCGAGCTCGTACAGGGCGAGGGCGGCGTTATGCCGCTCGATAAGGAGTACGTGAAACAGGTCGCGGCGCTTGCCGAAAAGGAAGATCTGCTTCTCGTGGTCGACGAAGTGCAGACGGGCAACGGGCGAACGGGTACGCTGTACGCGTTTGAACAGTACGGTATTGAGCCCGACGTCGTAACGACGGCAAAAGGCTTGGGCGGCGGTTTGCCCATCGGCGCGACCATGCTCGGCGAAAAGGTCGAAAATTTGTTCACGCCGGGACTGAACGGCTCGACGTTCGGGGGCAATCCCGTTTGTGCGGCGGGCGCGCTCAGCGTTTTGAACCGTATCGACGATAAGCTGCTTGATGAAGTCAAGCAAAAGAGCGAATATATTTTCACGCAGTTGCAGGGCGCAGAGGGCGTGAAGAGCGTGACGGGGCTCGGGCTTATGATCGGTATCGAATGTGAAAAGGATGCGGGCGAGGTGATCGCGGCTTGTATGAAGCGCGGCGTGCTCGTTATCAAGGCAAAGAATAAGCTTCGGTTGTTGCCCGCGCTCAATATCCCGTTCGGGCAATTAGAGACAGCGATAAATATTGTAAAGGAAGAATTACGGAAATGAAACATTTATTAAAACTTATGGACTTGTCGGCGAAAGAGATTACGGAGATACTGAACCTTGCCGACCAGCTTAAATTCGAAAAGAAGAACGGTATCGAGCATCACCTGTTAAAGGGCAAAACGCTCGGTATGATCTTCGAGAAATCCTCCACGCGTACCCGCGTTTCGTTTGAGGTGGGTATGTACGATTTGGGCGGTTCGGCACTGTTTTTGAGCTCGCGCGATCTGCAGATCGGACGCGGCGAGCCCGTACAGGATACGGCGCGCGTGCTTTCGCGCTATCTCGACGGTATCATGATCCGTACTTTCGCGCAAAAGGAAGTAGAGGACTTGGCGAAATACGGCTCCATTCCCATTGTCAACGGTCTGACAGATTATTGTCACCCCTGCCAAGTGCTTGCCGATCTTATGACGATCCGCGAGCATAAGGGCGGACTTGCGGGCAATAAGCTTTGCTATATCGGGGACGGCAACAATATGACGAATTCGCTCATCGTCGGCGGTATCAAGACGGGTATGGAGGTCGCGGTCGCTTGTCCCGAGGGCTACCGTCCCGATATCGAGCTGATGAAGTGGGCGGAAAAGAACGGCAAGTTCACGGTGACGGATAACGTACTCGAGGCGGCGAAAGGCGCGGACGTACTGTACACCGACGTATGGGCGTCGATGGGACAGGAAGCGGAAGCGGAAGCAAGAAAGAAGATCTTCAAAAATTATCAGATCAACGCGGAAGTGATGAAAGTCGCAAACGACAAGGCGATGGTCTTGCACTGTCTGCCCGCACACCGCGAAGAGGAGATCACCGCGGAGGTATTCGAAGCGCACGCAAACGAGATATTCGACGAAGCGGAGAACAGATTGCACGCACAGAAAGCCGTATTGGTGAAATGCTTGGGGTAACGTTATGGATTATACGATCAAAAACGGTAAATTGGCGGTTACGATAAAAAGTCTCGGCGCGGAGATCGTCAGCGTCGTAAAGGACGGTAAGGAACGGAGCTGGCAAAATCCCACGGGCGAGTGGGGCGGGCACGCTCCTTTGCTGTTCCCCGTTTGCGGCAGATGCGGCGTCACGCTCGACGGAAAACAATATCCCATCGGATTCCACGGCTTTGCAAAAAAAACGGAGTTTTCCCTCGTGAAAAAAGGGGAGGATTTTATTTCCCTTTCCATTTGCGCGACCGAAGCGACGAAAGAGGTCTATCCTTTTGATTTCGTGTTTACGATTACTTATAAATTAGAAAACGCAAAGCTCGTCGTCGAACAGACCGTGCAAAATCTTTCGACGAAAAAACCGCTGTATTTCGCAATCGGCGGGCACGATTCCTTCGCACTCGAAAACAATCTCGATCGGTATACTCTCGTTTTCGAAAAGGAAGAGACCGTCGATTCTTTGGAGTGCGGCGAGGAGGGACGCCTTTCGGGCGAGATCACGAGCTTCGGCAAGGCGCAAACGTTCGATCTGCCCCGCGACTATATGCAGGAGGGCGTAACGCTTATTTTGAAGGGCGTCAATTCCCGCAACGTCACGCTTTGCGAAAAGGGCGGCAAGCCGCTTATCAAGGTCTGCTTCGACAAAGAATTTGCAAATCTGTTGTTCTGGCGCGAGGGCGACGCGAAATATATCTGTATCGAGCCGTGGACGAATCTGCCCGATCTTATGGGCGCGCCCGATCCCGAGTTTTCCGAAAAGTACGGCGTGATCGAAGTGGAAAAGGGCGCGACGAAAAAGCTCGTCCGTTCGATCGAATATCTGTAAGCTATGGAGATCAAGCTCGGAAAATACCGCCATTTCAAGGGCAACGAATACGAGGTGATCGCGCTCGCGAAGCATTCGGAAACGCAGGAGGAGCTGGTCGTTTACCGTGCGTTGTACGGCGAAAGAGAGGTGTGGGTACGCCCTGCGGCGATGTGGAACGAAACGCTCGAGCGGGACGGAAAGACCTTTCGACGGTTTACTTATATCGAAGAATAAAAAGAAAAAGCCGAAGCGAAACGCTTCGGCTTTTCACGTGTTTCGGATTTACAAAAGTATAAAGTATTCGGCTACGGTGAGGATACCCAAAAACGCGAAATTGAACGCGGAGAAAACGAGGATATATTTTCCCGCCTTGCCGGGGTTGTGCTTGGTGTATTCGCGGAAGGTGATAAGGCTGGCGAGCGACGAGATGAGCGTGCCCACGCCCCCGATATTCACGCCCACCAGCAAAGCGCGCCAATCGGCGGGGAATTGCGAAAGCAGTATCGCGGACGGCACGTTGCTGATCACCTGACAGGACAACGCGGAAACGAGCAGAGTGTTTTTCGCAAGCAACGCTTCGAATAGGGTCCGTACGGCGGGGATCCGCGCCATATTTCCCGCAAAGATAAAGAACATCACGAAGGTGAGAAGCAGACCGTAATCGACCTTTTTCAGCGCGTCCCTATCGAGGAACAACAGCGCGAGCGGAATGACGATCAAGCCAAGCTGATAGGGGATAAAGTGGAACACGATCACGATAGAAAGCAAAAACAGTGCTAAATAAATCGCCGTGCGGAGCTTCGGAAGCTTGATCTCCTCGCCCGTAATCTCGAGAGGTTCTTTCTTGACGAAGAGCAGGCAGCACACCGTGATCAACGCGACGGAAATGCAAAACGGGGGGAGCATGGTCGCGACGAACTCGCCCGTGGGGATAGTCAATTTCGTATACAGATACAAATTCTGCGGGTTGCCGAAGGGGGTGAGCATACCGCCGAGGTTGGCGGCGATATTCTGCATGATAAAGGTAAACGACATATACTTTTGCTTGCCTGTGGAGGAAAGCACGAAGTAGCCGAGGGGCAGGAAGGTGAGAAGCGCCATGTCGTTGGCGATCAGCATCGAGCCCAAAAAGGTTATGTATACGAGGGCAAGTACGCTTGCGCGGGTATTTTTGAACAGCTTGACGATCTTTTTCGCAAGCACCGTGAAAAAGGAAATATTTCTTAGCGCGCACACTACCGCTAGCACGCAGAAAAGGCAGGTGAGCGTTTTGAAATCGAAATATCCGAGATACTCCTTATCCGGCGGGACGATACACGCCGTGATAAACGCCGCGAGCGTGGCGATACAAAGCACCGCGTTTTTCTTCAAAAACGCAAGTAGTTTTTCCGCAATTTCATGCCCGTGGTGATGCTGATGAACGTGCCGTTTGACTGCCGTACTCATTTTGCTTGCCTCCGTTCTTTTTTCCGAAAGCTATTATACCACCGCGCGTGAAAAAAAGCTATTTATTTCATACGGATTTTCATAAAAATTTTTACGGCTTTTTGATAAAAGTTGAGAATTTCCAATAAAATTAAACTTATGTTGAGAACGTTTGACAAATTTTCCTTGCGTATTATAATAATAAATGCATAAAGTGAAAAAGGAAGGGTGTCGGATGAAAAAGGAAAAGAGGGAAAAGCGGTCCTTTACGGCGTGCGGATGGTTGCTTGCGCTTTGCTGGCTGATCTATACCTGTTCGTTGATCGGGAAGGTAAACTACGCGGCGAACATCACGCAGGTAGAGTCGTTTTACGGCGTATCGCACGCGGACGCGGGCATGGTGAGCACGTTCTATTTCTTCGCGTACGGCGCGGGGCAGATCTTCAACGGCGTGTTCTGTAAAAAATACAATTTGAAATACACGATCTTCGGAAGCATGCTCGTCTCGGGCGAGATAAATCTCGCGATCGCGCTGTTGCCGAGCGGATATTTTTCGCTCATCAAATGGCTGTGGTTGGTAAACGGGGTCGCGTTGTCCGTGTTGTGGCCCTCGCTCATCAGATTTTTAAGCGAATCGTTGCCCCGTTCGAAAATGTCGCGCGCAAGCGTGGTGATGGGGACGACGACGGCGACGGGTACTTTCCTGATTTACGGCTTGAGTTCGGTCTACGCGCTATTCGATCTTTTCAAGCTCGCGTTTTATACGGCGGCGGTGGCGATGCCCGCGGCGGGAATACTGTGGCTGTGCGTGTATACGCCTTTGCAAAAAAAGGCGCTTGAGGAAACCGCGAAGGAAGAGGCGCTCGAACAGGCAAACGCGCCCGTCGCGCCCGCAAAAACGCCGCAAAAAGGCGAAAAAATACCGCGCGAATTGTTGCTCACGATCGTACTTTTGGGACTGTTTGCCGTGGCGACGAATTTCATTAAGGACGGTCTGACGACGTGGGTGCCCTCGATCCTCAAATCGAGCTTCGGTTTTTCCGATTCCCTGTCGATCATGCTCACGCTGTTCCTGCCCATCGTTTCCATTTTCGGTAATATCTTTGCGGTCACGCTCTATCGTCGTCTCGGAAATTTCGTGCTCCTCTGCGGCGTGCTGTTCCTTGCCGCGGGCGCGCTGATCGGCGGCGTAATCGGATTTCTGAGCGTGGGGTTGGCGGTGTTCACGCTGATCGCGTTCGCGCTGACCTCGTTTTGCGCTTCCTCCTCGAATAGCACGATCACGAGTATCTTTCCGCTGTATATGAAAGGCAAGGTCAATTCGGGATTGCTGGCGGGCGTACTGAACGGCTGTTGCTACGTGGGCAGTACGATCAGCTCGTACGGGCTGGGTCTGGTCGCCGACAATTGGGGCTGGACGACGGTGTTCCGTTTGCTCTTCGCCGTGTGCGTTGCGGTGGTCGTTACCGCGCTTGTTTACGGTGTTTGTAAAGGAACGATCAAAAAGAAAAAAACGGAATAAAGAAAGACGATCCACTCCGTAGCGACGGGGTGGATTTTTTTCACGAAAAAAAGTTGAAAAAATTTTCTTTCAAAACGTTGACAACGCAGAATGAATATGCTATAATGTCACAAACTCGAAAGAGGTCGGGTTTAAAACGACAAATGAATAGAAGCCGTATCGCGCGGAGCGCGGAGGAGGAATGCGTATGTCGAAGCAGGAAGGGCAAAAGGCGGCGGAAGAACGACGATCGAGGCGAGTCAATAAGATCCCCGACGTGGAAGGTTTGTTTGCGGACGAAGGCAGAAAAGGCGTTTATAAGGACGGCTTTTTGAAAAAGCTGATGCGGCGGGATTGGCTAAAGCTGTTGGCTACTACGCTCATCTATCTGTTGCAGGCGTCGCCGATGTGGATAATGCCGCTCGTGACGAGCGACGTGATCGATCTGGTCACGTACCGCCCCGACGGTTACGGATTGCGGCTCGCGATCGACGGGATATTGCTCGCCGTTCTTATCGTACAGAACGTGCCGTCGACCACGTGGCGATCGAATATCCTGAACAGGTGGATACGTTCGACGACGGCAGAGATCAAAGGCGGCGTGATACGTAAACTGCAAAGACTGTCGATCACCTATCACAAAGAGATCGAGGAGGGCAGGATCCAATCGAAATTCCTGCGCGATATCGAAAGCGTGGAAGGCTATTTCCGTTGCTTTACCTTCTCTTTTATCCCCAGCCTCGTAGGCGCCGTGATCTCCGCGGCGATCGCGCTGTGGAGAAGCCCGTACGTCGCGCTGTTTTTCGTGGCGGTGATCCCGCTGAACGTGTTGCTCACAATGGCGTTCCGTAAACGTATTCGCAAGGACAACGCGATCTATCGGCAGGAAAATGAAAAATTATCCTCCAAGATCACCACCACCTTGCAGATGATGACGCTGACGAAAGCGCACGGACTTATCCCCACGGAGGAAGTCGCGGTGGACGAACGTATCGAGGTGGCGAAACGCGCGGGGCTGCGGCTGGACAAAACGGTCGCGATATTCGGCTCGATGATGTGGGCGGCAAGCCAGCTTCTTTCGGCGGTGTGCTTGTTCTTTTGCGTGTTCCTTGCATTCGAAAAGGTGATCACCCCCGGCGAAGTAGTGCTGTTCCAATCGCTGTTTTCTTCGATCAGCTCGTCGATACTTTCCCTCGTCAATTCCTTCCCCACGTTGACCGCGGGTAAAGAGGCGGTGCGGTCGCTTTCCGAGATCGTTTGCGCCGAGGATATCGAAAAGGACGACGGAAAATTGCCCGTGCCCGCGATCGAGGGCGAAGTGGAATTTCAACAGGTTTCCTATCACTATCCCAACGAAACGAAAGCCGTCGTGAAGGATTTCGATCTACACGTAAAAAAAGGCGAGCGTATCGCCGTGGTCGGCTCGTCGGGCTCGGGTAAAAGCACGGTGATGAATCTCCTCATCGGTCTGTTGTCGCCGACCGAGGGACGGATACTTATCGACGGCGTGCCCTTGTCGGAAATGCCCATGCAATCGTATCGCCGCTTTATTTCCGTCGTTCCGCAGAACAGTATTCTCTTTTCGGGCACGATACGGGAAAATATCACGTACGGACTTACCTCGTACAGCGAGGAAGCGCTGGCGCAAGCGGTGGAGGAAGCGGACGTCACCGAGTTCCTGCCGTCCTTGCCGCAGGGCTTGGATACGCCCGTGGGCGAGCACGGCGATAAATTGTCGGGTGGGCAGAAGCAACGTATTTCGATCGCCCGCGCTTTGATCCGCGACCCGCGTATACTTATCCTCGACGAAGCGACGTCCGCACTCGATAACGTGGCGGAGTACCACGTACAAAAGGCGATCGAGCGGCTCGTGAAGGATCGGACTACGTTCACCGTGGCACATAGACTTTCCACCATTCGCAACGCGGACAGGATCGTGGTGATGGAGGAGGGCAGAATGGTCGAAGTGGGCACGTACGAGGAGCTTATGGCGCTTGGCGGAAAGTTCAGCGAGCTGGAGCGGCTCAGCCGAATACGTGAAGAAGAAGCGAAAAACGCAGTATAAAAAAGAAAGCGAAGAATTTACGTTCTTCGCTTTCTTTATCGTAATTTGTTTTTCGGGCAGACCTTGATGCAGATCCCGCAGACGCTGCCTCTGCCGATATCTTGAAAATGTTCTTTCATGTACTTCGAACATTTTTCGGGGTCGAAATTGCGTTCGCCGTCGACGGTGGGCTTTTCCCCAAAGATCGCGCCCGCGGGACAGGCGTTTTTACACGCCGTGCAATCCCCGCAACCGTTTTCGAGGAGGGGCAGTTCGCTTTCCACGGGCAGGTCTGTGAGCACCGTCGCAAGGCGCACCTTTCCGCCGTATTTTTCGGATAAGAACAGTCCGCTCTTTCCCACAAAACCCAGCCCCGCTTTTACTGCGACCGTCTTATGCGGCACCGCGCCGCGGTAGGGATTTTCCTTGCCGAGGCTTTGGCTGGCGGCGATCGGCAGGGCGGAAAATCCGTATTCTTCTATCCTGCGCGCAAGGCGAAAGGCGATCTGATCGAGAAGCGCGTTCGCCGTGCGGTAGTGCTGAAAATAGACGAAGGACGGCGCGTTATCGATCGTGGCAAGCACCGCGTCGGAGAGTTTCACGCCGATGGAAAGGGCGTGACGAAGGGTAGGTGCATACGCGCTCGGTGCGTTTTCGAACGCGCAGAAACCGACGATATCCGCGCCCAAAGTAAGGGCGTATTCTTTGAGTTCTTCTTGAAGTTTCGAAATTGGTTCCATGCGTATAGTATAACATAATCGTACGAAAAAAGCCAACGGTTCCGTGGGGGAGCGGTCGGCTTTTTTTATCGGTCACGTTATTTTTTTGCGTCGCCTGTGGCGGGGTTGTCGATCAGCTTTTTATCCTCCGTGAATCGCGAGCCGTGACAGGGGCAGTCCCACGAACGTTCCTGCGCGTTGTATTTGAGCGCGCAGCCCATGTGCGGGCAACGCGGCACGGTGGGCGTTATAAGATTGAGGATCGCCTTGCCCGCGTTTACGGCAAGCTGTTTTCTCAAGATCGTTCGCGAAGGGTAAAACACCGAAGCGTACGGATTTTCTCTGTCCAACACCGCGTCGGTGAGGATATCCGCCGCGACCATCGAGGACGTCATGCCCCATTTGTTGAAGCCCGTCGCTACGTAAAAATTCGGCGTGCGCTTCGAATATTGTCCGATATAGGGAACCTCGTCCAAAGTCATGCAGTCCTGCGTCGCCCAACGGGATACGGATTTCGCTTGCAGATAGTGCGCCTTTGCGAACGCCTCCAGCTCCCGCCAATTTCCGCCTTTCTCGCCCGTGCGATGATCGCCGCCGCCGAGAAACAGCAGGTTTTTATAGTTGCGGAAAGAAAGCCCCGCTTTCGCGTCGTCGACGTACATTCCGTTTATGTTCGGCGCATTTTCGAGAGCCAAAACGTAGGAACGGTGCTGATACATTTTCAAAAAATAAAAGCCGTGCTTGTTGATAAAGGGGAAGTGGGTCGCCACGATCGTCTTTTTCGCCGAGATCTTTCCGCCGCTCGTGATCGCCGCGTTCGGCGTTAATTCCAAAACTTTGGTCTTTTCGTAAATACGCAACCCGCGGGCGAGACCGTAGGCGAATTTCAAGGGGTGAAATTGCGCCTGTTTTTCGAATTTCACCGCGCCCGATACGGAGATCGGCAAAGGAAGCTTTTCTACGAATTTTGCGGGAAAATGCAGATTTTCGAGCACTTCCAACTCCCGCTCGATCGCACGCGGAGATTCGGAGGAATATACGAAGGAATCTTTCTCTTCGAAATCGCAATCGATCGTTTCGCATAACGCGCGGTATTTTTCGATCGCCGCCTGATTGGCTTTTAAATACAGCTCCGTCTTTTCCCGTCCGAATTTTTTAAACAGTCTGTGATAGACCAAGCCGTGCTGGGCGGTTATTTTCGCCGTGGTATTTTTCGTGATTCCGTCGCAGATGCGCTCGGCTTCCACCAACGTATAGTCCACGCCCGCGGCTTGCAATGCGTGCGCGCAGAGTAAGCCAGCCATACCGCCGCCGATGATCAGCACGTCGGTTTTTATATCTTTTTCAAGAGAAGGGAAACGCGGCGGTTGCGCCGTTTCCGTCCATATCGAATTCATTTTTTATACCTCTTCGCTTGCAGTATGCGCAAACGGAAAGGGGATTATAACGAAAAAAGCGAAGCCGTTGCGGCTTCGCGGAATGTACGGATACTTAAAGTAAATCGTCGAAAAGTCCGATATTCGAGGGTTGTGGCTTCAGCTCGCCCGCTTGCGCCTTTTTGATGATTTCGACGATACGGTCGTTGACGGGCGTGGGAACGCCGTATTTTTTGCCTTGCGCACAGATCACGCCGTTGATCGCGTCGATCTCGCAGGGCTTTCCTTTTTTCAAATCCTGCAACATCGAGGGCTCGATGGCACGGTGCTTCTTCATCGCGATGGGGATCAGCATCGTGGCGATCGCGCGTTTGAACGCGGATTTGTAATAGAACAGCTTGGTAATATTTTTGCCTTGTACGGGGGCAAACGTTGCGCCCGCGGCGTGCCCTACGTCGATACACTCTTTCATGCAACGTATAGCCACTTTGCGCGCCCGTTTGTTTTCGGAAACGTCCCCGAAAGTCCCGCCGACCACCGTTCCCAAGCCCGAGAACGTAGCGTTGATAAGCAGCTTCGACCACCGCGCGCCGAGGAGATTTTCTTCCTCGTATACGGGACACATAAGCTCGAGCAGCTCCTTGACCGTTTTAAATTGTTCGTCCGAAATGCCTTCCATTTTTCCCATATGGAAAGAGAGACTGTCGGGGGAGCTGGTGAGTACGCAAACGCCCGGTTCCTGCAAGGTCGCGCCCCATTCCACAACGCAGCCCATCGTGCGGTTCGTGCCGACGATCTCGGCGATCAAAGGTTCGGGCAAACCGTTTTGTAAGGTTACGATCACGCCGTCGTCGGCGAGATAGTCTTTAAGCTTTGTTACGACCTCCGCGTTATAGAGCTGTTTGGTCAGTAGAAGGATAACGTCGTATTTTCCCGTCATCTCCTCGGGAGCGAGCGCAACGACGGGGACGGTCAGATCCACCGTTCTGATAATACGCGCGCCTTTTTCTTTGAGCGCCGTTACGTGCGCCGCGTTGCGGTTGATCAGGTCGATCTTACCGCCGTTTTTGGTAATGTAAGCGCCGAGGACCGTACCGAGCGATCCCGCGCCGTAGATAGCGTATCTTTTCATAAATTTACCCCATTTTCGGTTGATATAAAAATTATAACACGTTTTCGGGGAAAATGCAAGCCCTTGAGATTCCGATTTGCAAAGAGCGGACAAAACGGGGGATTTTGCAATGCGGAAAAAACAAGAACGGCGGAACGGTCTTTGTCGTTGGTTTGTTGCTCAAGATTTGTAAAGATAAAGCGTTTTGCTTCTGTAAAATGGAGCCTGTCCTCGCTTGCCGACCGTACGTATTTAATTTATCGCTTCGTTTCTCGCTCGTCGTGCCCCCGATAATGCGGAGAACCATGCTGACCTCATTCTTCTCCAAAGAAAAAAAGGACAGAGCGCAAATCTGTCCTTTTTCTATGGCGCAGGCGGAGGGATTCGAACCCCCGTGGGCTTTCACCCAAACGGTTTTCAAGTTTTAACGCTTGGTTGTTATCCTTTGTTTTGCAATAGTTTGTAGTGGCATAAATTTTCAAAAAAGCAAGCAAATGACCGCGCATTTGCTTGCTTTTTCTTGTTTTTGGTTGTTGTCGGGTGTTTTTCTTTGTCTTGCTTTGTTTTACATTTTTAGTGGAATTTTAACCGCTTTTTGTAGAGTTCTACAAATGCGATTTTAGGGCGTATTTCTACAAATATTTTCGACACAGGTATTTGATTATCTCGCACACGATTGACTCAAAAACGGCGAAAATAGCCCGAATATTCCAAGCAGGATATAGAAGCGCAGGCATCGAGCATTACAAGCCAATCATGATGATTATGTCCGACGGTCAGCCCACCGAGGTAGAAAGCGTTGTTTATAACGCAGCACAGAGATGCTCTGACATGGTTAATACCGAGGGGTTGAAGGTTCTTCCTATCGGTATCGGAGATATGTAACAAACCACTTCGCTGTCTTACTGCGACAGCACGGACTCGACAAGATTCGATTCCATGACCTGCGACACTCCTGTGCAACTCTCATGCTCTCCAACGGTGAGGACATGAAGAAAATCCAAGCATGGCTCGGACACAGCACGATAGTGATCACGGCAGACACCTACGCTCACCTCGATGCACAGAGCAAGAGAGGAAGCGCATCCGTCATCGAAAACGCACTTGCAATCACCGCTTAACGAGTCAAAAAATGATACGCAGTAAGCAAAGAAAAAGCCTTGGAGCATTACGCTCCAAGGCAGGTGGCGGAGAGTGTGAGATTCGAACTCACGTGGGGTTTGATCCCCAAACGGTTTTCAAGACCGCCTCGTTATGACCGCTTCGATAACTCTCCACATATGAAATTATATCAAACACCTTGAAACAAGTCAAGGAAATTTGCGAGAAAACTGCGAGAAAGGCTTCTCGCAAAGTGCATCCGAGGATGCGAAAAACCCAATAAAATCAAGGGTTTTTGAGGGAATACATAAACAGAAGAAGGAAGTTTTCAAGACCGCCTCGTTATGACCGCTTCGATAACGCTCCGTAAATTATGAAATTGTAGAAAAATTTGTAGAAATTTTCGTTTTCAAAAAAGTTTGTAGAAACCGAAAATCCCGTTTCGCCTTATATATAAAGGCGTTTGCAAGGATCGTCTGAATAATAGACCACTTGATTTGCGCTTGTTTTCAAGACCGCCTCGTTATGACCGCTTCGATACGCCTGCTTGTCTACTATATTATAAAGCACCAAAAGAAAATTGTCAATGATTTTTGCGCTAAAACAAAAATTCCCCTCCCCGAAAAATAGGGGAGGGAACGCGCCGTTTACTCGATATCCAATTCGGGCGGGACGTCGATCTCGTCGCGGATACGCGAAGCCACGATCTCGCTCGAGCCGAGGGGAATATCCTTCGCTACGTACAACAGCGTGTATGCTTTCGGATTGCCGTTCTTGACCTTGATTCCGTCGAGATCAATGTTGTCTTTCCTGATGTGATGCTTTGAGGTGCTCCACAACCGAACATCTGCGGTGAAAAGTAAAGCACCGCCATTTTTCACATTGCCGTTTGTGTTCAGCTTATTGGCTGCCGTGGTGAAGATGTCTGATGGTTCTTGTTCTTGAATTTCATTTGGTTTGCTCCTTTTCTGTTTGTTTTTGCAATAAAAAAGTACTCACCGTTTTTTCAAACGATGAGCGCTTTAGAATAATCGTATAAATCTTCAAGGGCTTTTCTGCCTTCTTTACCTGTCGAATAATCGTTTCTTTCGGTTGCTCCGTCAAATTCGAGTGTGTGAGCGTATATACGCCGACCTCGTATCCCCGATATACTTTATCGACTTGGGTCGGCAAGATCTTATCTTGGCGAACTTCTTTCCCTTTTACCGTCAGCTTGTCCCGTACTCCCCAAAGTCCAGAATTTAAATTAAAAGTTGCTTTCAGCCCGTACTTACTTAAAATATCTATTAAATGAATATCTTGTTCGACGCCGTCGTCGAAACTGAGAGTAGCGGCTTTTCTTTTCCTTTCCGCATAAACAGATTCCTCCCTCAAAGTCAAGACATTGAATTAAAAAAATTCTTCTTCCAGCATAGCGCAAAGGGCGTGATATATGGGAAGATGCAGTTCCTGGATCTTAAAAGTTTCCGTTTCGGGAACGCGGATACACACGTCGGATAATTTGCCGAGCTTGCTTTTCTTTTCACCTGTAAAAGAAAGGACCTTCAACCTCTTCACTTTTGCAAGTATTGCCGCATAAACGCAATTTTTTGAGTTTCCCGAAGTGGAAAGACAGAGTAGAACGTCTTTTTTATTGCCAAGCCCCAGAAGCTGTTGTGCAAACGTTACGGACGGTTCTTTGTCGTTGGCAAACGCCGTGGAAAGGGCGAGGTGTGAGGTTAAAGTCAAAGCGGGTAACGTGCCCTCTAAACATTCGCTCAATACCTTGCCTTCTTCGCCGTATTGCGACAGCTTGTTTACAGTCGTTTCGTCGAGAGGTCGTTTTTTACGGAAACACTTCATCAGCTCGCCCACGATATGTTCGCTGTCCGCCGCACTGCCGCCGTTCCCGCAAATAAGCAATTTACCGCCGTCGGAATAACTAAGCTTGAGTATTTCGAACGCGGCACGGATTTCCATTTTCAGGTCGGTTAGAACAGGGTATCTTTTAAAAAGGGTCTCGTAGATTTCTTTGGTTTCGTTTTTCATTGATAATCTCCTTTCGCGATAACAAGCGCGGATACGTCGCCTATATTTTCATAAAGCTTTGCGGGTACGATCTCGCACACTGCCCCCGAAAAGGGCAGAAATTCTTTTTTCAAAACTTTCTCCGCGTGGGGAAGTAACAGATCGTGGCTACGCATAAACACACCGCCGACCACGATTTTTTGCGGATTGAAAAGATCGATGAGGATACTGAGCGTCTCACCGAACATCTCGCCGCTTTTTTTGAGGATCTTCTCAGCGAAAGGATCGCCTTTTCGGGCATATTCGGCAAGCGTTTTCGCTGTTACGTTTTCTTTGCCGCCGACCGTGTTCAAAAACTCGGGTACGACGCCTTTTTTCTCGGCTTTTTCAAGCTCGATAAGGGCAAGACGGCGGATGCCGCTTCCGCTGCAAAAGCCCTCGCAAGATCCCGCTTTGTTATACCCGACGGGTCCGTTTTTCCGCAGCCTTACGTGTCCGATCTCGCCCGCGTTGTCGTTTGTGCCGGAGTATAGCTTGCCGTTCAAGATCAGCCCCGCGCCCAGCCCCGTGCCGAAGGTCAGAAAGATCATATTTTCACAACCTTTCCCCGCGCCGTATTTCCATTCGGCGACGGCGCATGCGTTCGCGTCGTTTTGAAGATAGGTCTTTACGGCGAAAGCTTCCTCGAAATATCGTACGATCTCGATATCCTCCCAAAGGGGAAGCCCGGGCGGTTTTCGGATAACGCCCCGTTTGGAGTCGAGCGGACCTCCGCAGGCGATACCGATGCCTGCAATATCTTCCGTTTTTCTTTTACTTTCGATGAACCTTGAAAAGAGGGATAAGATCGCATCGGGAGTTCTCCCCGCCGTGGGAAAGCTGATCTTGTCCTCAATCCGAAAGGAGTCGGATAGCGTTCCGATAACGGCGGCGCATTTGGTACCGCCGATGTCGAGTCCGATATATTTTTTCATGTTGAACCTCGTTTTTTATTAAGTTTCAGTTAAAAAGTATCTGGCTTTTCCGAACGTTTTGACGGTCAACGCTCGTTTCCCGTCGGGAGAGCGTTTCCAACTGACGGATACCCCGTTGCCGTTTCGGATATAACTCCCTTCCGCATACTCGATATTTTTGAACTCGAGCGGGGAGATTTCGAAAAGGTTACAGTCGTCGCCGTTGGGGTTGATATTTATACCCAAGATATAGCGGTAGAACCAAGCGGAAATATCTCCCCAAAAATGATGGTTTAGGGATAAAACGCGTCCGCCGTCTATGCGGAAAATACTGTTTTCGCGCAGTTCGTTAAAACCTTCCCAAAGCGAAGTCGCGCCGTGATCCAACCAATATTTATAGCTCGGAAATCCGTCTTTTGTCATCAGCTGGAGCGCGAGATCGCCGTGACTGTGCTGAGCAAGCACCCGAAACAATACTCTTGCTCCAAGCACGCCGACGTGGAAGCGGTCGCTTTTTTCCTTAATCAGCGTAACGAGATTTTGCGCTGCCGCCGCGACTTCGTTTTCTCGAAAGACGCCAAAGGCGATCGCTTGCGCCTGCGCCGTCTGCGAACGGCAGGAAACGAAGAGATCGGGAGTTAAATGATTTTTGCGGAACGACGATTTGAGAGAAAGGGCGAATTCATTGGCATAGCGTTCGTTTTCGCTATCGCTTAGAACGCGAAAGATAAAAGCGGATTTTTGGCAAAGATCGATCGAGATAAGCGTATCGCTGATTTCAAGCGGCGTAGAACAAATATCTTCGCGCGTCTGACCGCACTCGCACCAATCGGTCAGACCGAAAGCGATCAGACCGTTTTTCATGACCTTACTTTTCAAATAACGGAGATATTTCGCGATCGCGCCGCTATTTTCTTGCAGAACTTTGATCTCGCCCGTGAAGCGGTATATCTGATAGGGGAGTTCGACAAGAACCATATCCCACGCGGGACCGCTGCCCCAATCGTAACCGAATTCGAAAGTGGGTACGACGGCGGGGAGCCGACCGTTTTCTTTTTGCGCGGCGCGGATATTATCCAGCCAAACGGAAAAGCTGTTCGCGCAATCTAGATTGTACAGCATTTGTTCCGCGGATAACACGGCGTCGCCCGTCCAACCGTTCTTCTCGCGTTGCGGGCAATCGGTCGGAAAATAGAAAAAATTGCTGCGGTCGCTGTTCAGCGTGGCTTCTTGTAATCTGTTCACCGTTTCATCCGAACAGCGGAAGATGCCCGTCTGCGGGAGATCGGAGCTCAATACGAGCATATCGAGCGTAAGCTTTGGCGGCTCGCAAGAGGGAACGCCCTCTAAAAAAACGTAACGGAAACCGTGATAGGTAAAGCTCGGTTCAAAGGTCTCCTGTTTTCCGCTGCAAATGAAAATATCTTTTTGCGACAGTTCCCTGTCAAAGTCGGGCGTGCAGGTGTTTTTATTATAGAAGCCGTGATTTTCCGTCAGAGTCTCGCAATGTCGGAGAATGATTTTTTGACCTTTGCTTCCTTTCAAAGAGAATCGGCAGATGCCCGCGGCATTTACGCCGAAATCGAAAATGAAACCGCCGTCCGAGGGAAATACGGTTACGGGTGAAAGTTCTTTTATAACGCGCACGGGTTCGGCGGTGCAAAGCCTCATTTCGCCTTTTGGCGGCGCGGTTTGTTGTGCAAACGTCCAAGCGGAATCGTCAAAGCCGTACGTCGACCAATCGGGCTGTTCCAACCTCGCGTCGTAATATTCTCCGCAACGCAAATCGTCGAAGAAAATAGGAGAGGGGGCGGTTTTAAAAGACTTGTCGGAAAAGAGATATTCTTTTCCGTCGATAAGTAAAAGCAAAGAAAGCTTCGGCGCGCTGCGGAAAGAAGCTTTTTCAAACCCCCAAGGATGTCCGCCCATATTGTTTAAAAATCCGTTGCCGAGTATCACGCCGATCGCGTTTCCGCCCGATTTCAGCCAAGCACTTACGTCGTATTTATCGTAATAGGCATAGTGATCGGGGTTGGAAATATACGGTGCTAATTTTCCTTTTGTATGCTTTTGTCCGTTGATATAGAGTTCGTAAAAGCCAAGCCCGCAGATATACAGCTCGGCGGTAGAAAACGCGGGCAGAGTAAAGCTCTTGCGTAAATACGGCGCGTTTACGCGGTCGTACAAGCGGCTGAAATTTTCGCCCGCCGAAATAAAATGTTTTTTAAGAATATCCATCAACCTCTCCTTAAAGGAATCTATTATACAAATAAAAACAAGAATGTCGATATCTTGGGTCGGAGTATTGAAAATTGCGAAAAAATGGGAGAAATCTCCAAGGGACCATCATTGACCTTTGAGGTATTTCAAAGGGGATACGCCCGTGTGTTTTTTAAATGTTCTCGAAAAGTCGTATACGTCGGGATACCCCAAGGACAATGCGACGTTCGTTATGGTAACGTAGTCGCTTTTCAGCATTTCTTTCGCTTTTCTGATCCGTAAAGCATGTACGTACGTGATCGGAGATACGCCGAATATCTCGGTGAAAAGTTTTCGGAAATACACGGTGGATAAGCCTGTAAGCGCGGCAAGTTCGTCGTTCTTGATGCTCCGATTGTAGTTTTTGACGATAAAATCTACCGCGGGCGCTATTTTTTGCCGTTTGTCCGTGGGTTGGTATTTTTTCTGTTTATTCGGTAAAACAGCCAAAAGAAGGGAATATGCGTCCCGAAGGATCTCCGCGTTATACACGGAATTTTTTAATGTGAGTTTATATTCCAGATCTTTGTACATTTTCAGGATCTTTTCTCCGTTTTGAATGGGGAAATTGAAAATGGTATCGAAGGTCGCGTCGCATTCTAATTCCATCGTATAGAAGCGACCCGATTTCTTGCATTGCCATTCGTACGTGGAACCCTTGGGTAAAATCGTCATATTGTTTAAGTCCGATAAGTACGTTTTGCCCTTACAGGAATAAACGGTTTCGCCCTCGTATTTGAGAATGACCGCCCATGCGGGACGGCTATGGTGTTTTGCCTTCATTCCGCTTTCGATGTGCATGGTGGAAACGGAATGTATTTTCGTTATAATCAAATTTGACAAAATGTTTATATCCATCTTCTTTTCGATCTTTGTGTTTTATTGAATTAATTGTAGCATATAATCTTGCTCTTGTCAATATTGAATGAAAAATTGTAAATATTTATAGTATCAAATATGCTAAAAATAACATATTTGCTATTTACAACCCCGAACGTTTTGTGTATAATGCTATTTGAAAGGAGGCGGGAGACGAAACGTGCAAGCATTCATTTTACGGGGTGGCAGGATCTTCGACGGGAACGGATTTTTCGACGGGGACGTGCTGATCGAAAACGGAAAGATTTTAGAAATCGGTGCGGTAACGCAAGACGGTATACCAGAATTCGACGTTTCGGGTTGTATACTTTCTTCGGGACTGATCGACATTCATACGCATATAAAAGGCGTTTCCTGCAAAGAATTCGGGTTTCCCATAGATATTGCCTGTATTCCTTTCGGCGTAACGGCGGCGGTAGACGCAGGAGGCGGACAAGGCGATTATGCGTTTTTGAATAGCCTTTGCGTCTCAAACGCGGTGTTCCTTCCGTTTTATTTAAAAGGGGACGAATTGGATCGAGACAAGATCGAGGAAGCCGTCGCGGCGTTCAAGGAAAAAACGCTGGGGATAAAGGTATATTTCGATCGGACGCAAAACCCGCAGATCGGGTTATCGCATCTTCGGCTTGCCTGTCGATTTGCCTACTCGAAAAAATTAAAGGTCATGGTACATTGTGCGGAGTCGCCAAACGCTATGCTCGATATCGTAGAGACTTTGGGCAAAGGGGATATCCTGACGCATTCGTATCACGGCGGTTGCCATACGATCGACGAAAACGATTATGCGGCGTATAAATCCGCGAAGAAAAGAGGCGTGATCATCGACGCGGGTATGGCAGGCGGCGTACATACCGATTTTTCGATTTTGAAAAAGGCGATCGAAAGGGGATACGTTCCCGATACGATCAGTTCCGACGTAACGCGGGCGAGCGCTTATATTCGCGGCGGGATATACGGACTTCCGATGTGTATGAGCATTATGAGACGGCTCGGTATGGCGGAGAAGGATATTTTCAAGGCGGTTACGAATAACGCCGCATATGCCGTAGGCAGAGAAACGGAGTGGCTGTATATGAAGCTCGGCGCACCCGCTACTTTGTCCGTCCTCAAATACGGAGATACGGCGATTGATATTACGGACAGGGCGGGGAACCGTGTGCAATGCGATAAAGGTTACGTTTGTAAAATGACCGTCGTGAACGGACAAATTTTATATAGAAATTTTTAGCCCAACGGCTTAAAAAAAGGAGAATAGAAAATAAGAAATGAAAGCAGTACTTGTCAATGAAAACAAAGAGCTTGTCTGGACGGACGTTCCCGACCCGATCGTCTCGGCGGACGAGGTATTGATAGAGATCCACGCCACGGCGCTCAACAGAGCCGATCTTTTACAAAAGCAAGGGACGTATCCCTCTCCTGCGGGCTGGCCCGCATGGCCGGGACTCGAGGTCGCGGGGAAGATCGTCGCTATGGGAGAAAACGCAAAACAAAAAAGTTTGTTTAAGCTTGGCGACGCCGTCTGCGCGCTTGTCGGAGGCGGCGGATATGCGGAAAAAATAGCGGTACCTTATCAGCTGCTGATGCCCGTTCCGAAAAATCTGACGTTTGAAGAAGCGGCTTCCCTTCCAGAAGCGTACGCGACGAGTTATCTCAATTTGTTTTATGAAGGACAACTCAAAGCCGGACAGGTGCTTTACGTAGCGGCGGGGGCGAGCGGACTTGCAAGCGCCGCGATCCCCATTGGCAAAGCGGCGGGCGCGTATGTGGTGACTAGCGTCCAGACGCTACAGCAAGCGGAAAAGATCAAAGACCTTGGCGCGGATTACGTTATTATACAAGAGAAAGAGAGTATTCCGTCCGTATTCGAGCGATTGGAGAAAGAGGACCGTCCCGTCAACGTCTGTATGGACTGTTTGAGCGGCGAGGACCTGGGCAAAGCGATGCCGTATATGGCGCGAGGCGGTTATTGGGTGGTTATTTCCACGTTAGCGGGCATTGAAACGAACGTTAAACTCCGTCCTTTGCTTACGAAAGGCTTGCACCTGGTGGGAAGCATGCTCCGCAATAGAACGAACGAAAAAAAAGCGGAGATCTTATCGGGACTTGTGGAGAACGTATGGCAGTATATCGAAAGCGGAAAGATAAAGCCCTCGGTGTATAAGGTCTTACCCATCGAACAGGTGAACGAGGCGCAGGGCATTTTGGAGCGCTTCGAAAATACGGGTAAAGTAGTATTAAAGGTAAAATAAGGAGCAACTATGAAAACGAAATTATCTCAATTACCTGCTCCCATTCTGGCGGGTGTAGTACGTGAAACGACGGCGTCGAGAGCGATCGCCGAGATCAAAAACTGCGTTTACGGCGGCGCGGGGATGATCGATTTGCATATGTCCTGTCTTGAAAAAACAGATACGGAGACTTTGAAAACGATCATCGACGCCTCCAAGCTTCCGATACTCGCACTCAATTATAACGGAAAATACGATTGGTCGGACGCGGGGTTTTCTGAAGAGGAGCGCACAGACAGCTTTCTTCGCGCCGTCGCCGCAGGCGCGGCGGGTATAGATATGCAGGGCTATACCTTTCATCGCCCCTCGGTGACCGGATTTTGCGGGGAGGATAAATATTCTTTCACGAAGGGAAATCCGAGAGAAATCGTCACGGACGAAGGAGTGATCGCAAAACAATGCGAGTTCATCGAAAAGGTACATTCTGCGGGCGCGGAGGTCTTGTTTTCCTGTCATCCCGGGATACCGATGAATTGTCAACAAGTGGTCGAGCTTGCGTTGTTTTTGGAAAAACGCAATCCCAATATCATAAAGATCGTGACGATGGCGACGAACGAGGAGGAGATGATCGAGTCTTTTAAGACGATGACCGTATTGAAAAAAGAAGTTAAAACGCCCGTCAGTTATCACGCGGGCGGGGCTTTTGGAAATTTGTCGAGAATAATAAATCCCCTTCTCGGCGGTAAGATCGTATTCTGCGTGGACAGATTCTGTGCGGGCAGTACAATGGAACAGCTTGATCTGAAAACGGTGAAATCCGTTGTAGATAATTTTAAAAAAATAATGTGAGGTAAAAAAATCATGAAAAGTTTTGAGGGCAGAACGGCGATGGTAACCGGTGCGGGAGCGAATATCGGTAAGGCGATCGCGCTTTCTTTTGCAAAGGAAGGCGCAAACGTGATCGTGTGCGATTACAAGGAAAATAACGCGTTGCAAACGGTCCGCGAGATAGAAGAAATGGGCGGGACTGCCATGGCGGCGGTTTGCGACGTTCGCGATCGGGAAAAGATTTTTGCCTACGTGGACGAGGCGGTAAAGCGTTTCGGAAAGATCGATATCTTGGTGAACAATGCAGGCGGAAGCGCGGGGCTTCTCAATAAATTGACGAGATTTATCGACGCGGAACGGGAAACGTTGGATTTCGTTATCGATACCAACCTGAAAGGTTCGATACATTGCGCGCAGGCAGTGCTCAAATACATGGTCAAGGAAAGATACGGCAAGATTATAAATATGTCCTCGATCGCCGCCGTATGCGGGCTTTATGACAGAGTGGATTATGCTGCGGCAAAGGCGGCAATGCTCGGTATGGCGAAAGCGTTGGCAATGGAGGTGGGCGAGTATAATATCTGCGTTAACTGCGTTTCTCCAGGCGCGATCGGTCGGAACGGTGAAAAGTGGGAACACGTGACCTATATGGGGGCAAACGGCAGAAGCGGCGAACCTCAGGATATCGCGAACGCGGTACTGTTTTTAGCATCGCAGGACTATATCACGGGACAAAATCTTGTCGTCGACGGCGGTAGAACGCTCGGACCCGGTCACATATAAGAAGCAGGGGCAGGGCATATACGATGAGTAAGAAGAAAATTATTTGCCTTGCGCTTTTGACGATGCTTTTGTGGGGCTCGCTTTTCCCTATGGTAAAGCTGGGGTTTCAAGCGTACGAGATAACGAGTACGGGAGATATCTTGCTTTTTGCCGGGGTCCGATTCACCATCTGCGGCGTGATAATTTGTGCTTTTGCGCTCGGAAAAAACAGAAAAAATTTTATCCCTGTAAAATCTTCCGTTTTACCCGTTTTGTTGTCCGGACTGTTTGCGATCGTTCTGCATTATGCGTTTATGTACATAGGTTTGGCGTATACCGACTCCTCCAAGACAGCCATTTTAAAACAGGTTGGCGTTCTGTTTTACGTCTGTTTTTCCGCCTTATTCTTTAAAAACGACCGTTTGACCGTCGGAAAGCTGATCGGCGTGCTTTTGGGCTTTTCGGGTATCGTAGCGACGAGTATTTCGTCGGACGGGTTTTCGTTTCATATCGGCGACCTGTTTATTATCGCGGCGTCCTTTTGTATGGTATTTTCCAATATCATCGGCAAAAAGGTGTTTCAAAAGGTCGAACCTATCACGGCGACGGGCTGTTCGCAATTATTCGGCGGGGTCGTGCTTTTGGCGATCGGATTGGCAATGGGCGGCAAAATGTATTTTGCCTTAGACCGATCGGCATGGATAATGGTTTATATTTGCCTTGCTTCCGTTTTCGGATACTGTATTTGGTATTCAATCGTAAAAAGCAACGAGCTTTCTCGGTTGTTTATCATCAAATTCGCCGAGCCTATGTTTGCGAGTATTATCGGCGCATTGGTTTTAGGTGAGAATATTTTCAAGATCCAATATATAATTGCGTTTTTGTTAATCGCACTCGGCATTTATATTGCCAATTATAAAAGTAAAAAAGCCAAAGGAACCGATAGGGAAATTAAAGGCGGTCACGAGGAAACGAAGGGTATGCAACCTGAAAAGTAGATGTTTTTTATATTTTTTGACGCAATAAAAAAATACTTTTTCCTGTAAAAAAAACGGAAAAATGTAAAAAATATGATTTTTTTGCTCTTTTGTTTCAGCGGCAAAAAATTCGTCTTAATCCTTTATCGTTGTATTTTACATATTTATCGTTCTATATTGTATGGCATTATAAGGTGAAAAGTGTTAAAATAATAGATAGTTGAACAAAAGATCGAAAAAGAGGAGGCAGACATTGAAATTAATGAAAAGAGTATGCATGATCTTTCTTGCTTTGGTGATGATGTGTTTCTGTGGCGGTTGGAGCGCGACGGGAAACGTCGAATTGAAGCACAGCGGTAAAAGCCGACTGGAGCTGAAAGTGGAATCGACGCTTTTGGAAACGGAATTTAAAGCGGCATTGCAAGAAAAGATCGATCTGTACAATTTGCTTTCGGGCGATGACGATATGTGGATTGTCCGAGATGTCGAAAAGATCGACGGCGGCTATCAAGTGGAGATAAAGACCAGACTTCTCACCGCAATCAAAGGCGTGGGAACGTGTAGGGCTAACCGATTCTCCGAGTTTGTGCGCGAGGGAAGCCTGAACCGAAAATCTTTGGAGGATTGGGAAAAAGGCAACCTTTATACTACCGTTTCGGTAGCGGTAGATGGAATGTCCGGAATGGTGGAGATCGAACGCGGACCCAAGAAAAACGGTATTTACGTCAAACCGAAAACGGTAGACGGGAAAGAAATTTCCGCGGCGGAGCTGATCGCGGCGGGAGAAAAAGCGGGGTCTAACGAAGAAGTTCTTCAGTTCATGTTTCTGAATATGGAGAACGTGCGGTCGCTTACGCTTACCCTCCCCGGTGAGATCGAATACTATGCTGGCGAAGGCGTTACGCTTGTGGACGAGAATACGTTGGAGCTTCGTCCAGACACGATCAAAGCGAACGTAACGCGTTACGAGCCGACTACAGGAGAGCTTATTTACGAAGCGGACAGAGAATTTTCTTCGGCGATCGGATACGTGGTGTTCCGTCAGAGCTTGTCTCCTCTGGAGATCACGGCGATCGTGATCGGGGTGACGGCTGTCGCGGTATTTGTAACGTGCGCGTTGATCTATTTCTACAAGCGGGGTAAGCAAGCGCAACGTAAGGATGCGGAAACCGGAGGAAAAGTATGAAAGAAACTTCGATAAAGAAAAGGGAAAAGAAGAAAGTAGAAGAAAGCGCCCTTTTGCGAGGCATGAAAGAGGTCGCCAAGGGCAAGACCTGTACGACG
This sequence comes from Clostridia bacterium, assembly GCA_017463105.1. Lineage (GTDB taxonomy): Bacteria > Bacillota > Clostridia > Christensenellales > Borkfalkiaceae > Scatosoma. The sequence continues at coordinate 71,112 of JAFTPU010000013.1, forward strand.
ATCAAACGGCATTGGGGCTTGTATCTGATGCTATTGCCCGCTTTTGTATTGGTCGCGATATTTTGTTATGCGCCGATGTTCGGTATCGTAATAGCCTTTGAGGATTTTACTTTGGCAAAGGGGATATTCGAAAGCGAGTTTGTCGGAATGAAAAACTTCAAACAGATCTTTTTTGCCGATACGTTGGGTACTTATAGGGTGTTCCGCAATACGATCTACATATCCATTATCCGTATTGCCACGAACTTCCCCGTGATCCTTCTTTTTACGTTGCTTGTCAACGAGATCGGGAACAGAAAGGCGAAATCGCTTGTACAGACTATTTCCTATATCCCGCACTTCGTTTCTTGGATCGCGGTTGGCGGTATGGCGTACAACCTTCTTTCGGTGGACGGCGGTTTGCTTAATCAAATTCTCGGCTGGTTTGGCGTAGAACCTATCGTTTGGTATTCAGAGAATGATTATTGGTGGGCGATACTTGCCATTTCCTCCCTTTGGAAGGGCATGGGTTGGGCGACGCTGATTTATATCTCCGCACTTGGCTCTATTGATGCCGAACTCTACGACGCGTGCGAGATTGACGGCGGCGGGCGGATACGTAAAGCGCTTAGCGTCACATTACCCGGACTTATGAACGTCATTGCCTTACAGTTGATCCTCGACGTCGGCTCGATTATGGGCGACAACTATATACAGATCATGGCAATGACCAACAGCTCGCAATCGCTGAGCGAAAGCACTTCGGTAGTCGGTTCGCTCACGTTCAAAGCGTTGACGGGCGCAGGCGGTTATTCCAAAGCGTCGGCGTACGGGCTGATTCAGAGCGTTATCGGTATGGGATTGGTATTGCTCACCAATCGGATAATCAGTAAAACGGATAGCGAGGGGGTATTATGAAAAGTTCGGGTAAAAGAAACAGACGCATATTCAACATTTTCAACGGCACTATCATGGTCGTATTGATGTTGATTTTCATATTACCTTTCTGGATGATCGTTTCGGCTTCGCTTACGAATAATTCCATCCTTCGCGCCGAGGGTATGTCGTTCCTTATCAAGGGGTTTACCTTCGAGGCGTACTCTTTCCTGTTCTCGATGAGCGATCTGTTCGTACGCTCTATCTTCCTAACTTTGTTTATCTCGTCGGTAACGGCATTCCTGTCTGTTGTCGTTTGTTTTCTCGCTTCGTTTGCGCTTTGCAGAAAGCAACTTGTCGGGCGAAAATTCTTCAATATCTATCTATTGATTCCTATGTATTTCGGCGGCGGGATGATTCCGACGTACCTCATTATTCGCGGGATTGGTATTTACGACACCATATGGGCGCATATTCTTCCCGGACTTACGTCTATGTATTTCATTATGTTGCTCCGTAATTATTTTTACGGACTTCCCGCCTCGTTGGAAGAGGCTGCAAGATTGGACGGCGCGGGGGATTTTTCGGTGCTTTTCCATATCTTTTTACCGCTTTCAATGCCTATGCTTGTCACGCTGTTTTTGATGTCTTTCGTGGGAAAATGGAACGACTGGATGACGTCACTTTTGTACTTCGGGGCAACCAACCAGAAATATTGGACGATCCAATACGTTTTGCAACAGATCATTATGGATACGATATGCGATACGTGTGCCCGCAAGAATCGGGCAGTCATTACGCGAGTAAATACCTTTGCGTAAAAGGACTGTTTCAAGCGACCGCGGAAAAGCCGTTTTCGTTCTCGGTGAATCCGTATACGACAGCGCAGCTTTGCGACGAGAAACATTCTTTCGAACTGCCCGAGAACGATTTCGTTAACGTATGTCTGGACCTTGCTATGCGGGGCGTGGGTTCGCATTCCTGCGGTCCCGAGCTTGCGGAAAAATACGAGATACCGAGAACGGGAAAGAATACTTTCAAAATCGTTTTTTAAACGGATGGTTTTAAATAAAAATGCGGTTTGCTTTTTGCAAACCGCATTTTCTTGTATACGAAATAACGCAAAACGGTATTTCGTAGAAAACCACGCGATAGTCGCGTGGTTCCGAAAAGGTTCACCGATGAGTTTTGAAATAAAAACTCCGATTGTGTACAATGAAAGTATGACTCGACAGTCAAAAATCAAATACACAATCGGAGGCTATTAAAATAAGTAACACATCTAACAACAAATAGTTTAGCGCATACGAAATGGAATTGCAGGTATCATATAGTTTTAGTGCCAAAAGAAAATTGTCAATGATTTTTGCGCTAAAACAAAAATTCCCCTCCCCGAAAATAGGGGAGGGAACGCGCCGTTTACTCGATATCCAATTCGGGCGGGACGTCGATCTCGTCCGATACGTATTTGCCGTTCTTTTTACGCTGACGCACACATTCCGAAAGCAGGTATTCGATTTGACCGTTCACCGAGCGGAAATCGTCCTCCGCCCATGCCGCGATCGCGTTATACAGTTTTGGCGATAAACGCAAGGGGACTTGCTTCTTTTGATTATCGTTCATAATTTTCGCACCTGCCTCGTTTTTTCCGTCGACATTCTTTAAGAATGTCTTGCGGCGTACGCCGCATAAAAGAATTTATCGGTTATCAATACAAATTACCCGCGTTGACGACGGGTTGCGCGTCGTGATTTCCGCACAGCACCACCAAAAGGTTGGACACCATCGCCGCCTTTCTTTCCTCGTCCAGCTGCACGAGCTGATTCTCGTTCAGTCGTTCAAGCGCCATTTCGACCATGCCGACCGCGCCGTCCACGATCATTTTTCTCGCGTCGATGATCGCCGAGGCCTGTTGGCGTTGTAACATCACCGCCGCAATTTCGGGCGCGTACGCAAGGTACGTGATCCGCGCTTCGATCACCTCGATACCCGCTTCGTTTACGCGGGTCTGTATCTCGTCGCGGATACGCGAAGCCACGACCTCGCTCGAGCCGCGCAAGCTTCCGTCGTCCTCGACTCCGTCGCCCGTCGTATCCACGCCGGGCGCAACGTCGTAGGGGTAGATACGCACGATATTTCTCAGCGCACTGTCGCATTGCAACGACAGATATTCTTTATAATTATCCACGTTGAACACCGCTTTCGCCGTGTCGACCACCCGCCACATGACCGCAATGCCGATCTCGACGGGATTTCCGAGGCAATCGTTGATCTTCTGACGGTTATTGTTCAGGGTCATGATCTTGAGCGATATCTTTTTGCTGGGAATCTCGAGGACTGCGCCCAGCTCGTTGTTTTTCGTCGCCGTTGCTTTATGCGACACGTCGCCGCTTTGATTCAGCTTCGTCTGCGCCGCGGGATTGACCGCCACACAGAAAGGATTGATCGAATAGAAGCCCTCGCCCTTGAGCGTACCGATATATTTACCGAACAGGGTGAGTGCAAGCGCTTCCTGCGGCTTTAACACGCGCAAGCCCAAAAGCGGGATCCACGCCACGCACATCAAGAGGAGCGAAAACACGAAAAGGGTGCCGCCCAGCCAATTCAGCCGCGGGATTTCTTCCATGATCACCGCGCCCAATACCGTGCCGACGATGGAAAGAAGCTCCACGAAAATGCTCAAAATCAGCGTACGCATGCCGTGCTTCTTATGTAACAAGATTTCTTCCATATTTTTTGACCTCCCATATGGATTTGATATTAAAATGATATCATATCCGCGGGCGGTTGTCAAGAGATTTCGGAAAAATTCTTAAAAAAATTATCAAATCAGCGTTTCGTACTCGGCGTAGAGCGCGTCGAGGGCGTTTTTGATCTCCTCGAGGCGGTTGCATTTTTCCGTCAAAAGGGTGAAATTGCCCGTGACCTGAGGCGTGGCGAGGTCGGCGTTGAGCTGCGTTTCCTCCGTTTCGAGCGAGGAGATCTCGTCCTCTATTTTTTTCACGCGCGTGCGACGGCGTGCGTCGGCGGCGCGTTCTTCCTTGCTCCTATAATAGCCGTCTTTTTGTTCGGCGGGTTTGAAAACGGAGGGGGCAGGTACGCGTTGAACCGCGTTTTGCGCTTCCGCCTTCAAGGCGTTTTTATACGCCGTGTATTCGTCGTAATTGCCCGTGAAACAAGTGGCTTCGCCGTTTTCCAGCTCGAGTATCTTACCTGCGAGCGCGCGGATGAAATAACGGTCGTGTGAAACGAACAGCACCGTGCCGTCGAATTCCTTTAACGCGGCTTCGAGACTTTCCCTTGCGGACAGATCGAGATGGTTGGTCGGCTCGTCCAAAATAAGGGTGTTGGCGTTTTCGCTTTCGAACACGGCAAGCGCGAGCTTTGCCCGTTCGCCGCCCGAAAGCATGCGCACCTTTTTGTCCATATCCTCGGCGGGGAGCCCCGCTTGTGCGAGCACGGTGCGTACGCGCGTTTGGTCCCACAAAACGTGTCGTCCCCAAAGCTCGGACAAGACGGTGTTTTCGGGATCGAGGTTGGCGTTTTCCTGATCGTAGCAAGCGTACTTAACGAAGCGTCCGAATTTGACCGCTTGATTTTTATTGCGGACGAGTTCCTTTATAAGAGTCGATTTTCCCGTGCCGTTGTCGCCGACGATCGCGCATTTTTCCCCGCGCATGAGCGTGAACGAGGCTTTGTCGAGTAGCGTTTTTTCGCCCGCCGTAAGGCGGAGGTCGGCAACTTCCAGCACCTTTTCGTACGGTTTTTCGGCATAAGAAAAGGAAAAGCGGGGCGGGGGAGCGGGAAGCGCGGGTTTTTCGATAAGCTCCATTTTTTCAAGCGCTTTCCGACGCGATTGCGCCATTTTCGTAGTGGACGCACGGACGAGATTTTTGTCGACGTACTCCTGCATGTGCGCCCGTTCTTCCCGTTGCTTTTCGTATTCTTTTAAAATATGCGCCGTCTTTTCCGCTTTCAGCGTTTTGTATTTGGTATAGTTGCCCTTGAAAACGCTCAGTTTTTTATTTTCCAGCTCGTAGATATGCGTGACGAGCCGATCGAGGAAATACCGATCGTGCGACACGGTGAGGATCGCGCCCTTGAACGAGGCGAGATATTCCTCCAACCAAAACAGCGTTTTCATATCGAGGTGATTGGTCGGCTCGTCGAGCACGAGCAGCTCGGGCTCTTCCAAAAGCAAACGGCACAATTTCAAACGCGTTTTTTCTCCGCCCGACATCGTGGCGATACGTTGCTCGTAATTGTTTTCAAAGCCCATACCGTTTAAAACGGTGCGGATCTTCACTTCGAAATTATAGCTGTCGCGCGCCGCGATCCGCTTGTTCAGCGTTTCGTATTTGGCGGAAAGGGCGCGGTAATCGGCGGAGTTTTCGTCCGCCGTCGCGATCTTTTTTTCCACCTCGCGCAGGGCGTCGAGCGTTTTTATATCCTCGGCGAACACTTCGCGCATTTCCCCGAAAACGGTATTCTCCGAATCGTACCCGCCGTTTTGGGCAAGGTAGCCCGTGCGCATGCCGTTCTTGATGAAAAGGGAACCGCTTTCCGCCTCCAACTCGGATAAAAGCAGTCGGATAAGAGTCGTCTTTCCCTCGCCGTTTCCGCCGATAAGCCCCACCCTGTCCCCCTCGGACAGCGTGAAGCAGATATTCTCAAGCAGGGGTTCGCCGTTGAACCCGAACGATAAATTTTCGGTGGAAATAAGCATGACCGACCTCAAAAAGTATAAGTTTTTGCGTACTACGCAAATTATAGGCGATGAAGAACGTAAAAAAAACGATGCAACGGATACGGAAAGCGGAGGCGGAGCTCAGCTATGCTACGCCCGCCCGCGCGGCGAAGCTTGCCGGCAAGATCGTGCGGTTGAAGGCGACCGTTTTCGACGGGCGCGATTAGAAATCCCATTCGGGAATATACGCTTTACTGCCCGAACTGCGTTCCTGCAAAAAGAGATTTTCGATGCCGAGGTCGAACGCCGTCTGCGCGGCGGTCTCGTATTCCCGCGCGGTGACTTTTCGCGAAAGCTCGGGGAAATTTTCGATTTTCCCGAACGGAGTGTATTGGCTCATCAGACTTAAATACGCACTCTTCGGCATTTCCCGCGCGAACCATTTTAACACCGATTTCGTGTCCGAAACGCATAACGGCATGACGAGATGACGTACGATCAGCCCCGACAGCATCTTGCCGTCGTCTCTCGTTTTAAGGGGCTTTTGCGACATAAACGCGATCGCTTCGCTCGCTACGTCGAAATAGTCCTCCTTGCCCAAATACCGTTTCGAAAGGGCGGGGGAATAAAATTTCATGTCGGGAAGATAGATATCGACGTACGGGTCGATACGTTTCAGCGTTTCGACTTTTTCGTACGAACCCGTGTTGTAAACGACGGGGATCGTCGGCTTGTAGATCTCAAACGCACGTACCAAATACGGAACGAAATGCGCGGGCGTGACCAAGGATACGTTCTCCGCGCCCACGTCCTCCAGCTCCTTGAAGATATCCGCCAGCTCGGCGGGCGTGATCTCTTTGCCGCGCTCCGCGCGCGAGACCTCGTAGTTTTGGCAGAACGCGCAACGCAGATTACAGCCCGAAAAGAAGATCGTGCCGCTGCCTTTTCGAAAGGAAATGCAGGGTTCTTCGAACGGGTGGAGGTAATATTTTGCGATACGGAGTCCCGAAACGCCGCAAGCGCCGACGCCCGTCAGACGGTTCGCGCCGCATTCGACGGGACAAAGCGTGCAGTTTTTCATAAGCTCGTCCATAGCTATTATTATAGCACGCCGAAAAAAATTTTGCAAGCATGTGAACGGCGTATCATAATAACTTGACAAAGCCTTTTAAAAAGGGTATAATGTATATCCCGAATGAAAACCAAGGACAAGGCTTTTTGTGATAGTGGGAACTTTGTCGCAAATCCCAAGCGCGACGAAGAACTATGTTAAAAAGAGGATTTTTTACATGAAAAAGTTTTTTACCAGCGAAAGCGTCACCGAAGGACATCCCGACAAGGTCTGCGATAATATCTCCGACGGTATTTTGGACGCGATTTTGGCAAGCGACCCGCAGGCGCGGGCGGCGATCGAGTGCGCGGCGGCGTTCGATACTCTGCTGATCATGGGCGAGGTCACGACGACGGCGCAAGTGGACTATGAAAACAAGGCAAGAGAGATCATCAAAGAGATCGGTTACGATTTCGGTACCTTTGCATACGATAAATGTAGAATTATTACGGCGATCCACACGCAGTCGCCCGATATCGCAATGGGCGTAAACGCTTCTCTTGAAAAAAAGACGGAAGGCGGCGATGAAGCGGATCAGCTCGGCGCGGGCGATCAGGGTATGATGTTCGGCTATGCCTGCCGTGAAACGAAAGAGCTTATGCCCCTTACCCTTTCTCTTTCCCACCGCTTGGCGAAGCGGCTTACCGACGTGAGAAAGAACGGTCTTTTATCCTATCTCCGTCCCGACGGAAAAACGCAGGTGACCGTCGAATACGAGGACGGCGTGGCGAAGAGAGTGGATACGGTCGTCGTTTCCACGCAACACAACGATAAGGTTTCGCAGGAACAGATCCGCAAGGATATGAAAGAATACGTGATCGACGAGATCATTCCCGCGTCGCTTATGGACGAAAACACGAAGCTGTTTATCAACCCTACGGGCAGATTCGAGATCGGCGGACCCGAGGGCGACAGCGGACTTACGGGCAGAAAAATAATCGTCGATACCTACGGCGGAAGATGTGCGCACGGCGGCGGGGCGTTTTCGGGCAAGGACCCCACGAAAGTGGACAGAAGCGCGGCGTATTATTGTCGTTATATCGCGAAAAATCTCGTGGCGGCGGGGCTTGCGGACGAGCTTGAGATCCAAGTGGCGTACGCGATCGGCGTGGCGAATCCCGTTTCGGTGTTCGTCGATAGCCACGGCACGGGCAAGCTCGACGACGAAACGCTTGCCGAGATCGTGAAAAAGGAATTCGATTTAAGACCGTATTCTATTATCAAGACGCTCGATCTGCGCAAACCCGTGTTTAAAAAGACGGCGGCATACGGGCATTTCGGCTACAAGGGATTTAGCTGGGAGCAGACGGATAAAGCGGAAGAATTGAAAAAGTACTTATAAAAAATCGATAACTGTAAATGGAAAACGGACGGTAGGGAACACCCTTGACCGTCCGTTTTTTGGGAGGTAAGAAAAAATAGCTTGGTTGATTATAAAAGGACGATACCGTTTTCCTTGCAAATGCGCTTCGTTTCCTCGTCCCAAAGCGACACCTGCACCTCGCCGATATGCGCCTTGCCGAGGAGCAACATCGAAAGCCGCGATTGCCCGATACCGCCGCCCATCGTCAGTGGGAGTTCGCCCGCAAGCAGGGCTTTATGGAAAGGGAGCGTGCGCCGACCGTCGGCGTTCGCCTTTTTCAATTGTTCGTCCAAAGATTTTTCGTCTACGCGGATACCCATCGACGAGATCTCGAAAGCGCAGCCCAGCGTTTCGTTCCAAAACATGATATCGCCGTTGAGCGACCAATCGTCGTAGTCGGGGGCCCTGCCGTCGTGCGGTTTGCCCGATCTGAGCTTATCGCCGATCTGCATGATAAACGCCGTTTTGTGCGCTTTGAGATAGGCGTTTTCCCGTTCCTTCGAGGTCATGTTCGGATAGAGATCCTCGAGCTCCTGCGAGGTGACGAAATCGACCGTTCTTTTCAGCTCCACGTTCAGTTGCGGGTAGCGGCATTTGAGATAATCAAGGGTGTCGCAGATCGCGCCGACGATGCCCTGCACCACCTTTTTGAGATAGTCGAGCGTGCGCGTCTCGCGCGTGATGATCTTTTCCCAATCCCATTGGTCGGTGTAGACGGAATGGAGATTGTCCATTTCCTCGTCGCGGCGGATCGCGTTCATATCCGTATACAAGCCTTCGCCCGCGGAGAAGCCGTATACGGCGAGCGCCATACGCTTCCATTTCGCAAGCGAATGTACCACCACGGCGTCCTTGCCCGTTTCCTTGAGATCGAAGCGCACGGGTCGTTCGACGCCGTTCAGATCGTCGTTCAAGCCCGTGTCGGGATCGACGAATAAGGGCGCGGAAACGCGCTTTAAATTGAGTGCCAGACACAGCCGCTCCTCGAAGGTGCGCTTTAAAAGCCCGATCGCCGTTTGTGTATCGTATAATCCGAGCGCGGAAACGTATCCCTTCGGGACAACCACTTTACTCATCGTCAATACCTCGTCTTTTCCGTTTCGTATAGTTTAACATATGCAAGGCGGGCTTGTCAAGGAAATTCGAATCGTAATTCGGGCTTTTATCGAAAAAATCAATAGCGGAACGCTTTGGCGGCGAGCAGAGTTTTTTTTGTAAAAACTCGTTGCAAAGGGGCGAAAAAAGGGTATAAAAAAGGGTAAGCGGGGGAAAAAGGAAAAAAGGGCGGGTATTTGCGGGATTTTTTCTTGCAAAAAGGCGTAAAAACGCTTTGATTTTCGGCGGAAATATTGTAAAATAGAAGTGACGGTGTAAAAGCCGCAGTAAATAGAAACGGAAAAATAAACGATCGGAGAATTCAGATGGGATTGATTAAATATTTGATGAGCGGCGACGGACGACGGGCTTTGAAAAAACTGAACAAGATGGCGGATACGGTCGAGGCGCTCGAGCCGAAATATCAGGCTATGGACGACGATACGCTGAAAGGTCAGACGGACGTTTTCAAGGACCGCTTGAAAAACGGCGAAACGCTCGACGATATTCTTTACGACGCGTTCGCGGCGCTCCGCGAAGCGGCGAAGCGCGTTTTGGGTATGCGCCACTTCCGCGTACAGATCATCGGCGGTATCTGTCTGCATCAGGGCAGAATCGCGGAAATGCGTACGGGCGAAGGTAAAACGCTCGTTTCCACGCTGCCCGCGTATCTCAACGCATTGACGGGCAAAAGCGTGCATATCGTTACGGTAAACGATTACCTCGCAAAGCGCGACGCGGAATGGATGGGAAAGGTCCACAAGTTTATGGGACTCACCGTCGGCGTGGTCGTGCCCGGCATGGAGGACGACGCGAAACGCGAAGCGTACAAGTGCGATATCGTTTACGGCACAAACAACGAATTCGGCTTCGATTATCTGCGCGACAATCTCAAGACCGATCTGAAAAAAATGGTACAGCGCGACCTTACGTTTGCGATCGTCGACGAAGTCGACTCGATCCTCATCGACGAGGCGAGGACGCCGCTTATCATTTCGGGCAAGGGCGAAAAGTCCTCCGATCTGTACGTGCAGGTGGATAAGCTCGTGCGTACTCTTTCGGGCGGCTTCGACGACGAACTCAAAGAGGCGGAGGATGCGGCTTTGGCGGCGCTCCGTGCGGATAAGAAGAACAAGAAAAAGAAGAAACAGGTCTCGGACGACGAGGACGACGAGGAGTTTGTCGATTATACGAAGATGACCCTCGAGGAACAGGCGAATTACGAAGCGGAACAGGCGGAGAAACGCGCGGCGGCGCTCGAAGCGGCACCCGAGGGTAAGAAATCGCTTGCGGCGGCGAAGGATTGGGATTATATCATCAACCGCAAGGATAAGACGGTCGAGCTCACCGACAGCGGCGCGAGAAAGGCGGAGAAATTCTTCCGTATCGACAATATCGCGGAGATCGAACACGCCGACCTCAACCACCATATCCAACAGGCGCTCAAGGCGCATAAGCTGTTCAAGCTGGACGAGGATTATATCGTAAACGACGGCGAGGTCGTGATCGTAGACGAATTCACGGGCAGACTTATGATCGGGCGCAGATATTCGGACGGTCTGCATCAGGCGATCGAGGCGAAAGAAGGGGTCGAGGTGCGCAGTGAAAACAAGACGTACGCGACGGTTACCTTCCAAAATTATTTCCGTCTGTATTCGAAGCTGTCGGGTATGACGGGCACGGCGAAAACGGAAGAGGCGGAGTTCAGAACGATCTATTCGCTCGACGTTGTCGAGATCCCCACCAACCGTCCCGTAAAGCGCGTCGATCTGCCCGATATGGTCTATTCCACGCAGGAAGGCAAGAAACGCGCGATCATCAACGAGATCATCGAACGCCACGAAAGCGGGCAACCCATTCTCGTGGGTACGTCGTCCGTCGATAAATCGGAGGAGATTTCCCGTCTTTTGAGAAAGAACGGGATCAAGCACAATATCCTCAACGCCAAGAACCACGAACGCGAAGCGGAGATCGTCGCGCAAGCGGGACGGCTCAACGCCGTTACCATTTCCACCAACATGGCGGGGCGCGGTACCGATATCCTGCTCGGCGGCAATCCCGAGTATCTGGCGAAAAAGCGTTTGCGCGAAGAGGGCGCGGCGCACGAGGATATCGAGCTTGCCATCAGCTTGTATATCACGGACGTAAACGACGACATCAAGGCGCTCAGAGAAAGATATAAAAAAGTTTACGAGTATTATAAAAAGGAAACGGACGCGGAAAAGGAAAAGGTCATCGAAGCGGGCGGTCTTTGCATCATCGGTACCGAACGCCACGAATCCCGCCGTATCGACAATCAGCTTCGCGGCCGTGCGGGTCGTCAGGGCGATATCGGTATGTCCGTGTTCTACCTTTCTTTGGAGGACGATCTCGTGCTCCGTTTCGGCGGCGAAAGAATGAAATCGCTTTATGCACTCTTCAAGATCGACGAGGATACCTGTCTGCAATCGAAAATGCTTTCGCACGGTATCGAAAACGCACAGCGCACGATCGAGGGCAGAAACTTCGGTATCCGTAAGAACGTATTGCAGTACGACGACGTCATGAACAAACAGCGTATGGTCATGTACGAAGAACGTATGAACGTGCTTCGCGGCGGCGACGTGCACGAACAGGTGCTCAAATATATTCCCGATTACGTCGCGGAAACGCTGTCGTCGGCGGTGAACGTAGAGGATATGCCCGAGCTTTGGAACGAGGCGGAACTTAACGCCGCGCTCGAAGCGAAGGTGCTGCCCGAGGGCACGAATTACGTGACCCGCGAGCGGTTGATGAAATGGGATTACGAGACCGCGCTTCGGAAGATCTCGAACAAGGTCGTAAAGGAATACGAAAAGAAGATCGAAGAGCTGAAAGAACAGGGCGTCGATTTCTCGTCGGTGGAACGCCGCGTGCTCCTTATGAACGTAGACAGAAATTGGATCGATCACATCGACGCGATGGATCAGCTCCGCAAGGGTATCAGCTTGCGCGCGTACGGGCAGGTCGACCCCATCATTTCGTACAAGAAGGAAGGCTTCGACATGTTCGACGAAATGGTGGCGCGTATCCAGCGCACCACGATTAGCGTATTGCTTAAGGTGAAGGTCGAGATCCGTCCCGCGCCCGTTGCGGCGAACGCGCCCGTTCGTCCGGCTTCGTCTGCGCAACCCGCGCAACCCGCGCAGAACGCGCCCGCGCAACCGACGAGGGCCTTCCGTCGTCAGATGCCCGCGCCTATTACGCAGATGAGCTCGTATAAAGAGGCGGTGAAGCGCGTGCAGGAAGCACAGGCACGGGCACAGGAGCAGACGCAATCGGAAAACGATACGGCGGAAAATGCGGAAAATAAGTAAGAATCAAGGAAGAATATGTTTAAAGCAGACGATTACAGATTGAAAATTCAAGGCATGCGCGAGGTGTTGAACGAAGCGGGTTACGCGCTCGATATCGAGCATTTGCGTCCCCGCCTTGCGGAGCTGGAGAAGGAACAGGAGAATCCCGAGATCTGGCAGGACCTCGAAAAATCCACGAAGATCGGCAGAGAGGTCTCCTCTTTGAAGAACAAGATCGCGGCGTACGAAAAGGGCGAAACGGCGTTGTCCGACGCGGAGGACGTCATCGATCTCATCGAGGAAACGGAGGATGAAAGCCTGATCGCCGAGCTGGACGAAATGCTTGCGACGGCGGAAAAGGACATCGAGGATATGCGTATCCGCGCGATTTTGAAAGGTCCGTACGACAACCATAACGCCATGCTTGCGTTGCATGCGGGCGCGGGCGGTACGGAGGCTTGCGATTGGTGCCAGATGCTGTACCGTATGTATTGCCGTTATTGCGAAAAAATGGGATTCAAGGTGTACGAGCTCGACCGCGAAGCGGGCGACGGCGCAGGGTTCAAAAGCGTCGATTTCCGCGTGGAGGGCGAGAATGCGTACGGGTATTTAAAGGCGGAGATGGGCGTGCACCGTTTGGTGCGTATTTCCCCGTTCGACGCGAATAAACGCCGTCAGACCTCGTTTTGTTCCCTCGAGGTCATGCCCGAAGTCGAGGACGACAACGAAGTGGAGATCAACGACGACGATATCCGTATCGATATCTACCACTCGGGCGGCGCGGGCGGTCAGAACGTAAATAAGGTCGCCTCCGCCGTGCGTATCACGCACTTCCCGACGGGGATCGTGGTGCAATGCCAAAACGAGCGTTCGCAGCTTCAAAACAAAGCGATGTGCTTTAATATGCTCCGTTCGAAGCTTCTCGAAAAGAAGATCGAACAGCGTCAGGCGGAAGCCGCGGCGATGAAGGGCGACGTGAAGAAGATCGAGTGGGGCGCGCAGATCCGTTCGTACGTGTTCTGTCCGTACACGTTGGCGAAGGATCACCGCACGGGCTTTGAAAAGGGCGATATTCAAGCGGTCATGGACGGCGATATTCACGGGTTTGTGATCGACTATCTGAAAAAATCCTGATAAAACGGGCGGCGGTTGCCGCTCTTTTTGACCTTTTGGAGTAAAAATGGACGTTTTATTGAAAAAGGAAAACCCGATCATTTTGGGGATAGAAAGCTCGTGCGACGAAACGGCGGCGGCGGTGATCTGCGGAAGAAAAATTCTCTCCGACGAGATCGCTTCGTCGGCGGATATCCAATCGCTTTACGGCGGCGTAGTGCCCGAGATCGCTTCCCGCGCGCATACCGACGCGGTGGCGAAGGTCGTGGAAAAAGCCGTCAAAAATGCGGGGATCGTGTACGACGATATCGACGCGGTGGCGGTCACGTACGGCGCGGGCTTGCTCGGCGCGCTCCTTGTCGGCGTGTCGTTTGCCAAAGCGTTTGCGTACGCTTTGAATAAACCGCTGATTGCGGTCAACCATATTCGCGGACACCTCGCGGCGTCCTATCTTTGCGACACGACGTTAAAACCGCCTTTCGTCACGTTGCTTGCGAGCGGCGGGCATACCGCCGTCCTGCACACGAAGTCGGAAGCGGAATTCGAGATCCTCGGCGCGACGCTCGACGACGCCGTGGGCGAAGCGTTCGACAAGGTGGCGCGGGTGCTGGGCTTGAAATATCCGGGCGGACCGAATATCGAGCGGTGCGCGGCGGGCGGTAAGGCGAACGTGCCCATGCCGAAAATGCTGAAAGGCGGCGGAGGCTACAATTTCTCGTACAGCGGTTTGAAAACGGCGGTCATCAATTATTGTCACACGAAAGAACAAAAGGGCGAGAGTTACGAAAAAGCGGACGTGGCGGCGTCCTTCCAATGCGCAGCGATCGACGTGCTCGTGGAAAAGACGGTGGCGGCGGCGATGGAAAAGGGCGTCGATACCGTTACGGCGGGCGGCGGCGTAGCGGCGAACGGATATCTGCGCGCTTCTCTGCAAAAGGCGTGTGCGAAAAACGGGTTAAAGCTCGTTTTGCCCGAAAAACGGTATTGTACGGACAATGCGGCGATGATCGCGGCGGAGGGCTTGGTGCAGTATCGGCTGGGTAATTTTGCCGATATGACGTTGAACGCAAAGGCTTCGATCCCGCTTGCGGCTACGTTCAAAACGGTACAAAATCAAAAATAAGGTAAACGAATGGAACATTTTTTGGAATGGCTGGAACACGCAGTGGTAGACACGCTTCCCATGTTGCCGTGGATATTCGTCATGTACGTGATCATTCAGCTCCTCGAAAACAAAACGGCGCTTAAAAACGCCGATCGCTTCGGCGGCAAGCTCGGTCCCGTGATCGGTTCGGCGACGGGGCTTATCCCCCAATGCGGATTTTCCGTAATGGCGGCGAAGTTTTACGAAAAGAAATATATTACGCTCGGCACGCTTTTGGCGATCTTTTTCTCCACCAGCGACGAGGCGTTCATACTTCTGCTTTCTTCGGGCGAGGGCGCGCTTTGGGTGTTGCCCACGCTGATCGTGAAGGTCGGTCTGGGTACCGCCGTGGGCTACGGCGTCGATCTTGCGTTAAAGCTGCTCGGGCGCAAACAGGTGCGGCTCGAAATGCCCAAAGAGGAAGAGGGCGAACCTGCCACTACGCACGACATATTCCTGCAACGGTACCTCGAGGAGAAAGAGGTAGACGTCGTTTGCGCGTGCGGTAAGGCGCACGGCACGGACAGCGCATGGAAAAAATACCTTTTGTATCCGCTTTTGCACACCTTGCAAGTGGCGGCGTTTATCTTCCTCGTCAATTTCGCCTTGACGGCGATCATTCATTCGGTGGGCGAGGATACGTTCTCTGCGTTCATGCACCGCAACCGCTTTTTACAGCCGTTCATCACCTGCGCCATCGGACTTATCCCCAATTGCGCGTCGAGCGTGGTGATCACGGAAACGTTTTTAAGCGGCGGGATCACGTTCGGCTCGTTCGTGGCGGGACTTTGCGCCAACGCGGGCATGGGCTTCGTCGTGCTTTTGAAAAACGTGCGGATGTGGAAACGCAATCTCGCGTTGATCGGGGTCTCGTACGGACTTTCCGTTATCGTGGGGCTTTTATTCAACCTGTTTCCGCTGACGGTGTAAAAAATTGCGGAAAAGCGTTTGAAAGAAATCGGATCTGCGTTATAAATATATAGAAACTTTTTGGAGAAATAGCCATGGAAGAAGTAAAAATCAACGGCGTAACGGACGGCGCTTTGCATATCGCGCTTTCGGGGGACATCGATCTCGGCAACGCGGAAGCGTTTTATCAGGCGGTGTCTGCGGCGTACAAAACGGAACCCGCGGATATTCTTTTCGATTGCGCCGCGCTCGATTTTATAGACAGCACTACGCTCGGCACGTTCGTCAAGATCCTCAAAACGGTAAAACAGGACGGGCATACGATGAAGCTTGTCGGTCTGCAACCTAAAATCAAGAAACTGTTTTTGATTTGTTCCTTAGATAGTATAATGGACATCGCGTAAAACGCGGATATACGTCGCAATACCGCGTTGCGCTTGCGTTTTTTGCTCGTTTACGCAAAGTAAACGTCCCCGCGAAAAGCCTCGCGCGCCTTGTCTTGTCCGTATTTGCGCGTTTTCGGCGTATTGGTTGGTGTATTGGAGAAAAAAATTATGGAACATTTTTCTGTGTCCTTGCCCCTGACGGGCGAATATCTCACGACGGTACGGCTCACGACGGGCGGGCTTTGCGCGCTCGTCGGATTTGACGTCGATCTTGCGGAGGATTATAAAGTCTGCGTAACGGAGAGCTTGCTTATTTTAAAACGAAACGGATATCTCCGTGCGGACATTTGCTTTACGGTAGGCGAAACGCTCGCTTGCACCGTTTGCGGCGTGGACAAAAACGGAACAAAGGAAGGCGAATTGGAGGACGAAATTTCCCGCGCATTGCTTTCCGCTTTGCTTGGTAAAGTGGATTTCGTACAGGGAAAAGACGGCGACGTGGAGAAGATCGAGTTCGAAGGCTGAGAAAATGTCGGAAAATATCAACGAGCTGTTTGAGCGTTACAAAGAGACGGGCGATATCTCCCTTCGGAACGAGATCGCCGAAAAATATCTCTACATAGCGGACATTCTCGCCAAAAAATTCGTCGGGCGAGGCGTGGAGTACGACGACCTGAAACAGGTCGCTTCGTACGCGCTTTTACGTGGCATCGACCGCTTCGACCCGTCGCTCGGTATGCAGTTTACCACCTTTATCACGCCGACGATCACGGGCGAGATCAAAAACTATTTCCGCGATAAATCCCGCCTTGTCAAGCTGCCCAGACGGCTTGGCGAAGTGAGCGCGGCAGTGAAGAAATTTTCCGCCGACTACGAAGCGAAAAACGGGGTGAAGCCGAGTGTGAAAACGATCGCGGACGAGCTTTCCGTATCGGAGGAGGACGTGATACGCGCCCTCGAAGTGGGAAACGCACTGTCGCTCGACAGTATGGCGACGAACGCGGACGGCGAAACGGATAAATCGTTGTATTCTCTGCTTGCGAACGGGGAGGATGCTTACGATACGTTCGAAACGAAGGAGAGTCTGTTTGCGGCTATGCGCGATTTTACGGACACGGAAAAGGCGCTTTTGAAGTTCCGTTATACGGACGAGCTTTCGCAAAGCGAAACGGCAAAAAGGCTGGGCGTTTCGCAGATGTTCGTTTCGCGTATGGAAAGAAAGCTGCTCATGCGGCTTAAAGAACGTCTCAAGGATTCTATTTAAAAGGTAAGGAGGAACGGCATGGATTTCGAGGTCAACGATCGGAAAACGATGCAAGCGGCGATCGCCGCGCTTTGCCGTTTTCTCGACGAGGGCGGATTGTCCGCGGATCGCATTTTCGACAGTAGGTTGGTGGCGAGCGAATTACTCGGCAACGTATTCAAACATTCGGACGGGATCGCCCGTTTGCAGGGCGAGATACGCGACGGCTTCGTGGAGATTGCGGTGTGGTCGTCGGCGGCGTTCGTGCCGCCCGAGCTCAGTCGCTGCTCGGACGTGTACGCCGAACACGGCAGGGGGTTGTACCTCGTCGACCGTATCTGCGAGGAACGCACCGCCACGGACGAGGGCGAGATCGTCGTGCGGATACGTATATAATACAAGGAAGCAAAAAAGAACCGACGCAAGGTCGGTTCTTTTCCTATATTCGGGAGGTTTTACATTTTGATCGCGAACTGATAGATCTTCGCAAGCAAGCTGTCGGGGATACGGTCTCTGTACTGACCGAGATAAATGAACAGCTTACGGAAGAATTCCTTGTTGTCGCCGCCGACTTGATAATCGGGGATCTCGGGCATCGTTCCTTTGAATTTCAAAATGAACAGCTCGGTGAACTGATTTCTTTCTTCGTTATTCAAAATCGCGATGAACGGATCGAAGCTCTTGCAGTTGTAGAAATCGTAACCCGCCGTTTGTACCTGTGCAGGGGGCGCGGTGAAGGTGGGCGTGACCTCTTTCGCGATCTCTACGCCGTCTACGGGACCGCCCTCGTAGGGGAGCGCTTCCGCAAACTCTTCGCGGACGAACTCTTCTTCTGCGGGCGTTTCTTCCACGGGTGCTTCTTCTACGACCGCTTTATTGGAAACCTTGCCCTGTACGATCGCAAGGATAAGCTGTACGAGCGAAGCCGCCGCAACGACGATCGCGAGGATCAGGAACAGCTTGCCCTCCGCTTTGCTTGCAATGGCAAGATAGCAGACCGCCGCGCCGATCACGAGCATGATCACGTAACGTACGATGTCGAACGCCACGCCGCCCGTTTGAATGCTGACGATCGCAAACAGGAGGTTGAGAACGGCAACGGCAAACAGAACGAGCGTTACGATATTTGCCGCCGAACCGAGCTTGAGTGATTCGAGACCTGCGTTGAAGCCTGCGTTCTCTTTGACGAGCACGAGGATGAGCGCCGCCACGACCGCGAGGGAAAGGATAAACTGAACGAAATTCACCCAACCTTTTTTACCGAGCTTCGCAACGCCGAGGATAAGGCAAAGAATCATGCCCACTGCCGTAAGCGCTACGGGGATAAGGTCGAGTACGATGCCCTTCGCCGCATAATTGACGGCAAGCGTCGTCACGGTGTACACGGCAAAGCCGAGCGTGAAGAAACACAGAACCGTACGGAGCATACAGGGCGCTTTCTTCGAACAGAAAATGCCGACGATGCCGAATACGACGGTAAGTACGAGCATTAAAAGGAATACGTAGAACGAGATCGCCGCAAGCTGACCGATGACGGAAGAGGTGTCCGCAAAGGTGGGAAGGAACCCGAACAGCTTAGACGTGCCGTCTTTGAACAGATCGCCGGCGAGAGAGAACAGCGTGCTTTTTGCACCTTCGAGTCCCTTTACCACTTGAATGGGCAGGAAAAGAACGACGACGCTTACGATCACGAGGATCGCGCAGAAGATACGCGCGAGAACGTTCTTTTTCTTGGGAACGGGCTGTTCCGCTTCGGGAGCGGGAAGCTCCGACGGCGTTACGGGCAGTCCGTCGGGACCAACCACGATGGGATCAACGTCGTACACGACAGAACTTACGTTGGGAGTAGTCATAACAAATCTCCTGAAAAATTATTTTGTTGCATACGCCCGTCCGCTTGAAGAACGCAAGCCTCGGGACGATACTTTATACTTTATTGTATTATATCACTTTTAAAGGATTATGTCAATACATGGAAGAAATTTTTTTGCGCTTTCCGATAAAAAGTTTAAAAATTTTTCGATTTTTTTCGCGGATATAAAGCTTGACCGCAAAAACTCTTGAAAAATTTTTGCGTTTGGGGTATAATAAATACGTACGGCGGAAAAACGGAGGCGGAAGCTTATGAACGAAATGGAAAAGATTGCGAAAGAAACGGCGGAGAAGCTGGGTGTGAAATTTACTTTTTACCCCGAAAATTCCCGTCCGACGGGAATACCCGTTTGCGAAAAGCAATTCGAGGGCGTAACGGACGACGGTTGCAATACTTTTTTCCGTTTCCTTTTTAAGGGCACGGGGTACATCGGCGCGATAGAAGGGGTGTCGCAAACGGAGAAAAATTACGCCGCCCTTTTGCCCTCGTACATCGAAAGCTTTACGGAAAAAGAAACGGAGCTTTCCAAAACCGAATATTTAAAACGCATTTTGCGCGGGGAGTGCTCGTCGCTCGGCGTTTACAAATACGCGGCGAAATTTTCCGTGCGCGGCGCGAAATGCTTTACGATCGTTTTGCGCGTGCCGAAAATGATGAAGGAGACGCTCGCCGTCGTGGAACAGTACGGCGGAAACAGTCTCGATACCGTGGTGCAGATGAGCGAAGAAGAATGTGTGCTCGTCAAGTACATCGACAATACGGAAAACGAATATCAATCGGCGGTCGATTACGCGGAGTTTCTGGCGCAGTCGCTCAAAGAGGAGTTGGGCATCGACGTGACGGCGGGAGTCGGTTCGACGGTGCACGATATTAAGGACGTTGCCCATTCCTATTCCCGCGCGGAGAACGCGCTTCGCTATGCGGATACGTTCGGCGGGAACGGCAGCAGAGGGAACGTATATTCGTATCGGGAATTTATTCTCGTGAAGATGCTCGAGGATATTTCCGAGAACAAGCTTACGGAATACCTCGCGGACATTACGGACGACAGCAGCCGCGAGATATTCGAAAACGAGGAAATGCTCGTCACGGCGGAGGAGTTTTTGCGCAGTAGCCTGAACGTGAGCGAGACCTCGCGGAATTTATATATGCACCGCAACACACTTTTATACCGTTTGGATAAGATCGAAAAGGCGACGGGGCTGAATATCCGTCTGTTTTCCGACGCGGTGTCCTTCCGCGTGTTGACCCTTATCCACCGTTTACTCGGAAAATAAAGGAGAAATCATGAACAAAGAATCTCGCGAGCAAGAGGAACGCACGGAAGAAAAAGAGGAGTTTTTCGCGGAAAGCGGAACGCCGCAGGAGGAAATACCCGAAAAGAAAAGCAAGAAAAAACGGCGCGTTACGGCTTGCGTGATCGCGGGCGCGATCGCGCTGTGTTCTTTTTTCGGCGGCTGGCTGACGAGCTATCTTTCGCTGGATAAGGAAATGCGCGCGTTGAATCGGCTGAAGTCCCGTATCCAAAAATCTTATTATGAGGAAGTGACGGACGAGGAGTTTTACAGCGTGCTGTTTTCCGCCGTCAACGAACGGATATTGGACGCTTATTCGGCGTACATGACGGAGGAAGAATACGCCGCCGCGAAAAAACAGGCGACGGGCAGTCAAAGCGGGCTCGGTTTGGCGTTTTCGTCGGGTGTAACGGGCGAAGAGGAATTGAAGATACTTCGCGTCAGCGGGAATTCTCCCGCAGAGGAGGCGGGGCTCGTAGCGGGGGAATATATCGTCGGGTACGGGGCGGACGAAAAGACGGACGCGCCTATGCAAACGGAGGACGGGGAAGGCTATTTCGAGACCTTTTACGCCTTTTTAAGCGGTTACGAGACGGGCGAAACGCTGTATTTGCGCGTGCGCGCGGCGGACGGAACGGAGCGGGTCGTGCCGATCGCAAAGGCGGCGTATATCGAAAGCTACGTTTCCTATCGTACGAACGCGCGGGGCTACGGCTTTACGGACGGCGATTACGAGACGGTGGAACGCGGGAGCGCGCTCAAGGGCTTGCCCGACGACGCGGCGTATATCCGTTTGACGCAGTTCAACGGCAACGCGGCGGAGGAATTCGACGCGGCGATGGAGTTGTTTTCGAAACAGAAAATGAAAACGTTGGTGCTGGACCTTCGCGGCAACGGCGGCGGATATCTTGATATCATGCTGGAGATCGCAAGCTATTTCTGCAAGGATTCGGAGAAGCGGAAACCCGTGGCGGCGATCGCGGATTACGGCGAAAGCACGGAGAATTTTTACGCGACGGGAAATTGCTACGACGAATATTTCAAAGAGGACAGCCGCATTTTCGTTTTGGCGGATAATCAGACGGCTTCGGCGTCGGAATGTCTGATCGGGTGCATGCTCGATTACAACGCGATAAGCTACGGGGATATTTGTCTTGCCGAGCGCGGCGGGGAAGTGAAAACGTACGGCAAGGGGATCATGCAGACGACGTATCCGCTGACGGGACTGAACGGCGACGCGGTGAAGCTGACGACGGCGCGTATCTGTTGGCCCGTGACGAACAACTGTATTCACGAGAGAGGGATCGTGCTTGCGGACGGAACGAAAGAGGTCGCGGAAAACGCCGACTACGAAACGGAGACGAAAAACGCGCTTTCGGTGCTGTTCGGATAGGGCAGGTACGGGACGAACAACAAAAAGGCATATCGGGGTAGATATGCCTTTTTGCAATTATATGGAGGTGTTCCTCGGAATAAGGAAACGGGTGATCTCGTTTTACGAATATAAGTATATCGCACGATTGCGTAAGCCGCGTTGTGAAAAGGTGATAATTTGGCGAAAAAATACGCGGCGAAAATAAATGCGGAGTGCGGGAAGGGGACAAGGGGCATTCCCCCCTTGCGGATTGTAAAGGCAGAGCCTTTACGCCTCGACGGCAGTCGCCGTCCGCGAGGACGGAATAAAACCCTGAATCAAGCAAAACGCAGTTTTGCGCCAAACACGCCGTTAGGCGTTATTCGTTATGGCGCACAACGAAAACAAAATTATCTGCCGTCTTTCTCCCTGCCGTGATCGCGCCCGACGAGTTCGTCTAACGATATCCCGTAAAAATCAGCGAGTTGCGCGCAAAAATCGATATTCGGCAGACTTTTGCCCGCTTCCCAACAACTGATCATTTGTTGGCTTAAACCGGTTTTTCTTGCTAATTCCGATTGTGAAAGTCCATTTGTTTCTCTTTGGTATTTGAAAGCTTCTCCGTATTTTGACATAGCAGTACTCCTTATTATATATTACAAAAATTTCAGTAATTTTGCTTGACTTACAAAAATTTCTGTAGTATAATAATAAAAAATTCAGGAGCTTAAAATGAAAAGTATAATAGAAAATATATATTACGGGCAGGTAAGCGGAGGGGAGAGAAAACGTACGTAGACGGATAACGATGAAAAGTGCGACAAGCTGGTGGAGCGTTTGTATGAAACGTTCTCGGGGGAGCAAAAGAAATTATTTGAGGAATTCTACGAAGTAGACGGCTTGGTTTTGGGCGAAAAAGAAGCGGACGCCTATACGGTCGGCTTTAAAACGGGCTTTTTTCTTGCCTTGGAGCTTTTCGATTTCTTTCTCGACGATATCCCGTAAAAATCGCCCCCGTTGAAAAACGGGGGCTGGTTTTTTTAAGACCTCTTATTTTTGAATGGATTTGAGGGCTTTCTCCACAACGTTTTCTACCGTGAAACCGAAGTGGGGGAAAAGCTTACCTGCGGGCGCGCTGGCGCCGAAGGTGTTCATGCCGATGATCTCGCCCTTGTCTCCTGCGTATTTGTACCAGCTGTAAGGCGAGCCCGCCTCCACGCAGACGCGCGCTTTGATCGCGGAAGGCAGCACCTTTTCTTTGTATTCGGGCGATTGCTTTTCAAACTCCTCGAAGCAAGGCATCGAAACGACGCGCGCTTTCACGCCCTGTTCCGCCAAGACCGCTTTCGCTTTCACGCAAAGCTCCACTTCCGAACCCGAGCCGATCAGAAGTACGTCGGGCGTACCCTCGCAGTCCTCCAAAACGTAACCGCCGTTCAAGGCGATCTTGCCGCTGTTTGCATATTGCGGCAATGCCTGACGGGTGAGCACGAGCACGGTGGGCTCGTTGCCGCTCATTGCGGATACCCACGCCGCCGCCGTTTCCTTGCCGTCTGCGGGACGGTAGACCTTCAAGCCGGGGACAGAACGGAGCATGACGAGCTGTTCGACGGGCTGATGCGTAGGTCCGTCCTCGCCGACGCCGATCGAGTCGTGCGTCATGATATACGTGACGGGCAATTTCATCAACGCCGAAAGGCGCATTGCGGGCTTGCAATAATCGGAGAATACGAAGAAGGTCGCGCAATACGCTTGCAGACCGCCGTGGAGCTGCATACCGTTTGCGATCGCCGCCATCGCGTGCTCGCGGATACCGTAGTGGATATTTCTGCCCGCGAAGCTGTCGGGGGCAAACGTGCCGTACTTGATCTCGTCCGTGTCCTTCATATCCGAAAGGTTGGAGGGCGCAAGGTCCGCCGAACCGCCGATCAAAGAAGGCATTTTCGCCGCCAATTTATTGAGTACCTTTGCGGAGGTCTGACGGGTCGCCATGGGCTTTTCGAAGTCGTACAGCTCGTCCATTACTTCGAAGTCGGGCTTTTCTCCCGTCATCATCGCTTTGTATTCCGCCGCGAGCTCGGGATAAGCCGCTTCGTAATCGATGAACATCTTCTTCCATTTCACCTCTTCCGCCGCACCTGCTTTCGCCGCTTCCGCGCAGTGATCGAATACCTCCTGCGGACATTCGTAAGGAGGATATTCCCAGCCGAGCTTCTGCTTGGTCTTTTCGAGATTCTCCGCACCGAGGGGCGCGCCGTGGCATTTTTCGCTGCCCTCGAGGGGAGAGCCGTAACCGATACGCGTATGGCAGATGATGATCGAGGGTTTGTCTGTTCTCGCTTTCGCCTGTGCGATCGCTTCGCTCAATGCGTCGATATCGTCGGGGGAGGAAACAAGGTCTACGTGCAATACCTGCCAATTCTGCGCGGCGAAACGCGCGCCGACGTTTTCCTTGAAGGTAACGTCCGTGTCGCCCTCGATCGTGATGTCGTTATCGTCGTAAAGGACGATCAGCTTACCGAGCGCGTGCGTGCCCGCAAACGAGCAAGCTTCGTAGGAAATGCCTTCCTGCAAACAGCCGTCGCCGCAGATCGCGTACGTGTAGTGGTCGACCACGTTGAAGCCGTCCTTGTTATATTTTGCGGCAAGATTTGCCTCCGCAAGCGCCATACCGACGGCGTTCGCGATACCCTGACCTAAAGGTCCAGTCGTCGTTTCGACGCCTACCGTGTGACCGTATTCGGGGTGACCGGGGGTCTTGGAGCCGAACTGACGGAAGTTCATAAGGTCTTCCTTTTTCAAGCCGTAGCCGTAGAGATAGAGCAAGGAATAATCGAGCATGGAGCCGTGTCCCGCGGAGAGGATAAATCTGTCGCGGTCGTCCCATTTCGGATCCTTGGGGTTGAATTTCAAGAAATTCTGAAAAAGGGTGTACGCGATCGGCGCACAGCCGAGGGGCAGACCGGGATGACCCGATTTTGCCGTTTCGATTGCTTCTGCGGATAAGATTCTTATCGCGTTGATGGTGGTTTTCTGAACGTCCATTTGAAAATCTCCTAAATTTTATTATCGTTTTTGTGGGGAGCAGGCGTCAATTCCTGCCGATCGGATTCCTGACGAACGTTCTGCTGTTCGCCATTTTCTCCTTCACTTCCTCCGTCTTTTTCTTTCTCCAAGCCGTTATAGAATTTTCTATAGGGGAGACGTCGAGGAAGTCGTATTTTTTAAGGAAGTAGTAAAGATCTTTTACGATCTTCACCGCGCCGCCCGCGCTGTTGCTTTCCACGTTGATGGGAAGCACGGGATCGTGCAGACTCATACGAAGGAGCGCCCAGCCGTCGCCGTGCATATCGTCGTAGCAAAGGCGGAAGCCCTCGTGGTTATCGTCTGCGGGCGTTGCGTAATACAGATCGCTCGCGTACGCGGAAAACTCGTCGATGAGTTTTTTGCCGAGCGTTTTGAAATCGACGCCCGCGCGGAATTTGACGCGCAGTTCCTCCGCTTCGGCGGGCATTTCGAGGTCGGCGATCAGGTCGGACAGCGTTCTGCCTTCTTTCGCTTCGTTCGCCATTGCGATCAGAAGTCGGGTTATCAGATACGCGCCGTCGTCGAGGAAATAATTTTCTTTCAGTGCGGCGTGTCCGCTCGTCTCGATCGCAAGCGGCGCGTTTTCGCCTTGCTCGTTCAAACGGATCGCTTCGTTGATCACGTTTTTATAGCCGCGTTTGAAACGGTGGTGTCTGCCCCCGCGCGCCGTGATGAATTTTTTCAAGCCGTCGGAGGTGACCGAATCGGTGACGATCGTGCCCTTTTCCTCGCGGAGCAAAATGGCGGAAATCAGCGCGATCAGTCGGTTGCGGTTGATCTCCTCGCCGTTCTCGTCCACCGCGCCCGCACGGTCGACGTCCGTGTCGAAAATGATACCGAAGTCCGCATTCGCCGCTTTCACCGCGTCGCAGACCGAGCGCATCGCGTCCGCGTTTTCGGGGTTGGGGATATGGTTGGGGAAATTGCCGTCGGGCTCTAAAAATTGCGAACCCGTCGTATCCGCGCCGAGGGGGGCGAGGACCTTTTCGGCAAAGAAGCCGCCTGCGCCGTTGCCCGCGTCCACGACGATCTTCTTACCCGCAAGGGGGGCGATCTCGCCCGTCGCTACGCGCACCTTCTCCACGAGCGAAGCCGCGTAATCGTCGAGATAGGAAAGCTCCGTCGTTTCGCCGCATACGCTCGGTTCGGCGAAACGGTAGGTCGCCGACATTTCGAGGATCTCTTTCACGTCGGAGCCCTCCAGACCGCCGTTGGCGGAGAAGAATTTCAAGCCGTTTCTGTTAAACGGCAGATGGCTCGCGGTGATCATGATCGAACCCTGACAGGGCGTTTCCCGCATGCGGTCTTCGTCCTTCAATAAGGCGAACATCGAGGGGGTGGTCGAAAGCCCCGTCACGAGAGCGTTGTGTCCCGTCGAGACGATACCCTTTACCACCGCGTCGCAAAGCGCGGGGGAGGTGATGCGGGAATCGTAGCCCACGGCTACCGTCACCTGTGTTTTGCCTGTATGCGTAATGAGCCACACGCAGAACGCTTTGGCGATCGTCTCCGCCGCTTCCGCCGTTAAGGTGACGTGCTCGCCGACGATACCCTCGCAGGCAACGCCGCGCACGTCCGTTCCGTTTCTTAGATCGAGATAGTTTTCCAACGTCATTTTTTAAGTTCCTTCCCCTGATTTTGCGTTCCGTTTCTTTACGTAGCGCACAAGTACATCTCTATTATAGCGTTTTTTCATAATTATTTCAAGCCTTTTGCAAGAAAAAGTCGTAAAAATTTCCGCGTAAAATAAAATGACCCTCCGCGTCGGAGGGTTGTCATAAAAAGTTGTGACATTTCTTGTCGATTTTCTTGACAATGCGCAAGGAAAGGTGATATAATATATTTGTTATGAAGTTAATTTACGGGAGGGAAAGCAACCATGGCTTTATTTGACGTTTCGAGTGATTCTACGTGCGATCTTAAAAAGGACTACCGCGAGGAGCGGAATATTTGGTTTGTTCCGCTCACTTTTACGATGGAAAAGGACGGCAAGATCGAGGAGGGACTCGATAATTTTTCGACCGAAGAGGAGTATGCGGCGTTTTACGAAAAGGTGTCCGCGGGATATTTTCCCCGCACGGCGAAGCTGAATTACGAAGCGCATTTCGAGCATTTCACGAAGATGGCGCAAGCGGGCGTAAAGGACGTACTGCATTTTACCATTTCGTCGGGACTCGCCAATACTATTCTCACCACCCGTCAGGCGGCGGAGGACGTGAAGGCGAAATATCCCGATTTCAACGTGTACGCAGTGGATCCCCTGACGGCGACGATCGGACAGGGCTTGCTCGTTTCGCTTGCGGCGGATTGCCGCGATAAGGGCTGGACGGCGAAGGATACCTACGATTATATAATGGAAGCGAGAAACCGTATCCAACACTGTATTATCCCCAACGATCTGTTCTATCTCAAAAAGGGCGGCAGAGTTTCGGGCGCGTCGGCGTTGGTGGGTACGGTATTGAGTATTAAACCCATGCTCGTGTTCGATCCCGAAGGGAAGCTGAAAACGGTCGAAAAATGCAAGGGCATGAAAAAGGCGTTCGCGCGCGTGCTCGACCATATGGAGAAAGCGCCTATGGACGATAAGAAGATCGCCGTGGTCGTGCATACCAATAACTATAAGGGAGCGGAGGAGCTCGCCGCGCTGATCGAGGCGAAAACGGGCGTGAAGCCGCTCGTCACCATTATGGGACCCGTCATCGGCGCGCACGTGGGACCCGGCTCCGTTTCCTGCGGCTGGCTTTCCGTAAAGACCCGCGAGGAATTACAGGCGACCTTATAAAAACGCTTGCGTTTTTCAAACGCAGGTGGTATAATATCATAAACAACCGAATACGAACAGACGGTATTCCTTTTGCGGAAGGAATTTAATAGGGAAGAGGGAAATTGCCTTCGGGCAAGTTGCCCCGCTGCCCCCGCAACCGTAAGAATGTCTGCTTTTATCCACTGCAAAGCGGGAAGGATAAAAGCCGAGCTTGCTCAAGGGCATTGTAAGCCGGGAGACCTGCCGTACGTTTCAGCTTTGATTTTCCGAGGGCGGGGAGGCTCACGGTGCGATCGACCGTTTTTAACGGCGTTTTTTTGCGTACGTGCATTTTTCCCGAAAGCTTGAAAGATCAGGCATTCGGGAATTTTTTTACGGAGGTGCGTTATGAAACGCAAAATCATTTCCCTTTTCACTCTTTTTCTTACCGTTTTATTTTCTGCGGCAGCGTTTTTCGGCTGTAACAAAGAAACGGTCAGACTCGACGGCGATTACGTCGTCATCACCGCCGCGGACGCGGAGGGGGGTACCACGCTACTCGCGTATATGCAAAAATTGCAGGAGGACGGCAAACTGACTTTCAAGGTGGAGGACGGCATGGTCACGGAGATCGACGGTAAAAAGAACGCCGCGGATTTCAGCTCGTGCTGGATGCTCTACACTTCCGATACGAACGCTTCGAACGAAGCATGGGGGACGGTGGAGTATGAAGAAAAGGTGTACGGTAGCGCCGTTTTGGGTGCGGAATCGCTTGTGATCGTCAAGGGCGAAACGTATATTTGGTGGTATCAAACGTTTTGATTCGACGGGGGCAGGTACGAGATGAACGGCAAAAAACGACAAAAAACGAGGACGGTGCGTTCGGCGAAGGAATGCGCCTATATTGCAGTGTTCGTCGCGCTCACGATCGCGACGCAGCTTGCGTTTTCCGCCGTGCCGGGCGTGGAACTCGTCACCCTGCTTTTCGTGTCGTATGCGTTTTCGTTCGGGATAAGGCGGGGTATGGCGGCGGCGACGGCATTTTCCCTGTTGCGCCAGCTCGTGTTCGGTTTTTATCCGACGGTACTCGTTCTGTATCTCGTCTATTATAATATGTTGGCGTCGGTTTTCGGTTGGCTGGGACAAAAGCCGAAAGGTCCGATGAAGCGGTTGGTGCTCGTCGTGGTTTGCGCGTGCGTTTGCACGGTGCTTTTCACGTTGCTCGACAACGTACTGACGCCGCTTTGGTACGGATATTCGGCGAAAGCGGCGAAAGCGTATTTTTACGCGTCGATCCCGTTCGTGCTTCCGCAGACGGCGTGCGTGGGGATAAGTACCGCGCTGCTGTTTTTGCCTCTCGAACGGACGTTTCGCCTGATAAAACGCACTTTATAAGCGATTTTGCGAAATATTTTGTTTGTGTCCGCATAAATTATGAAAAAAGATATTGACATTTTTTTCCGTTTGCGGTAAAATAGAAACAGGATTTCTCGGAAAAGTCCGCAAATCGTTAAAATCGGGGGCATTATGGGTAGATACGTCGAAAAAAATTTGTACGAAAACGAACTGATCGTCGAAAAGGCGCGTCGCGACAGATGGGGACTCGTCGGTTGGTGGACGTTCGGTATCCTCTGCTGCTGGATGCTGTTGATTCCGTTTTTTCTCGCAATCTGGAAAACGGTCGTGTATACGCATACCGAGCTGGTGCTGACGAACAAACGCGTCGTGTATAAATTCGGCGTGTTCAATACGCAGGCGTTCGACGCGCCGCTCGATAAGATCGTCAACGTGCACGTGAAAACCACGTTTTGGGGCAGGATATTCAACACCAACAAAATCCGCATCGCCGCGCTGAACGGCTCGGTGGTGGAAAGGATCGAAAACGCGGACGACTTCAAGAGCACGATTTTGGGACAGATCGACCATTATCAGGAGGCGCGCGCGGCGTTGCAAGCAAGCTGGACGGCGCGGGCGATCGCAAACGCAAATGCGCCCAAAGCGGTCGCACCCAAAAAGAAAAAGGCGAAAAAGAAAAAGAATCCCGAGGACGAATACGATTACGAATAATAAGAATAATAAGAAAAGGACGGCGATCGCCGTCCTTTTAGCTTCCGTGTAAATGGGAAAAATCCGTTTCGCCTGAAAACGCTTCCGCGGTGTCGAATATGCGGATATTCGCGCCGCGCGTTCCGTATTCCTCGCCCGTCACGTTCTCGATCTCGCCGTCGCGGCAAAAACCCTTGCCGAGCGCATAGACGAGCTTTTCCGCAAGGTCGCGTTGCAGGTAGCCGAGCACCCGATTCAACGGCACGTTGTACACGTAAACGTTGTGCGGATAGTCCTTTAATGCCACGTGTACAAGCTGTAATTTATCGCCCGCCCGACTTTGCGCAAGCGCGCCTTGCCGTTCCGCGGTCTTCACGCCGCGTACCTTGCATAAGAGGGGAAAGACCAAGCCCGCCACGTTGCGTCGACGTTCGTTTTTTGCTACACGAAATTTCGATTTTATCCGTTGCCATATGTTCATATCAGCAGTATAGCATATTTACGGCAGAATTGTAAAGCTTTTTTCATTCGAAAATCGACGGTGAAAGAATCCCACAAAAAAAATAAAGATTTTTTACGGGAATTTTCGTTCAAAAACTTGCTTTCCTACTTAGAATTTGTTACAATAAAAGAAAAACCGTAAGGAGTGAACGAATATGAATTACGAACAGGCGAAAGCATTGCTCGAAAGCAAAAAACAGACGCAGCTTCTGCGTTATTACGACGAACTTGACGACGCGGGTAAGAACAAGCTTCTCGACGCGATCGAAAATATCAATTGGGATTTCGAGGACGCGCTGGCAAATCCCGTCGACATGAGCGGTAAGGACAGAGATATCAGACCTATCGCGGGGCTTCGCCTTTCGGCAATCGAAAAGCGTAAAGCGGAGTTCGAGAAGATCGGCGTAGAAGCGATCAAAGCGGGTAAAGTGGCGGCGGTATTGCTTGCGGGCGGTATGGGTACGCGGCTTGGCGTGGACGGACCCAAAGGCGCGTACGATATCGGCGTTACGAAGCCTTTGTATATCTTCGAGCAGCAGATGAAAAATCTCGCGGAGGTCAATAAAAAGTGCGGCGTGTTCGTGCCTTTGTATATCATGACCAGCGACAAAAATCACGCGCAGACGACGAGCTTTTGGAAGGCGCATAATTATTTCGGCTATCCCGAAAGCGAAGTGAAATTCTTCAAACAGGACATGGCGCCCGCGGTGGATTTCAACGGTAAAATTTTCCTTGAAACGAAGGATACGCCCGCGCTTTCGCCCAACGGCAACGGCGGCTGGTTCGGTTCGATGATGCGCGCGGGGCTGGGCGAGGACCTGCATAAACGCGGTGTGGAATGGCTGAATATCTACGCGGTGGATAACGTGTTGCAGCGTATCGCCGATCCCGTATTCGTAGGTGCGACGATCGACAGCGGCGTGAACTGCGGCGCGAAGGTCATCTGCAAGACCAATCCTTACGAAAAGGTGGGCGTGCTGTGCATGGACGGCGAGAAACCCGACATTATCGAATATTACGAGCTCACGGACGAAATGGCGAATCAAAAGGACGAGAACGGCGATCTTGCCTATTGCTACGGCGCGATCATGAACTATCTGTTCCGTTTGTCGCAGCTCGAAGAGATCGTGAATAAAAAGATTCCCGTGCATATCGTCGAGAAGAAGATCGAGTGTCTTTACGAGGACGGCGTGACGAGAAAGCCCGAAAAGGAAAACGGCAAAAAATTCGAAACGCTTGCCGTCGATCTTATCAAGCCCATGGAAAGCGTGTTGCCGTTTGAAGTGGCGCGGGAAAAGGAATTTGCGCCCATCAAGAACAAGACGGGCGTCGATAGTGTGGAAAGTGCGCGCGAGCTTTTGAAGTTGAACGGAGTGGAACTGTAATGGCAACCGAGCTGGAGGGCAACGTAAAACTGCAACGTTTTATCGAACTGTTGAGCGAGTTGAATCACCAATGCGTGGAGATCATCAGAACGGGGAATACGGAGATTCTGTATCCGATGAACGATACGGTGGAGGAGATGTATTCGATACAGCACGGCGGCACGGAAGAGGCGTACACGGCGATCGAAGAGGATATGCAGATCATCTACAAAAACTTCAACGCCGTCGTAACGATGTTACAGAGTAACGAAAAGCCGAAAGCGGACAAAACGACGAGCGAAGCGGTGAAGAAGTTTTTGAAAAACGTCTTTGACGCAAACGTACGTATCGTACTCGCCTACGGCTTGGCGTAAGTAAAACGAAAAATGAAAACGGGATTTCCGAATTTACGGAAACCCGTTTTTAAAATACGTTTTCCAAGCTCACTCTGTACGATTGCGGTATGTTTTCGCACATACCGAGCAGTATTTCTATTTTCGGCAACGCGCTGTCGTAGTCGTCTACGTACAGACAACCGACCGCCTCGTACAATTGATAATCCACTTCCTGTATCGCGGTGTGCGGGAGCCATATATGCAGGGTCTTTTTGCGACTTTCCCAAAATTCTTCCGTCGCTTTGCCGTCCTCGTGCGTGGCTTCCTCCGCCGCCGTTTTTTCGTACAATGCCAGCAGTACGCCGTGGAATTGTTCGAACGTGTTTTTTACCCGCGTGCCTTCGTAAAAGGCGATCCCGAAGATCAGCCCGAGGGTCACGAAAATACTTGCGATCGTCCGTATCATAATTTATCTCCTACCATAAAGCTTTTTCCCAGCCCAACTCGAATACTTTGTATTTTTCGCCTTTTTGCTGGAAATATACCTTGCCGTTGCCGTCCACCGTCATCACCAGAACCCGCTCGATGTCCTCGCAACCCTGTTTTTTCAGTACGTCCAAATAATATTTCTTGTCCTTTTGCGTCAGCTCGATATTTTTTTCGTCGAATTTTCCCTCGTCCACGAGAACGATCGGCAGGGATTTTTGCATTTCCTCGTAGCCCGCTTTGGGCAATGCGGAAAACGTGCCCTCCGCCTCATATAACGCGTATTGCACGGCGTCCAGCGCGAAATAGCCCTCCACGCGCAAGCTTTCGATCAGGTCGGATACGTCGAGATTATTCTTTTTAAGCTGCGTATCGTCGATCCCGTTTTTATTGAGTACGACGCTGGGAACGCCGCTCACGATTGCTTTCGCTTTGGCGAAATTGAGGTCGATCAGACAGATAATCTGATGTAAAAAATATATCGTGAGGATCGCGATCACGCCGTACAAAAGCGGTATCGAATTGTCCGCCATGGGAATACAGGCAAGATCGGCGATGATCAGCGTGATGACGAGTTCGTACGGCTGCATTTCTCCGATCTGGCGTTTGCCCATCAGACGCATGACGATCAGCGTCGCGATGAAAATAATGATTGTGCGGAAAAAGATAAGTCCCATACGGTAAGTTTCGGTAAAAAAAGAAAAAAATATGCGTTCAAACGCTTGCGTTTTACGGATAAAGAGCGTATAATGTTAGCAATACGAGTATGAGTAGCCTTTTGCGCGTGAAGTGCCGCCGAACGGGACGTTGTCGGCGGACGAAAGGGAACGGAAAATACGCTTCCGTTTTCTGCGGTGCAGGGGCGCGTCCGCTACAAAATGAGGCGTACAGGTACGCGTTGAACGCATTTGCCTATTGCCTCGTAACGCTTTGCGGACCTCTTTAAAGCAAGGAGGTTTTTATTTTATGTCTCAAACGAAAGAGGAAGGGAAAACGCCCCTTTGGAAACGGCTGTTGTTCTCCGATACGGTGCTGGAATTGCCGATATCGAAAAAGATCACGTATATCGCGCTTTTGACGGCGTTTACCGTGATCGCCAACACCTTTTTTGAAATCAAATTTTTCTCGGTGCAGTTTTCCGTGACGATATTCGTATCCGTGCTGGCGGGTATGTTGCTGGGAAGCGCGTTCGGGTTCACCGCTTGTTTTTTGGGCGATCTCATCGGATTTTTGTTGCACCCGTTCGGCGCGTATCTGCCGTGGATAGGGATATCGACGGGACTGATGGCAGTGTTCGGCGCGTTGCTGTTCGGACGGCTACCGTTTAAGAGCAAGTGGGGCACGTTCTTTAAATTGTTGCTCGTCAACCTTGCCATATTCGTCGTATGCACGGCGGGGATCACCACCCTCACGCTCAATAAAGTTTGGTATACGAGTATGAGTTATCCGCAGTACCTCGTGACGCGCCTGTTTATCGAGGGGCAGATATGGAACACGCTGTTGAACGCGGCGCTTCTGTTTGCGCTTGTACCCGTTTTGACGAGAGTAAAGATCCTCGGACTCGGGTAATATTGTGAAAAATCGGAAAAATCGTCGACGGGGTGTTGACGATTTTTTTTTATTGTGCTATAATGATATAAATACCGCGCTTGCGCGCGGATCAAGGAGAAAAATATGTTACCCGATAAAATATTTGGACTTTTCTATATGTACGGACTGATGATCGCCGTCGGTATCCTTGCTTGCTTCGGCGTACTGTTCTATTACGGAAAGAAAAAGAAGGTGGAGGAGAAGTTCATTGATTTCATCTTTTTCAACGCGATCGCTTCCATTATCGTGGGCTTTGCTTCGGCTGCGCTTTTTCAGGCGACGTACAGCTATATCGAAAACCCCGAAGCGGGCTTCCGTTTGGACGGCGGTATCACCTTTATCGGCGGACTCATCGGCGGTATCGCGACCTTCCTCGTTGTGTACGCACTGTTCCGCAAACGCTATAAAACGAGATTGACCGAGGTCATTTCGATGGCGCCTTGTTGTATTTTGATCGCGCATGCGTTCGGCAGAGTGGGTTGCTTTTTCGCGGGCTGTTGCTACGGTAAGGAAACGGACAGCTTTTTGGGCGTGAAATTTCCCAACCTTCCGCACCCCGTACATCCCACCCAGCTTTACGAAGCGGCGTTTTTGTTCCTGCTGTTCGCCATTTGCTTCATTCTGCTTATGAAAAAAGATTTCAAGCATAATCTCACGGTGTATTTGATCGCGTACGGTATTTTCCGTTTCCTGATCGAATTCGTGCGCGACGACGATCGCGGACAGCTTGTCGCGGGGATATCTCCCTCGCAGTTTTGGTCGCTTGTTATGATCGTTGCGGGCGTCGCGGTGTTTTTCCTGCTTCGCTATTTGGAAAAGAAACGGCTTGCCGAAACGAAGGATAACGCCGAAAGCGTCGAAACGGAGGCAAAAGAACAATGAGAAATTTAACTCTGTTGACCGATTTGTACCAGCTCACGATGGGCTATGGCTTCTATCGTCAGAACAAACACGAGGAGGAGGTCGTTTTCGACCTGTTCTTCCGTAAGAACGCGCTCATTACCTATTCGCTATTCGCAGGGCTCGAACAGGCGATGGACTATCTTTTGAATTGGCGTTTTACCGAAGCGGATATCGAATATCTCCGCTCGTTAAAGCTGTTCGACGAGGACTTTATCAAGTATCTTCGCAATATGCGCTTCACGGGCGACGTGTACGCGGTGCGCGAGGGGGAGCCCGTATTCCCCGGGGAGCCGATCTTAACGGTGAAAGCGCCTCTCATTCAGGCGCAGTTTGCGGAAACGGCGCTCCTCAATATCATCAACCACCAAACGCTGATCGCGACGAAATCGTCTAAAATTTGCCGCGCAACGGCGGGCAACGGGGTCGTAATGGAGTTCGGTTTGCGCAGAGCGCAAGGACCCGACGCGGGGATAAACGGCGCGCGTGCGGCGATCATCGGCGGTTGCTCGTCGACCTCCAACGTGATCGCGGGGCAGATGTTCGACGTGCCCGTGGCGGGTACGATGGCGCATAGTTGGGTAATGGACTACCCCACCGAATACGAAGCGTTCCGCGCCTACGCGGAGGCATATCCCGACAACTGTCTGTTGCTGGTCGATACGTACGATACGCTTCGGAGCGGCGTGCCCAATGCGATCAGAGTATTCAAAGAATTGAAAGCGGCGGGGCACAAGCCCAAGGGGATCCGATTGGACAGCGGCGATCTGGCGTATCTTTCCAAGAAGGCGCGGAAGATGCTGGACGAGGCGGGCTTTCCCGAAGCGATCGTCTGCGTTTCGGGCGATCTGGACGAACGTTCGATCAATTCGCTGATACAGCAGGGGGCGAAAATAGATTCGTGGGGGGTAGGTACGAGGCTGATCACGTCGGAGGACCTGCCCGCGCTCGGCGGCGTGTACAAGCTGGCGGCGGTGATCGGCAAGGACGGGAGCGTCACGCCGAAGATCAAGCTGTCGGACAATACGGCGAAGATCACCAATCCGTCCTTTAAAAAGCTGTACCGTTTGTACGATCGGGAGAACGGCATGGCGATCGCCGATTATATCACGTTGCACGACGAGACGGTAGACGACACGAAGCCGCTCACCCTTTTCCATCCCGTGGAAACGTGGTTAAAGCACGAGGCGGAGAATTTCTACGCCGTCGAATTGCAACACACGATCGTGAAGGGCGGGAAGCTCGTATACGAGTTCCCCAAGCTAATGCAGATACAGGCGTTTTCCAAAGGACAGCTTTCCCGTTTTTGGGAGGAATATCTGCGTCTGGACGTGCCACAGCTTTATAAGGTGGATTTGTCCAAAAAGCTCCACGCGCTGAAGATCGGCATGATCGACCGTATCCATGAAAACGCAAAGAAGGGTAAAAACAATGAGTGAAAACAAGCTTTTAAACGAAAAGGACGGGGGCAGGTATTCGATGAAAGGCTCCCGCTGGTGGGGCGTATGGATATTTCTTATCCTCGTATTCATCGATCAACTGACCAAGCTGTTCGCACAGGTCTACTTCGAGGCGGCGGGCGCGCCGCAGAGCGTGCCGATCATTAAAGGCTGGATAGAGCTCACGCTTACGCATAACCGCGGTATTTCTTACGGCATGGGCGCGAACGCGCCCGAGTGGGCGAAAATTTTGGTCGTCGCCGTAACGGGCGTGATGATGACGGCTTTGGCGATTTTATATTTCAAGCTGGATAAACGCCGCGTATGGCTGCGCACGGCGCTTGTATTCGTTGTGGCGGGCGGCGTAGGCAACCTGATCGACCGCGTATACTACCGCGTATGGGTGACGGGCGGCGCAGGCGGCGTGCGGGATATGGTCGATCTCAGCCGTTTCGGCTTTGCCGTTTGTAATTTCGCCGATTTCTTCATTTCGGCGGGCGCGGTGATGTTGGTTTTGGCGATGCTGTTCCTTGACCCGATCGCGCTGTTCCCCGCGACGAAAAAATATAAAGATATGGCGGCGGATGCCGACGCGATCGAACAGGCGAAAAAAGAGGCGAGGTCGGCGCAAAAGCAGGCGAAGAATGGATAACCGACTGTTCGTCGCGGAAGCGCCCTGCAAAAGATTGGATATTTTTTTGAGCGGACAGACGGACGAATTTACCCGTTCGCGACTGAAAAAGCTTATCGAGGACGGCGGCGTTTGCGTGAACGGTCAGCCGCAGACGAAAGCGGGCGCGGAGGTAAAGGCGGGCGACGCCGTCACGCTGACCGTACCCGAGGCGGTGGAATATACCGCAAAGCCCGAAAATATCCCGATCGACATCGTGTATCAGGATAGCGATCTCGCCGTCGTCAACAAGCCCAAGGGCATGACGGTGCATATCGGGAACGGCGTTGCGGAGGGCACGCTCGTCAACGCGCTTTTGTACGCGCTCGATTCCCTCAGCGGGATCGGCGGAGTGTTGCGCCCCGGGATCGTACACAGAATAGACAAGGATACCACGGGGCTGTTGGTCGTGGCGAAAAACGACAAAGCGCACGTGTCGCTCGCTTCGCAGATCGCCGAAAAGACCTGTAAACGTACTTATTACGCGCTACTCGAAGGCAGTGTGAAAGAGGAACGCGGGCGTATCGTGACGGATATCGGACGGCACCCGACCGACCGCTTGAAAATGGCGGCGTTGCCCGAAGGAAGGGGCAAGATCGCGATCACCGATTTTGAAACGGTGGCGCGGTTCGGTACGGAGTTCACCCTTTGTAAATTCGAATTGCAAACGGGCAGAACGCATCAGATCCGCGTGCACGCCAAGCATATGGGACACCCCGTGGCGGGCGATCCCGTATACGGCTTCAAGAAACAAAAATTAAACGCGGACGGACAGCTTCTGCACGCATGGCGACTCGAGCTTACGCACCCGACGAGCGGGGAAAGAATGACGTTCAACGCGCCCCTGCCCCCCTTGTTTACGGAAATACTGACAAAGCTTTGCACGCGGTTCGGCGTGGATAAAACGTGTTTTTCGGAAATTTTCAAAGAGAACGATAAATAAATCAAGGAGATAAAAATATGGCAACAAAAAAGACGAAAAGAACGACTTCTTCGCGCAGTACCTCTTCGGGCGGGATTATCCGCGCGTGTACTTATTTCGCGCTCGTGATCGCGGCGGCGATCTTTCTGTTCAACGGGATCGTGCGCGCATTGGATATCGGCGTGCTGACGAGCCTCGCTTCGGTGCTCTCGCTGATCGGGCAAATTTTGCTCGTCATCGGGATCGGTTTTCCCGCGTACGACTACACGGCGGGTAAAAGCAAAACGTGGCGCATTATCTTTTGGGTCGCGCTCGTCGTTTACGTGTTCGGTTGCGTGTTCGGCGTGATCCGCTTCTGACAAACGAAAAAAAACAAGAAAGGGGATATTCATAGAATACCCCCTTTTTTTCTTTACAAAATTTTCAAAACAAGGTATAATTAAACCGTATGTTGAAAATCACCAAAGTAAAACGGAATAGCGTCGGGGCACAGTTGGGATTGGAGGTCGGCGACGAGATCACGGCGTTCGACGGCTTGCCCTGCGAGGACGAACTCGACTATCTCTACTATGCCGAGCAGGAAAATTTCACGCTCACCGTCCGCGATCGCAGAAACGGCGAGGAACAAACCGTCGAAGTGGAAAAGGACGAGGGGGAGGAATTGGGGCTTTCCTTTGAGAAGTGCGGGGAGATACGTACCTGTCACAACCGTTGCGTGTTCTGTTTCGTCGATCAGATGCCGAAGGGTATGCGTGAAAGCCTGTACGTCAAGGACGACGATTACGGCATGAGCTTTACCTGCGGGAATTTCGTCACGCTCACTAATCTTTCGGACGAGGGCTTGAAACGTATCGTGCGCTTGAAGCTGTCGCCGTTGTACGTTTCGGTGCATACGACGAACCCCGAATTGCGGGTAAAATTGCTTCGGAACCGCCACGCGGGGAAGATACTTTCGCAGATCGACGAGCTGGTAAAGGGCGGGATCGAGCTGCACTGTCAGGCGGTGGTCGTGCCGAACGAGAACGACGGCGCGGAGCTGGAAAGAACGGCGCGGGAGCTGTTTCGATATTATCCCGCCGTACGCGATTTGGCATGCGTGCCGACGGGGATCACGAAATATCGCGAGGGGTTGCCTTTTATTCCCGATATCGACAAGGAATACAGCGGAAGATTGCTTGCGCTCGTCGATAAGCTGAACGCGGAATTCGGCGTGCCCTTCCTGCTTCCTGCGGACGAATATTTCGTAAAGGCGGAGCTTCCGATGAAAAGCGCGGCGTTTTACGGGAAATTCGAACAGATCGAGAACGGTATCGGTCTGACGACGAAATTTTTAAACGAAGCGTACGCGGCGCTCGACGCATTGCCGAAGAAAAAGGGAAGATTCGCGTTGAAAAAGCCGAAGAGATCGTTGCTCGTGTGCGGCGTGAGCGCGGCAAAGACCACGCGGGAGCTAGTGGAAAAATGCAACGAAAAAATAGAGGGCTTGCACGCGGAGCTCCTGCCCGTGAAAAACGGTTTTTTCGGGGAAACGGTCACCTGTACGGGACTATTGACGGGCGTGGATATCGTGAACGCCGTGCTTGCGTATAAACAGGAAAAAGGCGATTTCGACGAGCTGGTTTTGGCGGGAAATACGATGAAAGAATTCGAGGACGTGTTCCTTTGCGGAACGACGCTCGACGAGATGAAAAAGGCGTTGGATTTCCGCAATATCCGTATCAACCGCGACGGCGGGCACGGATTTGTGGAGATACTTTCGACGACGGAAAAAAAGAGGAGGAAATAGACGGATATGGCAAATCCTTTGATTGCCCTCGTGGGCAGACCCAACGTAGGGAAAAGTACGTTTTTCAATAAAGTGGCGGGGAGGAAGATCTCTATCACGGAGGACCGACCGGGCGTTACGCGCGACCGTCTGTATACGGACGCAACGTGGCGCGGAAAGCATTTCACGATGGTAGATACGGGCGGACTCGAGCTGAAGTCGGAGGACGTGATGTGG
Source organism: Clostridia bacterium (assembly GCA_017463105.1). Classification (GTDB taxonomy): domain Bacteria; phylum Bacillota; class Clostridia; order Christensenellales; family Borkfalkiaceae; genus Scatosoma. Next base: position 110,939 of record JAFTPU010000013.1, read on the forward strand.
CGGGAGATCGCCAAGCAGGCGGACGTCGCCATCGATACGGCGGACGTTATCCTGTTTTTCACCGACGGGCGCGACGGCTTGCACCCGTCCGATTACGACGTGGCGGACATTTTGCGGCGCAGTAAAAAGCCCGTGATTTTGGTCGTGAACAAGATCGACGACTACTCGCCCGAAAAGGTGTTCGAGTTTTACTCGTTGGGATTAGGCGAACCGTTTGCGATCTCGGCGGAACATTCGAAGGGGATCGGCGACGTTTTGGACGAGGCGATCGCGCATTTCCCCGACGTGACGATCGAGCCCGTGCCCTCGCTCAAGATCGCGGTCGTGGGGAAACCCAACGCGGGAAAATCGAGCTTGGTAAATAAAATTTTGGGCAGTGAAAGAAGTATCGTAACGCCGATGGCGGGTACGACGCGCGACGCGATCGACACGTTGTTTTATCGCGGGGACAAGGCGTATACGATCATCGATACGGCGGGTATCCGCAAGAAAAAGAACGTCGACGACGACGTGGAATATTACAGCAATATGCGCGCGTTCGACGCGGTGAGAAGGAGCGACGTGTGCTTGCTCGTCGTGGACAGCACGGAGGGATTGACCGAACAGGACGTGAAGATCATCGGCTACGTGCACGAACAGGGCAAGCCGTCCGTGATCGTCATGAACAAATGGGATCTGATCGAAAAGGACACGCACACCGTCAACAAGTTCGAGGACAAATTGAAAGAGGACCTTAAATTTATGGACTATTTCAAGTCGGCGTATATCTCGGCAAAGACGGGACAGCGCGTGGAGAAGCTGCTTGCGGCGGCGGAGGAAGCGTATGCGCATGCGAGCTTCCGCGTACCGACGGGCGAGCTGAACGATCTGATCGGGGACGCGATCCGTTTGCAGGAACCGCCCTCGTATTTGGGCAGAAGGATGCGGGTGTTTTTCTCCTCGCAGGTGGGCGTATGCCCGCCGACGTTTGCGTTATTCGTCAACGACGAACGGCTGCTGCATTTCTCTTACGAGCGGTATTTGGAGAACACCATTCGCCGCGCGTACGATTTTTCGGGTACGCCGATCAGGATTACGGTGCGCGAGAAGAAGGACGAAGATTAAAATAAATGCAAAATTCAGAATGCAGAATGCGAAATGATTGAATAATTTATAAATTTACAGTATTTTGCATTTTACATTTTGCACTTTGCATTTAAGAAAATCACTTTCCGAGGAAAGGAACTATGGAAAAAGAAATAATGTACTTTTTACAAAATTGGTGGCAATTTTTGATTTTGGCGATCGTATGCTATTTTATCGGTTGCTTCAATTTCGCCGTACTGTTTTCCAAGCTCAAAAAGAAAAACATCACGAAAATGGGCAGTGGAAATCCCGGCACCATGAATATGACCCGCGAGTTTGGGGTGAAAGTGGGGATAATTACCTTCTTTTGCGACGCATTCAAGGCGGGTATTCCCGCGCTGATCGTGCATTTCGTTTACGATCGGTACGTGTTTGCGGGCACGGGCGTGTACGTCACCGATTTCGCCAGATATTTCTGCGGATTGTTCGTCGTGATCGGGCACATCTTTCCCATTACCATGCATTTCCGCGGCGGCAAAGGCATCGCCTCCACGCTCGGGCTTTTCTGGATAGGCTTGGCGTGCGAAAGCGCGTGGTGGCTGCTGATCGGTTTTGCGATCCTGCTTTGTTTGGTGTTGTTTATCACCCTCACCGAGTGGGGGTCGCTGGGATCGCTTCTCGGCGTTTCCACGTTCAGTATCATTCAGCTCGTCATTTACTTTTTACGCTACGACGGTTTCCCCGCGAGAGAGCACCTCGTGTGGCTGTACCTTCTGATCTTTTTCATCAACGTGCTCACGTGGTGCGCGCACCATAAAAATCTTGCCCGCCTGTTTTCGGGAGAGGAACACAGAACTTCCCTCAAAAAGATAGCGAGCAAAAAACTCGGAAAAAAGAAAGCGGTCGTGGCGGCGGGGGACGTCGCCGCGCCCACTGCGGAAAACGGTTTAACGGATACGGAGGTAAAGGATAAAACGGTATGAAGATAATCATTATCGGTTGCGGCAGAGTGGGCAGAACGCTCGCGGGAAAGCTTAACGACGACGGCAACGAAGTTACCGTTATCGATATGTCGGCGGAAAAGGTGGCGCGAGTCACCAACCGTTACGATATCATGGGAGTTGTCGGAAACGGCGCGACGCACACCGTCCAACGGGAAGCGGGCGTCGATACGGCGGATCTTCTGATCGCCGTTACGGATTCGGACGAGCTCAACCTTTTGTGCTGTCTGATCGCCAAAAAAGAAGGGCATTGCCAGACGATTGCGCGGGTGAAAAACCCCGAATACAGCGAGGAAGCTCCCTATTTTAAAGACGAATTGGGGCTTGCTATGGTCATCAACCCCGAGTACGCCGCGGCGGAGGAGATTGCGCGCGTACTCCGCTTTCCGTCCGCGCTCAAGATCGAACCGTTTGCCAAGGGCAAGGTCGAGCTTATCAAATTCCGCGTGCACAAGGACGGGCAGCTCGTCGGCATGTCGGTGAAGGACGTGGTGATGAAGTACCGCGTCGATATTCTCGTGTGTACGGTCGAACGCGGGGAGGAGGCGTATATCGCCAACGGCGATTTCGTTTTTGCCGAAAAGGATATCGTGTCGATCGTCGCTTCGCCCAAAAAAGCGAACGAATTTTTCACGAAGATCAATTATAAGGGACATTCCATTAAAAACGCGCTCGTTGCGGGCGGCGGAGTGATTACGCATTATCTTTGCAGGATACTCGAACGTTCGGGAATTTCCCTCAAAGTCGTCGAAAAAGATCTTAAAATATGCGAGGATCTCTGCGCGCAATGGGAGAAAACGGACGTCATTCACGGCGACCCGTCCGATCACGATTTGTTGTTGGAGGAGGGACTCGCGAAAGCGGGAGCGTTCGTTGCGCTTGCCGATCTCGACGAGGAAAACATTCTGCTTTCCGTGTTTGCCAAAGGCGCGGGTTGCGGGAAGCTCGTGACCAAGATCAACCGCACCGATTACGATAACGTGATCAGTCAGCTCGATTTGGATACGACGGTCTGTCCCCGTACGCTTACCGCCGACTATATCCTCCGCTACGTGCGCGCGATGAAAAGCACGGTGGGGAGCAACATGGAAACTTTGTACAATATTATCCCCGGTAAGGTGGAAGCGTCCGAGTTTATCGTCGGGGAAAATTCGCCGATCGTCGGAAAGCCGCTCAGTCAACTTCGGTTCAAAAAGGACGTACTGATCGCTTCGATCACGCGCGGCGACGAAGTGATCATACCTCGCGGTCAGGACGTGATCCAAAGCGGCGACGCGGTGGTGATTGTGTCGAGGCTCGCGTTGCACGACGTAGCGGAAGTGCTTAGGTAACGGTAAGAAATATGAATTACGCAATTATAAAACGCACGATCGGTTGGATACTTATTTTCGAGGCTCTGTTTTTTGCGGTGCCCGTATTGACGGCGGCTGTGTACGGGGAGAAAGAGATCGTCGATTTTCTCGTCGCCATGCTTTCTTGCGCGGCGGTGGGGTGTTTGCTTCTGATCGGAAAGCCGAAAAATTCGTCCGTCTACGCGAAAGAAGGGTTCGTGATCGTCGCGTTGAGTTGGATATTTCTCAGTTTGTTCGGCGCGATACCGCTCCGCACTTCGGGGGCGTATTCTACGTACGTAGACGCGCTGTTCGAAATCGTTTCGGGCTTCACCACGACGGGGGCGAGCGTGTTGCCCGGGGATAAGGTCGAGGCGTTGCCGCGGTGTATTTTGATGTGGCGGAGCTTTACGCATTGGGTCGGGGGCATGGGTATCCTCGTGTTCATTCTCGCGTTTCTGCCTCTTTGCGGCGGCGGGTATAATATCAATATCATGAAAGCGGAAAGCCCGGGACCCTCGGTAAGCAAGCTCGTGCCGAAAATGCGCGCGACGGCGGGCATACTGTATCTGATTTATACCGTGCTCACGCTTTTGCAGTTTATCCTGCTCGTGTTCGATATGCCTGCGTTCGACGCGCTGAATACGGCGTTTTCCACGGCGGGAACGGGCGGTTTCGCGATCAAAGCGGACGGCTTTGCGGGGTATTCGCCCTATTCGCAGGTGGTCGTCACCGTGTTTATGGTGATCTTTTCCATCAACTTCGCCTCTTACTATTTCGTGCTTCGCGGCAAGTTCAAGGACGCGCTCAACACCGAGGTGCGCGTATTTTTGGGAATCGTCGTGGTGGCGATCACGGCGATCACGATCAACCTTTGCATTACGCAAAGCTATGGCTATACGACGGGCGAAGCGGTGCGCCACTCGGCGTTCTCCGTCGCGTCGATCATTTCCACGACGGGCTTTGCAACGGAGAATTTCGATCTTTGGCCCGCGTTTTCGAAATCCATTTTGGTATTGATAATGTTCATAGGTGCGTGCGCGGGAAGCACGGGCGGCGGCATGAAGGTTTCGCGTATGGTCGTTCTTTTCAAAGGCGCGGCGCACGAGACGAAACGTATGATACATCCCAAACAAGTGAAAAAAATTACGGTGGATAAACGGGTTGTCGAAAATGAGGTCGTACGCGGGATCAATAGTTATTTTTTTGCGTATATCATCATTTTTATCCTGTCTCTTTTGGCGATCTCGCTGGATTGCGGAGACATGACGACGAATTTCACTGCCGTTACGGCGACGATCAATAACGTGGGACCGGGACTCGGCGCGGTGGGTCCCGCGGGGCATTACGGAGATTTCTCGTGGTGGTCGAAGCTGGTGTTTATTTTCGATATGCTGGTGGGGAGATTGGAGGTCTTCCCGATGCTGGTGTTGTTTATGCCTGCAACTTGGAAAAAATAACAGGTTAAAAAGTGTTTACTTTTATATAAAAACGTGTATAATAATATAGCGAGCAGGTAAAACGGGGGTGTCCCGGATTCGATTGCCGGTGAGCGAAAGGATAAGCATACCGCAGATGGAAAGACTGCGTAAAAACGATCCGTTAAATTTAAATGCAGATAGAAATGCAAACTACGCTCTCGCAGCGTAACTTCGTTTTATAACGAATCGTCGCGCCCGATCTATCCGTCGGTCGGGGTCGCGGCGTCAAACAGACGGAAAAATCTTTAAAAGATCGGGAAGTGTTTTTTAAAGATCATTCAGCTTTCTGCTACCCGTGAAGCGTGTTTACCCGCGTCGCGGGGGTAAGAAAAAAAGATAAACTAAGTATGTAGAAAGTTTTTTGGCAGCCGCGTAAGACGTGAGTTCAATTCTCACCACCTCCACCATAAAAGGGCGATAAAAAAGATATCGCCGCAAAAAGCCTTGATTTTTCAAGGCTTTTTTGCTTTTTTCGGGCAAAATTTTTTAGTTCGATTTTGTAGATGAAAAATGGGTATTTTCCAATACTGAAAGGATTTGAACTCCCGTGAGAACAAAAACCGCCCACCACACACAGCACAGAGAAAGAAAAGCTCTGTGCTTTTTTTATGCCAAAAATAAGGAGATACAATGAAGCCTACAACAGATATAGAGCAAGTGAAATCGGTAGCTCGTGCCCTGTTGATGACGGAGGTATAT
>JAFTPU010000001.1 GCA_017463105.1 Clostridia bacterium
ACTGTCGTCGTAGGAAGCCTTCGAATATCTCGCACGGTTGGCGTCGATCTCGCAAAGCATGTAAAAGCGCGATCTTCCTTCCTCGTCCGTCTGTCCCTTTCCCTTCGCCGCCGCTACCGTTATCGTCGGATATACCGCGGGAGAGCCCGACGAAACGCGAAAATCGGTTTTCGTCGTAACGATCTTCGGGTCTTTCGTTTCGTTGCGCATGGCAACGAGAATGACCGCTATCAAAATTGCGGCAAGAATGGCAACGTATACGAAAACGGCAGCCTTAGACGAGGCGGCTTCCCAAATATTCTGCATCGTTTCGTCTGCACCGCACAAAGAATAAACGAAAGCGTTATTCATTACCGAGTGACCTCCTTAAAAATTGGGGGAATCAAATATCCAGCCCCGACGATTTGACCGCTTTCAGCGAACAGGGCGCATGCCCCTCGCCGAAAATATTTTCGAGCGTATGAGAGAATTTTTCTTCCGACGGTTTCTTCGCGTTTTCCACACAAGCAAGCATACCGGGGATAAGGTGGCAAGCCACCACGCTGTCCAGCGCTTCCTCCTCCAAACCGCCGCCCGCAAGGAATACGGAAATATATTTCTCCATACGTTGCCAAAGCTTGTTTTCAATTTGGTATTCTCCGCAACCGTCGACAAACTCCTCCAGCTTATCCACGCGCTTCCAAAGAACTTCGTCCATTTGATAATCGCGGTAAGCGTTCTTCGCAAGTTGATCGAACTGCCAAAAAGTAAGTTTTTTCACAACCGTCTTTTCCGTTTCCACTACCGTTTCGACCACTTTCAGTTCTTTCGGTCCCGCGCTTACTTTGGGTCTTTGAATCGTCTTTTTTACGATCTGTTTTACTTTCTTTTTCGTCTTTTTCGGCGTATTCTTCGCGCTTACGGTAACCCCGAACCACGAATCGTCGTCCGCGTCGGAATCTACCGTATTTTCCGCCGCTTCCTCCACTTCGATCTCGACCTCGATTTCCTCCTCGATCTCGACCGTTTCCATTTCCACTTCTTTCTCGGCGGGCGTTTGTTCCGCGTTTTCCGCCTCGCCGCTCTGCACGATCATGCGTTTGCGGGGCTCCTCGCCTATGCGGAGGGAAAGATCGACCACGCACGCCATATCGAGAAGATATTTGGGCACGTCGGATATTTTTTCGCCGTCGGCGAGCGTCACAACGAGCCATACGTTTTCGGATATCTCGTGCGACTGCTCGTTCTGCGCGTCCGTTTTAACGGCGAGCTCGACGCGGTGTTCGGGCTGATCCACGTAACGGATCACGGGCGAAAGGTACGATTTTATCCCCTCGCACCGCACGTCCCGCAACGTCGCGATATGTACGATACCGTCCGCGAGGGACGTGCGCATGAGCTGGTGCGCCGTATTCGTGAGCGCGGAAATCCCAATCATATTCTTGCGGTAAAGAAGATTTTCCGCGCCGTCGTTTTCCTCGTAATCGTCCACGGAAGGCGTACAGCCGAGATAGTCGCCGAGCACGGGAATAAATCTTTCCAACATTTCCCTGTCCTCGCAATTTAAAATGATCAAGCGGGAGGACGCGAATGCCGAGAAAAGCGAGCGAACGCCGGCAATATCGAGCGCGATACCGCGTTCGTAAGCGAACGTGGTAAACTCGTTGAATACGAGCGGCATAGTGAAGTCCGCGTCGAACGGACCGCTTACGACGCGCGTTTCTTCCTTCGCCTTTTCCTGCTCTTCCTCGGCGGGCTTCTCCTCTTCCTCGAATTCGTACGTAGTCGCGAATTCCTCCGCAAACAACTGTTCGTAAGGGATCTCGTCCGCCAAATCTTCGATATTCAGTTTTTCACGGTTTTGTTTTTTCTCTTCCATATTCTTTTCCAAACACTCTCTGATTTGATTTTTTCGCCTTGTCGAAAGGATCGTCGCAAAGGTTATCGGCGCCGCGGTGATCGCCGCAACGATCAGGTATATCCACCATTTTTTCGGTATCCAACGAATATAATCGAAATACAGGAACACGAGGTCGAGACACAGTATGACGATCGACGCCGCAACGGCGAATACCCTTGCCTTTTTGGATTTCTCCGCGGGTAGCTTCACGGGAACGTCCAAATAGTATTTTTCCGTAAGTACGTTCGATTTCGACTGCACGTATTCGGACAAGCTCTTTTTGTCCGATTCCAGCGTTTCCGTGCCCGCATAGAAACGGTCCTTCAAATGGATATCCCGCACAGACGAACCGATATAGATCTCATACTGTCCGCTTTCGGTGGCGAAGCGTTTTTTACGGGCGTCGTAAACGGAAAGATCCAGTTTACCGATCGGCACGCTGACCGTCTTACTCTCCCCGGGTCTCAGCGAGACCCGATAGAAGGCTTTGAGCTCTTTTCTCGGTCTTACCACGGCGGAACCCCGTTTTCCGACGTATACCTGCACCACTTCCGACGCCGCGAACGAGCCCGTATTTTTTACGGTGAAACGGAAGCCGTCCGCCGCCCGTTTCAGCTTGGAATAGGTAAACCGCGAATAGCTCAACCCGAAGCCGAACGGATATTTGATACGGAGTCCCGAGCTATCGTAATTGCGATAACCGTAGAAAGTACCCACCTTGTTCCGTCCCGCGTCCTTATACGCGCGAACGGTGGAGAAATAATCCTCTGTGTTCGTATAACAAGTAAATGCAAGCTTACCCGACGGAGACGTCTCTCCCATAAGGATCCTCGTCACCGCCTGCGCGCTTCGGCTTCCGTCGAGCGGGGCAAGCAACACGGCGTCGCATGCGTTATCAAAACGCATGTCGGGATAATGCTCGCCGCAGACCACGGCGACGACCTTGGCTTTTCCCTTGGCAAGGCGTTCGAGCAAAACCTGTTGATTGGCGGGAAGTCGCGCCGTTTTATTACGAATTGCGCGCTCTTTCCCCTTGCCCGAATAGCCGACCACGACGACGGCGATATCCGCCTTCTCAGCCAGCGTGCACGCTTCTTTGATAAGATCGTCGCTTCTGTCCCGATCGGAATCGTACCCTCTGGCAAAGCCGATCGACGCCAGCTTATATTGACGGGTCAACGCCTCGATACGGGCGCGCAACGATTCGACGGACGGATCGTCCGTCTTTTGTGCGAGGTCGCCGATCAAGGCGATCTTTTTATGCTTATCGAAAGGCAGGACCTTTTCGTTTTTCAGCAATACGACGCTCTGTTCCGCCGCGCGAAGCGCAAGCTTCTCGTCCGTTACCGCCGTAGCTCCCATTTCCGCTTTCGGTTGCATCTTGGCGCATCGGAAGGAAAAGTCAAGGATACGATCCACCGCGTCGTCCAGCATTTCGGGGCTTACGGCGTTCCCTTCGCGACACTCCGTTTCGAGCTCGCCGAGCGTAATATCGCCGTTTTCGAACGAGGTGTTAAGCGCCAAATAACGCTCGACCGCCGTACGGAGCGCAGTCTTGGACGCGTTTTTGCAAAGCACGTTTTTCTCGAACATAAGCGCCATACTGTCTTTCGATTTTTTGCAATCGATCACGACGGGCGCTTTCCCGACCGCCTTATCCAAATATTCGGCGTTTACGTTTTCGTACGAACCGCCGAGCTTGGGACGGGCTGTTTTCAACATACAGCCGTTCTGCTTAACCGCCATATCGAAGGGTTTGAAAAAGTATTCGTGCAAGGCGCGGGGATCGCATTCCGCGTCGGAGAACGCTACGTCGGAGGGACGGAGCGCGGGTTCGGCAATACAGGTTTTTACGCCTGTGCGCATACCTGCTCCCGCCCACGCGTTGGCAAACGTACCGCTTAAATACGGGTCCTCGGAAACGCCCGAGGAATAGGGCGTGACCATCACGTTTGCCGCAGGTACGTTCAACAACGTGTACCCGTGTTCTTTTGCGCGACGGGCAAGACTGTCCGCGACCTTTCCGATAAGGTCGACGTTCCACGAATTGGCAAGCCCCGCAAACGAGGGATACGTTTCCCCCTCTTTGCCGTTCATCGCTTGCATAGACGTTTCCGAAAGGAAACGCACCCTTTCGCCCTGTAAGGTTATCCCGCCCAAAGAAGCAACGTCTGCAAGCAAAGAAATTTTTTGTTCAGTTGTCAGTTTTTCGATAATTTCCCGATGCGTAAGCATAGTCACTCCCGATTAGTCGTTTGTCCAAAGATAAATATCCGATATATAGCCGTAGCCGTAATAGTCCGAGGTCGCCTTTTTGCGCTGATACGTAATTTCGATTTTATCCCCTTTCGAAAGGGTATAGGTGAACGTCTTTGTTCCGCTTGAAACGGTTTTCTTTTCCCCGTTGTGCGTGATCGTGACCGTACCGTACGAGTTTTCCATCGAACAATTGAATGAAATAGTCACGCTGCGTTTTGCCTTGAGCGTGACCGTCGCCGAAACGCCCTTATCGGCAACGCATTCGGATATACGGTCGGCGTATGAACCGAACACGTTGAACGGATTTTTCTTGTCGTTTGAGATCTCGATCACGTCGGCGAAATAGGACTGGGTATACGATTGGAGCTGACTGCGATCGATATGGTCGCACACGGTGCAGATACGCGCCTGATAATCGGCGTACGAATGTCCGTACGCGAAAACGGTGTCCGTGCGCTGATAGCCGCAATCGTCGCAATAATAGCGAACGCTGCCATTCGTCGTGCAAGTGGCTTCCTTGATCGTTTCCGTATCGTATTCCTTGATACTCGTGTCCACGTTACCTTTCGAATCGTATTTCCAATAACCGTATTCGTGCACGCAATTGTCGTAAATATAGACCATTCCGTATTCCACTTCGTAACGAGACGCATATTTATTCCACTGCGATTGCGAGCCTTCGTAATAGACGTCGGCGATATAGCCCATCGCGCCGCTGTCGATCCCTCTGAGATTGACGGGGATCACGAGAGAAGCGAGCGCGTCGCAACCGACGAACGTCCCCGCCTCCAGCGTAGTCAAGGACGGATTATCGAAACGAACGCGGGTCAATTTCGGCAAATCGACGAACGCGCCGCTTCGGATACTCTTTACGGCGCCGCCGATCACGATCGTACGCACGGAAGAAATATCCTCGAACGCATACCGCGCGATCGCGTATTCGCTTATTCCCTCCAGCGACTGCAACGACAGGGTATCGCCCGAGCCGTTGAAACCGACGATCGTCCAGCCGAGCGAGGAATTGCCCTTGAGAACGAAATCGCCCGCCGTTTTCGTCTCCAATTTCTTGGAACGACTGTTCGTATGGATCGCGAGCGCGTTATATGCCACGCCGCCGTGATCGAGGCTGTCTTTTTCCAGATCGAGATCGGAATAATTGAATATTTCGTGAAGCTTTTTACAACCCGAAAACGCGTCTGCGCCAATCTCGGAGACGTCTGCCGAAAGAGTGAACTGTTCAAGCTTCTTGCAACTCGAAAACGCGCCCTGTCCGATAATTTCCAACGCCGCAAACTCGGGCACCGATCGGAGCGAGGTGCATTTTTCAAACGCATTCGTCCGTATTTCCGTCACGCCGCTTGCGCCCGAGACCGTTTCCAAACTCTCACATTCCCGAAACGCCGCGTCGCCGATCACGTCCACGGTCAAGGGAACGGCGATCTCTTTCAAGGTTTTACAGCCCGTAAACGCCGAAGTGCCGATCGCGGCGACACGTTTGGGTAGAGTAACCTGCGCCAATTTTTCACAGCCGCCGAACGTATAGGCGGGAAGCTCTGTACATACTCTCGATTTCATATCCGCCGTCTGTAACAGCGTACAATCCGCAAATACGCCGTCGCCGAGCACGATTCCCTGATTGCTTTCGGCAAAAGTAATTTTCTTCAGCTCGCTTTCCGCGAACGCCGTTTTTCCGATTTCCGAGACCGCGGAGGAAATTTCCAAATCGGAGAGCACCTCGTCTTTATAGAACAGGTACGGCACGATCGAATAGGTCTTGCCATCGATCTTATCGGGCGTGACCGCCTTGCCGCTTCTGCCCGTATATTCGATCATATACAGATTTTCGTTCGCCGTTGCGATAACGAAATTATTCAGCGTTTGGCGTTCCATACGGGGTTCTTCCGCGGAGTTGTAAACCGCAAGCGTATAAGGACAGAGTTCGTCCCCCGCGACAAGCGAAACGATACTGAGATTTTCTATTTCGAACAAACGATAGTCGTCCTCGAACGCGTCGACGGCTATGCCCGTCACCGTAGAAGGAATGGAAAGATAACGCAAATTAAAGCAACTGTCGAACAGACGCGAGGCAATGCTCCCCAACCCTTCGGGCAGCTCGACCGAACGCAGACTTGCGCAATCGGAGAACGCGCGATCGCCGATGGAAGTCAACGTCGCTTTGGGCGAGAACGTCACGCTTGTCAACGCCTTGCAATCGGAGAATGCGTCCGCACCGATCGCAGCGACGGTGCGGGGAATCACGATACTTTGCAAGGACGAACAATCGGAAAAGGCTTTATCGGGGATCGCCGCCAAAGGGGTCGTATCCCGAAGCGTGAATTTCGCAAGCTCGCCGCAATCATAAAACGCGCTTTCGCCGATCGAGGTGAGGCTACTGCCGTTAAAACTCGTGATACCGCTTTTTGCAAACGCATACGCGCCCACGGAATTTACGGCTTTCGTCATCGTAAAGTTTTCCAGCTTGGCGCAATTGTAAAACGCACGTTCACCGATGGAATTGCCCGTAAAAGAATCGAACTGCACGCTCGCCAAACGCTTGGAACAGGACGCCGCAAAATATGCGGGGATCTCGTCCGAATAGCCGATGCGGAGATTTTTCACGCCCACCTCGGACGAACCGCCGCCGAAGAGAACGTTGAGCGGTTTCGCCTCGTCCGTCTGATCGTCCTCGTACGATTTTGCGTTGAAATTTTTGAGATACAGATTTTCAATACTTTTTGCGCCGTAGAAGAAATCCCAATCGTCGCCGTAGGAAACAAACTGGTCGATATAGATCTCGGTGATTTCGCCGCAATCTCCGAATGCCTGATAGCCGATCGTAAGTATCGCTTCGGGATCGGAATTGACGATGCGTACGGAAGAAAGCGAATCGCAACCGTTGAAAGATTTATAGCCGAGTTCCGTCACGCCCGTGATCTTGACCGTTTCCAGCTTGTCGCAATCACAGAATGCCCATGCGGAGATTACGTTGTTCCCTTCAATCGTCACCGTTTCCAGCTTGTCGCAATCGAAGAACGCGCCTTGAGCGAGCTCGACGCCCTGTTGAACGGTAACTTCCTTGATAACGGCGTTCCCTTTGAAGGCGTCCTGCACGACGCCCACGACGGGGTGTCCTTCCACTTCGTTGGGGATCACGATCGATTCCCCGCCCAAGCCCGTATATCCGACGATATTGACGGGCGAATTGTCGGGATCGGTCGTATCGAGTATTTCGTATTGAATATTCTGGAGGAAAAACGCCTCTTTGTTTTCCTTAAAGTCGTTAATATGTACGATCGCGGTCGCGACGGAGACGATTGCCACCACGCCGGCGCAGATCGCCGCCGCGACGGGTGCGGGGAATCGGCGGGAATTGGTTTTCACGCTTTCCTCGCCGAGTTCTTTTTTAATCTCCTCCGTATCGATCGGACGGCGTTTTTTCTTCCTTTCATAGGTCACGTATACGTCGTCCGCGCCGAGGCGGTAAGCGTAGTTACCGTATTCCGCGCTGACGATCTTTACGCGGAAATCGATACACGAATGATGCAATTCGATATTTTCTTTGAAGATGAATTTGCCGCTTTTGATCGAAAGGTTTTTAAATTCCGCATTGACCGCGCCGAGCGATTTACCGCGCACGTCGAACTGATCGATCTGTAAAATAAGTCCCGTAAGCTTTTCGTTTAAACGGTTTGTCATATCCAACAAAAGGAATCTACGGCTCTTTTTACGTACGATCAAAAAACGCTCGACGGTGAGGAACTCGTTCGTCTGTTTGTACGTATATTCACCTTTTGCAATAACGTTAAAATTTCGCATCGTACCTTATTCCTTTCGGATTTTTTTTGCATTTCTTATTTTTACCGTTAAACACGAAACGATCAGATTTACCACGATCAGCACCGCGGCGACGAGCAAAGTAAGCAAGAAGCTTGCGCCGTCGAGAATGACGCTCTCGCGGAATACCCCGCCGAATACGTTCGCGCAACAGACCTTGATACACAATACTTCCATCAAGATCAACAGACCGGTGAGAAGAAGGAATTTCACAAGATCGCCGCGTTCCGTTTTCGTTGCGAACCGTTCGGGGAATCGATTGGTATCCGCCTGATTGACGACCACCGAAACGTAAGAGGTCTCCTCGGGCAAGGCGAGCACCTTCGTATAACCTTTATTCTCGATCAGCTCCTTTACCGTAAGTACGTCGAATACCTTATTGCGATTGTTGAAAAGCACCACGTCGTAGCTTATATAAGAAAGCTCGGGATCGAGCTTGCACATAAGCTCCTTTTTTCCCCAACGCTCCGCAAGCACGTATTGCTTGATATATTTCCGCCATTTGGGAACGGGTTGAAACACGAGGCTTTGTCCTCCCTTTTCGAGGACCTTTTTTATGCCGCGATCGGTCGGTTCTTTGATAGCGTGTCTCGCGCGCAGATACATCTGCGGCAAAACAAACGCCGCCAGCGCCACCGAAATACCGATCGTTAAAATCAACAATACAACCCACATATCGCTTCGAATACTCCTGTTTTTATCGTAATAAAGCTTTTTTGCTTATAAAAGCAAACACCCCGCGGGGTCGAAAAATGCAAAAGTGCGCACTCCGCCCACTATGGTATTTTATATTATATCATATTTCTGTCACTTTCGTCAATCAACTGAGGCTTATTTCCGATTTTTGAAAAAAAAATATACGCTTTTGAAAGCACATCCGACTTTGGACGGTGCATGGCAGATCTGCCGTTTTTCTTTTTTATTCTTTCACCCACGTTTTTCGCTCCTCGCGTGAACCCTTGTGAACGCAAGCCTTCCTGCTAACCTTTACTTTTCGCCACGAAAAAAGCACCCGCAAGGGGTGCCGCGCAGAGAAATATTTTGTTGCAAGCAACAAAGCGTCGTCGCTCACCCACTCGCTTTTTTTATTCTTTCACCCACGTTTTTCGCTCCTCGCGTGAACCCTTGTGAACGCAAGCCTTCCTGCTAACCTTTACTTTTCGCCACGAAAAAAGCACCCGCAAGGGGTGCCTTTTTCGTGGCGCAGAGAAAGGGATTTGAACCCTTGTATACATTCCTGCATAACACGATTTCGAATCGTGCGCGTTCAACCGCTCCGCCATCTCTGCAAACAGCTTTTATATTATATATCATTATTTTGAAAAAAGCAACTGTTTTTACGCCGTTTTTTTCGTTTTATTTTTAAAAGCGGGGCAATTCTTTCCGAACTGCCCCGCTTACGTTTATTCCGTCAGAACGGAAGCAATACCAACAAGTTACACGATACTACGATAAGCACCAATGCAAACGGATACGTTGCCGCATACGCAGATGAAACGTCGTCCGTGCCCGCTACGGCGATGAGCGAACCGAGTGCGGGCGTACTCGTCATACCGCCCGTGATCGAGCCCAGATTATTGAAGATCGAAAGCTTGAACACGAACTTGCCGAGAATAAAGCCGAGCACCATAGGCACGGTCGCCATAATGATACCGTATACGATATAGATCCATTCGAACGCGTCGACGAAACGCACGCCGCCGGGGACGCCCGCTCCGACAAGGAAGAGAACGAGCCCGAGTTCGCGGAACATATTAAGGGTCTGTTTGGATACCTTCATATCCAATTTTCCGAAATGTCCGAAATGTCCTACGATCAGACCTGCAATCAACGTACCGCCGCTTTTACCGAAACTGAAATAGTTGCCGCCGCCGATGGGCACCTTGATACAACCGATCAAAAGTCCCAAAACAATGGTGATAAAGAACGGGAAGAAACCGAATTCTTCGATCTTAAAACGTTTTTTTCCGTCGTCGGGGATCTGAATGGTATTCGCCGCAACGAAAGATTCTCTTTCTTTTGCGATATCCACTTTCAATATCTTCGGCATGATTTGCACGAACAGAACGACGCCGAGAACGCCGTACAAATAGCCGATACCGTAACCCGCCGTAACGTCGCCCGCGAGCGCACCAGCCGATTCCTTCGCCGCACCGAAAGCGGGCGTAGAAGTAAGCGAACCCGACAGCAGACCCGTACCCATAGCGATATTCATATTCGGATCGAGTGCGGAGATCACGACGGTAATACCGACGCCGACGAGCACGATGATCGCGCCCATTGCGACGTACGCCATCATACTCTTATTGAAAGAGCGGAAAAACTTGGGTCCCGCGATCAAACCGACCGCCGTAACGAACAGCAACGTACCGATATCCGACATTGTGCCGAACACGCTCGATTGCGTTGTACTCCAAAAAGTGATCGTTTTGCCCGCGATCGTAACGGACGGCACGTAGGAAAAGAGTACGCCGACCAAAATCGCAACGAGCAGAACGCCTGCCGTACCGAGCGAGATACCTTTGATCTTGATCGCGCCGACGGCATAACCGACCGCGGAGATCAGAAACACGAAAAACAAAGGTATCAGCAAGGAATTCAATACTTGATAAAAATACATGATGTTTTCTCCTTATTTTGACGGACGGAAGCGCACGCTTTTAACGTGTGTCCCGTCTTTTTTATTCATCAAAATCCCTTATCCGTTTTCAGTTTGCCTGTCTTCTGTAATCGGGAAGGAGTTTGGGCGAAGCTACGTCCGAAACGATACCCGCTTCTTCAAGTTCTTTCTCGAATGCCTCGACGTGATCGAGCGTGAGTTCTTTAAGCTGAACGCTCTTACATTTCTCGCCTGCCTGCTGTCCCGCATTTCTGCCGAACACGATGATATCGAGGAGCGAGTTACCCATAAGACGGTTGGTACCGTGGATACCGCCGACCGCCTCGCCCGCAACGTAGAGGTTTTCCACGCATGTCATGCCGTTCGCGCCGATATCGATACCGCCGTTCTGATAGTGCAACGTGGGATAGATGAGGATCGGTTCTTTACGGATATCGATACCGTATTTGCCGAACATACGGAGCATTGCGGGAATACGTTTTTCGATCGTACCCTCGCCGTTCAAAATATCGATGAGCGGCGTATCCAGCCAAACACCCTCGCCGTCCGTCGTTTTGATACCCTTGCCGCGTTCCCTACATTCACGGATAATGGACGACGCGGTGACGTCGCGCGTTTCGAGCGAATATACGAACGCTTCGCCGTCTTTGTTGACGAGCTGTGCGCCGAGCGAGCGCACTTTTTCGGTAACGAGCGCACCGTAGATCTGCGTGGGCTCCGCCGCGCCCGTGGGGTGATATTGAAGCGTTTCGGGATAAAGCAGCTTTGCGCCCGCTCTATAACCCAAAACCAAACCGTCCGCCGTCGCGCCGTAATGGTTGGACGTGGGGAAACCCTGATAATGCAATCTGCCCGCGCCGCCCGTTGCGATAACGACCGTCTTGGCTCTCGCGATCAGAATTTCTTTCGTTTCCATATTCATAAGGACCGCGCCCGCCACTTTGCCGTCGGTGTCCTTGATGAGTTCGATCGCCGCCGTGAAATCAACGACGGTAATGCCGCGATTGAACACTTCGTCGCGAAGCGTTCTCATGATTTCCGAGCCCGAATAGTCGCGGCAAGCGTGCATTCTCTTTCTGGACGTACCGCCGCCGTGCGTGGTAACCATCGTGCCGTCCGCTTCTTTATCGAACATGACGCCGAGTTTATTCAGCCACAAAATCGCTTCGGGCGCCTCGTTTACGAGCTTATACAAAAGCTCGGGTTTGTTTTTGAAGTGACCGCCGCCGAGCGCGTCGAGGTAATGGGTCGCGGGGCTGTCGTTGGGCTTATCCGCCGCCTGAATACCGCCCTCCGCCATTGCCGTGTTTGCGTCGCCCAAACGGAGCTTGGTCGCGATCATAACGTTCGCGCCGCGCTGATGCGCTTCGATCGCCGCCGACGAACCTGCGCCGCCGCCGCCGATGACCAACACGTCCACGTCGTAATCGATCTTCGAAAGATCGATCTTCACGTCCGCTATGCGGGAATGACCCTGCAACAAAGCCGCGAGCTCGTGCAACACCTTACCGCCTTTATTTTTCCCAACTTTGAGTTCCTCATACGCCGAAGTGATATAATCGGGGTGGAATTGCGCCAAAACGGCGTCCTTTTCCTCCGCCGTCATACGTGCGTGAAGGTTTTGAATACGGGAAGCGCGGGTTGCCTCTACTTTTTTCATCGATTCGAGTTGTTCTTGTGTATACTGATACATACGCTTCTCCTTATTTTTCGATCTCTCTGTGGTTATACAGATTTTTCTGTTCTTCAAGCGGGGTATTCATGATCGCCTCGAGCGCCGCCTTGCAATCCCCTCTGTCGATCTCCGCCACGCGATTCACGAGATGTTCGCTCGTGGGCGCGAGATATTTACCCGTAAGTCGGCGAGTAAGAAGCGCCACCTGAGGATGGGAGATCCCTGCGGGACAACGAGAGGAGCATACGCCGCACATAACGCAGTCGAAGCTTTCTTCCGCCGCTTTCTCGTATTCGCCGCGCTGAGCGTAAGCGATATACTGCATAACGTTCAAGCCCTGCGTACAGCTCTTCGTACAAGCGTTGCAACCGATACACGAATAAATTTCGGGATACAGCTGCATCATGATCTGCTGCGTAGGCTTGATCTTCTCGATATCGTAAACCTGTTTTACGAGCGGGAAGAAGGGCAACGTCGCCACGTACATACCCTCCTCTACCTGCTGTTGACAGGCGAGACAGGTCTTGAGCTCCTGCTGACCCTTGATGCGGTAGATCGTCGCGCACGCGCCGCAGAACCCGTTTCTGCAACCGCAGCCGCGTACGAGCTGATATCCCGCGTATTCCATTGCTTTCATGATCGTCAGACTTTCCGGCACCTGATAACGTTTACCGAAAAGAAATACGTTTACCATCTTTTCCATTTGTTTATATTCTCCTTAATACTCATCGGGAAGTTCGTCGAGCTCCGTCATTCTGAATACGGGACCGTCCTTACACACGAACTTATCGCCTACGTTACATCTGCCGCATTTGCCGATACCGCACTTCATACGAAGCTCCAACGTGGTGTACACGCGCGATTTATCGAAGCCGAGCTCGAGAAGCCCTGCCAGCGTGAATTTGATCATGATGGGAGGACCGCAAAGCACCGCCGTCATGTTGGGGTCGAGCCCCAATTCTTTTACGTATGCGGGTACGAAACCGACGTGTCCGTCCCAACCGTCCTGCGGGCGGTCGATCGTGAGGTAAACCTCCATATTCGGCTCGTTCATCCATTCGGTCTTTATCTCGTCGATATCCACGAGGTCGTCCTTGCTTCTCGCGCCGTATACGATGACGACTTTACCGTAATTGTTGCGGTAATGGCGCACGTAATTGATAACGCTTCTTAAGGGAGCAAGACCGATACCGCCTGCGATGAACAAAAGGTCCTTGCCCTTGAAATCGCCCTCGACGGGAAAGTTTTTGCCGTACGGACCGCGAACGGTGATCTGCTGACCGACTTCGATCGCGTGAATGACTTCCGTTACGCAACCGCACTTTTTAATGGAAAATTCCATATATTCCTTATTCGTAGGCGAAGAAGTGATGGAGAACATACATTCTCCCACGCCGGGAATAGAAACCATCGCGCACTGACCGGGCATATGCTCGAACAGCTTTTTGCCGTCCGTACCGACCACGCGGAAGGTTTTTACGTCGGGCGTATCTTTACGGATATCCGTTACCACGCCGATCTTGGGAATGAGCGTTTCGTTAATCATTGTTTTTACCTCCCAACGTTTTGATCACTTTTACGATATTGAGCTTCTGAGGGCATTTGTTTACGCAACGTCCGCACCCCACGCACGAATACAGTCCGTCGTTCTGCGAAGGATAATACACGAGTTTGTGCATAAATCTCTGGCGGAAGCGTTGCAACTGCGTCGTACGGTTATTACCGCCCGCCATTTGCGTGAAATCGGAATACATGCAGGAATCCCAACAACGGTACCGAAGGACGCCTTCGTTCGTTTTGATATCGCGGATATCAAAGCACTGACAGGTAGGGCATACGAACGTACACGTACCGCAACCGAGGCACGCTTCGCTCATCTCTTCCCATTCTTTCGCTTCGAACAGCTCGTTCAGGTTTTCGGGCTTGAAACGGCTGAGATCGAGGTTTGCAAACGGCAATTTTTCCAAAACCGTTTTCGTCGTCTCCTGCTGACTTGCCACTTCCTTTTCGCCGCCTTCCGTAAGCAGATCCTTTACGAGCGCGGTAAGCGCCTTACCCTTTTCGGTGTTTACCTGCCAATAGAGGTATTCGCCGTCCAGCCACGTCGTAACGTCGCCCGTCGGCGCGGTGGCATCGATACCGAATACGCCGCAGAAACAGCTTTCTTCGGGGCGCGAGCAAGCGAGCGTAACGATCGTCGTCGCTTCTCTTCTGTTTTGATAATAAGTATCTACGGGATCGGCGAGGAAAACTTTGTCCAGCACTTCGATTGCCTTATAATCACAAGCCTTCACACCGAAGAGTACGAACGGACGAAGCTCCTTATATTCCTCGCGGATATCGACGATCTCGATATTTTTTCCCTCCGTTTTGAACTGCATCATGTTCTCCGTTTGAGGGAAGAACATATTCTTGGGGGATTTTACCGTTTTGAGCGTTTCGAGGGAAACCTCTTTCCCCTCGCCCCAAACGGCATAGTTTACTTCACCCGCGCGTTTGATGGGAATAAACAATCCCATGCTTTCGTTGATCTTCGCGTAAAGTTCGTTTAATCTTTCTTTTGCAATCTTTAACATTATTTTGCCTCCCCGTTCATAACGTCGTTCGGCTCTGCGTCGCCTTCGGTGTAGGAGGTGAGCGGCGTTTTGCCCTCATCCGTTTCCCCTGCCTGATACTCGCCGTAGAGGTTGTCGATATCCTTGATGAACTTTCTGTTGAGAAGGTGCAAAGGAATGTTCTGCGGGCAAACGCGCGAGCATTCGCCGCAATCGGTGCAACGACCCGCAACGTGGAACGCACGGATCACGTGGAAAAGCTGTTCTTCGAATTTATCGTCGTTCGCTTTCGCCGCGATACCCGAAGCGGGATTATCGAATACGCATTTCACGCACGAGCATGCGGGACATACGTTGCGACAAGCGTTGCAACGGATACATTTCGAAAGCTGTTCGCGCCAGAACGCAAAGCGTTCGTCCGCCGTCATCGCTTCAAGCTTTGCAACCTCTTCAAAACGGTCTACGTCGCGTGCGGGACGCTCGTGGAGAATGATCTCCTCGTCCTTTACCTGATGCGTTTTCGTGCAGGTAGCGCACTTGGTAAGCACTACGTCGGGCTTATACAGCGTTTCCACACCGTAAGCGGAAGTCACTTTCACTTCCTTGCCTACCACTTCCACGCTTTCGACCATCGAAATACCTTTCGCTTTGATCTTTTCGATATCGAGCTTCGCCATACATTCGACGGCGATCACGTATACGTTTTCGCGCTTGATACGGTGTTCTTTGACGAGCTGATTGAAACTGTACGTATCGCAAGGCTTCAAAAATACTGCCGTTTTACCTTCCTTTTTGCTCATCTGAATGAGATATTTGGAAAGGTTCGCGCCGCAGAAATAATCGTAAACGAAATTGTCGAGTTCTTCCACCGTTTCAAAGGAAGCGGGCGCGGGGTCGAAACAGAAATCGCCTTTCTTCCAGCCGATCACGCGAGCCACTTCGCCGCTTTCAAGGAGCGCTTTCGCACGTTCGAGCATTTTCATTTCAACGTCTTTCATCTTACTTGCCCTCCTTTATTCTCAGGTCGGTAAGGCGCTTGTTTTCGCCAAGCTCGGTTACCGTCTTCACGAAGTCGTTCATGACAGCCGAGAAGCGCGCGCCCTCCGCCGCGGAAACCCATTCCACGCGGGTGCGTTCTTTCTCGATGCCCATATAACTGAGGAAGCTGAAAAGAAGGGACATTCTTCTTCTCGTATAGTAGTTACCCGTTACGTAATGGCAGTCGCCGGGGTGACAGCCGCAAAGGATCACGCCGTCCGCGCCCTGCTGGAATGCCTTCAAGATGAACATGGGGTTCACGCGGCAGGAGCAAGGCACGCGAATGATCTTCACGTTCGCGGGATAAGTCAGACGGCTGGAGCCCGCAAGATCCGCGCCTGCATACGAACACCAATTGCAACAGAACGCTACGATGTTCGGGGTAAATTCTTTCTTTTCCGTGGTTACTTCTTGCATATCGCTTCCACCTCCGACATAATCTGCTTGGAGCTGAATCCTTTCAGATCCATTGCGCCCGAAGGACACGTTACCGTACAAGCGCCGCAACCCTGACATACCGCGGGATTCACGGACGCTACACGGCGGACTTCCGTTTTACCGCCGCCGAGACGGAATTCCTTATCGACGTACGTGATCGCGCCGTAAGCGCAAACGTTTGCGCATTGACTGCAACCGTTACACATCATTTCGTCGGGAATAGCGACGCAGGGATTCGTCTTTAATTTATCCTTTACGAGCAAGCCGATCACCTTTGCCGCGCAAGCCGACGCCTGCGATACGGTTTCGGGGATATCCTTGGGACCTTGACAAACGCCCGCAAGATATACGCCCGCCGTAGGGCTTTCCACGGGACGGAGCTTCGCGTGCGATTCCGTGAGGAAGTTGTTGGTGTCGATACTTGCCGTGAGCAAAGTCGCGACCTTTCTTACGGAAGGCTCGGGTTCGATCGCCGTCGCAAGCACGACGAGATCGGATTCGATCGTGATCTGTTCGTTATCGATCAGATTCGAGCCCTGCACCATCAGCTTACCGTTTTCGTTATAGACCTTGCCGACCATACCCTTGATATAATCGACGCCGTATTGTTCCACCGCGCGGCGGTAGAATTCGTCGTAATTTTTCCCGGGGGTACGCACGTCGATGTAGAATACGTGCACTTCCGTATCGGGATATTTTTCACGGAGCAACATTGCGTGCTTTGCCGTATACATACAGCAGATCTTCGAGCAATAAGGCTTACCGCAACCGCTGGAATCACGCGAGCCCACGCACTGAATGAAGGTGATCACCTTCGGGTGCGTGCCGTCGGAGGGACGAAGCAGAACGCCGTTCGTGGGACCTGCCGCGTTCATCAATCTTTCCAGCTCGAGAGACGTGATAACGTCTTTATTATCCGCGTAGCCGTATTCGTTGAAAGCGTCGAGCGCGATGGGCTTGAAGCCGGTCGCAACGACGATCGCGCCGTATTGGCGTTCGATAAACGTATCCTTCTGTTCGTAATCGATCGCGCCTACGCCACAGAATTTCTGACAGATACCGCATTTACCCGTTTTGAGCTTGATACACTGTTCGGGATCGATCACCGCTACGTTGGGGATCGCCTGTGCGAACGGAATGTGGATCGCGGGGCGGGTGTTCAAATTCATATTGAACGCATTAAGCCCTTTCTTGGAAGGACATTTATCCATACAGACCTTACAGCCCGTACACTTCGTTTCGTCGACGTATCTCGCTTTACGGCGGATCTTCACGTTGAAGTTACCGACGAAGCCTTTTACATCCTCCACTTCCGAATAGGACAAAATGTCGATCTTTTCGTGTTGCGCGCAATCGACCATTTTCGGCGTGAGGATACAAGCCGAACAGTCGAGCGTGGGGAAGGTCTTATCGAGCTGCGCCATTCTGCCGCCGATCGTCGCGTTCTTTTCCACGATATCCACCTCGAAGCCCGCGTCCGCAATATCGAGGGCAGCCTGAATACCCGCGATACCGCCGCCGATCACCAGCGCGCGTTTTACCACGGGGCTTTCCCCCGCCGTAAGCGGGGCGTTGAGTTTTACTTTTGCGATCGCGGTACGGACGAGAATGATCGCCTTTTCGGTGGCTTCGTCCATATCTTTATGTATCCACGAACAATGCTCGCGGATATTCGCGATCTCTACCATGTAGGGATTCAAGCCCGCCGCTTCCGCCGTTTTACGGAAGGTGGCTTCGTGCATTCTGGGCGAACAGGAACCGACTACGATACCCGTAAGATTGTGTTCCTTGATCGCCTGCTTGATGAGCTGTTGACCGTTTTCGGAACACATGTACTGATAGTTTGCGGAAAAGACGACGCCGGGTTCGTTTTTCATGACCTCCGCAACCTTCACCACGTCTACCGTTGCCGCGATATTACTGCCGCACCAACAAATAAAAACACCGATTCTTTGCATTTTATTTACTCTCTTTTTTTAATTTTTTCCTGTTATTTATTATACTTTCTGTATGCGCTGACGAGAAGCTGTTGCGGGATAAGTTCGTCCACGATGGGCGGAATCTCCTCCGCCTTGATCCCGTTGTTGCCTTGCATACGCACTACCGTATCGCGTACGGCTTCGACCACAGCCGCAGGCGCTACGCCGCGCGGGCAACGCTCCACGCACGCCATACAAGAAAGGCAATTCCAGATCGCTTTACAAGCCAAAAGCTCGTCGAGCTTGCCCTTGCCCAGCATGGTCACGAACTGATGCGGTTTGATATCCATGTCCTTGAATGCGGGACAACGCCCCGAGCATTTACCGCATTTCATGCACTTTCTGACGTCCGTGCCGCTAAGCTTTTTGATGTTTTCAATACGTTCTTCTTTCGTCATGCTTGCACCCCCAACGCTTCCGCGAGAAGCTCGGTGAAGTATTTCACGGGCAATATCCCGTCGCCGTTTACCTGCAAATTATACAGGCAAAGCGGACACGCGGTGATCACTTCCTCCGCCCCTTTTTCTTTTGCGCTCGTAAGTACTTTACGGCTCTTCTGTTTGGGAAGCTCCGCGTTTTTCAACGCCACGTACGCCCCGCAGCACTCGTTACGGAAAGGATATGTAACGGGCGTGCCGCCGATCGCACGGATAAAATCCTCGATGATCGTCGGATTTTCGGGGTTATCGAACGCCATAACGCCGCTCGGACGCAAAAGCAGACAGCCGTAATATGCGCCGATCTTACGATTCAAGGGCTTTACCACCGCCTTTTTGATCGCGTCGAAGCCGACGACGTTTTTCAGCATTTCGAGATAGTGCAAGACCTCCGTTTCGCCTTTGTACGGCTCGTCGAGCTTGAGATAATTGTTCGCGCGGAATCGTATATCCTCGTTCGAGCGCATATCCTCGTTGGTACGTTTGATCACGTTGTGACAAGCGGAACAGAGCGTAAGCAATTTGCCGCCGTTGTGCTTTGCGTGATCGAGGGCGCGTACCGCCGAGAGTTTGGTTGCGATCTCGTCGGTACCCATGGGGTACACGGCGCCGCAACACTGCCAATTTTCGATTTCTTCCATTTCTACGCCCAAAGCTTTCGCGCAAAGACGTGCCGTCACGTCGAGGTCTTTCGCTTTCGTTTTGAGCGTACAGCCGGGATAGTAACTGATCTTCATTTCTATACGCTACCTTTTAACCTATTTTCTCTCTTTCCGCCGAAAAATCATTTCTGCGGGTATGCCATTTCTTCGGGACGGAACACTTCGTCGAATTTTTCCGCCGTGAGGAAACCGAGTTCCACGCACGCTTCTTTCAGCGAAATGTTTTCCTTGTAAGCTTTTTTCGCCGTCTTTGCCGCGTTCTCGTAGCCGATATACGGATTGAGCGCCGTAACCAGCATCAGCGAGTTGTAAAGATTGTGGTGCATTTTTTCCTTGTTTGCCTTAATGCCCGTTACGCAATTGCTTTCAAACGAACGGATCCCGTCCGCAAGCAAGCGCACCGATTGCAGGAAATTATAAATGATCACGGGCATGAACACGTTCAGCTCGAAGTTGCCTTGCGACGCACCTACGCCCACCGCAACGTCGTTCGCCATGACCTGCACGGCGACCATCGTCATCGATTCGCACTGTGTGGGATTCACCTTACCCGGCATAATGGACGAGCCGGGCTCGTTTTCGGGAATAAATATCTCGCCGAGACCGTCGCGGGGACCGCTCGCCAACCAGCGCACGTCGTTTGCGATCTTCATGAGATTGCACGCGAGCGCTTTGAGCGCGCCGTGCGCGAACACGAGTTCGTCCTTCGAGGTCAGCGCGTGATACTTGTTTTCCGCCGTCACGAACTTCTTGCCCGTAAGCGCGGACACCTGCGCCGCGACCTCTTCCGCAAAGCCCTTGGGCGCGTTGAGTCCCGTACCGACAGCCGTGCCGCCGAGCGCGAGCTCCTTCAAGCCTTCGAGCGCAAGCGCAAGCTGTGCTTTCGTCTTTTCGATCATATTTCTCCAACCGCTGATCTCCTGCGAGAAGGCGATGGGAACGGCGTCCTGCAAATGCGTTCTGCCGCTCTTGACGATCCCTTCGTTTTCCGCCTCGAGACGTTTGAGCGTCGCGATCAGCGTATCCATTGCGGGGAAGAGATTATCTTCGATAGCAACGACCGCCGCGATGTGCATCGCCGTGGGGAAGGTATCGTTCGAGCTCTGACTCTTATTGATATCGTCGTTGGGGTGCAGAAGCTTTTTGCCCGCGATCTCGTTACCGCGATTTGCGATAACTTCGTTCGCGTTCATATTCGACTGCGTGCCGCTGCCCGTCTGCCAAACGACGAGCGGGAAATGTCCGTTAAGCGAGCCCGAAATAACTTCGTCGCACGCCGCCGCGATCGCGTTTTTCTTTTCTTCGGGCAATTTACCGAGGTTATAATTGGCGAGCGCCGCCGCTTTTTTCAAAATGCCGAAGGCGCGCGTGATCTCGCGAGGCATTACCTCGTCGCCGATACGGAAATTCTGATAGCTTCTCTGCGTCTGCGCCGCCCAATATCTGTCTGCGGGGACCTTCATCTCCCCCATCGTGTCTTTTTCAATACGGTATTCCATCTTCTTACGCTCCGATCAAATATCAAGTTCCGCGATAACGCCCTTGAGCACGTCCGCGCTGTGTTTCATCTTTTCCACTTCTTCCGCGGAAAGGTTGGGGGTAAGCGTCGTTACGACGCCGTCGTTTCCGATCGCGCAAAGCGTCGACATGGCAACGTCGGAAATGCCGTATTCGCCGTCGAGAACGGTCGATACGGGAAGGATCGTATACGCGCTCGAATAGATGCTGTTGACGATCTGCGTTACGCACGCCGCGATACCGTAGAAGGTCGCGCCTTTGCCCGCGATGATCTTACCGCCCGATTTCTTGACGTATTCCTCCACTTCCTCGTGGGTATAAGGAGATACGGTGATCGCGCTCTTGTCCGTAAGCGTTTTTTCGTATTCGGCAAGAGGGATACCCGAAATATCCGCCGTCGACCAAGCCACGAACGAGCTGTCGCCGTGTTCGCCGAGCACGTACGCGTGCACCTGCTTTTGGTTTACGGAATAAAGCTCGGAAAGACGCGTTCTCAAACGAATACTGTCCAGCGTACAGCCCGTACCGATAACGCGGTTTCTGGGCACGCCCGTGATCTTGCAGAACACGTAAGTGAGGATATCTACGGGATTTGCAACGAAAAGATACAATGCGTCGGGTGCGTATTTCACAATCTGCGGCGCGATCGACTTCAAAATGTTGACGTTGATCTGCGTAAGGTCGATACGCGACTGACCGGGCTTTCTGCCCACGCCCGAAGTAACGATAACGATATCCGAGCCCACCGCGTCCTCGTACGTGCCGCAATAGATCTTCACGGGATGAAGATACGGAGTCGCCTGAATGATATCGAGCGCCTCGCCCTTCGCTTTATCCACGTTTACGTCGATCAATACGATCTCCGCAACCGAGCCCGTTGCCACCAGCGTGTAAGCAACCGTTGCGCCTACCGAGCCCGCACCGATAATAGTAACTTTGTTGTTCATAGTTTTTATCTCCGTTTGTTTATTTTTTCCTGTTCACTTTGGTCGAGCTTGCCGTCAAGGGCACAATACCCCCACTTCTCCACCATACGCACTTATTATACCACATTTTTTTTTGAATAACAAACGCTTGGAACACTTCCGAGACAATTTCAAATCGCTAAATCGATAAATTTTTATCTTTTTCGTCATTGGAACAACGGAAAAGCCCCGCCGCGAGGGCGGGACTTACGTTCCGTTTTATAAAATTCAATCGTCCGAAAGCGCGTTGACGAGGAGCAATCCTCCTTCCGCGATCGTAAAGCAACCGCTGAGGATAAACACCCAATCGACCGTGTTGCCCTGATTGAACAGGAGCAGAATACCGATCACGATGAACAACGCGGGTACGGCGTATTCGCAAAGCGTGCGATACCACGTATTGCAATGGGCGCGGCATTTGATCTTTTCGTAAAGAAGGAGTATGCCCGCAATGAGGAGCACGCCCGCAACGACATACAGTACCGCGCCGACGATCGCCCAGCCGCAGACGATCACCACGACGCCCGCGACGATTTTTACCACCGACGGCGGGATCAGCTTGTTGATGAGATCGAGAATACCGAACGCGATCAAGCCCAACCCCAGCACGGTCATCAGTATGCTGATGAACCGTCCGCGCAGAGCGATGAGCAACACGCCGAGTGCGACCGTGAGCAACGCAGAAATTATTTTTTCCGATTTTTTCATAATAACGCTCCGATGAACCTCCAGCCTCAGACTTTGCAACTTGAAGTTGCAAAGCTACTGAACCGTTTTCTCGTTTGTTTTTTTGCCTTTTCCGTATGATGAACGGCGTCTTTTCCGACTTCCGAGCTATCGTAAGCGATAGGAGCGCGAGGGCTTCGCTTTCTCCCCCCGCCGCCGTCAAAGGCTTTTTCCTATATATATTCATTATATGCGGACTTCCCGAAAAAAGACCGTATATTTTCACTGTTTTTTACAACTCGCTCACGCGCAGATTCGCGATCACTTCGTTGAACTTTTCTTTCGTAAAGGAAGTCTTGCCCGTCGTCATGACCGTCGCCGTTCCCGCCGCGACGCCCGCGCGGAGGATCTCCGAAAGCGGCGCTTTTTCCGCCAGCTTCATCGCCGCCGCCGCAACCATGCCGTCGCCCGCGCCGACCGTGGAATTTACCGCCACGTTCAGACTCTTACAATAGTAACTCTTTTCGCCGTCCGTGATCACAGCGCCCTGTTTTCCGAGGGAAAGCAACACGCGTTTCGCGCCGCGATCGAGGAGCTCCTTGCAACCCGCAAGCATATCCTCCTTGCTTTCGATCCGTCTGCCGAGGGTGTTTTCCAGCTCGTCGAGATTCGGTTTCACCATATCGACACCCACGTCGATCGCCGCGAATAAGCGTTCGCCCGCCGCATCCACGATCTTCAGCGAGGTAGGCGCGACCGCGTTGACGAGATCGCCGTAGAAGGACGAGTCCACGCCGCGGGGAAGTCCGCCCGAAATGACGGTAACGGCGGCGTCGCGGGAAAGCATTCGCACCATACCCAGCACCTCGTCCGTTTTTTCCTTGGTGACTTCCACGCCCACGTCGTTGACTTCCGTGAGCATCGAACGGTTATCGATAAATTTATAATTTTCCCGCGCTCTGCCTTTATTCCAAATAAAGCGGAACGGCACGCCCTCTTTATCCAGCTCGCGCTCGAACATGTACCCGTTTTCGTTATACATCAAGCCCGTTGCGTACGGTTCGCCGCCAAGGCGCGCGACGCCGATCGCCACGTTCAACGCTTTGCCGCCGAACGTCATGTATTTGCTTTTGACGATATTCGTCTTTCCGATATTGAGAGAATCGAGTTCGATCGTTACGTCCGTGCAAGGACTCATACAAACGGTTAAAATCATTATGTTATACTCCTGTATCTTACCGTAGGGTAACGGAATTTGAATCTCCCGAAAGGCAGACGGGAAAAGCACGGTTCGAATAACGTTGCCTTACCATATATATTATACGATATTAAAATAAAAGTTTCAATGGCGCGCCGAAAAAATTCGGCGAAATTTTTTAAGCGGAAAGAAAAAAAACAGGCGTTTTTCCCGTTGCCGCGAGGAACAGTCAAGATAAAAGACCGTTTGCGAAAAAACGGTCTTTCGGCTTTTCAGGTCTTATGAAATTACATAGAGATCATCTGCAAGGTCTCGTAAAGCTCGTGATTGAACGTCTTTTTCATAGACACGGCTTCAATGATGTCCATATCGATGATCTTGTTGTCATGGATACCCACTGCGCGGTTACCGATACCGTCGTTGAGAAGCCGCACCGCTTTATTGCCGAACTGTGCCGCAAGCATTCTGTCCGCCATCGAGGGCGAGCCGCCGCGCTGTACGTGACCGATACAGGTGGGACGGACGGAATAGGAGGTGACCGTCTGCAATTGCTTTGCAAACGCATCGGCGCTCATGACGCCCTCCGCCACGACGATGATATTCGAATGTTTGCCGTTCGCACGGGAACGGTTGATCTTGGAAACGATCTCGTCTATATCGAACGCGATCTCGGGAACAACGATGATCTCCGCGCCCGACGCGATACCGCTGTAAAGCGCAATATCGCCGCAATGTCTGCCCATAACCTCCACGACGGAAACGCGTTCGTGCGAGGTCATCGTGTCGCGGAGCTTATTGATGATGTCGAGACAGGTATTTACCGCCGTATCGAAACCGAGCGTATAGTCGGTATATTCGAGGTCGTTATCGATCGTGCCCGGGATACCGATCGTCGGTACGCCGTATTGATCGCTGAGGATCTTCGCACCGCGGAACGAGCCGTCACCGCCGATCACGACGAGCCCCTCGATCCCATGCTTTTCAAGTGTTGCGACTGCTTGCTGTTGACCTTCCTTCGTCAACATTTCCATACATCTTGCCGTACGGAGCTTCGTTCCGCCGAACTGTACGATATTGGAGACGCTACGCATTTCCATCTTCACGACGTTATCCTCGATGAGCCCCGCATAACCGCGCTCGATCCCGTACACTTCCATACCGAAATAAATGCCGGAACGTACTACCGCGCGGATCGCCGCGTTCATACCGGGAGCGTCGCCGCCGCTCGTCAACAATCCAATACGTTTCATATTTTTTTACCTCTCGTTTGTTTTTCTCTCACGAATTTCCTCTCAGAGCCTTTTGGGCACACACTTATATTATAGCAAATTTTTCACAAAAAACAACTTTTTTCAACGGCTTTTTTTTACATTTTTTTAAATAATCGAAGGAAATTTATTTCAAACGAGTTTAACGCACGTTTCGGGAAGGAACCCCGCCAGCTCCGCCATCAACGCTTTCCCCGGCGACACCTTTTGCGAGCACATCATTTTCTTACCGTTCTTCACGAAGATCACGGGCGTCTCGCCCGCATAAAAGGTGAGCGTTTCCATCAATTCCTCCACGTCCTCGTCCAAAAGCTCGGTCACGTTCAACCAAAGCCGTTTTTCCGAATCGGGCTTTTCGGGTGCGGGCGCGGAACGCAACGGTTTCACTTCCGCTCCGACCCTTCTCTCGCTTGCCGTCGCGGGCGCTTTCGCCGTGGGCGCTTTTTCGTCGAGGGAAAATTCCGTCATCTTATCGACGATGATCGCGGGCAATTTTTCCGAATCGATACTCATTTTACCCGAAACGGAAACCACCTTATCGTTTTCGAGGAAGCTACGGATCTTTTCGTAAACCTTCGGGAAACAAACGCATTCCACCGAACCGTAGAGATCCTCGACCGTCACGAACGCCATGAGCGAGCCCGATTTTGTTTTGAGCTTTTTATATGCGGAGATCATACCGCCCATCGTAACGGGCATGCCGTCGGCGAGCTCGGTATACGTTTTCGCGCCCGTCTCCTCATCCTCCGTATATGCGTTGAGCGCGGCGCAAGTGAACGTCTTATCCTTGAAATAGGGCAGGAATTTTTCGAAAGGATGTCCGCTGACGTACACGCCGAGCACCGATTTTTCTTTCGAAAGCTTTTCCATCGTTTCGTATTCGGGAACGTCGGGGAATTTTACGTCGATCGCCTGTTCCTCGATGATACTGCCGAACAGAGATATCTGTGCGCCCGCCTTTTGCTTGTCCATTCCGTTTACGCGGTTGAGGACCTCCTCGTACACCGCCGCCACCTGCGAACGCGTACAGCCGAAGCTGTCGAAAGCGCCCGCGTAGATAAGACTTTCGACGATACGTTTGTTCACGTATTTCGCACAGCGCACGGCAAAGTCGGCAAAGTCTTTGAACAAACCGTTTTCCTCTCTTTCCTTGATGACCGCCGCGATCGCGTCCTGTCCGACGCCGCGAAGCGCGCCGAGTCCTATACGCAATCCGTTCCCTTCCACCCAGAAAATATCCTTCGATTTGTTGATATCGGGCGGGAGGACGTCGATGTTCTTTTCCTTCATATACATGATATATTTGGAAATTTCATCGATTTTATCGATACGGTCGTTCAGGATACCCGCGAGGAATTCCTTGGGATAGAAAGCCTTGAGATACGCCGTACGGTATGCGACGACCGCGTATGCCGCCGCGTGCGATTTATTGAACGCATACGAGGCAAAGCTTTCCATATCGGCGAATATCTTCGCCGCGACCTCGGCGGGAATACCCAGCGACGCGCAACCCGTGATCCCCTCTGCGGGCGCGCCGTAAATGAATTTGTCTTTCTGCTCCATCAGCTCTTTCTTTTTCTTTTTCGCCATGGCGCGACGAACGAGGTCGGCTTGTCCGAGCGAATAGCCCGCGAGCTGTTGGAATATCTGCATTACCTGTTCCTGATAGATGATAACGCCGTACGAGTTTTTGAGGATCGGCTCGAGGAAGGGCGTATCGTATACGATCTTTTCGGGGTGATGCTTATTTTCGATATATTTCGGAATGAAATCCATGGGACCGGGACGATAGAGCGAGATCCCCGCGATCAGGTCTTCGAGGCAGTTCGGTTGCAGTTCTTTCATGAACTTTTTCATGCCGCCTTGTTCGAGCTGGAACACCGCGTCCGTATCGCCGGACGAGATGAGCTGATATGCTTCGGGCACGTCTACCCCGATCTTATTGAAATCGATATCGATCCCTTTGCCGATCTTGATATACTCGAGCGTGTTTTGGATATCGGTAAGGGTGGTGAGCGCAAGGAAGTCCATTTTGAGCATGCCGACCGCTTCCACTTCTTTCATATCGAATTGCGTTACGATATCCTCGCCGTTTCTTGCCAGCGGCACGTTGTCGGAAAGCACCTTGTTACAGATAACGACGCCCGCCGCGTGTTCGGAGGTGTTCTTGGGCATACCCTCGAGCTTGAGTCCCATATCGATAACGCGGTGAAGCTCCTCGTTACTTTCGTAAACCTCGATAAACTCGGAGTTCTTTTTCTGTTTTTGTTCCGCAAGCTTTTTCTGGATCTCGATACGTTTTTCTTCGTTCTCCTCGCTTGCGAGCTGTTTTTCGAGCTTGGGTATCTTCAGCCCCAAAAGCTCGCCGATGGTCGATTTGCCGTCCATCAGCTTTGCAACCTTATCCGTTTCCGAATAAGGAATACCCATAACGCGCCCCACGTCCTTGATGACGGCGCGCGAAGCGAGCGTACCGAATGTGACGATCTGCGCCACGTTTTCGGGGTGGTATTTTTCCCGCACGTACTCGATCGTTTCGTATCTTCTGCGCGTGCAGAAGTCGACGTCGAAGTCGGGCATCGAGACGCGGTCGGGATTGAGGAAGCGTTCGAAAATGAGGTCGTATTTCAGCGGGTCGACGTCGGTGATACCGATAGAATACGCGACGATACTGCCGACGCCCGAGCCTCTGCCGGGACCCACGGGAATACCGTTCAGTCGCGACCAATTGATATAATCCCATACGATCAAGAAGTAATCGGCAAAGCCCATTTTGATGATGATGCCGAGCTCGTATTCCACGCGGGCTTTGATCTCGTCGGTGATGTTTGCATATCTGCCCGGAAGCCCTTTCCACGTAAGATTGGTAAGGTAATCGGGCGAAGAACTGCCGTCGTCGGGTTTATAGAGCGGAATCAGGGAAGTATCGCGGATCGGGTCGCCCTTGGGCGTGAGATCGAACACGGGTTCCTCGATCTTGTTCGCGATCACGCGAGTGTTGGAGATCGCCTCGGGAACGTAATGAAAAAGCGCCGCCATTTCGTCGCCCGATTTCATATAGAATTCGTGCTGTTCGAAACGCATTTTCGGGTTCGCCAGCGTCGATTTCGTTTGGATACAGAGCAAGATCTCGTGCGCTTCCCAATCCTCTTTTTCGATATAATGCACGTCGTTGGTCGCCACCAGTTGGATATCCAATTCGCGGGCGATCTTGATAAGGTCGGGCATGATCTGCCGTTGTTCTTCGATGCCGTGATCCTGAAGCTCGATATAGAAATCCTCGCCGTAGACCGCTTTCATGTCCGCCGCCCATTGCTTTGCGGCTTCGTACTCGCCGTGCAGCAAAAGCTGGGGAATACGCCCCGCAAGACAGGCGGAAAGGCAGATAACGCCCTCGTGGTACTGCTTGATTAAGTCGTAGCTGATACGGGGCTTTCCGCCGTAATAGCCGTCGATATACGAAAGGGAATCGAGCTTGACGATGTTTTTATAACCCGTCTTG
This sequence comes from Clostridia bacterium, assembly GCA_017463105.1. Lineage (GTDB taxonomy): Bacteria > Bacillota > Clostridia > Christensenellales > Borkfalkiaceae > Scatosoma. Next base: position 28,494 of record JAFTPU010000001.1, read on the forward strand.
TTTTTCGCAAGCAAAACGATATGCTCGTTTTTCACGCCGAACTGTTTGGCAAGGTGATCGTCGACGGCGTACAGCTCGCAACCTATGATATACTTTATCCCTTTCTTGACGCACCCCTCGGCGAAATAGAGAGAAGCGTACATATTGCCGTGATCGGTGATCGCGCAGGCGTCGATATTGTTCTTCACGAGATGATCGATCAGATCGTCCACTTTCGCCGCGCCGTCCAAAAGGCTGTATTCCGTATGTAAATGTAAATGCACGAAATCCGTCATTATTCCTCTCTCCCTTTTACAGTTCTTCCGCCAGCTCCATAAGCTTACGCATGCGGTGATTTAAGCAACTCTTGCTTACGCCGAGATACTCGGCGAGTTCTTTAAGCGACATCGCGGGGTGTTGGAGCCGCGCCCTCGCAAGGGCTTTCAGTTCCTCGCTCATCTCCTTGAAATCCGCCGTCTCGTGTAATTTACGTATCGCTACGACCTGTTTCACCGCCGCGATCGCCGACTTGTCGGCATTGCCCGACATACAGTTTTTCGCACGGTTGTCGTTGTTCGCCTCGTCCCGCTTCTCCACGAGCGCGGTGAATTTTTTCAACGAATTTTCCGCGCCGACGAGGGCGAGAAAATCGGAGATCGCCTCCTTGCTTTTTACGTACGCGACGAAATTTTCTTTGCGCTCGGTAAGCCTTGCGATCACTTCGAAACCGTCGAGCAAGCGGCAAAAATCGACCGCCGTTTTTCTTTCCGAAAACACGACCTCGAGATGATACCCGCTCTTTTCGCCGCTCGGCAGGATACAGCTCCCGCCGCCGAGAAACGCGCCGCGGATATACGCGATCTTTTCCGTTTCCCCTTTCGTGAGCGTTGCGGATATTCCCTCGCGAAAATCGTTGCCGCCGCGTTTGAGGAGTCCCAACGTTTTAAACGCTTCCGCGCTTAATCCCGTCGGGCACAAAAGCACCAGCTTGTCCCGTCCGCTCATTCTGTCCATCGCGGCGTGCGTGACCGTCAATTCCGTCCCGAACAACTCGGAAAAAACGTTCATGAAATATTCGGCGACGTTCTCCGTTTCGCTGACGAGGAAAAAGGTGGGTCTGCCATCCGTCATGCCGAGCGTACCGCTCGTACGCACGAACGCGGAAAAGCCCGCCGCTTTCGCGCCGTTCCCTTTCACGCCTTTCGCGCGTGCGACGATCTCTTTTTTTACGTCCGATGTGAAGCTCATTTTCTTTTCAAAGGTGTTTTTTGTATTCCGCAAAACGGAAAGAGGGCGTGCGCCCGTCGATATTGTCTATCCTGTCCAAAGGGAAATCGAGCCGCGAGAGCTGTTCCTCGACGATCTTTTTATCCCCCACGCGCTCCGCCGCATGCGCGTCGGAATCGATGATGAACCGCGCCGAGGTCTTGTCCGCGATCTGCATAAGCTCCTCGTCCGTGAGATGTTTCTTCTTGGCGTTCAACTCGATATACGTACCGTGATCGGCGGCACATTTCGCCACTTCCAGCGCGTTTGCGGGACAGAGATAATTCAAATGGGTTATCGCGTCGAGCGGATTGTTTTTGATCGCGTTGATATACGCTTTCGTGTTTCTTTCGATCAGCTTTTGCGAAGCGCGGTGAAATTTATCCGCAAAGAAATTCGCGCAACCGTATTTTGTCATATCCGAAAATTTGTCGTAAAAAACAAACACGTGCTTTCCGCAAAGATACAGATCGAATTTTTCGAAATCCTTTTCCGTCAGCTCGGCTTTGCCGTCAACGCCCTGTATATTCGCCTCTATCCCGACGAGTACCTTTACGCCGTACTCCTCTTCCGCCCGCCGACAATCGGCGATATAGCTGTCTATCTTACGGCGACGGAGCCCGAACGCCACGTGCGAAAAGCCGTGATCGGCTATGCCGAGTTCTTTTAAACCGAGTTCCTTTGCACGCGCCGCGTTTTCCGCCACCGTGTTTTTGCCGTGCGAATACGGCGTATGCGTATGGTAATCGCCCGTTAAGATCACGTTCTTTCCCTCACTCCAAAATTCGTATTTCCTCTTCCAGCCGTATTTTATACTGTGCAAAAACGGCGTTTTTGACAATGCCGATCAACGTCCGCACCTGCGCGGAGGTCGCGCCCCTGTCGTTGATGATAAAATTGCCGTGCGTTTCGCTGACCTTCGCCCCGCCGACGCGGAAGCCTTTCAGTCCCGTTCCTTCGATCAGCTCGCCCGCGAAAAGTCCTTCGGGATTTTTGAACACGCACCCCATGCTCCTGCCCTTGGGCAAGTGCGCGCGACGGGCGCGGTATTCTTCGAGCTTCTTTCCGATCTTCTCTTTATCGGCGTTTTCAAGGCGTAAATTCGCGCCGACGATAACGGTTTCGTCGTCCATGAACGCGCTGTGCTTATAGGAAAAGGTGCAATCCTTGCGCTTTATCACGCGGAGTCTGCCCTTTTTAAGCACCGTCACGCTTTCGGTGATATCGCCGATATACGCGCCCTTGACCCCCGCGTTCATATACAGTGCGCCGCCGAGCGTACAAGGTATGCCTTCCAGAAATTCCGCGCCCGTTTTGGAAAGCGCTTTGCACTTATGCAGAAGTTCGCCCGCCGTGACCCCCGCGGAAACGTATACGCCGTCTTTCGTGCGGATATCTTTCAGCTTATTCATACATACGAACACCCGTCGCGATTCCCCGTCGGGCGGCAGGACGTTCGTCATATTGCCGACCACGTAAAAGGGGACCTTGTCCGCCTCGAGCTTTCCGATAAGAGCGCTCAAGCCCTCCGTCGTTTTCGGATAAAACGCCGCGCGGGCATAACCGCCGCAACCGATCGACGAGTGATCCGCGAAAGTAAACGGCTTTTTCGCCTCGTAATTTTCATACCCCGAGCCAATATCGAATCCGTTCAAAACCATTCCTCCTCATTATAACATATTTTTTTGTTTTTTGGAAGTGTTTAGTCTCGTTTTCGCGGAAAATTTTTTTCACACGTAAAACACCCCGATTATAAATATGTTTTTGGAAAGGCGGTTATTCTTTTTTCTTTTTCTCGAAAAAGAAAGAGCCGAGGCAAAAATGCCCCGACCCTTAAAATAAGAGGAAATAATCTATGAGCGATATTATGCTTTGTATACGACTTTCCCGCCTCTTACGGTGAGAAGCACGTCGTATTTGTCGTCGAGCACGGTGAAATCGGCGCGTTTGCCGACTTTGATACTGCCCGCCTCGTCGTCGATCTTCAACGCTCTTGCGGGATTGATCGTCGCGTAATCTACCGCTTGCGTAAACGGTACGCCGACCTTTTCCACCATGTTCTGCACGGCGCGGTTCATTCTCAGGACGCTGCCCGCAAGCGTTCCGTCCTCCAATCTCGCTTCGCCGTTTTTAACGTACACCGTCTGTCCGCCCAGCTCGCTCACGCCGTCGGGGACACCCTTCGCGCGCATTGCGTCCGTGATCAGCGTCAGTTTATCCGACGGCTTGTTCTTTACGAGCAAGCGGATCGCGGGAACGGAAACGTGAACGGTGTCGGCGATGAGTTCGCAATTCAACGCGTCCAGAAGCATTGCGCTTCCGACCGTACCGATCTCGCGATGGTGCAACGCCGTCTGCGCGTTATACGTATGCGTTACGTTGCTTGCGCCCGCCTCGATAGCCTTTTCGATATCCGCAAATTTCGCGCCCGTGTGCCCGATCGAGCTCACGATCCCTTTTTCCGTCAGATGACGGATAAATTCTTCCGCGCCCTCCACTTCGGGAGCAAGCGTGACGATCTTGATCGCATTGCCGCTCGCCCCGTTGTATTCGTCGAACGTGGCGATATCGGGCGTTTTCACGTATTCGAGGGGTTGCGCGCCCTTATGCGCCGCCGCAATGAACGGCCCCTCGAGGTGAATACCTACCACGCGCGCGCCCTCGTCGCTGTCCGCTTCGCGGTACGCCTTTACCGCCTCCATGGCTTTCGTAATATTTTCTTTGCTTTGGGTCATCGTGGTAACGAGGAACGAGGTGGTCCCCTCCGCCGCGATCGTTTTGGCGATCGTCGCGATATCCTCCACCGTACCGTCCATACCGTCGCTGCCGCCCGCGCCGTGGATATGCTCGTCGATAAATCCGGGAAGCACGATCGCATTTTCGGGCAAAGCGATCTCTTCCGCTTTACTCTTTTTCGCGATCTTTCTTATCTTTTCGTCGAATTCCAGCGCACACTTGACAAGTCCTTTACCCTCTGCGTATACGGTTGCGTTTTTGAAACATTTCATCTTTCGACACTCCTAATTAGGTCTCCGTAAACGCGGAGATACGAGCAAGGCGAGGCGGGCGCGGATTTTTCGATGGGAGTTTACTTAGCCGTAAACAAGCAAGGAAAAACGCAAGCCAAACGAAGCATTGCGACGTATATACGCGTTTCGTTTTTTATTTTAATTATTAGCAGGTAAAGAAGCTGCGGCAATGCTTTGCCCCACGCGACGGTTCTTCTCGTCGGGCAAGCCGATGTCCAATCCCGCGAATTCGGGGTATTCCGCCGCAAGCGTTTCCTTGCAGGTGGAAAGAATGATATCGCCGCCTTTACCGCCCATAACTCTGCCGAGGAGCAGCATGTGTTTGATATCGTAGAACTTCGCATAGAACGGGATCGTGTGCGCGAGGTATACGCCGATGTCCTCGTATATCTGTTTCGCGAGCGCGTCGTCCTTATCCATAAGCGCCTGAATAACCTTGAGTTTTTGCGCGGGAGTCAAGCCCTCTTCAAACGTAAAGCCGCCGTATTCCGCAAGCTTGATAACCGCGTCCTGCGAGAAATATTTGCAACCCACGCCGAAATCGCCGCTCCATTCGTCCTGCATCGCGCCTTCGTTGAAATCGACGGGCGCAAACGCGAGTTCGGAAAGCCAGCCGTTGATACCGCCGTCCGTATTGATATAGCCTACGGCTTCGCTCGTACCCATAGCGATACCGAGCACGCCGTTGTCGTTAAGGTCGATCGCCCCTGCGAGCGCGGTCACGTCGCCGTCGTTCGCCACTTCGAGCGGAATTTCCTTACCGAGCTCTTTGCTCATTTCCTTGGCAACGTTGATATACATATTTTTCACGTAATCGCCGTACTTTTCCTTGTCCACTTTGAGGAACAGGGAAGCGACCATGATCTTGTTGTCCACGTAAACGCCCGCGGAGGAAACGCCGATCGCATCGACGGTGGGCATTTTCGACGCCGCCGTTTTCATCGCCGTCAAAATCTCGTTGTAATGATAGGTGGGATCGGAGGTGATCTTCGGGTTCCAAACCACTTCTTCGCTGTAAACGACTTCGCCGTCGATCACCGCGCTCACCTTTCTGTCGGACCCGCCGGCGTCGAAACCGATACGGCACCCCGCAAGATAGCCGCCTACGCGCACGGAATTGTTCTTCTGCGCGGGGATCTCGTTTTCTTCCAGCCAGACCACCTCGAAGAGTCTTTCGTAAACGCCGCTCATGAAATCGACGTCGAAGGCGCGAAGCCCATCGAGGGTGTACGCCTTTTTCAAATATTCGTAAACGGACTTACTGCCCGCCACGGAAATTTTAAAACCGCCCACGACCCAAAGGATCGTTTTCGCGAGACGTTCCGCGATACGGAAATTAAGCGCGTCGTTCACGCCGTCTCTCAATGCGTTATATTTATATACGTAATTATATCCGCCGCTTCTCTCCGCTACGAGCGTCACCTCTACGGGGCTACCGCTCTTCTTCACGGTCTCGTCGAAATCGCGCAAAGCCTTGATCATCGGATAAAAGTTCTTGTCCAAAACGGGCATTCTCATAAAAAATTTCTCTCCTATTCTGATTTTCCTTATCTATTATACCACGCCGATTTTTTATTGCAATAGAAATTCTTTCGCTGTTTTTTGGTATTCTTTCACAAGTAAAAACGCTGAAATATTATAAAAACGGCGTCTCGAAAGCCGCCGTTTTCGTATCGGTTTATTTTCAGTTTTTCGCCTTTTCCAAAAGGGCGTTTACCGCGGTCTGTACGTCGGCAAGCTTCGCCGTTGCCGCCGCCTCGTCCTTTGCCTTAAGCGAATAATAAATTTTCAGTTTGGGTTCCGTGCCCGAAGGACGAACGCACACGAACGAGCCGCCTTCCAGCTCGTAATACACGCAGTTGCATTTGGGAATATCCAATTCCGTTACTTTGCCCGTCGCGATCTCCGTACGTTTCGCCGCGCTGTAATCGCGGATCGCCTCCACCTTCGCGCCCGCAAAGTCGCTTATTTGGATCTGTTTCAAACCGTCCACGACGGCGTTCATTTCCTTCATGGCGTTCAAGCCCGAATACTGAATGGAAACGTTTTTATCCAGCACGAAGCCGTACTTTGCGTAGATCTCCTGCAATCTTTCGAACACACTCTTGCCCACGTACGCGTAATAGCAAACCATTTCGGCGCAGAGCATGGAAGCCACGACGGCGTCCTTATCTCTTGCGTGCGTACCGCGCAGATACCCGCACGATTCCTCGAAGCCGAACACGTAGGTATATTCGTTATCCTTTTCCCACTGTTTGATCTTTTCGCCGATGAATTTGAACCCGACAGGCGTTTCGAACAGGGTCACGCCGTAATCGTCGCAAATCGCCTTTGCCATGCCCGTCGTAACGAAGGACTTGACGACCGCCGCATTTTTCGGCATGGCGTTCTCCTCCGACAAACGGGTGAGGATATAATCGAGCAACAGAATTCCCACCTGATTGCCCGAAAGCGCGACGAATTCTCCCGCCTCGTTTTTGAGGGCTACGCCGAGACGGTCGGAGTCGGGGTCCGTCCCGAACACGACGTCCGCGTTTATTTTATTCGCAAGCGCGATGCCCATCGAAAGAGTCTCTTTGAATTCGGGGTTGGGGACCTTTACCGTCGAAAATTCGGTATCCTTCGTCGTCTGTTCTTCCACGACGGTCACGTTGATACCGAGCTTTTTCAAGATCGCGGTCACGGGCTTATACCCGCTGCCGTGCACGGGCGTATACACGAGTTTGAGGTTTGCCCCGCACTTTTCGACCGCCTTTTTCGAAAGGGTAAGGCGGGAAAGCTCGTCGATATAATCCTCGTCGAGTTTTGCGGGCACGGGCACGATCAGCGGACTGCCCGCGTCTCCCGTAACGGAAAGATAATCGTCGATCGCCTCGATATACGAAACGACCTTCGCCGTGTCCTCGGGCGACATCTGCGCGCCGTCCTCGCCGTACACCTTATAGCCGTTATATTCCTTGGGGTTATGGCTAGCGGTGATCATGATCCCCGCGATCGTCTTGAGATAACGCACGGCGTAAGAAAGCATGGGCACGGGGTGCACGTCGTCGAACAAATACGCCTTGATACCGTTCTTCGCAAGCACGCTTGCCGCCGCCTTGGCAAACTCGTCCGATTTTCTTCTCGTATCGTACGAGATCACGACGCCCCTCTCTTTCGCCTCTTTTCCGAGGGTCTCGATCCATTCGGCAAGTCCCTGCGTGGCGCGCATGACCGTATAGATATTCATCACGTTGATACCGTACCCGATGATCCCGCGCATACCCGCCGTACCGAACTCCATTTCGCCGCCGAAGCGGTATTCGAGCGCTTTTTCGTCGCTTGCGATCGCTTTCAATTCCGCTTTGCCTTCCTCGCAAAGGCGCGCGTCGTTTACCCAAAGCTCGTAATTTTTACGATAATCCATTCTTCTATGAACCTTCCTTTTTTTGCTGTTTTATATTATATTCTCTCTTGTCGTTTATTTTTCCGCGTTTCCCTCGGTATTTTCCGAAACGGCGGAAACGTTTGCCGTTTCGTCGATATAATCGAAGAAATGCTCCCTGTCGCCGTAATCGGGATTGCTCGCGATCTTATCGTAAGTAATAAAGTATTTTTTACCCTTGATCGTATAATAATATACGTATTGCAAACAGATAAACAACATATACGACATCGGCACGGTGAGAATCAACGCGCTGCCGAACGTGGAGATCGCCGCGAGCACGTTCCCGACGATCACGGTATAAACGCCCGCGATATACGTTGCGTATACTTTCGAACGCTGTCTCTTCTCCGTTTTGTTCGCATAGCGGAACGCTTCCCTGAGCGGTTTGTTATCCGTCGTCATTGCGGGCAGCCAAAGCCCCGTAAACGTGAATTTCAAAGCCTGCATCAATACGATCAGCGTTATACCGAAGAACAGTCCGGCAAAAATATTCACGGCGGACAAAAGCAGCATCACCAGCCCGATCGTCAACACGTCGAACACGAAAACGACGGGCACGTACACGAGCGCGTACACGAACGCTTTGCCGAGGTTGGCAACGAACGCCGTGAAGAAATGCGTTTCCGAATAGGTCGCCATACGGTCGTTGAGCGTACTGCCCACGGCAAAATAGCACAGCGTTTCGGCGATACGCTTGAGAAGATAAACAAGGACGCATCCCACGACGGCAAGCGTGATCGTGGTCGCCTTGGAGCCGATCAGCTTCAACACCTCTTTACCCGAAGCAAAGATGGAATCCTTCGCCGCCGACAGACTCGTATGATCGGCGTCGAAGAATGAAATAAAGAAATTCTGCACGCCGTCGATAAGCCCGTCCATGGGCTGACTGTTCCATATATCGAGGATCTCGGGCAGGATCATCGCGCAACAGAGCGCGCCCGCGATCACCCCCACGATCAGTCTGTAAAGCATTATTTTATAAACGTTTTTGAAATTTTCCACGAGTAAGCGGATCACGTTACGGAAAAGCATGTTTCGTTTCTCCTTTTAATAATAACGATTGAGATCGGCGCGTTGAATGTTGTCGCGATCGAAATAGGCGATCATCATGCGTACGCAATAGATCATGATCAATGCGGTGTAGATCGCGGTGGAAGCCGCATAGAACACAACCCCGTCGGGAGCGAAAAACGCGCACGCCGCGATAAGCGCTTCCACGAACAACAGGGACCCGAGCTGTCCGAGCAATATCCGCCATTTGACGGGCGCGATCAATTGATAGGAATACTGTAACGCCTCCATCGCTTTGAATCCCGTGATCTGCATACAGGGCAGCCACAGATAGACGGTTCCGATCACGTAGATCAGCACGGCGTGCATACCGAGAAAGGATACCCCTGCAAGCAGGTATGCGATCACCGCATTGGATATCATCGAAAAGAAGTGCAAAAGCGCCGCCGTGACGAGCGACCATACTTCGTAAAGCACGAGGAGTAAAAACGCGTATCCCGCTGTAGAAACCAGATTGTCGTTCAGCTTGGAAAACAGTCCGTTATAAGTACGCTTGCCGATACGCATATGCTTGTCCAAAAGGGCGAGCATCATTGCCACGCAGACGATGATAAGCACTACGCCCAAAAGTCCGAACACGACCGACTGCCACGACGCGAAGTTCAGAATGGAGATCGCACGGAAAAGGTGCGAAAAGTGAAAGGAGCTTATATCTCCCGTAAGCAACGTTTCTATCGCGCAACGAATCGATTCCCGATCCGCCGAAAGTGCGAAAAAGAAAGCGGGAATGATCGCAAAGGGAAATATATGCCAAAAATTTTTTAAGATGTATTTACCCGATTGAGCCGTATATTTCATAACGTTCTCCTCTTTTTGTATTATACCACAAAAAATCCGCCGTGTAAAGTGTTTTGTAAAAAAAAGAGAAAACTCCCCTCCGAGACGGTCGCTCCGTCCCGAAAGGGAATTTATTTTCGAATCGGTTACGCGATCAAAGAAGCTTTTTCAGCGTCTCCATTACGTAATTACCGAATTCTTCGCAAGTAGCGCCCGTGTCGCGGCCCGTGATCACGAGCTTCTTTTCCTCGAACGAGCAAATATCGAGCGCGCGCTCGAGCTTATCCGCCCTGTCTTGCAAGCCGATATGCGACAGAAGCATAACGCAAGCGCGAAGCATCGAGCAAGGATCCGCATACTGTCCTCTGCCCTCCGTGACCATACGGGGCGCGGAGCCGTGGATCGCTTCGAACATGGCGTACTTTTTGCCGATATTCGCACAGCCCGCCGTGCCGACGCCGCCCTGAAATTCCGCCGCCTCGTCGGAAATGATATCGCCGTAAAGATTGGGAAGCAACAATACCTTGAAATCGCGGCGGCGTTTTTTATCGACGAGCTTTGCTGTCATGATATCCGCATACCATTCGTCCGTGACGATATCGGGATACAGATCGCCCACCTTATGGCAATCCTCGAGGAAGTTTCCGTCCGTCGTTTTGATAACGTTTGCTTTGGTTACGAGCGAAACTCTGTTCAAACCGTTCTTATGCGCGTAATCGTACGCAAGGCGTGCGATCCTGTCCGAACCCTGCTTGGTCGTGACGGTGAAATCCACCGCAAGGTCCTCGGTGATATTGAATCCCGACGAGCCGATCGCATAACCGCCCTCGGTGTTTTCGCGGAAGATCGTCCAATTGATCCCCTCCTCGGGTACTTTTACGGGGCGGATATTCGCAAACAGATCGAGCGCCTTACGCATAGCGACGTTCGCCGATTCGATGTTGGGCATGCCGCTCCCTTTTTGGGGGGTCGTCGTGGGTCCCTTCAGAATGATATGGCAGGCTTTCAGTTCCGCCATAACGTCGTCGGGGATCGCTTTGCCTTTTTCGATACGGTTTTCGATCGTCAGTCCTTCGATATCCTTAAACTCCACCTTACCCGCTTTTACGAGATCGGCGAGAATAAATTCAAGCACTCTTCTTGCCTGTGCGGAAATGATGGGACCGATACCGTCGCCGCCGCAAACGCCGATCTTGATACAATCGAGCGCGCCGTAATCGACGAAATCGCCCTGCGCTTTCATATCCTCCACGCGCGTAAGCTGATCCGCCATCAGTTTTCTGAACTTTTCACAAGCCGCGTCCAACTGCGCTTTGTATTCTTCCTTTTCCATTGGTTTATTCTCCTTTAATTGTTTTTGGTATAATTCAAACAGCCGCCCGCCAACAACATTTCACGCTGACGCGCCGACAAATTCAGGCAAAGCTCGGCTTTCGCTCCGTTCGTTTCGTTGACGAGCGTCGCTCCCGTTTGTCCCGCTACCGCTTCCGCAAAGCCCGCGATCGAGATCTTGTCTCCTTCCGCGAATTTTTCGTAATCGTCGGGGTTTGCAAGCGTCATCGGCACGATGCCGAAGTTGATGAGGTTCGCCACGTGGATACGCGCGAAGCTCTTCGCCACCACCGCTTTGATTCCCAAATACAACGGCACGAGCGCCGCGTGCTCGCGCGAGGAGCCCTGTCCGTAATTCGATCCGCCGAGGATCACGCCGCCGCCCTTTTTCTTGGCGCGTTCGGGGAAATCCTTGTCGCATACGGTAAAGCAGAACTCCGAAAGCTTCGGAACGTTCGATCTGTAAGGCAACACCTTCGTGCCCGCGGGCATGATATGATCGGTCGTGATATCGTCTCCGACCTTTAAAATCAGCTCGCAAGACAGATCTTTATCGGGCGCTTTGCCGACGGGAATGGGCTTGATGTTGGGACCGCGTTCAACGGTCACTTCGTCCATCTTCTCCGCCGCAACGGGCATTTCGATCAGGTTATCGTTAATTTTGAACGCCGTCGGCATTTCTATCTTGGGCGCAACGCCGAGCGTCGTGGGATCGGTAAACACGCCCGCAACCGCGCTCGCCGCCGCCGTTTCGGGGGATACGAGGTAGACCTGCGCGTCCGCCGTCCCGCTGCGCGCAAGGAAGTTACGGTTGAAGGTACGGAGGCTCACGCCCGCAGACTGCGGGGAGAAGCCCATACCGATACAAGGTCCGCAAGCACATTCGAGGATACGTGCGCCTGCGTTGATAAGATCGGCAAGCGCGCCGCATTCCGCAAGCATCGTATACACCTGTTTCGAGCCGGGCGAAATGGACAAGCTCACGTCGGGATGAACGGTCTTGCCCTTGAGCATCGCCGCCACGGTGAGCATATCCTGCATGGACGAATTGGTGCAAGAACCGATACAGACCTGATTGATCTTCATACCCGAAAGTTCTTTTACCGTTTTTACGTTGTCGGGGCTGTGCGGGCAAGCCGCCAAAGGCTCGAGCGCGCTCAGATCGACGGTGTATTCCGCGTCGTAAACGGCGTCTTTATCGGAGGAAAGCTCGACGAAATCCTGTTCTCTGCCCTCTGCCTTGAGGAAAGCTTTCGTCACTTCGTCGGCGGGGAAGATCGAGCTGGTCGCGCCCAGCTCCGCGCCCATATTGGTAATCGTCGCGCGCTGAGGCACGGAAAGCGTTTTCACGCCCTCGCCCGCATATTCGACGATCGCGCCGACTCCGCCCTTCACGCCGAGCTGACGCAGGACCTCGAGAATGACGTCCTTCGCGCCGACGTAATCGGACAATTTACCGACGAGCTCCACTTTGATCATTTTCGGCATGGTTATGTAATAGGTACCGCCGCCCATGGCGACCGCCACGTCGAGACCGCCCGCGCCCATACCGAGCATACCGATACCGCCCGCCGTAGGCGTATGCGAATCGGAACCGATGAGGGTTTTCCCGGGTTTGGAGAAACGTTCCAAATGCACTTGATGACAAATGCCGTTACCGGGGCGGGAGAAGCGGATACCGTGCTTTTTCGTCACCGTTTGGATATAACGGTGATCGTCGGCGTTTTCAAAGCCCGCCTGCAACGTGTTGTGGTCGATATACGCCACGGAAAGCTCCGTTTTCACGCGGTCGATCCCCATTGCTTCGAATTGCAGATACGCCATCGTACCCGTAGCGTCCTGTGTTAAGGTCTGATCTATTTTCAGACCGATCTCCTTGCCCGCGATCATCTCCCCGCAAACAAGGTGGTTTTTAATGATTTTTTGCGCTATCGTATAGCCCATAATTTATTCTATCCTCACTCTTCTTCGATTATATTATAAGTCAAACCAATTAAGCGAACAACGTCCGTCCTTGGAATTGGCTTTGAACAGATCCTCCAGCTCCTTTTCGCCCATGACCGTCGTTCTGCCGTCGGCGTAAAGCGCGTCGATCTGCATTTTCATTTGTTGCACGATCCAATCCTGTTTGCTCACCTGCTTTTCGGGCGGAAGCTTGAAATGCTTATTGATCCAATACGCGATGCCCGCAAGTCCCGAAGTATTGGAAACGGATACCTCCGCAGGTCTCTTCAATATCTTTTCCGTATCGAAAATATTGTAAATTTCCGCGTCCTTCATCATGCCGTCGGCGTGTACGCCCGCACGGGTGAGATTGAACGCGCTGCCGACGAACGGAGTCATCGGCGGTACGGGATAATCGAGTTCCTTTTCGAAATATTCCGCGATATCCGTGATCGCCGTCGTATCCATGCCGTCCAGCGTACCGCGCAAAGAAGCGTATTGCATGACCATCGCTTCCGTAGGCACGTTGCCCGTACGCTCGCCGATACCGAGGAGCGAACAGTTTACGCCGCTCGCGCCGTACAGCCATGCGCTGACCGCGTTCGCAACGCCCATGTAAAAGTCGTTATGTCCATGCCATTCGAGCATTTCGCTGGTAACGTCGGAATAGTGATGCAGACCGTAAACGATACCGGGAACGCTGCGGGGAGGCGCGGCGCCGGGGAACGGAACCCCGTAGCCCATCGTATCGCACATACGGATCTTGACGGGGATCTTCGCTTCACGCGAAAGCTCGATGAGCGCGTTCACGAACGGAACGACGAACCCGTAGAAATCGGCGCGGGTCAGATCCTCGAGGTGGCAACGGGGCGAAATGCCCGCGTCGAACGCCTGCTTGACGATGGAAAGGTAATGGTCGTACGCCTGTTTTCTCGTCATGTTGAGCTTTTTGAAAATGTGATAATCGGAACAGCTTACGAGAATACCCGTTTCCTTGATCCCGATATCGTGCACCAACTCGAAATCCTCTTTCTTCGCGCGGATCCACGTGGTGATCTCGGGGAATTTATAACCCAAAGCCATACACTGCTCGAGCGCGTCTCTGTCCTTTTTCGTATATACGAAAAATTCGCTTTGACGAATGATCCCCTTCGGACCGCCGAGACGGGCGATCAGCTTGTAAATGTCGACGATCTGTTTCGCCGTATACGGCGCGCGCGACTGCTGACCGTCGCGGAAGGTCGTGTCGGTGATCCAAATATCTTTGGGCATGTTCATCGGCACGCGGCGATGGTTAAAGGGCGTTTTCGGCACCTCGTCGTACGGATAAATGTCGCGGAACAATTGCGCTTCGGGCACGTCCTGCAACTCGTACTTGTATTGATCCTGTTCCAACAGGTTGCTTATGGAGTTCAATTCGATCATATTATCTATCTTCCTCTGCGTTTTATTTTTTCGATTGATTTACCTTGTTTAATTTATTAAACCGATTATAGCGGAAAATTTTGCTTTTGTCAAGGATTTCGACGGGCAAAAGAGTTTTTCTTCCCACGTAAGCGTGATTTTTTTCATTTTTACACGAAAAAACGCTCCGTTCGACTGCCCGCACCCCGAAAGCGTCTCTCTTGTTCTTTTTAAAATGCGTCTTTGGATATTCGGCTCCAACGCCTTGCGATAAAATGCAATTTCCACGACGCGGGGATACACGCCGTCGAAACGCGCATTACTTTATTCCAAAATCCGGGGATCGCCTTGCGTTTATTTTTACGTACCGCTCGGAGGGAATATTCCGCCACCCATTCGGGCGATTTCGCCGCAAGCTTTCCCCACAGTCCCTGTCCCTTGATCTGCGCTTTGATATCTTCGCGCGTGGGCATTGCGCCGGGCAGGATCGCCGTCACCGCCGCGTTCTTGCCCTTGAGTTCTTCGCGCAAAGCGACGGAGAAAGAGGTCAACGCTCCTTTCGTCGCGCTGTATATCGCAAAATACGGCATCGGATAAATCCCCGAAACGCTGGAAACGTTGATAATTTCCAACCGCTCGGCACGATTTTCGATCGAAAAACGGCAAAGCGACGCCGCCGCCTCGAAATTCACGCGGCATTGAAAAGCGATCTTCTCCTGCGAATATTTCGCAAATGCTTTCTGTATATCCGCACCCGCCGCGTTGACGAGCAAAGCAATTTTCAATCCTGCCGCTCGGATCGCTTCCGTCATCGCGCGCCTACTCCCTTCGTCCGAAAGATCGGCGGCATACGTGTGCACGGTAAGACTTTCGTATTTTTCAACCAATTCCCTTTTCAACGCGCAAAGCTTTTCCTCGCTTCTGCCCGTGAGTATCAAGGTATAGCCGCGCTTTGCCAATGCGTAAACGAAGGCTTTGCCCAAGCCTCCCGTCGCGCCCGTCACGAACGCGCAACCGTTTTGTTCTATTGCCGTTTTCCGCATACTCAACTCCATAACGTATCGGGATCGAACCCGTAGACCTGCACCACTTCCATCAGCGGCGACTGCGCCATATCCCGCGGCTTCACCACCGCGCCGCCCGTAGAATCCAGATCGTACCCGAATCTCTTGTACGCATACCATACGAGATGCGCGCACTGCGTGCCCGTAAGTCCTTCGGGCGCATATTTTTTCGAAAGTACTCCTTCCGTCAGCCGATACGGTATATCGACCATATTCTCCCGTGCGTAACGGGCGATCTCCGCTTTCGTTTCCTTCTCCACCTTCGGGCGCAGAATGATGAAATTGGAAAAGCTCTGAAATGCGGAAACGTAATTCATCTCGCTCTCGCAACCCGGCGAGATCGCTTCGAGTATCCGCTCGTTCGCGCCGTCCACGACCAACGCCGCGTGTCCGTAACGGAACCACGAAACGCGCACGGACGCGGACACGATCACGTCCCCGTCCTCCACGATCGCAAACGCCGCGTTTGCGTTCACTTCTTCCTGATAGGTAAAGGGCGCAAAATGCCGCGCCTCCGCTTCGTGATCGGCAAAATAATGCTCTTGGATCGCCAATATGCGATCGCGCTTACCCGCCGCAAGCAAGCCGTCGATCCCGAGCCTCGTCAGTCCCGTTTGCGCATACAGCGTTTCGTAATCTGCTTCCGTCAATTCGGCTTTCTTGAGGAGTCCGCCGATATCCGCCTTTTCGTAGTCGGGCTTCCAATTATCCCAACTATTTTCGGTATATACGACGCCAAGCTGCAAAACGCCCAAAACGACGACAACGAAAAGCACGACTGCGCCCAAGATCGCAAGCAGCCGCTTTTTCCGATTTTTTACCGTCCGTTTCTTTGCCATGATCTTACGCCTTTACCGTGTAGTCGCGCGCGCCGAAGATCGTCGAGCCCAAACGCACCATATTGCTCCCTTCTTCAACGCACAGCGCGTAATCCCCGCTCATGCCCATCGACAGATATTCGATATCCCCCGACTGTGTTTTCGACCAATCGAACAACGCGCGCATTTTGCGTGCGAGGGCGCGGAGCGTCTTTTCATCGTCGGTATCGGGCAACATCGCCATAAAGCCTTTTACCCGCAAGCCCTCCGTTTGCGTAAGCGTAAAAAACGCCTCCTCGGCATTTTCGAGCGCATAGCCGCCCTTCGTTTCCTCGTCGCCGATATTCACCTGTATCAAAATATTCGAAACGATCCCTTTCCGCACGGACAAACGCGCGATCTCCGCCGCCAGCTCCGCCCGATCGCAGGAATGGAAGAGCTCCACGTTTCCGACCAAATACTTCACTTTATTCGTCTGCAAATGCCCGATGAAATGTCGGGGACAAGGCAAAAGCAGATCGTTTTTATCTCGGAATTCCTGCGCCTTATTCTCCGCAACCGCGTCCACGCCCGCCTCGATCGCCGCGTTGATCGCCTCGGGCGTCTGCGTTTTTATCGCCGCAACCAGCGTCACTTTCTCCCCGAACGGATTGCCCCTTTCAAGCGCGCTTTTGATTTTCATTATGTTTTCCCTGATCGTCACCGTATCCATAAGATTTCTCCTTTCGCTCCTTAGTATACACTTTTACTTCCTTTTTGTCAATCCGCGCAAAAGGGAAAAACGGCTTTTTTTAAATCTTTTCACTTTTTTCCCGTAAATTGCTTGCTTTTTCCTTGTTCTTTCGCTATAATTGAATCAATAGATAAAACCGATAAGGATAATCAATTTTTTCTATGAATACGGAAGAACTCAAAACGTTTATATTTTTATCGAAAGTTAAAAACTTCACCCTCGCCGCCGAAAAGCTGAGCATTGCGCAATCGACGGTGACGAACCGTATCAGCGAGCTGGAAAAGGAGGTAGGCAAACGCCTGTTCTCCCGCGGTTCGAAAACGGTGGCGCTTACGGAAGCGGGCGAAATTTTCCTGCACTATGCGGAACGTATCCTCGAATTGCAGGACACCTCCATCGAGGAAATGAACGCGCTTTCCTCCCACAGCCGTAAATTCTCGATCGGCGCGATCAACGCGACCTATGAGGTGTACGTAAAGCCGCTCGTGGACGAATGTCTGAAAAACAATTCCATCACCTCCGTCAAAGTGATGCTGGGACATTCCCTCGATCTTATCCAGCAATTGCAGGACAATATGCTCGATATGGTATTCTCCGCCGTGCCCTTGAAACGGCTGGGCTACGTTTGCGATATCTACGACGTCGATCGCGTCGCCCTCGTCTGCGGCAAAAATAAAAACGAATATCCGAACGGCGTAACGAAAGCGCAACTCGCAAAGCTTCCCTATCTGATGTGCGATCTCACTTTAAGCGAAGCGGGCGTATTCATCCGTTCTCTGTTCCCCAAAAATCATCTGTTCCGTTTGGACGTCGACAACACCTCGAAGTTGCTCCCCTATCTCGAAAACGGACTCGGCTATTCCTTCCTGCCTTATAAGCTCGTCAAGGACAAGCTGGAAAGCGGCGATCTGGAAGAAGTTACGCTCAAGGACTTCACCGCGCCGAAGGTAACGACCTATCTCATCTATCGCCAGACCTACGATGTAAAACGCTTCCTCGAAAACAAATTCGATACGGCGGAAAAAAAAGAATAACGACCGATACGTAACGAACGACCCCGACGGTAAAACCCTCGGAGTCGTTTTTCTTTATAATTTTTTGATATACGATCTTCTGCGCTTGTGTTGGATATTATCGAAATGCTTCCACTGCGTTTTGATATTTTCGTTCGTCTCGAGATTCAGATTCGTTTCGAGATATTCGATCTTCGGATCGGATAACATCCCTTGCAATACCGTCATGATAAACGCACTCAAGCCCGATTTACGGTATTTGGGCAATATCCCGACCAACGCAAGATCGATCGATTTCGGCGATTTCGCCGCACGTAACAGTCGAACAAGACATGCGGGCGTAAGTCTGCCGCCGCTCTTTTGCACCGCGGGTCCGATCGCGGGCAAACACAGCCCGAACGCCACGACCTTCTCGTGCTCGTCGCACACCACCATGATATATTTCTTGTTGATGATAAGCATGAACTGATCGATGATCTGCTTCTTCATTCCGTCCGTAAAAGGAACTACGCCGTACAGCTCTTTATAGCACTCGTCGATACAGGAAAATATCCCGTCGGCGTACTTTTTGATATACGCACGTTTGGAAAGCTTCTCGCCCGCCACGTGCAGGTTGTTCCTCGTCAACGCACGGTTGGCAAGCGCGATCAACCGTTCGTCCTGTTGCGGCGTGGAAAACAAACGCGATTCTATCCAATCGACGTCTTTTACGTACCCGCAACCTTCCACCAAATTTTCGTAATACGCGTAATTGTATTGTTCCTCGAACGTGGACAGATAATCGAACCCCTCGATAAGCAACCCTTCTCTTTCGAGATCGCTGTACCCCAAAGGTCCCACCAGCTCCTCCATGCTTTGTTCCCGCGCCCAATTTTCCACCGCTTCGAACAACGCCTTCGCTGTCTCGGCGTCGTCCTCGCAATCGAAACGGGTAAAACGCGCCTGTTTCGTAGCGTGGATATCGTTGTATTGATATTGAACGATACCCTGTATCCGCCCCACCGTCACGCCGTCGCGTTGCGCAAGGAAAAACGCCGATTTCGACACCTTGTCGTAAATATTTTTCGACGTGAATATTTTCATTTCGTCCCCGTACAACGGCGGGACGAAATACGGATTTCCTTTATACAATCGCAAAGGATACTCCACGAATTCTTTTCTCTGCTTTCGCGTCTTTACTTCCGATATCCTTAACATTGGCGTTCCCCTTTTGTAAATTCTTTCATTCTATTTTAACACAACGTTCGCGAACTTGTCAAGCCGCTTAACCATTTCCTCAAAGCTGTACAAACAAAAAGCGGGTATATGTACCCGCCGTTTCGTTCGTTATTCTTCCGTTTTCTTTTTTCGTTCTATATATTCCCGCAAAAGCGAGATCGTCGGGAAACATATTCCGCCGAGCAAATTGCCCGCCACAGTCAAAAGTATATACGCCGCTACCCGCCACGAGGTTTCGTCGAGATAGCAGAAATACAACATATTCGCCACCGAATGATCGAATCCGCAAAGCGCGAATACGATGATAGGAAAAAGCACCCCGACCGTCGTACTCAATCCCTTTTGAGGCGCGTAATATCTCGCCCTTACGGAGACGGTGATCAGCATACCGCAAAGTATCGCCGAACACAACGCCCGAACCGCCCATTCGCCGTTGTTCAGCTTCGCGGAGATCACCTCGATCGCTTTGGGCACGACGATTTCGGAAGCGGGCGAATGGTTCGCAAACACCGACACCGCCAACACCCCGAAACTGTTGCATAAAAAGCATACGACGAGCTGCCAATAATTTTTCACGCCCAGCTTGGGTATGTCCGCGACCATGCCCGTGAACAGTTTCATGTCGAACGCCACGATCGCGTATATCCCCAACGAAAACAGACACGCGCCGATCAATCGCCCCCATTCGCCGAGAAGCGAATTGGCAATGAGCGACGCCACCCCGCCTATCCCGATCATAACGCCCGAACAGACCGCCATTAAGCAGAACAGAACAAACTCCGCCACCGTCATTTTTTGTAAAGGTTTCATTTTTATTTTCATATCCGATCTTCTTGCCCCCCGCGCGATTCTTCCCTGCCCGCGCACCTTATTATTTTATCACTCCCAAACGAAAAAGGCAACGAAATTCGCACGCTTTCATCGCCTTTTTGCCAATTTATTTTTTGAATACCTCTTTGAACACTTTCGACCCCGACGCCTTCATCACGCCCCGTATCAGAAACAAACCCTTTACGGGCATCAGCCTCGTCGTAAAACTCATCAGCTTCGCGTCCCAGCCGACCACCGCCCGCCGCCGCTTTCTCAATATCTTCCGCGCGATCTTCTTCGACATTTTCTCCGCGGGCATCGCCACCTTGTCCAGCGCGCTGTTCTTCGTGTTCTCGTCCCCTCGGAACAGCTCGGTCGCCGTCGTCCCGGGACAGATCAACCCTACGTACAAACGCCCCTTTTCTTCCATCTGCAACGCTTCCGTGTAACTCTTGAGCGCGCTTTTGCTCGCCGAATACGCACCCGTTCCCGCTACCGTACAAAGCGCGGCGGAGGATGCGATATTCACGATCGCGGGCTTATCCTTTTCCGTGCCGACAAGAAGCGGCGAAACGTTTTCTATCGCATAAACAGCGGAAAAATAATTGTTTCGCATAATGCGTTCCGCCGTTTCCGCGCCCGCCTCTATCGCCCGCGCAAACGTGGGAAACGCCCCCGCGTTGTTGATAAGAAGGATCGGCGCGATCCCCTCGTCTTTCAGCCACAGCGCAAACGCCGCCCAATTCTCCCGCACGCTTACGTCGAATAATCGGTAGCGAAAGCTTTCGCCGAGCTCGGCTTGCAGGGAAAGCATTTTTTCTTCGCTCCTGCCGATACCGACCACTTTCGCGCCGTATTTGCGTACGAGAATTTTGCAAAGCTCTCTGCCGATACCGCCACTCGCACCGCTTAAAACGACGTATTTATCCTTCAGCCAATCAGCCATTTTGCGCTTCCTGTAACGCAAGCGTGAAGATTACCTCATACGCTTCGTTGTCCTTTGCGTCGTCTACCGTTACGTTGATATGGATCAAGTCGCCCTCGTTCAAATCCAGATACGGCGTTTCCTCGTCCGTCATTACGTACGAATTTTCGTTGTACATACTGATCGCGCCGTTCGTGCCATTTACCGTATACGAAAGTCTGCCGCTCGCCGTCGCCGTATATACGAGATAAACCGTTTCCTTGCCCTCTACCGTCAGCGTGATATCTTCGCTCAAATCGCCGATCACGATCGGATTTTCCAAAGTGCCGAGCTCGCTGACAAGCTGCATTTTGAGTTCTTTTTCGGTCGCCGTAAGGTTTTTTACTGCAATCTGCGCGCCCGTGTTGATATCCTCCGCGGAACCGCCCAGCTCGATCTCGATCTTCCCGTCCTCGGCTTGATACGTAACGCCGTTATAAACGATCTCCACGTCCGCACATTCCACTACCAACGAACGCCCCATAGCTCTGTATATGATATAATTAACTTCCGCGCTTGCGGGCAACGCGATCTCCATTGCCCCCTCGTCGTTGGGAATGAACGTATACGGTTTTTTCGCCGTACCGTCGGGCGTGGTGTCCGTGACCCCGATCTCTACCGTAGCAGATTCTTCCGTAAGCTCGACGTCCATTACGTATTCATCCGCAAGATACCCTGCGGGCAAGCTGGAAGATACGACCGTCAACGTATACTCGCCCGCCGCTACCGTGCCCGTAAGCTTGCCGTCCTCGGCCGTTTCGCCCGAAGCGACCTCCTCACCGAGCCGAGAAAGCACGAGTTCTACGCCCTCGACCCCCTCGCCGTTTTCGTCCGTTACCGTAAAGATGTAATTTACTTCCGCCGCTTCGTCGCCCGAACCGCTTTCGCTTTCCGTTTCGGTGGAAGCGGGCGAGCTGCCGCTCGACGAATCGTCGCCGCACGCCGCAAGGCTTGCCGCAGCGCCGCCCATCATACAAAGGGATAAAATAAGCGCCAAGTATTTTTTCAGTTTCATAATATTCTCCTTTTCTAAATGCAAAATTGTTTTAACGTAATAACTCCTTCCGTCACGGCTTCGCCGTGCCACCTCCCTCAAGGAGGGAGGCTGTTTTGGGAAAGCTTCTTGCTTGCAACGCCTACACAAGGGAGGCTTGGGTTGGATATATTTATTTTATCATATTATGAAAGAAATTTCAAGGGTTTTTATATAAAAAAACAGAGCTGTTCGGGAAAACTCCCGAACAGCTCCTTTCGGCTTATATCATTTTTTTAGATCAAACCTTTGTTTTGCTTATGCTACGTAAGGCGTATAGAGCAACGTAGAATCAATACCCGTCATCGGGTGCGGATAGGTAAGGTTGACTTCGCTGATATCGCTGAATACAAAGCCTGCCGTATTCAACGAAATAGGAGCGTTGGAACCCGTATCGTTGATATTCGAAAGGGTAATATTACCCTCTGCGTCAACGGTGAAATCAAATACGATTGCCCACGTGGAATCAAACGCGCTTGTAGCATCCGTAACGATACCCGTCGAAGCCGTATCGAAGATAAGATACGTGTTCGAACTCATATCATACCACGTCGTACCCCAAAGCTCGTTTGCATAATCAACGGTAGGCGTGGTTTCGACCTTCGTCATTTCGAAGGTATAGTAATCAGGATACATAGGCATCGTGCAAATTGACACGCCGTACGAATCGTTAATCGAAAGCGTATAACCAAGTTCGTCGCCGCTTACGTGCGTAAGAGTGATAACACCGTCCGCGTACGTATAAGTCAAGGTTTCCGTATACTCGTTTGTATATTCTTCCCACGTGCTGTAATCCATACCCGATTCAATACTTGTAATCACTACCGTACCGCTGGTTGCCCCCGTAGACGCGGGCGTGAATACTACCGTAATTTCTTGACCTTGATAGTAGTTTTCATACGAATACGTACCGTTGAGAACATCAGCTACGGAAGGAGCTTCGTTTACGGTGATCGTTACGGTTGCCGTAAGCGTCGAATCCTGTACGGAGGTAAGCGTGATCACGTATTCGCCTGCGATATCCGCCGTGAATACGCCGTCTTCAACGCTTGCCGTTGCGCCTTCGGGCTTCGTGGTAACTTCCGCCGTGAACGCAGGGTTTGCACCCGAGTTTACGGTTACGGAAACTTGCGTGCTTAAGCCCGCGTACATTTCCGTTGCCGCGCTTGCTTCAAAGGAGGTGATCTCCGCCCAATCTACGGTTACGTTGAACGTAATAGAACCGAAGTCGGAAGAAATCGTCATCGTCGTCGTACCAGCCGCTTTACCCCAGATATAAATGTCAGAAGTACCATAAGGAACGCCGATGCTTGCCAAGGAGGAATCTGCGATCTCATAGCTAAGACCGTCGGTGAAAGCAAGATATTTCGCGCCAGCCGTTTCGGACAAGGAAAGCAACGCTTTATTGCTCCAATCGGTAACGCCTACGGTAATGGACGAGCCGTTCACAACCGTCGCTTCGCCATAGGTAAACGAAAGATCGTCCTGCGAAAGAATGAAGTCGTTTACGTCGTAAGGGCTCGCGTCTTCGGAGCGCGCGCCAACAGTCTGCGTAACTTCATAGTAAACCGCAAGGCTGTTTGCCGCCGCTTCGGTAAGCGTATACGTCTTATCCGTATCGTTCAAGGTATAAGTGCCCTCGCCCAACGTCTTGATCGTCATATCCAATTCGGTGATAATGTTTTCTACGTTTGCTACAAACGTTGCGGAAATTTCGTATACGTTGCTCTCGTTTTCATAATACAGCATATTGATCGTATACGCCATCGTGGTCGCATCATAGATAAAATCGAAGCCGTAAACAAAGCTCTCGTCTTTAAGCGAATAGAATTCGTAAACGAGGTTCTCTACGCCGTATTCTTCAATACACCAGTTGCAAAGCTGGAAGTAGTAGCCCTGCGTAAGAACGCTGGTATCTTCGCTCGCTTGAACGCCTACAACTTCCCCTTCGGAAACTTGTATGCTAAGAACCTTGTTCGTTTCACCCGCCGTATAGGGAACGTAATAATACGTACCGTAGCTTTCCGACGTAGACATCGTGTAGTTTACACCGTACAGATAAGGAAGATCTACGGGATCGGCTTGGATACGGTCGGTATAATCGTCATTCCATTTAAGACCCGTATACTTAATATTACCGCCGCTTACTTTTGCCGTCGCGTCTGCGGAAGTAATCTTATCAATAATACTGTCTATATCCATATCCATACCGCAAACGTCACAAATATCGTCCGTGTTTTCGTCTTTGTGTGCTTCGGTCTGTCTGAGGCTAACCGCCGTATGTCCGCAGGTCGTTGCTTTATAGTGATAGCCCAAGCTAAGCGACCATTCGGTTTCATATTCGTGCGTATGATTAGCTTCGATCGTCCAACCACAAGTATCGCAAATGTTATCGCTGATATAGTCGAAGTGGTTTGCTTCGCCTTTCGTCACGTTATGACCGCAGGTAGCCGCGTGCCAGTGCGATTCGCCGTTCGCAGCCCACTGTTCGTTATTATATTCATGCTCGTGATCGGGATCGTACATCCAGCCACAGGTATCGCAAAGGTTGTCGTTGTTTTCATCGGTATGACCCGCAACGTCTTTCTTTGCACCCGTGTGCTCGCAGGTAGCCGCATACCAGTGGTTGGTTTCGTCCTTGGACCATACTTCCGCAAAGGTATGGGTGTGCGTTTCGTCATACCAGCCGCAGGTATCGCAGTTGCCGTCGTTGTTTTCGTCAGCGTGCGCCGCCTGATCTTTAACGGCTACGGTGTGACCGCAGGTAACCGCATACCAATGGTTGGTTTCGTCCTTGGACCACTCGGTCGCGTAGGTGTGCGTATGACCGTAGTCGTACGAACAGGTGTCGCAAACGCCGTCGTTGTTTTCGTCAGCGTGCGCCGCTTCGTCCTTTTTCACCGCGTGATTACAAGTAGCCGCATACCAGTGGTTGGTTGCGTCCTTGGACCATTCGGTCGCATAGGTGTGCGTATGGTCGCCCGCGTAGTCGCAGACGTCGCAAACGCCGTCGTTGTCATCGTCAGCGTGCGCGGCGAGATTTGCTTTCTGATCGGTATGTTCGCAGGTAGCGCCATACCAGTGATTGGTAGCGTCAGCCGACCAAACAGTCTCATATGTATGCTCGTGCTCGGAAGAGCCGCTTTCACTATCGTCACCACAGGAAGCAAAAGGCACTGCCATTACAGCCGCCAAAGCTAACAGTAGTAAACTTCTCTTTTTCATAAGAGACCTCCTAAATAATTTTTTTTATTTCAATTTTATTGAAACCGAGAGTTAATTAAATGCAGAATGCATTTATTTATAGTATCCGCAAGCGAAAAGCCATTGATCGGCTTCCTTCGCGTCGATCTGCTTTTCGGAATACGTTTCCACAAAGCCGTTCCCGTCCATAAACAAAAGCTGCGATACGCTGAACGCTTGCAGGAAATCCTTCAATTCCTGCGTTACGGGATACGCACCGTCGATGTTGCAAAAGTTCGCGTAACCGCCTTGCGAATCGAGCAATTCCTGCGTTACGTTTCTACATTCCGCGTGGCATTTTTCACAGCCTTCCAAGCATGCGCCGCCGCACGTGGAAAGGCAGGGGCAATATACGTTGTTTTCGATATTCCTTACGCAGAAATACCCCGGAATAAGCGTAAAGGTATTCCAGCCGTCGAGGAAAAACTTATAGTTCACGCCGTCGATCGTCAAATTTTTATTGCCGGCATCCTCGATACGCGTAAGCGCAATGTCGTAAAATTGGCAGGGCTGGGATATCTTTGCGTACAACGTCGCGCCGTCGTATTTCCCCGTCGCTTCGTTGTACAGATGATAATAGCCGTCGCCCCCCTCCTCGGGGTCGGAATATCCGAACATCGTGCCGTCGTATCTCCAATGCCCGTTTTCCAATATCTCGGGCGTCGTCCACTCACCCGCGGGGCGCGTAGCATGCACGAGCGTTACCTCGGGGAGCTTCATCTCCGACGTGCTGTTGCGCGGGGGCATTTCCCCGTCCAGCTTCACGGCAAAATCGACCGTGATCGGATATTCGTTCGATTTGGAGGTCGCTTTCACGGCGAACGTGAAAGCGTTGCCGATCTCATCGTCGCGGATATTCACTTCATGTATGAAATTTTTCGTATACGTGGATTCGACCGCGCCGCCGTCCAACGTCTTGCTGTAATATTTTGCGGCGAAGCTGCCCGTATACACGTCGAGCAAGGGATTCACCGTATTTTGCGTAGTATCCACCCACGATTCGATCGAATACATGCCGCTTTCCCTCGGCGTAAATTCGTAATATACGACGTGCGACGCCGATTTGACCGTGGTGCGGTAAACGCCCGTCGTGTTGATCGGGATACAGCTATACAATCCCGCGCCTTCGCCGCGCGAACGTTCGAGCTTGACGAGCTCGATCGTCACGTTTTTCTTATTGTTCGTCGCCATATACGCGCTGGGATCGTACGAATAGCCGTCGGGAACGGCGGACAGAGTCACGCGGTAATCGCCGTCGAGGTTCTCGACCGTCGCCACGCCCGTTTCGTCGATCTTGGCGCTGTGATAGCTGAAGCCGTCCGTCCATTGCGCGTAGATGTCGATACTCGGTTTGTATATTTTGCCGTTCAAAGACAGCGCGACGGTAAACTGATTTTCCGTATCCGTCGAGTCGACGTCGCTGTCGGAGCCGTCGGACGAGGAGGTGAAGGAATTGTCCGTACTGTTTCCCGAGCTTTGCGCGGGTTTATATTCGCCACAGCCCGAAAGGAACACCGTCGCGGCGGTGAGGATCGCAAGGAAAAGGCTTATTTTCTTTTTTTTCATGTTCAAGCCCCCTCCTTTTTCTTTCTCTTGAAGAAGCTCTTGACGTCCTTCCATTTCAGCTTTCTCACTATAACGTCGATCACGTACAGCACGACGGAAACGATCATGAGCGGCACGGTGAAAGAATATTCGTACGTGGCGATCTTTTTCTCGTCGTTTTCAAGACTCGGCGTCGTGCCCTCGCTTACCGTGCCCCTGTTGCGGATTGCCGTGTGCAGGGTAGACGGGTCGAAGGTAGCGAAGCTGTCGTATTCGGGAGAATAGGAAATGTTGAACGAGGACGAGCTGGAATATTCCTTGTCGTCGTATGCGTAAGAGATATCGACCGTATATTTCCCGAGTGCGGGCGTGTTGAATTTATAGAAATAGCGCGTGGAATCGAACGTTAAGCGTTCGGTGACGCTCGAGCCGTCGGGAAGCGTGACCGTCACGTCCGCCGTCGCGTAAGGATTGAGCTGAACGGGTATAATCTCCACGGTCGAATACGTGCCGTCGTACGTTACGGAGAGGCTATACGGATAGTCGATACGCTCGTTCGGCGTACTCGTTTTTATCACGTTATGGAAAAATTTCGCGCCCCGCGTTTCGCTTTCGGCGTTCCAATCCTTCGCCCAATCGCCCGTGAGGGTGCCGGTATAGGTCGCCACTCGACCGTTGCCGTAATTCCAATAGGCGTAAAGCGGCACGTCGTCGAGCATTTCGCCGCCCGATTTTTTATAGAGCGTCGTCAGAACGACGGTGGCTTTGGCTTTCGCCTTGGAATACACGTAGCCGTAAACCGAGGGAAGGCTCGCGAGCCCGTCGACCGTTTCGTCCTTTTCTATGGCGATCGTCACGGGAGACGGTCTCTCGATCACCGATTCGGTGAGCACGTCTGCGATATCCTCGAAAACGAGCGCCTTGATCGAATCCTCGTCCTTGATCTCGTAATAATTGGGGTTGTCGGGGTCCATGGCGCCCGCCCTTGCGATCGCCAACAAAGTGTCCGCGCCTTCCCGACTCATCGGGTTGATAACGGAGGTAAAAATACCTTTCGTCCGTAAATTTTTCGCGATCTCCACGGGGTTATCCGCCTCGAGCGTATACGACATGCCGTCACTGATCAGCATGATCTGCTTTTCACGATACGGCAGATCCACCATGAGATTATACGCCGTCTGCATGCCCTTGCCGAGGAACGTGCCCTGCGTGGGCTCGATGGCGCGGATCATCTCTTCGAGCTGCGTACGGTTGGTAAGCTTCGTCGGCGCTTGTTGCACGGTGACGTCGCCCGAGAAGGAAACGACCGCTACGTAATCCTCGGTACTGAGTACATTGAGAAGCTGGACCGCCGCCTCTTTCATCATGCGCAGACGCGCCGCCATCTGCATACTTCTCGAAGTATCGATAACGAGCGTGTAAAGCTTGGGGTCCTGATCGTTGTTGCCGAAACGGACGGGAAGCATATCCTCGAGCGTTTTGAGGTCGCTGTCCGTGTTGTTCTGTATCTGCGTATCGCCGATCGTGACGAGACTTTTCCCGAACAGGGACACCGCCTTATCGACGGCTTCGATGAACGCCGTTACGTTTTCGATCGAACGCACGTCCATGCTCGAAAGGACGATCTCGTCGTATTGGCAGATCTCCTCTACGGTGCAGGGCACTTTATTCGTCGCGATATACGCGTCGATTTCGGCGTCCGCGCCGTAAATTTCCTCTACTTTCGCGCGATCGGCTTCCAGCGATGAAACCAAAAGTACTTTGATCTTGCCTGAAACGGTCTGCGTGAAAGCGTAGCTGTTGTTTAACGTGGATTCGTCCTCGTCGGAAACGATAGAAAGCTCGTAATCGTAAGTGCCCGCCTCCTCGGTAGGCAGGTCGAAATTGACGACGTTATACCCCTTGGTAAGCGCGACTGCCTTTTCGGATATCTTTTCCTTTTCCGCGCCCTCTTCCGCCAAGCCGCCGTAAAGCGAGACGATCGCGCGCGTGTCGTAATTGGATTGCACGAGTACGTCGGCGGTGGTTTCGTGTCCGAGATAGGTGTTCGACGTAAACTCGACGTCGGAAAGCTGGACCTCCCGCACTTCCTCCGCGATGTTATCGTCGAGATAGATCGCGTCGATATAGATGTCCTTTGCGTACAGATTTTCGATCGCGCCGATCAATTTTCCCGACGCGTCGCTGTCCGTCTCCTTGCCGTCGGTGATCAATACGATGCGTTTTATCACGTCCTCGGCAAACAGGTTTGCCGTATAATTCAACGCGTCGGAAATACTCGTCGCGCTATCGTTGACCGTCGAATTTTTCACGCTGATGACCGTGCCGCCCATTTCGGTGAGAAGCTGTTGGTCTTTACCGAAGCAGACGATACCCAGCTTCGCGTTTCGGGGGAGCTCCTCTTTGACGGATCGGATATATTCGTCCACCGTGTCGAGATTTCTGTTCGCCGAATAGGAAACGTCCGCCACGACGTATACGTTCGTTTCGGTCATCACCGTCGTAAGCGTAGTCCCGCCGACCGCCAACGTAACGAACGCCGCGATCAAAAGATGCAAAACGAACGAAGCCACGACGGCTTTGCCCTTATTGCCCTTACGGAACGCGATCACGAACGGTACCGTTATTATAATAAGGAAAGGAATGAACAGAAGCAGAAGGTAGGGATTATCGAAGCTGATATTTTTCATAACAGTATACCCCCCAATCCGCAAGGAAAATTACCGCCAACGCGATAAACAGTATCATCAACGGGTCGAAAACGCCGTCGAAGCCGCCGTCCGTGGCGTTCCCGAGCAGACAGATCTCCGTCTCCACGAGCGTCGGAATACGTTCTTCTTCGGGCATCGACGCATAGATATTGAAACTTCTTTGCGACGAGCCCACCGTCATCGTGACGGTGTATACGCCCACCTCGTCCAGCTTTAACGTGCAAGTGGCGTTGTCCGTATTCAGATAGGAAACGTTTTCGTTCGGACTGTCTATACGGATACTTTCACAATTCGCGGGTACGTTTATATCGACCGTATCTCCGCAATAATAATCGGTACGCTCCACCACCTCGGGGAACGAATATTCGATCAGATTACGCATGATCACGGCGTAATCGAAAAGTACGGGCAAATTGGAATCGTGCAAGTCGAACGCGAACACGACTTCGCGGTTTCCGTAGCCGTTCGTACCCGCAAACAAAACGGGATTACGGTTGTAGGAATACACCGTCGTGAAATTGCGGTAAAGCCCGCACTTCACGTATTTCATTACGTATACGTCCTCACGCGCCATATCCGCGGTAAGCTTCGTCATCGTCGATGAGGACGATTCCTCGAGTACAAGCTTTTCCGCCGCTTCGAGGGACACCTCGCCCTGTACGCTGAATCCCGATTCGCTCACGCTCTGCGTGGGATTGACCAACCAGACCGTGCCGTCCTTGGGCAACGCTTCGGGCGTAAAGCAATCGAAAACGTACAAGCCGTAACCGCTTTGTCCCGCGTAAGCTTTCGTCGAAACGACGTCCAGCCGCGCGTTCATAAGCGTTTCGAGCGCAGATTGCAGGAAAAAGGGCGTATCGCTCACCAACAAGGTGTCGTACGAGCTCTCGCTCGTCACGTCGAAAATCACGTATTCGTTATCGTACGCCAACGCGTCCGCATTGGAAACCGATACTTTCAAAGAGGAAAATTTACCGATCGCACAGGTAAGCTGGAAAGCGGTCGGTACGCCCGCACGCGCGACGATCGTGCCGTTTGCTTTCGCTTCCGCACCGTCATCGACGTAGAGTTCCACGCCCAACGACGCGTCTTTCTGATAGGACGTGACCTGTCCGTTCACCGTCAAGCGGTTGTCCTTTACCGTATAGGTAACGCCCGAAATACCGTAATTATTCTCACTGCCCGCAACGTTGATCACCGTGACGTTTTCGTGATTTTGATACGATTTATCCGTTACGAGATAAGTCTGCATGCCGCTGTTTTTATCGAAATATCCCTGCGCCATGCCGATCGCGTCCGTGAAATCCGCCGCATTATACACGGGCTCCGTTTCGGTAAGCAGGAGCTTCGCCTGTTCCTTGTCCGAGATCTGCTCGAATACGGCGTTGGTCGTATTCCCCACGTAAACCAAGGAATAAATACTTCCGTCCACGGAATCGTCTATGATCTCCGCAATACGCTCCTTGCCCCGTTCGAAACGGGTCTTGTCCCCCGACGTCATATTCATACTGCCCGACGCGTCGAGGATAAAGCAATATTCGTCCGCAAGATCGGGCACCGTAATGATGGGGTGCGCGATCGCAAGCGAGATCAACGCGATCGCAAGTATCTGCAACACGAGACTGATGATGCCCGTCAATCGGCTGATCGGATTCTTACGCTTGAGAAACCTTTCGCTCAGCGTCCAAAGATACGTGGAAGATACCGTTTGCTCCGTATATTTACTTTTTATTATGTAAATGATGATGAGGATCGGGATACCGATAAGTCCCAATAATCCCAAAGGATACAGGAAGCTCACTTCAATACCCCCATGTTCACGAGTTTTTCGAGGAATATCCTGCCCAAGGATTCTTCCGCCTCCACGAGCAGATACGAGGCGCCGCGCGCCGCGCAATAGTTTTTAATACGGTCGATCGACCATTCCAACGCGCGCTTATACGCCCGCGCGATCTCGCGGTCGATATTCCTGCGATAAAATTTCTCCGCGTTTTCCGAGTCGAAAAAATGCACTCTGCCGCGAACGACGGGATCGAGCTCCTCCTGTGACAAAATCTGTACGCAGAAAACGTCGCGTTTCTTGTCTGTAAAAAGATCGATCGCGTTTTCGTAATCGTTATCCGTCAAAAAGTCGGAGATCAGCACGGATATGCCGTCGCCGTAGCCCACGTTCAAGGGCATGATCGCGTCGCTTATGAAGCTGTCCCCGTCGAACTGCACTTCGTTCAAACGGTGAATGGACGCGATATACGCCTCCTTCCCCACTATGCCGCCGATCACCTCGTGCACGGCTTTGTCTTTGATCGCGTATACGGACACTTTGTCCATTTGACAAACGGAAAGATAGGCAAGCGCGGCGGCGATCTTCAACGCCTGTTCCGCCTTTTTCTTGTCGCCGAATTCCATCGAACGGCTGGCGTCGATATAAATTTTCGTGTGCATCTGCCGTTCGTCAAGGAAAAGCTTGAGGTAAAGTTTATCGAATCTCGCATAGGCGTTCCAATCGATCTTCGTAACGTCGTCGCCCGCAAGATAATCGCGGTAATCGGCAAATTCACACGAAGAGCCGTAGGTCCGCGTTTGGTGATTTCCGCCAAACTGACCCGCTATATTGTTTTTAATAAGCGTTTGCAACAACTCGATCTGCTGCAAAAACTCCTCGTTAATCGTAAATTGAGCCATAATACTTATTTAGACGCCTTCTTCGTTTCTTTGATAAGGAGGTCCACCACCTCGTCCACGCCCAAACGGTCGTTGACGGCGTTGTAATTGATCTTGATCCTGTGACGGAGTACGGCGTGCGCCAGCGCGTCGATATCCTCGTAAGAAACGTTATAATTCCCGTGCATAAGCGCGCGCACCTTCGCGCAGGTGATAAGCGCCTGTGCCGCACGGGGCGACGCGCCGTATTTGATATATTTCTGCGCCACCGAGCACTTTTCGAGCTCGGGGTGCGTGTTGGACACCAAACGGATCGCATAACTCAGCACTTCGTCGATGACGGGCACCGTCGCTGCCAACGCGCGCATTTCGAGGATCGTAGGTCCGTCGATGACCGCTTGCGCCGTTTCGTCCATCGTGATCTGCGTCATCTTGACGATGTCGACGAGCTCGCTGTCTGCGGGGAATTTCATGATCAGCTTGAACATAAAACGGTCCATCTGCGCTTCGGGCAAAGGATACGTACCGTCCTGCTCGATCGGGTTTTCCGTAGCCAATACGAAAAAGGGCTCGTCAAGCTTATACGTATTGTTCGAAACCGTCACCTTGTGTTCCTGCATTACCTCGAGCATAGCCGACTGCGTTTTCGGCGTAGCACGGTTGATCTCGTCCGCGAGGATAAGATTCGCGAATATGGGACCGCCGCGGAACACGCTCTTCATGTTCCCTTTTTCGTCTTTTTGCATTACCACCGTGCCCGTAACGTCCGAAGGCATCAAGTCGGGCGTAAATTGGATTCTCGAAAACGGCAGACTCAACACCTTTCCCAAGGAACGCACTAAACGCGTTTTTCCTACCCCGGGCACGCCCTCGAGCAATACGTTACCCCCCGCGATAATGGCGATGATAACGTTCTCGACGATATCCTCCTGACCCACGACGTCCTTGCGAAGCTCGCTCTTGACGTTTTCGATGACTCCGTTGAATTTCTGCACTTTTTCCATATTCTCCATGATCGTATCCCTTTAATATCTCTGATTTTTTCTCTTTTTTGCTTATTTCGAGCCGTTGTACAGCTTCGCAAAATAGGCGTCTATAAGCTGCTGCAGCTCCTCGGGCACGTCTCCCGAAAACTTCTGCTCCGTGGCACGGCTGAAATACCGATCGAGCACCTCGCCGTAGCTTACAAATGCGCCCGTTTCGTAATCGTAGATCGTATCGTTGCTTCCGTATACCACCTCGCCGTCGCCCAAACCGCCGTCGTTCAACGGATCGTCGTTCTCCTCGGGATCGTATTCACCCTCCTCGTCGCTGCCCGTGCCTACGCTCGAATTTTCGCCCTTGGGCAATTCCGTTTCGGATATCCCGAAAATAAACAGCAACTCGTCGACCGCCATTTCCGCCGTTTCCTTGTTCGTCCGCTGTTGCAAAAGTGCCGCGTCGATTGAACGCTCTGCGTTCGTAAACGCTTCGTCCAGCTTCATGATCGCCCAAGTCTGCGTATAGCTCTCCATCGTCCCGTACACGTACCCGACGTCGTCGGCAAGCTTCGTCAACGCAAGATACAGCGCATCGCTCTGCCATTCCTCCGCCGCTTCCGCAACGGAACCGTCTATCGCCCTCTCAAGCGTCTGCATATCCTCGCCGAGCGTCTCTTCCTTTATGCTTTCTTTGAGCACGCTCAACTCCTGCTTCGCCGTAAGAGAACTCATTTTCGCAAGCGCGGAAGCAAGGCTTGCAACCTGCTCCTGCCCGCTCGCCAGCATCGTCGCCCCGAGCTCGTCGTAGGAATCGTACTTATCCTCGATTTGCTTCACACTCGTGATCGTGCCGATCACTGTCTGCTTCATCACGCTTTCCTTATCGACCGTTTTCAACGCGGAAAGCAACCCTTCGAGTTGCACCACGACCTCTTCCTTCGGCGCCTGTTCCATATCGGAAGCCTTTACCTCCGCGATCAGCTCCGTAAGTCTGGTCTCCTGCCAACTTGAAAGCTCGAACTTCGGCTCCTCCGCCTGCGTGGGAATGATCTCTTTCATCGGCACGATCGCCGCGACGACCGTCATCGCCACCGCCAGCACGGGCATTACGGTATGTTTCCAAATCCGACCCGTCTTTACCGATTTGACGGGCGTTTCTTTAAGGCGCAGATCGGTATCGGCTCTTTGCAACTCGAGAATATCCCCGCTTTCGTTTTCGAACGCGATCATCGTTTGCACCTTTTCGTGCAACTGCAACTCCTTATCCAACTTCTTCGCCAGCTTTTTATCCGTGGGACGAAGGATCGTGTATAAAATCCCGCCGCAAACCGCCGCGACCGCCACGCCGATCAATACGTATAAAAACGGATTAAGCCGAACGGCTTGCCGCTTTAATATCGTAAGCAACGCAGACGCGGACAAAAGCCCGACCGACGCGCCGAAGATCACGCTTTTTACGATCGCGTGGATTTGAAATCTTTTTTTGAATTTAAGAAAGCCTTGCTTCATAACTGACTTTTTTACCTACAAAAATGCGCAATAATCTACAATACGCTATTATACACTTTATATTTTAACACATTTACACGATTAAAGCAATACAAAAATATACGAAAAACGAAAAAAATCACTTAATTTTCATGATTTTTGCAGGAAATAAATGCAATAAACAGTAAATATATCCATAATAAGGGATAAATATTTTTTCCAAAAACGAAAAAAGGACGATACGCGGATTCTCGCCCACAGCGAGAGCTTCACTCGCAACGAATCCTGTGAAAAATATGAACACTTCTGTTTTTGCTCGTTCGTACGAACCGCTGATAATTCAGCGGTTCGGTAGACGGTTATCTCCACCACGAAAAAAGGAAGGCGTTAAGCCTTCCCTTCGTGGTGAAGTAAGAGCAACCTAAATCGAACCGTTTTGTTCAATTTATAATGCTTTTAATACTTCTATCGTTTTTAATAACCTGTTCATAAATTCAAGGTGAATTTTAGGAAAAATATCATTTATTTTTTGACCTTTAGAAAAAAAATGTTTTCTATTTTTTACACACGCTAAACGACCCTGTTCAAAATCGGGAAATAGCATATATTTTTCCTTTATTTTCTTATTTGTATTAACAATAAAAATTTTAGGATTTAATTCCCACGTTCCATTATGAACAATCTCATTTCTTAAAGATTCAACAACTTTTACCAATTCACATTCTTCAAATAGTGTATCTTTCACATCATTAAAGACCAACTTTTTTCTATCGCCCCAAATTTTTTCGTTTGAAACCAATTTGACGTATTTATTAAATGTTGTAATAGGATTTTTTATTTCGTATACAATTTTTATTAATAGGTCAAGAATGGAATAAGCTCTAATAAAATACGTTTCCACCAAAGATGACAATACGCGCGACGAAGTAGAAACATGAAAGAAAACGCCCTCATAGTTTTCGTCGTAAGGACCGACAGAACATAAGCTTAAATCAATATAATACCTTATAAAATAATCATTCATTTCAATGACATGATTTTGAATAGAGCCAATTAAATATTGACAATCGACCAAGTACAAATGTTTGAACAAATTATCGCCCAAAATTGTATGGGAATTATCAATCATTTTATTAAAAAGTTCTGTACTTATCCCACAATCAGAACTTTGTCCAGCGTCTTGAACAAAAATAGGAATAGAGTACATTTGTTTACAATATGTAGCGGTGTCAGGGAAATAAATATTTCCAAATTTATCATATAATGAAACCAATGCCTTATCAACTTCAAAAATAATGTTATCGCCGTTATATACATATTCCATCCCATGTATCGACGGAATTTGTATAATTTTAAACTTATCTTCTGGCACCTCTGAAGTTTTTGTTTCTTGTATTCCTTCTTGCAGATAATACTTTATTTCCATATATTATACCTGTTATATGATTTTAATCATCAAATAAATGCTAATTCTGTTTCAGTAAACATCCCTGTTGATTTTAATAATTTTTTCAAGCACTGTTTAAAACTATCTTTAGCAACACTTGACACAGCTTCTTTCAAATACACAAAGGCTATAACATTTTCCAGTTGCCATTTGATTTCAAAAATCGTACAATTATCAAAAAAATTTGGACAGACACTATACACAACGAAACCTGTATAATTTGATACACTATTGATAAAACCTTTATATACGCTCAAATATTCTTGTAATGCATTCCAAACAAATAACTTTTCATTTGATTGTAAAGCATACCGCGCTTTTTCAGTTTTTTGCCTCGCGACTTTAATTACGTGTACAGCCTCGCAGGCTTTTTTGATACATTCAATCGCTTTGGCTGTTTTTTTGTCATTTAATTGTTGCTCAGTTTTTAAGTATTCCATAAATCACCCATTTTTTATTATTATATCACAATTTTTATTTAATTGTAAGGAAATAAAAATCAAACTGATTTACGATATAGATTCCCCCATAGGATTTACAGATCCTATGGGGGGGCGTTTTAAGTTGAAGTATAAAATTTAATAATCTTTCTTTTTTCCACAACGCGAACAAATACCCGAAGAAAATATTAAAAACTTTTTCTTAAAGTTTCCGCCACAATGTTGGCAAAGTCCTTGCGTACGGTAAGATTCCTTTTGTCTTGCTATCGCTTCTTGGCGTTTTTTCGCTTCTTCTTTTTTGCGCAAAAGTTCTTTTTCTCTGCGCTCCTTTTCTGCTTGCTGTTGTTCTCTTAATTTACGCGCTGTTTCTTCCTGTTCTTTCCGCAACTTTTGCTCGGAGTTTCTTTCATCGACCAGCCCTTTTTCTTCGTTGATATCTGTTTTTGGGGATTTTATCAGGGAAAGAGCTGTAGCCGTATGTTGATAAGAAATCGAAGATTCTATCTGCGTGTTGGAGTTATATGACACTGTGACATTCTTGGACAATAGTTCTGCCTTTCGTTTTTTTAATATTTCAATGAGTTCAGGAGCGTCAAGCCGTGTATACTTTTCTGGGCGATTTTCACGCGAAGAAACATACTCTAATACATTAATCAATTTAGTTATAAACACAAGCGACAATTTATCGTCACACTCGAGAAATTGCTTTTCAAAATACCTTTCATTCATTCCACCGCAAAAAATATGAAAAGAACTTGCGTTATAGCATTTCTTGATTAAGGAAATGAATCTATCCCTTAATTCATTTGTATCAAAATCCAGCAACTTATATAAGACACTATTAACGCCTAATATTTCCATAATTTCTAATACTTCTTTTGCGTTTGATACAAACGAAAGATTTAAGCCCTGAATATAAAACGATTGATTAATATTGTAATCTTCTCCGACTTCTTTCAAGATTCCTTTTGTATAAAATTCATAAACCAATTTTTCTCTTGCGGGAGAATAAGTATTTACAATAGCTTTTCGTAATATCTCTTTTATATTTTGATTATTATTCAATGCAAGATAAACGTTTTCTTTTAATTCTCTTTCTCGTTTTTCGTTGGGAGTTTCAGCCGTTTCATAAATATTCCCAATGACTTGTTTTATAAAATTTTCAGTTTCAATTCTTATACGATTTTTATCTCGATAATACTTTACGGATTGTCTAATTTCCGCAACATACTGAATCCAATTTTCCAACCCTATTTTTGTTTGTATAAGCTTGCACATATCAGATAAATCAGTGCAAGATAACTCTTCGGCAATTAAAACAAAATTGTGAGGCAAACGAAAAAAACCTTTTTCAAGACAATTATCTTTTATTTTTAATAAATGAGCAACACAATAATCCAGAGTAGAAGTGGAAACTAAAACCTTACAGACTTTTTTATTTTCCAAAAGACAAACGACCTCATGAGCCCTTAATTCATGCCGTACTTGCTCAAAAAAATCTTTTACGGGAATTTCATTTTGAGCCACCAATTCATTATATACGAAATCAAAAACCTTGTTTGTTATAGGTTTTATCCTATAATCAATAGAACAAAAACAAACAAATTTTAAAATTTGCTTATAGGGTAAATTAGTGGAATATAAAGAAGAATTTTTATTTAAGACCACAGCCAAAAAATCTTCACTTTCGATATGAAAATGACAATAATAAAATCCGTTTTCCCAAAAGCGTTTTTTTGTATGGCTTTCGCGTACTATTAAATCTGAGCAAAAAATCTCACACCTATGGGTTTGATTAAATTCTCTGCAATAACCAGAAAATGGACAAGTTATTCCATGTATAATTTTATTAGGATGAGAGATTTCATAAGGCGTTGCGATTTTTTCAAAACCTTGTTTACATTTAAAACTAACAGGAATATGCGCACTAACGCTAACACATTTAGAATCTAACAACTTATTTTTTTTGATGTCCCAAAAAGGCATTAGATTTGAATTTGCAATACTATTTTCTACTGGCGTATTATAGAATTGTGCATAAATATTGCTAATGTCGTTTTGCATTCGGTCTAAGGATATTCTTGAAAAGGAACGATTTAATGTATCTCTCTTTTTTATTTCATTAAAAATTGAATTAATCGTAGAAATCAATGTTTCATTTTTTTCTAATGGTTCTTTCCTTATAATCGTTTTACCGTCATAATCTTCCATTTTAAGGAGTCCTTGTTCACGGACTCTAATCAAAAAAATTCCACTTTCATTTAATATTTTATTTTTATAGTTATCCAACGCAAGTTTGTCTTTATGCCAAAACGCACCGTCATATTCAATACCAATTTGCAATGTAGGAATAAGTATGTCAATTTCAAGAATTTCGCCGTCTGCGGTTATGTATTGCGCCTTGTTAATAGCATCTGAAAAATACTGTTTAATATAGAAAAATATAACTTGTTCGGGGAATGAAGTACTTGTTTCATTTTTCGCAAAAACGTATGGCGCAAGTTGATAACTTTGCCCATATTCATTTTTCCACCAATATTTCTCTGTGCTACGCGCCAACACATTTTCGGGATTAGCTGTATTTTTTTCATAATCCCAAAGTTTTTTGATAACTTCCTGCGACAAAAGTTCTTCGTTTTTATCTTGTTGAATCCCTCGACCAAGTTTACAACCACAAGTACGGCTATTCCCGTCGTTTACACTTACCCATTTACGACAAACTTCATTTCCGCAATCGCAACGGCATTTTACCATTAGAATATTGTCTTCATCTCGATAGAACTCTAATAGCGTTAACGAGTGAAACTTTTGCCCTATTTTATAGTTGAGATAAAACGGAATATCGGTAGTAGTTTTATAATATTTATTTAATTCCGCATTATCGCCAAAAAAGAAGTTTTCTTTACTCCACGGATAAGCGGTATATTTCCTCAAACATTTACCATAAGGTTTTTCTTGATATAATTTTCTCAAATCTTCAATATCTTCTAAGATATCAAAGTCTTTTATTAAATCCCAATCTTTTTGTATTCTTTTTTCTAAATCCATTTTTAATAACCGCCTAAATTCGATAACTAATAAAAAACGCGCTATCCGAAGATAACGCGCCGAAAAACGCATTACCCACAGTTGCAACACAGTTCCAATCATAGCGTAGGAATAAAGGGCATACGTCTTTACCGATAGTATGCCTACGCTATTTTGATATTAAACTGTGTTGCCTTATAAGTATAGCAGATTTCAAAAATTATTTCAAGGTTTTTCCGTAATATTCTTGTTTATTTTATAAAAATATTTATTGCATAAAATATACAAATGGGTAATAACTTATTTTTCATTAAAAAACTTTCATAAAATTTGGCATAAACCTATTGACAAAATTGTAAATATGTCATATAATAATTGTGCGGATATAGTATACTATATTAAAGATGCGTAACATATTATAAAACAAAGGATAAAAATGAAAAAGGATTTCTTAGGGATTTTTGGTGCCATAAGTGGTTCCTTAGGAATAGTTATATCTATAACCTTTGGATTATGGTCTTATATTGGATATTGGTGTTTATTAATTGATTTATTTGTTGCTATCGTTTCGTTTATTATCTTATTTATAGGATTAAGCGTTGCATACAATACAAGATGGATAGACAAAATCCATTTTTGGTTCGATAAATTTTTCCATTCAGATAATTTTTACATTCTTGAACAGAATGTTGAATGGGAAATATTAGATGAGCATAGTGGGCTATATAATATCTCTTGCGATGTGATTAGTCAAAAATCCAGTTCTGCTGCACAAAATTTTTCTTTATGGTATACTAATTGGGACCAAACGCCAAAAGAAGAAATTACGCCCTATTATAAAGGTTCTTTTCCTAATGACTTTAAGATTAGTACTCGTCAGGATGAGCAACACTATACCCATGTTACCCTTACAAATCATAAGGCAGTAAAAAATACTGAGTGGCACGCAGGTTTTCAACTCACTGGTTTGCAAATTAATGACTATAAAAGTCGATCGTTTATAAAATGTTCTATTAAAGATAGAATTGAAACCCTTAATTTGACTTTAAAAATTAATGATTCTTTGGTGTATCCTAAAGAAGCAAGACTCGTTGTTCTTGATATTAAATCAAATAAAATTATTTCCGATAACGAGATAATTAAATGTAAGGATAACCAATTTAATAAAACTATCAAATACCCCCGAAAAGGTCGAGCATACTCTATACAGGTTTTTTATTAATAAATATTAAAATAAAGGAGATTCTTTTATGGATGTTGGTTAAATAAATTAATTAAATCTTAAAGAAAGCTAAAGACAATGAAGATTGTATAATCCCCCACTATCTTTGTGGTGGATTTATACTATATAATAAAGTCAATTGATTTATTCTTGAAAAAATAAAAATAAAGGCATATAAAATAAAAAGCAAAACTAAAAATGGCACTACGGCGTGCGCTTGTATTATACAAGTCGGCTCGCCGTTTTTGCATAAAAAAAGAGAAACCCAAATCCCCACAAGTGGTTCGATTTAGGTTTCTCTTGGTGGAGATAAGCGGATTCGAACCGCTGGCCTCCTCGTTGCGAACGAGGCGCTCTACCAACTGAGCCATATCCCCAAAAGCATTATCTATTATATACCTTCCCTTTTTATTTGTCAACGATTTTTTAGCCGTTTTTTAAAAAAATTATAAAAATCTCCAAACGGTCGTTCGGAGATTTCTTTTACGCTTTGCTTTTTACTTTCATCAATCTTACGACCGCGGCGCGTTCGTTTTCGTCCAGCTTGTCTTTGATATACTTGATCGTTTCCTCCAGCTGCGGGATCATTACGTATTCCAACGCGTTTACGCGGCGCTTGTTTCTTTCGATCTCCTCGGCAAGCATTCGCACCGTCTTTTCCGTCTGCGCCAATGCCACCATCTTCGGCAACAGCTCGGAAGCCTTTTGCACGGAATAGTCCGCCTCCCCCGTGATCTCCGAATACGCATACGGCAAACCGTCGGCGCGCTTTTCGCTTTTCAGCGTTACTTTCGGCACGTCGACCCCCATCACGCTCTGCGTTTCGCAGTCCGCGGTAACGGCGACGGACGGCATCGCAAACGCCGTTTCCGCAACGCTCGGCGGCGTAACGGAACGCGCGATCGAAAAGGCGCGCAGCACCTCGGAGAGTTCTTGTTCGACCTCCTCTCTGAGCCGTTTCGCTTCCCGCAGTATCACGGTAAAGCGGCGGACCATTTCGTCCGATTTATCTTTTAAAAGCTTATGTCCCCGCGTTGCCGTGGAAAGCCGACCTTTCAGCTTTTTCAGCTCCATACGCGTGGGGTTCACGTTAAGCCTTGCCATTGCTTACTCCTTCCAATATTTTTCGATATATTCGGTGCGGATACGCTTCAATTCGCTCTTGGGCAAGATCGTGAGCAATCTCCAGCCCAGCTCGAGCGTCTCTTCGATCGTTCTGTCCGTTTCGAAGCCTTGGTTGACGTATTCGTTTTCGAACGCCTGCGCGAATTTCGCATACAGCTTATCCGTGTCGGAAAGCGCCGCTTCGCCCAAAATAGCGGAAAGCTCTTTCGCTTCCTTACCGCGGGCGTACGCCGCGAAAAGCTGGTTCATCGTATCGGCGTGGTCCTCTCTCGTCTTGTTTCTGCCGATACCCTTATCCTTCAATCGCGACAGCGACGGCAGCACGTCCACGGGCGGGTTGACGCCGCGTTTATAAAGATCGCGCGAAAGAATGATCTGCCCTTCCGTGATATAGCCCGTAAGGTCGGGGATCGGATGCGTTTTATCGTCCTCGGGCATCGTCAAAATGGGAATTTGAGTAATAGACCCCTCTTTCCCGCGAATACGCCCCGCGCGTTCGTACAAACTCGCAAGGTCGGTATAGAGATACCCGGGATACCCGCGACGACCGGGAACTTCGCGGCGCGCCGCCGAAACCTCGCGGAGCGCCTCGGCGTAGTTGGTGATATCCGTCATGATGACGAGCACGTGCATGCCCTTCTCGAACGCGAGATATTCCGCGCAGGTGAGCGCCATACGGGGCGTGGAGATACGCTCGACGGCGGGGTCGTTTGCAAGATTGGTAAACAGCACCGTTCTTTCGATCGCGCCCGTTCTTTTGAAATCGTCCACGAAATATTGCGCTTCTTCGAACGTAATACCGATCGCGGCGAATACGACGGCAAATTTACAATCGCCGCTTCTGACCTTTGCCTGACGGGCGATCTGCGCCGCAAGCTCCGCGTGCGGCAAACCGCTCATCGAGAACACGGGCAGCTTCTGCCCGCGAACGAGCGTATTCAAGCCGTCGATCGCGGAAATACCCGTTTGGATAAATTCGTTCGGATAATCGCGTGCGGCGGGATTAATCGGCTCGCCGTTGATATCCATTTTCTTTTCGGGGATAACGGGCGCGCCGCCGTCGCGGGGATTGCCCATACCGTCGAATACGCGTCCGAGCATATCCTCGGACACGGCAAGCTCCTGACTATGCCCCAAAAAACGCGCTTTCGCCCCCGCGATCTGCAAGCCCTGCGAGTTTTCGAAAAGCTGCACCACCGCTTTGTCGCGGTTGATTTCCAGCACCTTACCGCGACGAATTTCGCCGTTCGTATTGACGATATCGACGAGCTCGTTATATTTCACGCCCTCTACGCCCTCGACGACCATCAAGGGCCCGACGACTTCGCGTATGGTCTTGTATTCCTTAAACATCGTCGTTTCCTCCTTCGGTCAACGCTTTGAGCTCCGTTTTCATCGACGCGAATATCTCGTCGAACTGCGCGAGGTTTTCTTCCCCGATATATTTCGCGCGCCCGATCTTTTCCTTGCAAGGGCAAGCGAGGATATCGTCCAGATCGGCGTACGACGCGATCGCCTCGCCCGCCAAACGGTTAAACTCGTAGATAAGCTTCAGCATAAGGAACTGCTTGCGCATAGATGTGAACGTGTCTACCTCATGGAAAGCGTTTTGGTGCAAATAGTCCTCGCGGACGATCTTCGCCGTTTCCATCGTGAGTCGGTCCTTGGAGGACAGTGCGTCCATACCGACAAGACGCACGATCTCGTCGAGCTCGGCTTCCTCTTGCAAGATCGTCATCACAAACTGACGGTATTGTAAAAATTCTTTGCCCACCGTTTCGTCGTACCAATCCTTCATCTTATCCGCATACAGCGAATAGCTGATCAGCCAATCGATCGCGGGGAAATGACGCTTGTAGGCAAGCGACGAGGAAAGTCCCCAAAATACTTTGACGATACGAAGAGTCGCCTGTGAAACGGGCTCGCTCAGATCGCCGCCCGGAGGCGATACCGCACCGATCGCCGTGACCGAACCGATACGCTCTTCCTTGCCGAGCAGCTTCACGATACCCGCGCGCTCGTAAAATTCCGCCAAACGGGAAGCGAGGTATGCGGGATAGCCCTCGTCCCCCGGCATTTCCTCCAATCTTCCGCTCATCTCACGGAGCGCCTCCGCCCAACGGGAGGTGGAATCCGCCATGATCGCCACGCTGTAGCCCATATCGCGAAAATATTCGGCGATCGTGATCCCCGTATAAATGGACGCTTCGCGCGCCGCCACGGGCATATCCGAAGTGTTGGCGATCAGCACCGTACGCTTCATCAAAGGCTCGCCCGTTTTCGGGTCCTTAAGCTCGGGGAACTCGTTTAAAACGTCCGTCATCTCGTTGCCGCGCTCGCCGCAACCGACGTATACGATAATATCCGCGTCCGCCCATTTCGCGAGCTGGTGCTGTACGACCGTTTTTCCGCTCCCGAAAGGACCGGGCACCGCCGCCACGCCGCCTTTGGCGATCGGGAACAGCGTATCGATAACGCGTTGCCCCGTGACCATAGGCTTATTGGGGGAAAGCTTTTCTTTATAGGGTCTGCCCTTACGAACGGGCCATTTGCGGAGCATACAAACGGGTTTCACGCCCGCTTCCGTAC
Source organism: Clostridia bacterium (assembly GCA_017463105.1). Lineage (GTDB taxonomy): Bacteria > Bacillota > Clostridia > Christensenellales > Borkfalkiaceae > Scatosoma. The sequence continues at coordinate 72,854 of JAFTPU010000001.1, forward strand.
TGATCTGCGCCACCGTTTCCTCGACGGTATACTCGCCCTCGGCGATCGAAACGACCTTGCCGCCCATGCCCTGCGGCACCAAGATCCTATGTTCGACGATCTCCGTCTCGTTGACGACGCCGAGAATATCGCCCGCCTCTACCGTATCGCCGACCTTCACCTTGGGAATAAACGCCCATTTTCTTTCTCTGTCGAGATTGTTGACGGACACGCCGCGCGAAATACGGTCGCCGTATTTGAAATACAACGCGGTAAGCGGGCGTTGGATGCCGTCGAAAATGCCCGTGATAAGCCCCGGCGCAAGCTCCGCCGAAAGCGGTTCGCCCGTAGAATACACGTCCTCGCCGGGACCCAGCCCCGCCGTTTCCTCGTATACCTGAATGGACGCCTTATCGCCGCGAAGCTCGATGATCTCCCCGATCAAGCCTTTTTCCGAAACGCGCACGACGTCGTAAAGCTTCGCGTCCGCCATACCCTCCGCGATAATCAAAGGGCCAGAAATTTTTACCGTTTTTCCTGCCATCGTTTTGTCCTCGTCAATCCTTGTTGAATAATATGTCCACGCCCAACGCGCGTTCCATTGCGCTTTTGAGCGCCTCCGCGCCGTACCCGTCCGAGCCCGCGCCCGACGGCACGGTCGCCACCACGGGATAGGGCTCCTCGTCGAAGCGTTTCAGAAATTCCGTCAACGGGCGGGCAAGGTCCTCCGTGAGGAAAATGATCTGATATTCTTTTGCGATCCTGCGCAATATCTCCCGCGCTTGCTTTTCGTCCTCGGCGGGAAAGGTCGCAACCCCTGCCGCTTTGAACACCATGATCCCGTCGCCGTTCCCGACGATCGCCGTTTTTCCCGTCACCGACCTATCCTCCCTTAAAACGCCCGCAATCTGCGTTTGATATCCTGTTCGCGCAAGCCCGCCGAAAGACACGCGAACACGACGCGCACGTTCGCACATTCCGCCTTTCTTCTATATATATAATACAGGAACGGCTCGCTTTTTTTCAGCTCGTATTTCCGCTCGGCAAAATACGTCGTATCGTAGCTTTCGAGCATTCTCTCCGCTTGCGTAAACGGCAACCCCCTCTCTTTGGCTTCCAAGCATAAATCCAAAAATTCGCCGTACGCCGTTTTCTTGAACGCCGCTTTCGTCCTTGCGCTATCCTCCTCGAAGATCGCCGAAAGCGTTTCTTCCGTCAGCTTTCCCGCAGGCAGATATTTTCCCCGCGCGATCTCCTTATCGCCGCAACGGAACGCAACGAGGATATTCGTCATATCCGCTTTCGCAACGAGCAGCTTTTTGAGTACGGGACGGAATTTCACCGTTTCGAGCAAATACGCGTACAGGGCTTTCTCGAATATCTCGCCCACCTTCGCGCCCGACGGTTCTTCCCGTAAAAGCTCCGTCGCTTTTTCGCAAGCTTCTTTCAGAAAAACGTTTTCCAATACCGAAAAATCGGAAGTGTTCACGCAATTTCTCAGCGTTTCGACGGACGCGAGCCCCTCGCCCGTCAACATTCTCTCCGCACTTTCGTTCAGATACGCCGCTTTGACAAGCGCTTTCGCGTTATGAAAATCACGCGGAGAAAGAAGATACGCCTTTTCCGTTTTCGAGGGAGCGAACTCGCGAATGAACGCGTCGATCTTTTCTTCCTCGACCGCGATCGTTTTTTCATACTCGTACGCGCACGTCGCCGTTTCCGCGCCGCCGCCGAAGCCACTGTCGAGCAAAAGGCGAAACGCCTCCTCTGCCGTCAATTCGCAGAGGCGGAAAATTTTATCCTTCAAAAGATATTTTTCCCTTGCGGCGATCACGCCGCCCGTGTACGTGGTATCCAAGTATCCCATTCTTATCTCCGATACGGACTCATTTAAAAAGCTCGCGCGCCAGCTCCGCCTGATATTCCTCGCGGTCGGCGGCAAGCAGCGCGCCGTAGGAAAGGTCCTTGTCCGCGATCTCGCCCACGAGCTTCACACCGCCGTCGAGCGGCAGTCTCGTTTCGGAGATCTTCAATTCCTTTTCCTTCACTACGGGCAATATACGCGCCTCGTCCGCGTATTTGAAATTCTCCGCAAAAAAGAGTTCGTCGCCCTTTTCGGCATACTTTTCCAAAAGCGCGGTCACAAGGCGCAAGCAGTCCTCTTTTTCAAGCGCGATCAGCCGATCGAGCGCGAGCGCATACACGCGGTCGACCGTCTTGCGCTTTTCCTTCAAGTGCAGCTTTGCGCTCTCCAATCGCGCGTCCGCGGCTTTCTTTTCGAAAATACTTTCCGTCTTTTGCCTCACGTCCGCTTCCGTTTCACGGCGCGCTTTTTCGGCGCGCGAAGAAGCGTCGGCGAGTAATTTCGCCGCCTTGCTCTCCGCCTCCGCAACGATCGAAAGCGCCTCCGCGTTTGCGTCGGAAAGTATTTTGTCTACAATGTTTTGCATGCCCATGGTTTACCCGTTATTTAAAACTGTCCCACGAGCATGATGGAGATGATCAGACCGAGGATCGCGTAGAATTCGATCATACCGGGATAAACGATCATCTTACCCGAAAGGCTTTCCTGCTTGCCGACCGCATAGATACAGTTGACGGCGGATTTACCTTGGAACCATGCGGATACAAAGCCCGAAATGGTCATCGGAAGCATTGCGCTGAAGATCGCCCAACCCTGCGCGGTCGTCATAGCCGCGTTTACCGAGCCCGACGCGATGATGCCGATAATAAAGCCGTAGATACCCTGCGTCGCGGGAAGCAACACGAGGACCATGACCTTACCGAACTTTTTGGGATCCTCGCCCAAAACGCCCGCCGCCGCGGTGCTGGTCTTATAAAGACCGATACAGGAACCGATACCGCAAAGCAATACGCAAGCCGCAATACCAATCAAAGCTATTGTGTAACCCATAATAAAAATCCTCCGATTTTTGTTTTTTATTTATTTGCAAAACGGCGCAAGCCGTTTCATCGCCTATTTTTCCGCGTTTGCGGGAAGCAGATACACGTATTTGCGTTTCGAGCCGAGCGGCGTGAACAGCTCGCCTTCGCCCTCAAAAAACCTGCCGTAAAATTCTACGTACTGAAGCCGTGCGTCGTGGATATATGCGCCGAGAAGATTCATGACCAAATTGAATCCGTGCCCGACGATCAACAATACCACGCCGAGAACGATCATCGGCACTCTTCCGCTTACGATAAATCCACCCGCGTACGTTGCGATGATCTGTCCGATGACTGCGCCCGAAAGCATCAATCCGTACAATCTCGCATAGCTCAAAATATCCGAAGCGTAATTGATGACACCGTACGCCGCGCCGAAACCCTTGGTGAACTTGCCGAAAAGCTTCTCTTTCCTGCCCGCCGTCAACATTGCAAGCGCAAGCGATACGCCCGCCGTGATCCCGCCGACCGTTCCCAAGATCGGAACGTTCGCTTCTTCGACGAAGCCGACGACGGCAAGCCCGACGCCGACGGAAAAGAACGCCCAGATCACGCCGTCGCAGATACCGCCGATAATATCGCCCCGACGCCATTGTTGCCACGCGCGGCAGATATATCCCGCAAATAATTGAAAAACGCCTAGCACCATACTGATGACGAGAACGCTCGGCACGGCGATCCCCGCAAGCGACCACATATCCGTCTGCGGATTGGGCATCACCGTCTTTGAAAAGATCGCGAAACCGAACAGGGAATTGAATAACGCGCCCCAAAGGATCGCGAACAGTCCGCCGATCGCGAACGCGCCCGCGAGACGGGACGTGCCCGTGGGTCGCCCGCGGTTTTTCCACCACAGCCACCCGCCGACGAGCGTCATTAAAAGCCCGTAGCCCGCGTCGCCGATGATAAAGCCCATAAACAGACTGTAAAAGAACGCCATCACCGCGTTGGGATCGAATTCCCGATAATTGGGCGTGGAATAGGTATTGGTAATGCTTTCGAAGTTCGAAACGACCGCATTGTTTTTCAACAGCGTCGGCGGTTCGTCCTCCTCGGCGGGATCGAAAAATTCGAAAAACGTCGTTTTCCCCGTCCCCTTCAATTCGTTTTCGACCGTCGCTTCCGCCTCTTTCGGCACGTACGCTTGCAACAAGAAGGTACGCTCGGTCGTGCGGAGCTTTTCGCCCGTTTCCGCTTTTTCAAGCTCGAACGAAAGCCGATCGCAATAAATTTTCAACGGTCTGATTTCCGACCGCATTTCATACGTTTCGAAAACGTTTTTCTTCAGCGCGGCAAGGAGTTCCTCCTTACGCCGCAAAGCGTTTGCGTAAACCTCTGCGCCCGTCGTTTCCCCGCCGTAGGGACACGCCGTGAAACCGAACGAGGACAGCGCTCCCTCCGTTTCCGCCGCGACCGACTTGTGCGAAACGACGAGAAGCAACGCCTCGTCGCCCGTCGCGTTCAGCGTTTTTACGTCGCAAAGCTCCGTTTCGAAAAGCGCCGCCTTCAACGCTTCCGCGCCCGTCGAAGCGACCGTGCCCAACCGCACCCGCGCGTGCCTCGTATCGGCAAAAGCCGAAAACGGCTCGTTCACCGTCGCGTATATCTCCGCTTGCCCGATACTTCTCGCGCATTTGACGAGCTCGGCTTTCAGCGAATTTTTTTCGTCGGTCAGCGCGTTGATCCGTTCGAGCGTCGCCGACACGCGAGCCTCGTCGTCTTTCGCCGCCATAAATTCGGAATAGCTTACATCGAAGCCGTCCTTCAAAACGTCCGACTTCATAGCGTGCTCTTTTTCGTAATTTTCCGTTTCCGTGCAAAGCGCGGAAAGCGCGGCTTCCACCGAAGAGACCTTCGCTTTCAACCCCTCCGTTTCGTATTCGGAAACGACGGCGTTCTCCGCCGCCGCATGTGAAACGATCTCCACAGCGCACGTACGCTGCAAAGCGTTCAGGATCGCGTCTTTGTCGTACGACATCGCCACGAGATTGAGTTTTCGCATCTCAGCAATTGCCACCGACTATCCTCCCGACGATCTTACCGATACAATCCTCTGCGTTTTCAAGGGCTTGCGCGCAATATTCCCGCGCCTGTTTTTCTTCCGTCTTTACCGAGATCTCAAAGCGTCGCTCCGCTTCCGCACGCGCGTTTTTCACCTGCGTTTCGGCGTACGCTTTGCAAACCTCCGCGGAGGACTGCTCCGTGCGCGCGGCTTGTTTTTCCGCTTCCGCAACGAGCGCCGCCGCTTTTTCGTACGCCGCGTTTTTTATAGCCGAAGCCCGTGCTTCCGCTTCCGTTATCGATTTAAGCATTTCTTCCGTCATAACCGCCTCGCCGAAAAGGAGCTTTTCTCCCTTTTAACAATATTGAATTTATTATAACACTTCACCCCGATTTTGTCAATAGCCCGCTGTCATATTTTTTTACGTTTTCGCACAAATTTTACCAAAAGAAAAACACGGCTTTCGCCGTGCTTACCTCATGCGTAACGGTATCGCTTGCGCTCCCGTATAAACAATATCGCCGACAGGAACAGCGTCACGCTTTCCGCTACAACCAACGCGCTCCATACGCCGTCGAGTCCCCAAATCGTCGGCAGGATAAGCACCGCCGCCATTTGACACAGAAAGGTACGCGAAAAGGATATGAGAAGCGATATTCCGCCGTTCCCGAGCGCCGTGAAAAAGGCGGAAGCGAAAATGTTTATCCCGCAGGTTAAAAAGCTGAGCGCGTTGATCCGCATGCCGTGCGCCGTCATATCCAAAAGCGCGGGGTCGGAATGGACGAAGATCGCCGAAAGCGGACGGGCAAACGCCGCCGCGATCGCCGTCATGACCACGCCTACCGCGAGCACGATCGTCAGACTCTTTTTGAAAATATTTTTCAGCTCGTCGTGATTTTGCGCCCCGTAGTGATAGCCGATAATGGGCGCGCACCCCACCGAATATCCCAAAAATACCGCGATAAAAATAAAGCCGATATATTGAATGACGCCGTACGCCGAAACCCCGAGGAACCCGACCAGCCCCATCAACTGCGCGTTGTAAACGATACTCACTACGGATAGGGAAACGTTCGTCATCAACTCGGAAAGCCCATTGATACAGACCTTTCCGAGTACTCTGCCGTCGAAGTTGGTTTTGCCGAGACGGAGCAAGCTGTCGTTCTTTCTCGCAAAATATACGACGGGAATAATGCCGCCGAGAAGCTGGTTGAGCGCCGTGGCAAAAGCCGCGCCGAACAAGCCCCAATTAAAGACAACCACGAACAGCGCGTCGAAAAGAATGTTTCCGCAACCTGCGATCATCGTAACGTACAGCCCGAGCCGAGGCTTTTCCGCCGTTACAAAAAAGCCCTGAAAGGCATTTTGCAACATGAACGCGGGCAAAACGACGAGTATCGTACGGGCGTATAACACGCATTGCTCGATAAGCTCCGCTTTGTCCGCCGCCGACATCGTCTTTTCATTGGCGGCAAACAGCTCGGCGACGGGGCGAGCAACGGCGATACCGAGTACGGATAGAATCACGCCGAGCACGATCGTCGTATACACGAGCATAGAGAAGATACGGTTCGCCTTTTGCGTATTCCCCTCCCCGAGTGCTTTGGACACGACGGCGTTGCCGCCCGTACCGAGCATAAACCCGACCGAACCGAGGATCATGATAAACGGAAAAATGAGATTGAGCGCGGCAAACGGGATCTCCCCCACGAAATTAGACACGAAAAATCCGTCCACGATACCGTATACGGATACGAATACCATCATGATGACGGACGGCAGAACAAATCTGATCAATCGCCCGTAATTGAAATGTTCGGATAATTTGATTCTACCCATAGTTTCACCTTATTGCCGTATAAAGCCCCGACTGCGAAAGGCAGACGGGGCTTTGGTTGTCGATTTCACCGATCAAGCGTTATCGAGGTCGAGCAAGTCTTGATATCTGTCCGTGAACAGCTCGACGGAAGCTTTATACTTATTCAGTACGGAGCTCTGCATAGCGTCCGCGTGGCTGGTTGCCGAGGACGACTTCAGCGATTCGTAGAAGAGATTGGAGAACGTGCCCACCGTATCCTTCTGTGCAAGATACGTTTCCTCGTTCAAGCCGTACACTTCCCCGCCGCTGAACTTATACGAGCAATAGATGATATGCCAGCCGTAATCGGAAGGCGCTACCGCGTATGTGCCGACGCCCTCTCTTACGACGTACTGCGCCGCCCATTCGAACTCCGAAACGAAATCGGTGCCGTAAGGGGAAACCGCGTAGCCCATATACGTGTTCAGACAGCCCGTATCCGTGCTGTACGCAAACATCAGCTCGTTCACAGCCGAAAGCGCTTTGTATGCGTTGCTTTCTTTATTGAAGTAGTTTGCGGGATCGGCGTCGAGGTTGCTTACCTTACCGACGTATTTCACGAAATCGCCGTAACTGTCCACTTCGCCGTCGTTGTTCGCGTCGTAGTTGGTCTTGTTATAATCGTACAGCGTGTTTTCGCCGTCCTTATTCCAATCCTTGACTTCCGCCGCTTTCACGTTTTCGTCGTCTACTACGTAATTGATATAGCTTTCGAATTCCTTGATGAAATCGCCGATCTTCATCGTCTTGTTCGGGGTCGCCTTTTCGAACGTACCGTTCTTATAGGTCACTTTCCCCTGATAAGGATACAGACCCGCGTATTGCGTCAAGCCTTCGTACTGTTCGTCGTTATTGAGGTTGTTGTCGAAGAACAGATATCCCGCCGTACCCGTCGAGCCGTAATATTCCGTCGCTTCGTACGAATAGTTTTCGTCCTCTTCCTCGCAGAACCAAGCTCCGCGGAGATCCTCCGCCACGATATCCTCCAAAATGGCTTTACGCGCGTTGTATTGTCCGCTCGTCGTCAAGCCCTTGTTTTTCGCGGCGTTATACGCTTCCTCCTGTTCCGCCGAGAACGGAAGCAGAATGTTATAAACGAAGCCGAAGTCCTGCAAGCCGTACAGTGCGAACGAGGTGTCGGAAAGGCTGTCGAGCGCCGTATCGAACGCCGTGTAGTCCTCGTCGTAAATCTCTTTTTGCGCCCCGAAAATTTCGTTGTATTTTCTCAAAACGTCCTGCGTCGTCATAAGCGCGATCGCGTCGTCCTTCATTTCCTCGTAGCACTTATTGACGAGCGCCTGTCCGAGCGTGGAGGAAAGCTCGATATAATAATAATCGAGTTCCGTCACGTTGGCAACGTTTTCGCCGTCCTGAATAAGCCCGTAGCTTTGCAGATTGGAAAGGAAGCTGTTGTACGCTTTCTTTCTCGTCGTCGCCGTCGAGCCGTCCTGTTTTTCGTACGCCCCGCAATCGGCTGTCGCGTTACGCCCCGTATATACGTCGTAATCGAGCTTGCCGTCCTTCATCGGAACGTAGTCCTCTTTCTCCGTGTTCACGTTCGTGGGCGTGGTACGGGTCTCATCGTGCGAATGCGTATGCTCGCTCGTTTTGATATAGCTCGTTTCCGCCGAATCGAGCGAGCTATTGAGCGATTTTTTCAAATTATACAACGCTTCCCAATACGGTTTCATATCCTCCGCCGTATTGCCGCCGTAGCCCGTAAGGAAATATTGCATCGTCAACACTTCGGGGTGCGCTTTGAGCAGATTGTAAACGGTGGATTCGTTTTTATATTTTTCCTGCTCCGCCGTCACCCAGCTTAAGCAATCGTCCGCAGTTTTGCCTCCCTTTTTGAGGAAATACGCCACGGCGTACTGCGTGAGTATCTTATTTTCGGTGAGCCCGTCCATCAACATGTTGAAGGTGTCTTCATAGGTGTAGCCGTAGCTTTGGACGTACGTATAACCCACGTTCAGGAAATACGCGACGAGGTCGCGCTTGGGGATATCGGTGGAAAGCCCGCCTTTTTCGATGAGCTTTTCGATATCGTCCTTATATTCTTTGTAATCGTCGTCGCTGCCGAGCGTGTCCGAAATGTCTACCGTCGCAACGACCTGCTCGAGATCCTTCATGCTGTCGGTGACGAGGAAATTACAGCCCGCCGCGCCGATCGTCATTCCAAGCGCCAAAATAAGCGCCGCTACCTTTTTCAACGTGTGTTTCTTACTCATAAAATGCTCCGATCTTTTATCGTGTTTCGTTACCTTTCGGGCGTACGGACCCCTATCGCTTCTATACGCCACTAATCTATTATAACCGCTTTTTTCGTAAAATGCAATCGTTTTTGTTTATAAACTTGTGAAAGTTAGCGAAAATTTTAAAAATTTCGTCATTTCCGCCATCAATTCCGCCGAATCCCGCTTTCCGAAGAACTCGATCACGGGGGCTTCGGTCATGTTCAGCCGCGTTTGGTTTGCATATTTATCCAAGCCCGCCTGTATCCGTTTGTCGCCGAGCGACTGCAACGAGGGAAATTCGAGCGCGCCCACGCCGTTTGCCACGGTGATCTTTTTCACGCTGAATTTCGAAGCGTAGCTTTTCAAAACGGCAATCACCATCAGATTCTCCACCGCGCGCGGCAGCTCGCCGTAGGTATCGCGAAGAGAAGCGTATACCCGTTTATAATCGGCGATCGAGGATATCTCCGCGATCTGCTTATAGCTATCCAAGCGACCCGCGGACGATTCGATGTATTTTTCGGAAATGTACGCGTTCGCGCGAATATCGAGCTCCGCCGATTCGTGGCTTTCGCCCGTAAGCTCCTCTTTCAGAAGCTTGGCGTACAGCTCGTAACCGACCTTATCCATATGCCCGTGCTGTTCCGCGCCGAGCACGTTCCCCGCGCCGCGGATCTCGAGATCGCGCATGGCGAGCTTATACCCCGAGCCCAGCTCGGTAAATTCCATGATCGCCTTCAAGCGCGCCGCCGCGTTGGAGGACATCACCCGTTCGGGCTTGAACGTAAAGTAAGCGTGTGCGAGCCGCGAGCCGCGCCCCACTCTGCCCTTGAGCTGATACAGCTGAGATATCCCCAGCCGATCGCTGTCGATGACGATTATGGTGTTTGCGTTGGGAAGATCGACCCCGTTTTCGATGATCGTCGTGGTGACGAGGATATCCGATTTTCCGCCGTAAAAATCGAGCACGGCGTTTTCGAGCGTATTCTTATCCATTCTGCCGTGCGCGACCGAAACGGTGGCTTCGGGCAAAATACGTTTGACCGTCGCCGCAAAGGTGAAGATACTTTCCACTTTATTATACAAAATAAACACCTGACCGCCGCGGGAAAGCTCCCGGATACACGCGTCGCGAATGAGCGTTTCCGTTTCCTCAACCACGTACGTCTGTACGGGCAACCGCTCGTGCGGGGGCGTGTGGATCGTCGAGATATCGCGAATCCCCGAAAGGGACATGTGCAACGTCCTCGGGATCGGCGTCGCCGTCATCGTCAGACAGTCGATATCCTTGCGCAAATGCTTGATCTTTTCTTTATGCTCCACGCCGAACCGCTGTTCCTCGTCGAGCACGAGGAGTCCGAGATTTTTGAATTTTACGTCCGCGGAAAGCAGACGGTGCGTTCCCACGACGAAATCGATCGAGCCGTCGGCGAGCCCCGCCAAAACCTTTTCCGTTTCCTTGGGGGTATTGAAACGGTTTAAGGAAGCGATACGCACGCCGAACTGCGCAAAGCGCGCCTCCGCCGTATGGAAATGTTGGCGACACAAAACGGTGCTCGGACACATCAGCGCGGCTTGCTTGCCCGCCAGCACGCAAAGATATACGGCGCGGAACGCGACCTCCGTTTTACCGAAACCCACGTCCCCGCATAAAAGTCTGTCCATCACCTTATCCGAGGTCATATCCCCTTTCACTTCCTCTATGGACGCCGCCTGATCGGGCGTGGGGATATATTCGAACGAATCCTCGAATTCGCGCATGAACGCTTCGTTTTCGGGAAAAGCGAAGCCCTTGTTTTCCGCGCGTTCGGCGTACAGTTTTTTGAGGTCGAACGCCAGCTTTTTCAAAGAGGCTTTGACGCGGGCTTTTACCCGTTCGAATTCCGCCCCGCCGATCTTGCTCAGCGTGGGGTTGGAATCGCCCACGTATTTGGACAGAGTGTCCATACATTCGGCGGGCACGTACAGCGTATCCCCGTCCTTATACGCAAGGGCGATGTATTCCTTCGTACCGTCCCGCGTTTCGATCTTTTTCGTTCCGACGACCTTACCGATACCGTGCGTTTCGTGCACGACGAAATCGCCCACCTCGGGCGCGGAGAACATGTCCCCGCGTTTTCTGCGGATGCGACGGTTGTCGGGAGCTTTGGCGTACAGGTCGAGTTCGCCGATGATCGCCGTTTTCGAATCGTGCAACACCATGCCCTTATCGAGCTTATCCTCCAGCACGCAAACGCCTTTAAGCTCGGGGTGCGTATCGGGCAGCTTGACGGTGGAAACGTATTCCTCGCCGAGCGTTTCGGCGAGTTTCACCGCACGGGACGCGTCGCCGCAGAAGAGCATGACGCGATAGCCGCCCCGCAACCAATTTTTGATATCGGTGACGAGAGCGGGCGCGCCGTTTAAATAGCGCGTCGTGGGCGTAGCCGACAAATTGAAAATTTTCAGCGGCTCGAAAAAGAAAGGATTGCCCGTAAACGTTTGCAGGGCGAGCCGTCGCACGTTTTGCACGGCGTCGACGAATTTCTCTTTGTCTGCGTATTGCGAAAGGGTGAACGTGAACGCCTCGCCGCCCGCGCGCAGACGGTGGTAACGTTCCTCGTGTTCTTTATAGAGGGCGTTGAATTTATCCCAAAGCGTTTTGCCCTCGTCAAAGACGAGAAGGGCGTTTTCGGGCAGTATCGAGAAAAAGTCGGTCGTGTTTTCGAGCAAGGGCAAAACGAACGAGCTTTCGCAATTTTCCGACAATATCCCGTCGGCGATCTCCCTTGCGCGGGCGTACGATTCGGAGGTGTTGAACTTTTTGACCTCCGCCTCGAGCGCGGCGGCGATATTTTTCCGATCGGCGTCGGTCGCGAACACGTCCGTCGCCGCAAGCACCGTCGTTTCCTTCACGTTCGGCAATCTGTCTCCCGTCGCAAGATCGTACGGCTTGATCTTTTCGACGGTATCGCCGAAAAAGTCGATACGCACGGGGTTATCCGCGTTGACGGGATAGATATCGAGAATGTCGCCGCGGAGGGCGAACACTCCCTTCGTTTCCACCTCGAACGAGCGCACGTAACCCATCTGCACGAGCTTTTCGGGCAAGGAAAGAAAATCATAGTCCTCTCCCTCACGGAAATCGATCACGGGCAATTTTTTCGGAAAAAGCTGTGCGAGTGCGTCGATCTCCGCCACCACGACGTCGCAACCGCTTTGAAGGGCGTAAACGCCGTTTAATCTACGGAAAAGCGAATCCTTCGAAAGGGCTTTTCGATAAAGCAAGACCTCGTCCTTTGCCGCGAGCACTTCCGTTCTTTTTCCCGAAAGGGAGGCGATATTCTGCGCGGCTTTGCGGGCGGAGATACCGTCCGCCGTGATATATACGACGGGCGTTTCGGCAAGCCCCGCGAGCATATATTTCAAAGAATCGGAAACGCCGAAAACCGCCGTGGGCGTACCTCGGCGGAGTTCTTTGCCGAGCGCGGGATATTCCCCGCCCAGCGTTTCAAACGTAAAAAAATTGCGTTTCATTCTCTTCTTTAATTTATTTAATTGAATTTACACATAACGCGTTCGATATCCTCGCCGCTCGCGAACGCCGCGGCGGCTTCCCCCGCCCTTTTGCAAGCGGAAGCGAACAGCTCGTAATCGTCCTTGCGGATCTCGGAAAGTACGTAATTAATAATGGGGATATCCGCTTCCTCGTCGCGGATACCGATACGGATACGGGGAAAATCGGTAATTCCCGTTTCGCCGATGATGCTGCGCATGCCGTTATGGGTGCCCGCACTGCCGCTTGCGCGGATACGGACCTTGCCCTTGGGCAGGTCGTAATCGTCGTAGATCACAAGCAGATTTTCAGGCGCGATCTTGTATTTCGCCATCAGTTGTTTGACGGCTCTGCCCGAATTGTTCATATAGGTAAGCGGGCGGGCGATTATCACCTTTTCCCCGCCGACGAACGCTTCCGCGACCGACGCTTCGCATTCCTTTTTTTTGAACTTTGCGTTCAGAATTTCCGCCGCGTCGCCCGCAGCGATAAAGCCCATATTGTGAAAGGTCTTTTCATATTTTTTCTCGGGATTGCCGAGCCCTACGATAAGGTACATTCGTTTTCCTCTTTCCGATAAAACTACCGCCGCAAAACGCGGCGGCAATCTTTCGTATCGATATTTTGATCAGTCGTAAAGTTTAGACATGGGTTTATCGAGATATACGTTCTCGATAGCCGCCGCAAAGATGTCCGCCACCGTAAGTACTTCGAACTTGTCGATTTTCTTTTCCTCGGGGAGATGAATGGTATCGAGCATGACGAGCTTGGTGATCGCGGATTTTTTCAATCTCTCGATCGCGGGACCGCTTAAAACGGCGTGCGTACAGCCTGCGTACACTTCCGTTGCGCCCGCGTCCTTGATCGCCTGCGCGCCCTGACAAAGCGTGCCCGCTGTGTCGATCATGTCGTCGATCATAAGGCATCTCTTACCCTTTACGTCGCCAATGATGCTCATAACCTCCATGACGTTCGCCTTGGGACGGCGTTTATCGATGATGGCAATGGGCACGCCGAATTTTTCGGCTACCTTTCTCGAACGTTTCACGCTTCCGAGATCGGGAGCGACGACGACGTCGATGTTGTTTTGCTTTGCGAAATAATTATACAGCGTGGGACCGCCGAGCAGATTATCCACGGGAATATCGAAGAAGCCCTGAATCTGATCCGCGTGAAGATCCATTGTCAAAACGCGGTCTGCGCCCGCATGGGTCAAAAGGTTTGCCACGAGTTTTGCCGTAATGGGATCGCGCGAGCGTGCTTTTCTGTCCTGACGGGCATAGCCGAAATAGGGCATGACCGCCGTGATACGCCCCGCCGAAGCGCGTTTCGCCGCGTCGATCATGATGAGAAGCTCCATCAGATTATCGTTTACGGGCGAGCAGGTCGACTGGATAATGAACACGTCCCTACCGCGAACGGTTTCCGCGATGTGCACGTTGATCTCACCGTCGGAAAAGGTGCTGACTTCGATTTCGCCGAGCTCTGTATTGAGTTTCTTCGCGATCGCCTGTGCCAGCTGCTTGTTGGAGTTACCGCTAAACAACTTGATTTCATTGCCGTGAGTTATCATATGTAACCTTCCTTTTATTTTTTCCGTCTTGCCGCCGCTTTACCGCGGACGGAATACGGATTTTTTCTGACGTGGCATCTTTTCCCTTCCGCTCTTTCCGTGCGGAAAACCTTACCGTATATTATAATACCCGTTTTCGGAAATTAAGTCAACCGAATAACGGGTAATTTTCAAATTTCTTTTTGAGTAAAATTTTCTTCCTCGGATTTTTCGGCAAGCTTTTTTCTCTCTTTCTCCTCTTTCTGTCTTTGCCGCATGGAGGAAAAAAACGCCGTTAAAACCGCCGAACATTCATGCTCCGACACGCCGCCGACGACCTCCGTTTTGTGATTCAGCAAATTCGCTTCCGCAAGCGCCGAAGTGAGCGATCTGCCCTTTTGCTCGTACGCGCCGAAAAAGATCCTGTCCACGCGAGCGTTCAGGCACGCGCCCATGCACATGGGACAGGGCTCCAACGTCACGTACAATTCGCACCCCTCGGGAAGCCGCCACGAGCGGAATTTTTTACACGCCCTGTCGATCGCCATCATTTCGGCATGCGCAGAGGCAAGCTGCAATTTCGCGCGGCGGTTATACCCCCGCGCCACCACTTTGTTTTCGTACACGATCACCGCGCCGATCGGCACTTCGCCCTCGGACAGTCCTTTCTTTGCGGACTTAAGCGCTTCGCGCATAAATTTTTCTTCTCTCGTTAACCGTTTCATCGTAACGCTTCGTATTCCTTTGCAAGGTCGATCAGGACCCTTTCGTTTTTTTTCAATATATCTTCCGCGTCGCGGATCGGGTGGACGAGCAGATCGCTTCCCGCCTCGATCGTAAACGAGGGGATCTTCAGTTTTTCGATACACCAATCTTTATAACCGCCCGCGCTCCCCTCCGCGCGGCAAAGCGGGTAACCCGTCGAGGCGGAGATCGCCATCGCAAGCCGCTTATCACGGGGGCAGGTACGCATCGATTGATAAAAATACCAATAGATCTCCTCGCCCTTCGTATGATAGCTGACCGTATAATCGGGACGTATCTCCTCGGTAAAATTTTTAAGCGCGAGCGTCTCGGGTTCGGAAAAAGGCTTTTCGCCGATATAATTTTCCGCGCCCGCCGTGCGGACGTTTTTTCTGCCCGTTCCCCACCGCGCGTCGAAATTCACGTTGAGATCGACTCCGCGCCCGTTCGCTTTCCAAAGGGAGAAATCCCCGTTTCCGTTATTGAGCGCAAGCAAATTGCGCCTATCCCCTTCGTTTTCAACGGAACAAAGTCCCCTCTGCGATAACAGCGCGCCGTCGGGGTTGGCGAGCGGTACGAGCCAAACGCTACCGTAAGGTACGCCCGTCTCGAAATGGCGAAAAGCCAAACGCGCGGTGATAAATTCTCTGCCGTGGAGGGCGTACTGCACGAGTCCCACGGGCGATCCGTCGCCTATCCTGACGGCGCAGATATCCCGTCCGAACAGACTTTTGCCTATTATTCTTTTTTCCGTCCTTACGCTTTCGTAAAATTCCGTAGTTTTCTCGAAAATATCCACGCATTCAGTATATGCGGGCGTCTTTCGGAAAAGTGCTTATTTGTGATAGGTCGCCCCCGCGTTGATCATAAACGCACGATAGACCTGTTCGGCGAGTATCACGCGCATGAGCTGGTGCGGGAAGGTCATATCCGAAAAGGAAAGTCTGAAATCGGCGTTTCGTTTGACCTCGTCCGAAAGTCCGCAGGACGAGCCGATCACGAACGTGATATCCTTACCTGCGTCGGAAAGCTTCTGCATTTTTTGCGCCAGCTTTTCACTCGAAAGCTTTTCTCCCTCGACGGCAAGCGCGATCGTATAGCCCCTGCACGCGCGGAGGATATCCCCCGTTTCCGCTTCGGGATCCGCGCCTTCGGCAAGTTCTTTTATCTCCACCTTGGCAAAGCGGGAAAGGCGTTTGACGTATTCCGCCACCGCTTCCCGATAAAAGCTTTCCTTGATTTTCCCGACGACTACAAAGTATATCTTTTGCATAGCGTTACATTCCCATGAGGAGCACGGAAAACCACGTAAGCGCGCAGATCGCGATACCGACCGCGGCAAACAGGAAAAACCGTTTCCCCTCCCCTTTCGTTTTTTCCGTCGGCGTCTGTTTATCGAAGAAGATCAGGTAGACGAGCGACCCGACGAGGCACAGTGCGGAAACGCTCATCACCACCGCGAAAACGGGCGTGGAAAAGCTTTCGACCCCCAGCTTATACAAAACGACGATAAACGCGTTGTTGAGAAAATGGGAAAGCACCGTCGGCAGGATACTGCCCGATCTTATCGCCACGAGAGCGAACGCCGCGCCGCAACAGAACTGATAGAGAGTCTGCGCGGGATTTTGATGATAGAGCGAGAACAGCGCGCCGCAAAGGAGGACGGCGACGGGCACGGAAAACGTTTTTTTCAATCCGTCCAACACTGCGCCGCGGAAAATGATTTCTTCGAAGATCGCGGGAAACACCCCCACGACCAACAGTACGCCGACAAAGCCGAAGCCGTCCATGCTCGGCAGAGCGATGCCCGTATCGGTATAGCCGAACTTCCCGAGGAGTTCCAAAAACCAAACGTTGAGCTCGGACAAGCAAAGCAAGCCGATCTGCAACGCAAGCGCGACGAGAAAATATTTCGGACGGCACTTTTGTTTTAAAAGTGCCGTTTTCACGGGCGTGCCGCGATAGATCAGATACAGCCACGCGACGACCGCGAAGCCGAGTTGGGGCAACAGATAGCCGAAATACAGATACCAATCCTCGTTTTCGTAACCCTCCGCCGTCAAACCGCAAAGCGAAACGACGAAAAGAAAAACGAACGAAAAAACAACGGGCAATACCGTCGCCGTCGAAAAGGCGAGTCCCGAAGCCTTGGCGGGCGTGACGTCGCTTAAAAGCGAACCGAAGCACCCTTTTTTTTCATTTTGTCCGTTTACCGTTTGCATACTTCTATTATAACAGATTTTCCCGCGATTGCAAACAAAAAACGGACGGTTGCGGATTTTTTTCACAAACGTCCGTTTTATTTTCCGTTCCGTTATCCGATCAGCTTCTCGCGAAACTCCTTAATGATACGGTTTTCGATACGGGAGACCTGCACCTGACTTACGCCTACCTTTTCCGCGACCTCGCTTTGAGTCATATCGCGGAAATAGCGCAATACGATGATCTTTTTGTCGCGCTCGGGCAATTCGTCGATCGCGCCGCGGAGAAGCATGCGGTCGAGCCAATCCTCCTGATCGTCCTTAGCGGGGAGCGTTTCGATGAGTTCGCGTTCCTTACCGTCCTTGAAATCCGCGCCGCTGTACAGCGATACGGGCATTTTCGACGAGCCCATCACGAACACCGTTTCCGCTTCGTCCAGTCCGAACTTTTCCGCGATCTCCTTCACCGACGGCTGTTTGCCGTGGGCGGCAGTGTATTCCTCCACGTACGCGTTGATCTCTTTCGCCGTTTGCTTCATTGCCCGCGACACCTTCACCGAACCGTCGTCGCGCATGAACCGCTTGATCTCGCCCGCGATCATGGGCACGGCATAGGTGGAAAATTTCACGCCGAAGCTTTCGTCGAAGCCCGCGATCGCCTTCAGAAAGCCCATACAGGCGATCTGGAAAAGATCGTCGTAGTCGACTCCCTTTCCGAGATACCGCTTCACGATACATTTGACAAGTGAAACGTTGTTTTCGATCAACGCTTCCTTTGCCGCGTTATCTCCCGTTTTCGCGCGGCGGACGTATTCGATTGTGACCACTTCATCAAGCATTTACCCGTTCCTTTACTTCCCCGTTTTCCGTCGCTTTGATCTTTTTCGTCATGCGCACCCGCGTGCCCTTGCCCTTTTCGCTTTCCACCGAAAATTCGTCCATGAACGTTTGCATGATCGTAAAGCCCATACCCGAACGCTCGTCGTCTTGTAAAGTCGTGAAAAAGGGAGTCGTTGCCTTGTCGATATCCTCGATCCCGCATCCCAGATCGGCGACGGTGATATGTATCACGCCGTATTTTTCGCAACGGTCCCCGCGATGAGCTTGCACGGGCAAGGTCTCCGTTTTACATTCGATCAGTATCTTCGCGTTTTCCTCGTTGTCGCGATAAGCGTGCACGACGCAATTGGTAACGGCTTCGCTGACCGCCGTTTTGATATCCGAAAGCTCGGTGAGCGAGGGATTGAGCGTAAGGGCGAACGCCGCCACCGCGCTCCTTGCAAAGCTCTCGTTTTCGCTGCGCGCCGCAATTTCCATTTTCATATAATTTTCCATTGTCCTTTCTCCTTGCGTTTTCAAATTTTCGGTATAAGCGAATATATCCCGCTCATCATCAGTATCTTGTCGGTAGTGGGCGGCGTGTTCGTTATGTACACGGGTACGCCCAAGCGACGGAATTTTTTATATCTGCCGATCAGAAATCCTATCCCCGTCGAGTCCATAAACGACACCTCGCCGAGATCGAACACGGCGCGTTCGACAAGCGCGGAGCTTTCGGCGAGCGTATCCGCGCTGTGGCGCGCTTGCGCCGCGGAATGTTCGTCGAGCTCGCCGCAAAGGCGGATATATAAAATATTGTTTTCTCGTTTTGCATTGACCTGCACTGCTTTCGTCCTCCTTCGTTCGGATATGCGTCTATTTTAAAAAATCCGCACGAAAAAATTTTGTAAAACTCCGTCGAAAAAAAATTTCTTTCGTCGAAAAAAATTTTTTGCATTTTTACAAGAAAATCACTTGACTTTTGAAAAAAAATCGTTTATTATAAACAAGCATTGTGCGCCGACGTAAGGTCGGAAGGCATACGGGCCTTTAGCTCAGTGGTCAGAGCTGTCGGCTCATAACCGATTGGTCCGCGGTTCGAATCCGTGAAGGCCCACCAAAATTCAATAACATTCGGCCCAATAGCTCAGTTGGTTAGAGCGCCAGCCTGTCACGCTGGAGGTCGACGGTTCGAGCCCGTTTTGGGTCGCCAAACCCCCCTTTCCCATGTGCGGGAAAGGGGGGTTTGCTTTTACGTTTTTTACGGCTTCGGTCTTATTGTTTTATTCGAAGATATCCAATATCAACGGTTTCTTTTCGGGCGCGACGTCGCTTATCCGCGTCGCCTCGAGCAAGCGTTTTTCCGCCGCCGCAAAGGCGCTTTCCTTTTCCGAGTACAGCCAAGCGAGCGTATCGCCGCAATGCACGAAATCGCCCGTTTTGGTACAAAGATATATGCCCGCCGCCATATCGATCTCGTCGTCCTTCGTGTTCCGTCCCGCGCCGAGAAGCAAGCTCGCCACGCCGTAGCCTTCCGTATCCACGCCCGTGATATAGCCGTCCGTTTTCGCTTTTACCGCAAAAGAATATTTCGCCTTGGGGAAGTTTTCGGGATTATATATCCATTCCTTGTTTCCGCCCTGCGCTTCCACCATATCGGCGAGCGTTTTCAAGGCTTTACCGCTTGCGATCGCTTCGCGCGCCGCCTTTTCGCATTCCTCATAGCTGCCCTTGTCGGCAAGGCAAAGGATATGCGCCGCGAGCGCAACGCACAGTTCGACGAGGTCCGCGGGACCTTTTCCCCGCAAAGTCTCGATCGCCTCCACTACCTCGAGAGAGTTGCCGATCGCATTGCCCAGCGGGCGATCCATATCGGTGATGAGCGCGCGCATTTTCTTTCCCGCGCGTTTGCCGATCGCGACCATCAATTCCGCCAGCTTGCGGCTGTCATCGAGCGTTTTCATAAACGAGCCGCTGCCCGTCTTTACGTCGAGCACGATACAATCGTCGTCCGCCGCCAGCTTTTTGCCCATGATACTCGACACGATAAGAGGCAAGCTGTCGACCGTCGCCGTCACGTCGCGGAGGGCGTACAAAAGTTTATCCGCCGGCGCGAGCGAGGCGTTCTGCCCGACGATCGCGATCCCCACCTCGTTGACGATCTTTTTAAATTTTGCGATCGGCAGATCGGTGCAAAAGCCCTCGATCGACTCGAGCTTATCGATCGTGCCGCCCGTATGTCCCAGCCCGCGACCGCTCATTTTCGCCACCTTTACGCCGAGCGTAGCGACGATGGGCGCCACGATCAGGCTGGTCTTATCGCCCACGCCGCCCGTGGAATGTTTATCCACGCGTAAGCCCTCGATATCCGAAAAATCCAGCCGCTCGCCCGAATCGCGTATAGCGAACGTAAGCGCCGTGGTTTCCTCCACGGACATACCGCGAAAATAGATCGCCATACACAACGCCGCCGCCTGATAATCGGGGATCTCGCCCGAAACGTAGCCGTCTATAAACGCTTTGATCTCGGCTTCCGACAGTTCCCCGCCGTCCCGTTTTTTACGGATAATATCGTACGTTCTCATCTTCTCTCCTCAATGCAGATCGCTTTTCCCGAACGAGCAAGGCAACAACTCCGCGAGCGTATACGCGCGGATATTTTCGGGCGCGCCGAGAAGCAAACGGAGATTCCCGTCGCAAAATTCGGCGAGCACCTGACGGCATACCCCGCAGGGCGCGCAAAATTCGTTCGGCTCGTCGCCTTTTCCGCCCACGATCGCAATCGCGGCAAAGTCTCTTTCCCCCTCGCTGACCGCTTTGAATACCGCCGTGCGTTCGGCGCAATTGGTGGGCGTATACGCGGCGTTTTCGATATTGCAGCCCGTATACGTCTTTCCGCTTTTCGAAAGCAACGCCGCGCCGACGCGGAACCCCGAATAGGGCGCGTAAGCGCGTTTTCTCGCCTCTACGGCAAGCTCCATAAGTTCGCGATCGGTCATTTTTCGATCTCCTTTAAAAAACTCTTACCGAAAATTTTATCGGTAGGCAGAGAGAACCAATCGAGCACGGTCGCGCCGATATCGGCGAAGCTGTCCCGCGTGCCGAGGTTTACCCCCGCTTTCAGTTTCTTCCCGTACGCTAGCATGGGTGTATATTCGCGGGAATGATCGGTCGAGGGCGTGGCGGGATCGCAACCGTGATCCGCCGTAACGATCAACATATCGTCCTCTTTCAAAAGAGGCAACAGCTCGCCCAAGCGTTTATCGAACTGCGTCATCGCGCGGGCATAGCCCTCGATATCGTTTCTGTGACCGTAGGTCATATCGAAATCGACGAGATTGACGAAACACAAGCCGTTGAAATCGCGTTTTGCAATTTCGATCGTCTTATCCATGCCGTCGTCGTTGCCGACGGTGGGATAGCTTTCCGTAAAACCGAGTCCCGCGAAAATGTCGTAAATTTTCCCCACGGAGATCACGTCGAGACCCGAGTTTTTCATAATGGCAGGCACGGTGTTTTCGGGCGGAAGCAACGAATAATCGTGACGGCGCGGCGTACGTTTGAAGGGATATTCTCCGTTGAACGGACGGGCGATCACCCGTCCCACGCCGTGTTCGCCTTGCAACATCGCGCGCGCCTGTTTGCAATATTCGTACAACGTTTCGACGGGCACGATATCCTCGTGCGCCGCGATCTGGAATACGCTGTCCGCCGAGGTGTACACGATCAGCTTACCCGTTTTTAAATGCTCCTCGCCGAAGTCCTTGATGACCTCCGTACCCGAGTACGGACGGTTGCAGAGCACGCCCCTGCCCGTGGCTTTTTCGAAGGCGGAGATCACTTCGTCGGGGAAACCGTTGGGATACGTGGGAAAGGGCTTGGGCGAATACACGCCCGCGATCTCCCAATGTCCGATCGTGGTGTCTTTCCCCTGCGACGATTCCGTCATTCGGGCATAGCAGGTACGCGCCGAAGCGTTTTTTTTGCCCACGCCGTCGATGGCGAAAAGTCCCATTTCCGTGAGGTTGGGACAGAAAAATGCGGGGTGTGCGGAAACGACGCCCAAGGTGTTGCTGCCCTCGTCGCCCCATTTATACGCGTCGGGCATCGCGCCGATACCCACGCTGTCCAAAACGATCAAAAACGCACGTTTTGCCATACCGTCTCCTTACGCCAGCTCCAAAGCGATCTCCATCATTTTCGTAAACGAGGTCTGACGCTCCTCCGCCGTCGTGTTTTCTTCGGGATATACGAACGAATCGCTGACGGTGCAGATGCAGAGCGCTTTCTTCCCCGCGCGCGCCGCGTTGCAATAGAGCGCGGCGGATTCCATTTCCACGCCGAGCACGCCCATCTTCGCCCATTGCATGCCCGAATCGGCGTCGTCGTAGAACATATCCGAGGACAGAATATTGCCCACGCGGTAATTCACGCCCGCCTTTTCACATTCCTCCGCCGCACGACGGACGAGTTCGAAATCGGCGATCGGACAGAACGTGCCGGGCAGATTGTACTGCGAGGCGTAATTTCCGTTGGTGCAAGCGCCCATCGCCACGACGATATCGCGCGCGTGAAGTTCGGGCGAGAACGAGCCGCAGGAGCCGACTCGAATGATCGTTTCCACACCGTAGAAATGATACAATTCATAAGAATAAATGCCGATCGAGGGTTGCCCCATGCCCGAAGCCATTACGGAGACCCGTTTGCCTTTATAATAGCCCGTATAGCCGTGTACGCCGCGCACGTCGTTGACGAGCACCGCGTTTTCAAGATAGGTTTTCGCGATATATTCCGCGCGCAGGGGATCGCCCGGCATCAAAACCGTTTTGGCGAAATCGCCTACCTTCGCCGAGATATGAGGGGTAGGAACTGACATAATTGTAGGTTCTCCTTTTTTGATCAACGATGTTTTTTAAATGCAAAATGCAGAATGCAAAATGTAAAATTATGGAATAAATTATTAAATGCGGGGTGACTTAATATCCCTTGCCTTCGATGTCCTGCACCGCTTTTACGACGCGGCTGGTGCCGAGGCGCGACGCGCCGTTATCGAGGAACGCCTGCGCGTCCTCCAAGCCCGAAATACCGCCCGCGGCTTTCACGAGCACCCTTTCGCCCACGTTTGCGCGCATAAGCTTTACGTCGTCGAGCGTAGCTCCGCCGGTGGAAAAGCCCGTCGAGGTCTTGATATAATCCGCGCCCGCGTCCGTAACAATCTTGCACATACGCAGTTTTTCGTCCTCGCTCAAAAGACACGTTTCGATGATGACCTTGAGTATTTTATCCCCGCAAGCGGCTTTGACCGCGCGGATCTCGTCGCATACCTGCCCGTCCTCTTCCGCACGAAGCATGCCGATATTGATCACCATATCGATCTCATCCGCGCCGTTTTTTACCGCGTCCTCGGTCTCGAAAACCTTGACGGCGGTGGCGTTGTAGCCGTTCGGAAACCCGATCACCGTACAGATCTTCAGTTTGTCCCCCACGTACTTTTTTGCCCGTCCGACGTAGCAAGGTGGAATACATACGGAAGCCGTGCCGTATTTCATGCCTTCGTCGCAGATCTTTTTTATCTGTTCCCACGTCGCCGTCTGCGCCAACAAAGTGTGGTCGCATTTCGATAAAATGTTTTTTACGTTCATTTCGATCATTCTCCGTTAAAACGTTTTCTTTTTTTCTATTATATTCCATTTTTTCCCTCCTGTCAAGGGAAAACCGAATTTTTCCGAAGAGATTTGTTCCTTCGATCGAAATAATCGATTTATCAAGGGCATTGTTTGAATTTTTCCGTTTATGAGAAAAAATTTCATATTCTTTTAAAAAATATTTGCAATTTGTCGAATTTTGTGTTATCATAGGAGTTGATAAAAAAGAATGGATCATAGCGCACTGTGCTCGGAACGGGCTTCAAAGAGTAGGCTTCGTTCGGTACAAATAACGTATTTTCCCTCTTCCGAATAAAGTTTTTTAAGGTGGGGAAAACCGAAACGCCCGCGGGCGTTTCCGCTGTTTGGATAAAACAGCGTTCGGCGAAAAATTTTCGCGTTTTTAGCTTACGCATACATTATTATATATAGTATATATAGGCGTTGCGGATATTCCGTCAACCGCCGCAAGGAATCGTTTCATGTCTGTCAGTTTGCAAAAAGCCAATTTTTGGAAAAGGATCTCCGCATATTTATTCGACCTGATCCTCACGGTGACGTTGGCGGTCGGCTTTGCCACCGTCGTCTCCGCGATCGTCGGGTACGACGCGCACAGCGCAAAGCTCGAAGGGTATTATGCGCAATACGCGGAAGAATACGGGATCGATCTCGATATTTCGCAGGAAGATTACGACGCGCTTTCCGAGGCGGAAAAGCAAAATTACGAGGCGGCAAGCGACGCTTTGGCGAAAGATCCGGAAGTGTTAAAGCTGTATAACACGATGTTTTATCTCACGCTCGCGATCCTTGCGATCGGTTTGTTCCTCGCGATCCTCGCCTTGCATTTCATCGTACCGTTGTTTTTTAAAAACGGACAAACTTTGGGAAAGAAAATATTCGGGGTCGCCGTCATGCGCACGAATTGCGTGAAGGTATCCAATCCCGTGCTGTTCGTCCGCTCGATCTTGGGGCTTTATACGATCGAAACGATGGTTCCCCTGCTGCTTCTCACTATGATCTATTTCGGCGCGATCGGCAGCGTAGGATCGATTACGATCGGGTTGATCATGCTTTTGCAGATCGTCGTGATGGCGGTAACGCAGACGAACTCCTCTATCCACGACCTGCTTTCCGATACGGTGGTCGTCGATTTCGCAAGTCAGAAGATCTTCGATACGGAAGAGGCTCTCATCGCTTATAAGGAAGCGTTGCACGCGCAAGAGGTCGCGGCGCAAAAGGAACAAGGCAATATATCAAGCGATTGACTTGATCGAATATATCAAACGTAAGACTTTCGGGAGGTCATATGAAAGTAGAATTACAAAATCTCACTAAAATTTTCCCCAGCCGGAACAAGAAATCGGGGGAAGAGGTCGTTGCCGTAAACAATTTCACCTTTACGATCCCCGACGGAAAACTCGTCGGTCTTTTGGGTCCGTCCGGTTGCGGCAAGAGCACGACCCTCTATATGATCAGCGGCTTGCAAAAGCCCACGTCGGGAAAGATCTTTTTCGGCGACGAGGACGTGACGGAGCTCACGCCCGAAAACAGAGGGATCGGACTCGTGTTCCAAAACTATGCGCTTTATCCGCATATGACGGTGAAGCAGAATATTCTGTTCCCCTTGCAGAATTTGAAGGGCAAGGACAGAATGACGAAAGACGAAATGCTTAACCGCGCGTTGGAAGCGGCGAAGCTCGTTCAGATCGACGATCTTATGGACAGAAAGCCGAGCGAGCTTTCGGGCGGTCAGCAGCAACGCGTCGCCATTGCGCGCGCGCTCGTTAAAATGCCCCGCGTATTGCTTTTGGACGAGCCTTTGTCCAATCTCGACGCGCGTTTGCGTTTGCAGACCCGCGAGGAGATCAGGCGTATTCAAAAGGAAACGGGCATCACCACGATCTTCGTTACGCACGATCAGGAGGAAGCGATGAGTATTTCCGACGTGATCGTCGTTATGAAGCTGGGCGTCGTGCAACAGGTGGGAAAACCGCAGGAGATCTACGACGATCCGCATAATCTTTTCGTGGCGAAATTCCTCGGTACGCCCCCCATCAACGTGTTTACGGGGCGTGTGGAAAACGAAAAGCTGTACATAGGAAACGACGCCGTGCTTGACGTGAAGGGCGTCGAAGATAAAGACGTATACGTGAGTATCCGTCCCGAAGGGTTCAGCCTCGACGAAAAAGGACCGTTCATTTGCGAGCTTTCCAACGTGGAGATCATGGGTCGCGACGTGAGCGTGGTATCGAAAAACGAGGCGTCTCTCAATCCCGTGATCCGTTCGATCATCAACGCCGACAACAAAGTGGATATGACCTCCGCTACCGTGCGTTACACCTTGAAACCGCATAAAGTATTCCTGTTCGATAAGAAAACGGAAGAAAGAATTTATTTCGAGGTGAAATGAATATGTCGAAAGTGCTTAACGCTTTAAGATCCGCTTTCGTGGACGGGGTTTGGAAAACCTTTTGCGTAAAGTGGATATGGCAGGGATTTTGCGTAAATCTCGTCTATAAAAAATTCGATAAATGGAAGGGCTGGCTGTACCTTGCCCCCGCGATCGTGTTGCTGTTGGTGTTCACCCTGTGGCCTATCGTCAACACCCTCCGCATGGCGTTTCTGAACGGGTACTCGTCCTTGGGCGAGCTCGGCGGCGAAACGTTCGAATTCGGTATCCAAAACTTTCAAAAGGTCATCACGTACGCGAAATTTACTTCCGCGCTTAAAAACACGCTGTTGCTTTGCGTGATCACCGTGCCCATTTCCACGATCCTCGCGCTTCTGATCGCCGTTTGTCTGAACGCGATCAAGCCCTTGCAGAAGCTGTTGCAGACGATCTTCTTTCTGCCCTACGTGACCAACTCGATCGCGATCGGTATGGTCTTTGCCGCCATGTTCAACATCGTCGGCAACAATATCGGCGCGGAAGCGGAGCTTATCAAGACGGCGGGTATCATCAACAATATCCTCGGCGTATTCGGCGTGAAGCCCGTCAATTGGATCAACGCGGGCTCGAGCTATACGGCAAACATGACGGTGATGGTCATCTATATCGTATGGAACGCGCTCCCCTTCAAGATCCTCATTTTACTCGGCGGATTGCAGAGCGTCAACAAGCAATATTACGAAGCGGCGAAGATCGACGGCACGCCCCGTTGGCGCGTGTTTACGAAGATCACCGTGCCCCTTCTTTCCCCGATGATCGCGTACGTCGTGATCACAGGCTTTATCGGCGGGTTTAAAGAATATTCGAGTATCGTCGGTATTTTCGGCGACACGATGGGTCCCGTCGGCGATCCCCGCAGGCTCAACACAATGGTCGGTTATATTTACGACGCGCTCAGTCAGGATTATCAAGGGCGTGCGAGCGCGGCGGCGCTGATGCTCTTTGCGATCATCTTCGTCGTGACTATGATCAACCTTTACGTAAGTAAAAAGAAAACGCATTATTAAGGAGGTACCGTCATGTCGGAAAACGAAGTAAAGATCATGCATGAGCAAGACATGCAAAAGGTATCCTCCAAGCAAAAAACCGTAAAAATAATCGTGCAGGTAATGCTGTATCTCTTCCTCGGTATCATGGCGCTCGTGATCCTCTTCCCGTTCTATTGGATGTTGATCTCGTCCGTGAAATCGTTGGATGAATACAACCTTACGGTGCCGACGCTTTTCCCGAAAAAGTTCGTCTTTTACAACTACGTGGAAGCATTCAACGCGGCGAATCTGGGCAGGCTGTTCCTCAACACCATGTACGTAGGTATCGTGTCGACGCTGTTTTCGCTCGTGATCACCGTGCTTTCGGCGTTCGCGTTTTCCCGTCTCGAGTTTAAAGGGAAAAACACGCTGTTCGCGATCCTGCTGGCGACGATGATGATCCCCGGCGAGCTGTTCACGATCACCAACTATCAGACGGTAAGTCGGCTCGGTTGGTTGAACACCTACACCGTTCTGATCGTGCCTTTCCTCGTAAGCGTATTTTACATCTATCTGTTAAAACAGAATTTCATGCAGATACCCAACGAGCTGTATTTGGCGGCTAAAGTAGACGGTACGACCGACCTCAAATATCTTTGGAAGGTCATGATCCCGCTTGCACTGCCCACCATCATTTCGATCACGATCCTCAAAATGATGGGCGCATGGAACACGTATATTTGGCCCCGACTCGTTACGACGGACGACGCGTACGAGCTGATCACGAACGGTTTGAGAAACTCGTTCACCGACGTTTCGGGCGAAGTGAATTACCCCGTGCAAATGGCGGCGGTAACCCTCGTTTCGACGCCGCTCTTCCTCGTGTTCATTTTCCTGAGAAAATATATCATGAAGGGCGTTTCGAGAAGCGGTATCAAGGGCTGATCCCCTTTCATCGTCAATAATAAAAATTATTATAAAAGAAGGATAAAACAATGCAAAAAACAGGAAAGTTCAAAAGAATCATGTGCGCAATCGTCGCTACGCTTTCGCTCGGCACCGCATTCGGCTCGATGACGGCTTGCGGCGGCGGAGGCAAGCAAACCTTTACCGATCTCGTGATCCCCGAAGGCGGTTACGACGGAAGCGCGGTCACCGTAACGTTCTATCACACGATGGGTCAATCGCTGACGGACGTATTGAATAAGTATATCCCCGAGTTTAACAAGCTCTATCCGAACATTACGATCGACCACAAACAGGTGGGCGGCTACGACGACGTACGCGACCAGATCAGTAAAGAACTGACCGCCGGCAATCAGCCGAATATGTCGTACTGCTATCCCGACCACGTCGCGCTTTACAACATTGCGGGTGCGGTTTGTACCCTCGACGATTTGATCGCAAGCGACGTCACCGTAACGAGGGCGGACTCGACGACGGAGGTTCTCGGTCTTACCGACGAACAGATCGCGGACTTCATCCCCGGCTATTACAACGAGGGTAAAGCGTTCGGCGACAACAAGATGTACACGCTTCCCCTTTATAAATCGACGGAGGTTCTGTATTACGACAAAACGTTCTTTACGGCGAACAACCTCGAAGTTCCCGAAACGTGGGACGAAATGGAGGCGCTTTGCGCGCAGATCAAGACGATCGACCCGACCTGTATCCCTCTCGGGTACGACTCGGAAGCAAACTGGTTCATCACCATGTGCGAACAACTCGGTTCGTCTTATACTTCCGCAACGGGCGATCATTTCCTGTTCGATAACGAAACGAACCGCAATTTCGTGGCGGAATACAGAGAATGGTATCAGAAAGGCTACGTGACGACGCAAGAGATCCTCGGCTCGTACACGTCCAGCTTGTTCACCGCGCAAACGGGTACGAGAAGTTATATGTCGATCGGCTCGTCCGCAGGTGCGACGAAGCAATGCCCTACCCCCAACGACAAGGGCGAATATCCCTTCGAAGTGGGTATCTCCACCATTCCTCAGGTAAACCCCGAAGCACCGAAGGTAATTTCGCAGGGACCTTCCCTTTGTATCTTCAAAAAGGACAATCCGCAGGAAGTGATCGCTTCGTGGCTGTTCACGAAATATCTCACGACCACGGTCGAATTCCAAGCCGACCTCTCTATGGCGTCCGGTTACGTGCCCGTATTGCAGTCCGTTGTGGACGATACGTATTATAAAGCGTTCTTGAACAAGGCGAACGGCACGAGCTTCATCGCGGCGCTTTCCGCACAGACCTGTATGGATCAAGTGGAAGCGTACTACGTGTCCCCCGCATTCAAGGGCTCGTCCGTTGCACGTGACGAGGTAGGCGCGCTGATGCAGCGTTGCTTCGTGGAAAGCCCCGAGCTTACGGGCGACGCGGCGGCGACTCTTATCAAAAACGCATTCAAAGACGCCGTGGAAGAATGTGAATATCAGGCATAATTTATTGCAAGGAGATACGGAATGAAAAAACGTATAGTATCACTGCTTTTGACCGTGCTTGCGGCGTTCGGATTGCTGGCGGGCTGTAACGACGATTCGTCCTCCTCCCCTTCCATAGAGGAAGTGGATTACGCGGCGTCCGTCACGCTGGATATGAGCTCCGAAACGCTGAAGCAGGAAGCGACGGTCAAGCTGTATATCGACGGCGACACGACGCATTTCAACGTGCCCGCTTCCATCTCGGACAACGGCGTGCTGAAGGCGAGATATATCGCTATCAACACTCCCGAATCCACGGGTAAGATCGAAGAATGGGGCAAAAAAGCGTCTAACTTTACGAAAAGCAAATTAAAATCCGCAACGTCTATCATTTTGGAAACGGACGGCACGGTATGGGACCGCGATTCGACGGGCGACAGACACCTCGTTTGGGTTTGGTACAAGCCCGAAGGGTCGGCAACCTATCGGAATCTGAACATCGAAATTTTGCAAAACGGTCTTGCGATTGCCTCCAATTCGGAGGGCAACCGTTACGGCGAGGTATGCGGTAAAGCGATCTCGCAAGCGACGGCGTTGAAGCTGAACGTGCACTCTACCGAAAAAGACCCCGATTTCTATTACGGCGACGCACAACCCGTCGATTTGAAGGAATTGCGGCTGAACCTCGAAGCGTACAACGGGACGAAAGTTTCGTTTGAGGGCGTCGTGACCTATCTCAACAACAACGGCGCGTACGTGGAAAACTACGACGAGGAAACGGATATTTGGTACGGTATGTACGTATATTACGGCTTCTCGCTGAACGCTTTCGGGCAAGAGGTCCTCTTCCCCGGGCATAAGGTCCGCGTGGTGGGCACGGTATCCTATTACGAGGCGGGCGATTCGTATCAGGTTTCGGGCGTGGATTATAACGTTCGCAACCCCGACGATCCCAACAGCATGAAAGATCTCGGCGAGGAAGGCGTTGCTTACTCCCCCGTTTCTTTGGAAACGACGATAGAGAAGTTTAACGGCACGGTCGAAATCGAGCTTCAGGACGAAGACGCTTCCACAACGTATGCTTATGCAGAGCTTGCCATGCAGAGCTCGATCTCTATGAAAGGACTTCGCGTGGTGGATACGTATACCACGAACAACGGCGGGGATTCGGACGGCGCGATCACGCTTACCTGCGAGGACGGCGACGGCAACGAGATCACCGTGCGTACGATCGTTCTGAAGGACGAAAACGGTAAGATCGTCACGGCGGATAAGTTTATGAACAAAACCATCGACGTGAAAGGCGTCATCGACTATTTCAAGTCGGAAAATTCCGCTACGGGTAGTTATCAGATCAAAGTGTTTAATATGGAGAACATTACAATTCGTTAAGAATTGAATGTAAATAAAAAAAATTTATAAGGAAGGAGAAACAAATGAAGAACAAAAAATTCCTCGGATTTCTTGCGGCTATAGCTTGTCTCGGCTGTCTTGCCGGCTGTAAAGACGACTCGTCGAACCTCGACGCTGCCAAATCGTACCTTGACGGTATTTATAAGCCGAAAGCAACCGTTACCGCGGCGGACGCCGCGCTTGACCCTCAAGTGATCATCGACGGCGAAACGTATACGATCACT
Source organism: Clostridia bacterium (assembly GCA_017463105.1). Lineage (GTDB taxonomy): Bacteria > Bacillota > Clostridia > Christensenellales > Borkfalkiaceae > Scatosoma. Next base: position 103,849 of record JAFTPU010000001.1, read on the forward strand.
TGGTCGGTAAACGTCGAAAGCGGCGTTAAAATCGTCGTAAACGACGACGGCACCGTTACCCTCGACATCGACGAGAACGCGGCGGCTGACGTAAATTACGTACTTACCGCAACGATCAAGGACGCAGACGGCAACACCATTCAGACGAGCTACGACCGTACCGTACCCAAGTTCAAAGAACTTACGTGGTCGGAATTTATGGCAAAGAACGACCAAGAGGCAGTCGTTGTCAAGGGCGTTATTTCGGCGATCATAAACACCGAATCGAACCGTGAGATTTATATGGAGGACAGCGACGGCGGTTATTATATCTACGGTCTCGAAGCGGCGCAACTCGAGGGACTTCAAGTGGGTATGGAAATCCGTGCAAGAGGCTTGCGCAAGACGTATTACGGCGTAGCGGAAGTCGTAGACGCGGGTATCGAAATACTGAACGCTACCCCCGTAGCGGTAACGCCTACCGATATCACCACGATCTTCTCCGAAGCGGCAAGCACGCAAGCGGAGACCCTCACGGCATTGCAGTCCCGTCTCGTTACGATCAAAGGCGTAACGATCGTCGGTCAGGACGCTTCCAACTCGTCCTATTACAACTTCAAGCTCGGAGACAAGCAGAGTTACGTTCGTATCTCCTCTTCGGCTTGCATACTGTCGAGCGACGATCAGAAGACGTTCAAGGATACCGTTGCGGCAAGCAAGGGCTATTCGGCAGACGTTACGGGTATCGTTTCGATCTATAACAACAAAGTATACCTTATCCCCGTTTCCAAAGACGCATATTCGAATATTACGAAAGTAGAGCGCACGGACGCGGAAAAGGTAGCGTTTGAAAAAGAGTTTGTTTCCCTTCCTTCCTACGGTGCCGAGATCATGGCTGACCTTACTCTGCCTACCTGCGGCGTCGTATACGACGACGTGACCGTTTCGTGGACTTCGAGCGACACGTCGCTCGCAAACGTAGTCGTTGACAAGGACGGCAACGCTACGCTCGTCGTTACCCTTCCCAAGGACGAAGCGAAAAAAGTTACGCTGACGGCGACGATCACCAGCGGCGAAGCAACCGACACGCTTGAATTTAAAGATCTCGTTGTGGCGAAAGAATCGATCAATATTCCCGAAGCGATCACGGCGGCTCCTACGGCAGATACCGATTACGGCTTCTATCTGTATCAAGGCAATCTGAACAAAAAGCTGTATCTTACGGGCGAAATGGACGGCAACTACTTGGAGGCCACGCCCAATCCCGACCTTGCGGCGACCGTACGTATCGAGCCTATCGAAAACACGGATACTTTCTATCTCCGTCTGAAAGACAGCTCGTATATTTCCATCAACGCAACGGTAAACGAAAGCACCGGTAAGACCAGCTATTCCGTCAGTCTTGACAGAAAAGCGGCGACCGCTTACAAGTGGAGCGAAGAATACGGCACGATCGTTACAGCGGACGGCGCGGCTTATCTTGGCACGTTCAGCTCCTTCGAGACGATTTCCGCAAGTGAGCTCAGTTATATTTCGACCTCTTTCCCCGCACAGCTTTGCACGTTTATCGATAAGACGACGGCTACCGACGAAGTGAAAGCGGCGAAAGAGTTGAAAGACCTTGCGATCGATATCGAAACCTATTACAGCGAACCGACGACCGTTACCCTTCCTACGACGGCGCAGTATTTCGACAACGTAACCATTAGTTGGGCGTCCGATAACGCGACCGTTGCGGCGATCGACGGCGATCAGCTCACGATCACGCCCGCAAAAACCGCTACGACCGTTACGCTTACCGTAACCGTAGCAAGCGGCGAAAAGAAAGAGACGAAGACCGTTACGATCAACGTTGACGAATTGACTCAGCTTATTACGGTCGGCGCGCCTTCTGCGGCAGAATACGACGTACTGTATATGGATCAGCTCGGTACGGGTCAGAGACTTTATCTCGCGGGCGGCGAAAGCAGTGGATTCCTTAACACCACTACCAACGCAAACGAAGCGGTGACGGTAGGTCTTGAAGCCGTAGCGGAGAAAGAGGATACGTATTATCTCTATTATCTTGACGGCGAAGCCAAGAAATACGTTGAAATTTATAAAAACAGCGATAGCAAAATAAGAGTAAGATATTCCGATACGGCTGTTACGGAATATACCTACAGCGAAAAATACGCTACTCTTGTTTCTACTTTCGAAAGCAATGAATACTACTTGGGTACGTATGACACCTTCACCACCGTCGGCGCGTCTAAGACTTCTTTTTTGGACACCAGCCCCACCAACTACGTAACGAAGCTCGGCGATATCGTTAAGTATTCCGAAATCACGGACGACACCAAGATCGCGGCGGAAAAAGAAGCTCTTGCTACTCTTTTCGATTCCACGATCAGCGAAGCAAAGACCTACACGCTTCCCGCCGTTGGTTCGGATTATTCGGAAGTAGCGATCACGTGGGAAGTTGTCGGCGGTAGCGACATCGCGCAGATCGACGACGGCGTTCTTTCGATCGCCGTGCCCAACTTCACCACCACCGTCAGCGTAAAAGCTACGTTCACGATCGGCGAAACGACGGATAGCAAAACGTTCGAAATCGAAGCCCTTAAAAACTACACGCAGGCTGAGATCGTAGATATGGCTTACGAATTGGAAAACGATGCAACGTTACCTACGAATTTTACCCTTACGGGTACAATCATTTCGGTTGATTACGCTTACAGCACCACCAATAAAAATCTTACCGTTACGATGGTTGTCGACGGCAAAGAAGATAAGCCTATTCAATGTTACAAATTGGTTGGCGACGGGGCAGAAACCGACAGTGCTTCTTTGATCGGCGTCGGCGACAGCATTACCGTAACGGGTATCTTGAAGAACTTTAAGGGCACAATCGAGTTTGATCAAGGCTGTACGTTGGATTCCTACAACTTAGACGCAACCGTTTCGGAGGCGGCTAAGGTTGCTACGGAAAAATACGAGCTTGCATTTGCTGAAACCGAATTTACCAATACGGCAAGCGTAACGCTCCCCGCGGCAGGTACGACGTATACGGACGTTGCAATCACTTGGACGACCGAAAGCGCAGCTGCAAGCATTGCCGACGGCGTACTTACTGTGGCACAGGTCTCCGAAACCACCACCGTTACCGTAACGGCGAGCCTTACGTTGGGCGAAACGACCTATACGAAAGACCTTACCATCACAGTAACCTACGTTTCCGCTGACTCTATCGTTAAAAAGTATACGTTCAGCGATTATACGGCGGGTACGCAGTATGCGGAAGATGAAGCACACGTACTTGACGACTATACGACCGTAACGACAACCCAAGCTCATTTTACGACGGAACTTCGCCTTTATTCCAGTTCTTCGCACGATGCTTTCGCTATTATTTCTTGTACAAACGTAATCGATTCCATCACTTTGAATTGCGGGAATAAAGCCGACACTCTTAACGTATATGGCTCGACGGACGGCACAACATGGACGCTTATCGAAGGCGTTTCGGTAACCTCTTCCTACGCCGACTATACCGTTAATATTACCAACTCTACTTATAAATATTTGAAACTTGACGTTGCAGGTACTCAGCAAGTCAGAGTCGCTTATATGACCATTACGATGACAAAATAAGCATAGCACAAACGCGGAGCGCTCCCCTCGCGGGAGTGCTCTTTTTTGCTTTAAATTCGTTTGTATAAACAAAACCGAGTACTCCGTCGGAAATACTCGGTTTGTGCGTTTTTTGCCCGTTTTAAGGCTTCGTTTTTTATTTCGTGCGGTATTTTTCAAAGACGCCCATATGCGTGCGCGTGGCAAGTAGCGGCGTTATCGAAATATACCCCGCGTGCAACGCCACCGCGTCGCGGTCAAGGTCGTCGGGACAAATATCCGCGATCGGCTCGCCCTCCTGCACGTACAGGTTTTCGCTCCCCTCCACTTTTACAAATTCGTCGGAATAGTATTGCGAGCCTTGACAGGTCACTCGGATCCCCTTCGATTCGTTGGGGATATTCACGTTATAAAGCGGATTCTGCGCGAGGAGGTCGTGCTTTACGATATAGTCGTACACCTCGTCGAGATATTTGCTTGCGGCTTCCTGCCCGTCGGGGAAGGCGGAAAAGGCGATCGCGTTCAGCCCGAACCGCACGGCTTCGAAGATCGCGCCGCACGTGCCCGAATACACGATATCCGCGCCCACGTTCGCGCCCCGATTGATACCCGAAAGCACGAGATCGTATTTTTCCTTTAAGCCGATCACGCCGAATCGTATACAATCGGCGGGCGTGGAATCGACGGAATACGCGCGCACCCCGTCGAGGAAGGGAACCTCTTTGATCTCGATCTTTTTTACAAGCTCGATCGCGTGGCTTTTACCGCTCTGTTCGCATTTGGGAGCGACGACCGTCACGTCGCCCAATTTCTTCGCCCATTGCGCAAGCAAGCGAATACCGAGGGTGTTTACGCCGTCGTCGTTGGTTATCAGAATTTTCATCACAGCCACCCCTCGTTCTTTTCTTTATAATCCTTTAAGAGTGCGTCGGCGTCTTTGAGCAAAGCTTTTATCTCGGCTTTGGAATACACCGTTGCGCCGCTTGCGCAAGCATGACCGCCGCCGCGATAGCGTTCGGCGAGTTCGCTTACGGTGACGAAGCGGGAACGCAAGCGCACGCGGATCGTGCCGTCGTCGTGTTCGATAAAGGCGATCCAAATAAGTGCGTTTTTGATAGAATCCATATACGACACGGACGCGCTTGCCTCCTCGTTGGTGAGGTGGAATTTCTTTTTCATTTTCTTCGTCACGAACAGCGAAGCGACGCCGTTTTCGGTAATACGTATATTTTTGAGTACGTACGCTTCGAATTTGAAGGTATGAAATTCTTTCATGTACAAATGCGCATATATTTTATCGGCGTCAATGCCCTGATCGAGCATGAGTCCCGCAAGGCGCATGGTCTCGCCCGAGACTTCGCGGAAACGGAAGCGCCCCGAATCGGTGACCATGCCCGTATAAATATAGGTCGCCGCCTCTTTATCAATCTTCAGTTCGTCCTTGAACGCGCTATAAAACGCCGCGATCATCTCACAGCACGAGGAGCGTTCCTCCTCCACCCATTCGCAAACGCCGTACGACTGCACGGGGATATGGTGATCGATCTTGACGAGCTCCTTACAAAGGGCGTATTTTTTATTGGAAATACGGTCCTGCGTGGCGGTATCGAGCACGAGACCGAGCGCGTCGGCATATTCCTCGTCGGGCAAAATCTCGTCCTCCTTGCCGAGAAACGCCACGTAATCGGCGAAATCGGCGTTTTGGAGGTATATTTCTTTATCGGGATAGGTGAGCTTCAAGATCCTCGCCAAGCCCTTGGTCGAGCCGACCGCGTCGCCGTCGGGGCGGAAGTGACGGAAGATGAATATTTTTTTATATTCTTTGATCTTATCGAGAATTTTTCGCATATTTTCGTTCATTGGGATTCCTCCTTATTATAGGCGTTGAGATCGTCCAAAAGCGCCATGGCTTCGTTGCGGTCTTTTACCGCCGCGCCGCTTGCTTTGGCGTGACCGCCGCCGCCGTATTTGGTCGCGACGGGGTTGATATTATATTTCGAAGATCTTATTTCGACGAGCACGTTTTCTTCCGTTTCGGTGAAATTGACCCAAATATCGACGCCGCGGAGGTCCGCCATCGTGCCGACCATGCCGCGGGAGATCGTGAAAGTGTCCACGCCGTAAGAAGGAAGTTCCTCTTTGGTCGTGTAAATATACGCCACGCGGTAGTCGGTGAATTGAATTTTCAATGTAAACTGTGCGCGAAGTCGGACGAAAAAGAAATCGTCCTCGTAAAGCTTGGTATATACGGCGTTGAGATCGACGCCCGCCTTCATGAGCGCGGAGGCGAGGCGGAAGGTATCCGCCGTCGTGGAATCGTAGCGGAAGCGCCCCGAATCGGTGACCATGCCCGTATACAAGGCGGTGGCGGACGCGGGGGTAAGCTTTAAGCCGCCCTCGAGGGCAAGCTCGGTGATCTGACCGCAACAGCTCTCGAACGCGGTTTCCACGACCTCGACGTCCGTGATCTTTTCGCAGTAGATATGGTGATCGATCCGCGCGGTTTTTGCGGCGAGCTTATAGCGTTCGTCGCTGATAAGCGAGCTTGCGCCGCAATCGAGGACGATCGCAAGCGCGCCCTGATACGTTTCGTCGGCGATCTCGTCCATCGTGGAGCCGTCCATAAGCGCATAGCGTTTTGCGTCGTCGCCCACGGCGTAGACTTCCTTTTCGGGGAAGTTGTCTTTGATGATATTTTTCAGCCCGATCTGACTGCCCAGCGCGTCGCCGTCGGGACTTTTGTGGCGATGGATAACGATTCGGTCAAACCGTTTGATTTCTTGTAAAATTTGCTCGAACATTTTCTGCTTTTCTCCCTTTTTCAAACAATGTAAGTATACCATAAATTGCGTTTATTTTCAAGCAATTTCGACGTATTTCTTCATTTCGGAAAAAAACGCACCTAACCGAAAGAAATTTCGATCGGGCTCTTCGCCGCTTTTTGTTTTTGGATTTGTAATATGGTATATTCGGGGAACGTCTCGATATAGAGTTATCGTATTATCCAAGCTTGTTTTTCCTATATCGTTTCTCCTTGTTTTTGATAATAAAAAACGCATAGAGTTTTTTACTCTATACGCGTAAAATAAAAGGGCATAAAACTACCCTTTTGGTACACCCTGCGGGAATCGAACCCACAACGGCCCCTTAGGAGGGGGCTGTTATATCCATTTAACTAAGGATGCGTGTTTATATTATACTCCGTTTTTTTGTAAAAAGCAATTGTTTTCTACCCGTCTTCCCCCTATCTTCGCACAATTTTTTTTGTCCACGCATAATATTTTGTGTTTGCTTTACTCTCCTCAATTTTTTTAAAGTATAAATAAAAATTATATATGTTATAACGTCGAGTTATTTTATATAAAAAAATCGTAGAAATTTAATTATTTTTTTCACTTTCCCCCTTCAAATCCTTGCAAATAAGTCAAAAAGGTGATAAGATATTGTTATATCAAGAATTTCGATTGATAAACACATTAAAATCTATTTTTTCGAGGAGAAAATTTTTATGACCTACGTTGAAAGAGTGTTAGACGACCTCAAAAAACGCAACCCCGGTGAAAAAGAATTTCACCAAGCCGCAACGGAAATCCTGCTTACGCTCGAGCCCGTTATCAACGCGCATCCCGAATATGAGAAAGCCGCGCTTTTGGAACGCTTCACCGAACCCGAACGCGTTATTCTGTTCCGTGTTCCTTGGGTGGACGACAACGGGAACGTGCACGTAAACAAAGGCTATCGCGTACAATTCAACAGTGCGATCGGTCCCTATAAGGGCGGTCTCCGCTTCCACCCTTCCGTAAACCTTTCCGTCATCAAGTTCCTCGGACTTGAACAAATCCTGAAAAACAGCCTTACGGGTCTTCCCATCGGCGGCGGTAAAGGCGGTTCGGATTTCGATCCCAAAGGCAAATCTGACCGTGAAGTTATGGCTTTTTGCCAAAGCTTTATGACCGAACTTTTCCGTCACATCGGTGCGGATACGGACGTTCCCGCGGGCGATATCGGCGTGGGTGCGCGTGAAGTCGGCTATCTCTTCGGGCAATATAAGAGAATTCGCGACGAGCACGTAGGCGTTTTGACGGGACGCGGACTTTCCTACGGCGGCTCGCTGATCCGTACGGAAGCGACCGGCTACGGCTTGGTCTATATGACGGCAGAAGCAATGAAAGAACGCGGCGATTCCTTTAAGGATAAAGTGACCGTCGTTTCGGGCAGCGGTAACGTTGCTATCTATGCTTGCCAAAAAGCGCAAGAGCTTGGCGCGAAAGTCGTGGCGATGTACGATTCCAACGGTTACGTTTACGACCCCAACGGCATTAAGCTGGACGTTGTGAAGCAGATCAAGGAAGTCGAAAGAGCGCGTATCAAAGAATATGCGGCGCGCGTACCCGGTTCGAAATACGTAGAAGGCTGCAAAGGGATCTGGACGATCCCCTGCGACGTGGCGCTTCCTTGCGCTACGCAAAACGAGATCGACGGCGAATCGGCTGCGATCCTTGTTAAAAACGGCGTTAAATACGTTGCCGAGGGCGCGAATATGCCCTCCAATCTCGAAGCGATCGAAACGTTCCAAAAAGCGGACGGCGTCGTATTCTTGCCCGCAAAAGCGGCGAACGCAGGCGGCGTTGCCACCTCCGCGCTTGAAATGGCGCAGTCCTCGGGCAGACTGTATTGGTCTCGTGAAGAGGTCGACGCGAAGTTGAAAACGATTATGGTCAACATTTACCATAATATCGACAACGCGGCAAAGAAATACGGTTTCGAGGGCAACTATGTGATGGGCGCGAACATCGCGGGCTTCGAGAAAGTCGCAAACGCCATGATGGCGCACGGCATTGTTTGATTGCGTTTTTTCGATAGCGACAAAACGAGGCAGGTATGTATTACATACCTGCCCCTTTCTTTTATGGCATTTTCTTAACCTCAATTTTTATAAACGATAAGCTGGTACGGCTTTAACGTTTCGCCGACTTCGGGATAATTGTTGAGCAATACCCTGCCCTCTACGCCCGCAAACGGCGTTTCGGTGCGGAAATTGCAAACGACCGTGATCTTCTCCCCTTCATACGCCCGTTCGAAAATATAATAGGAGGGCGTAAGCTCTTTTCGGATATATTCCCCACGTGTTAAGCACGGCTCGTTTTTACGCAATTCGATCAGCTCCCGATAAAATCCGTATACCGATCTTTCCGCTCGGAGATCGCTTTCCACGTTGATCTCGCTTTGGCGGGTATACGGCGCAAGCCAACCGTTTTCCAGCGTCTTTTCCGTCCACGGCATCATACAGCGGGGATTGTCCCGCCCGCCGAAATTGATCTTTTCGATCAGCTCCGCTTCGGGAATTTTTCCCACGTTCGCACGGTAAAAATTCATACTCTCCACGTCGTTGAATTTTCCGATATCGTTATGGCGGGAATTCGTCATACCGATCTCTTGTCCTTGCATTAAGAACGGCACGCCGCGGTGCAACAGCACGACTCCGCCCAGCAGCGTCGCGCTTTCATAGCGGTATTTTTCATCGTCGCCGATACGGCTCACGCTCCGCGGCTGATCGTGATTTTCGAAAAACACCGTAGCGGGGATATTCGCTTCCTGCAAAGCAAGCTGCCAATCGGACACGCGACGGACGACCTCGTCAAGCGCGGGCTTCTCCACGTGAAAACGCCCTTTTTCAACACAAAGATGCTTGAATGCAAACACCGTCGTCAACTCTTTTCTGTCCTTCCCGCAAAACAGCTTCGCGTTCTTTGCGTTTGCCGACCAACATTCGCCGACGGTAAATATCCTGTCCGTATAGCCGTCGAACAATTCGCGGATATATTCGTGCAAACGCGGTCCGCTGCCGTTTTCGTTTTTCTTCCAATCCTTTGAAATGAGATCGAGCACGTCGCAACGGAACCCATCGACGCCCCGCGCCAGCCAAAAATCCACGACGGCTTTCATTTCCTCGCGCACTTTCGGATTGTCCCAATTGAGATCCGCTTGCTCGATCGCAAACGAATGGAGATAATACTCCCCCGTCGCCCCGTCAAGCTCCCACGCCGAACCGCCGAAGCTGGACTGCCAATCGTTCGGCGGCGTTTCGCGCCAAATATAATAATCCCTGTACGGATTATCCTTCGATTTACGCGATTCTTTGAACCATTTATGCTCGGTGGAGGTATGATTCGCCACCAAATCGAGAATGATTGCGATCCCGTTTTCGTGCAGCTTTTCGATCAACTCGTCCAAATCGTCGAGCGTGCCCACGCTCTCCTCGATCGCGCGGTAATCGGAAATATCGTAGCCGTTATCCACGTTGGGGGTCTTAAAGCACGGCGTGAGCCATACGGCGTTCACACCCAAATTTTTTATATAATCGATTTTGGAAAGTATCCCTCGCAGATCGCCTACGCCGTCGCCGTTCGAATCGCAAAAGCTTTTGGGATATATTTGATAAAAGATCAGATCTTCCGTTTTCATTTTTTCACCTCGGTTATGCATCCCCCGCGCAGAACAGTATCAACGCGGCGGATTTTTATTTTACTATGTGTTTTTCGCCCGTTTTGTAATCGTAGCGGGGCTTATCTATATTTTATCACGGCGAGCCGCGTTTGTCAATAACCTATTTAACCTCTTTATTGCTTTATTTAACCTCTTTATTGTCTTTTTCCGTTTTTTTCTTTTTGTTTTGCACAATCGTAAATTTTTACATTCGCTTGACATTTCCCATGCTTTATGCTATCATAAGCGTATGGAATTTAAAATTCACGAATTGACCCGCGTATTGAGCGTTTCGGGAATCGTCAATCTGCACTTTTTCGAATTCCCCGAAAATTACGCCACCAAAGACGACAAGCACCCCTTTGCCGAGCTTATTTTCGTCAACACGGGGAGCGTATATATCTCGTCTACGAGCTATACGGGACCGTTGGAAAAGGGCGAAATGATCATTCACAAGCCCAACGAACTGCACGCTTTGCGGTGTCCGAAAAAGAGTTGCCCGTCCGTCGTCATCATCGGATTCGTATGCAACAGCGAAAAACTCGGCGATTTTTCCCACCGCCCGTTCGCTTTAAACGAACAGGAGATATCCAAGCTGGCGGAGGTCGCAAAGGAAGGCAGAAACGTTTTCGCGCCACCCTACAATAAGTCGGTGTACAATATGAAAAAAAAGGAAAAGCAACCGTACGGAAGCGAACAGATACTCGAAATATTGTTCGAAAGCTTTCTCATATCGCTCGTCAGGCGATACTCGCCCGTACAATCGGCGAAAGAAGCGGTAGAAGAACATTCCTTTGCCGTAGGCGAGGTAATACGCTATCTCGACGAGAATTTTCTCGAAAAGATCACGATCGACAACCTTGCGTTTTTGTTCCGCACCAACCGCTCGTCGCTGTGCCGCGAATTTAAAAACGCGACGGGGAAAACGATCATCGAGTATATAAACGATAAAAAATTGGAGCTTGCGAAGGAAAAGATCGCAAATTCCGACAAAAGCTTTACGCAGATCGCCGAAGATCTGCATTTCGAATCCATACATTATTTCAGCCGTTTCTTTACGCAACGGACGGGCTTGGCGCCAAGCGAATACCGCGCGAGATCGAAGTAATTCCGATCCCGCGCGTTTATTTTAATAAAACGTAGCAAGCTGTTCTTCGGGCGCTTCACAGACGATCACGCGTTCCGCGACGAGAACGGGTCCTTTGCCCTTATAGATACGGTGTTTTTGGAATTGTACCTTTGCCGTAACGTTGATCCAATCCCGCGTTTGAAGGTCCATCGCGGAGGGCAACACGCAAGCGAGCCCGCAATATTGAATATCCGCCTCGCAACAGGTCATCACGTGTCTGCCCACGACGACGTCCTGCGGAGACAAACGCTTATCGGTGGCGACGAGCCCCTTGAATTTGACCGTTTTACCGATATACGCCTCGAGATTTTCCGTCAGATCACGGTAGAAAAAGGCGTAATCCTTATCCTCGATCTCGATCACGGGCGCATCGATATCGAAGGGCAACGGGTCCTCGATATCGTCGAAATCCGCCTTACCGTCCGCGCGTTCGTACACGATATCCGTGCGGCGGCTGATCCCGCGCACGATCTTGTGCAATTCCATTTTATCCATGGTATCGTCGAAACGGTTGAACACAACGAGCTGGGCGTTTTGTATTTTATCGAACGTAAACTGCCGCATATTCGCGTTGTAATTCAAAAACGTTCTCGAATCGAAGAAGGTCATGACCTGATTGATCATCCAACCCTCGGGCATGGCGTTGAAAAAGTCCTCGAGCAACCACGTGCCGTTGTACTCGACGACCACGCGATCGGAACCGTATTCGAGTTGCAAACGAGAAAGATACTCCTCCGTCAGCTTCGACTTATCGTCGAGGAGCACGTAATCTACGTTTTCCGCATTGGCGAATTTGATCGTCTCGTATTCTTCTTCGCCCTCCTCCGTTACGAGAAGCAGGGTCTTTTCGCCCGACGAAGAAAAGCGGGGATCCTCCAACGTTTCCTGTATGAATTTCGTTTTGCCCGATTCGAGAAATCCCAAAAAGAGATAGACGGGCGTTTCCGTGGGAAGTTTTTGTGCCATAATTACCTTCCTTTTATACTTTGAAAAGTTCGCCGAGCGCGCTTTCGTTTAAATTGCAGCCGATCACGCAGAGTCGACCCGTCACGCCCGCGCTTCCTTCGCGCACGTCGGGCTCGCCGGGTACGTAGTCGAAATGGAGCCATGCGTTTTCACCCGCGACGATTCCTTTCGCGCGCAATACCGAACCGTATTTATGCTCGTCGGCGATCGCTTCGAGCGCGGCGATAAGCTCCTCTTTCGTATACTTTCTCGCCGTTTCCTTGCCCCAGCTTGTGAACACCTCGTCCGCGTGGTGGTGATGATGCCCGTGTTCATGGTGATGGTGCTCATGTTCATGCTCGTGGTCGTGATCATGGTGGTGATGACAACAACATTCTTCATCGTCGCACTCTTCCCCATGGTGATGATGACATTCGTGTTCATGATGATCGTGCTTATGTTCATGCTCGTGGTCATGGTCATGGTGGTGGTGATGACAACAACATTCTTCATCGTCGCACTCTTCCCCATGGTGATGATGACGTTCCACTTCCGCCGAAAGTCTGTCAAGCTCCGCTTGCAGACAGTCTTTCTTTTCCATTGCGGCGAGCACCGTTTTGCCGTCCAATTCGTCCCAAGGCGCGGTTACGACCGTTGCGGTGGGATTTTTTTCTTTGAGCAACGAAACCGCCGCCGTCAGTTTCTCCTCGCTTGTTTTATCCGTATGAGAAAGAATGATACAGCTTGCGTTTTCGACCTGATCGCCGAAAAATTCGCCGAAGTTTTTCATATACATCTTGCACTTGGAAGCGTCGACGACCGTACAGAAGGCATTGAGCCTCGCGTTTTCGAGGCGAGCCGAAGCCACTGCCTTGATCACGTCGGAAAGCTTGCCCACGCCCGAAGGCTCGATCACGATCCGATCGGGGGCATACTGCGCCGCGACCTGCTGAAGGGCTTTGGAAAAATCACCCACGAGCGAGCAACAGATACAGCCCGAATTCATTTCGGTGATATTGATCCCCGCGTCCTTTAAAAATCCGCCGTCGATACCGATCTCGCCGAATTCGTTTTCGATCAGTACGACCTTTTCGCCCGCATAGGCTTCCTTGATCAATTTCTTGATCAGCGTCGTTTTCCCCGCGCCGAGGAAGCCCGAAAAAATATCGATTTCAGTCATTCGTAACACCTCTTTAACACTTTCGTTTACTTTATTTATACCTAAATTCATTCGATCTTAAACGCAAATCAAATCAAAACGCCCAATTTCCGTCTTTAAAGATCTGCACGCGCTCGCCCGACTGCGTTACGCCGACGATCGACATATCCTTCGAACCAATCATAAAATCGACGTGAATCATACTCTCGTTGATACCCCGCTTTTTGCACTCCTCGTCCGTATAATTTTCATACCCGTTCAGACATTCGTTGAAACCGCTTCCGAGCGCCAAATGGCAGCTCGCGTTTTCATCGAACAGCGTGTTATAGAACAGCACGCCCGATTCGCTGATGGGGGAATCGTACGGAATGAGCGCGACCTCGCCGAGCTTGCCCGCGCCCTCGTCCATCGAGACCATTTCTTTGAGCAAAGCTTCCCCTTTCTCCGCTTTAACCTCAACGACCTTGCCGTCCTCAAAACGCAACGAGAAATTTTCGATCAGTTCACCCATATACGACAAAGGCTTCGTTGAATATACGATCCCCTCCGCTTTACCCGCCATGGGCGAGGTGAACACCTCCTCCGTGGGGATATTGGGATTGAATATCCTGCCTTTCAGCGTTTTTTCCTTACCGCCGGCAAAACGTCCCTCGGGATTGAGCTCCACCGTAAAATCGGTGCCGTTCGCGCTCTTGTATTCGAGATATTTCAAGCGGAGATCGTTGAGATATTTGCAACGCGCGTCGAGATCGGCGTTATGTTCTTTCCACGCCTGCACGGGATTCTTGCCGTCCGCACGGGAGGTATGCAATATCGCTTTCCACATTTCTTCGACCGCTTTCTTTTCGGGCAGATCGGGGAATACCTTTTTCGCCCATTCCTTGCCCGGTACGGCGGCGATACACCATTGATGACGGTTTTCCATTGCCAGACGATAGGGTTTGACCTGCGGATAGATCGCACGACGCGCCGCGCTCATCTTGTTTTGATCGACGCCGTTCATGCCGTCGGGATCCTCCGATTCGATGAATAAGCGACAGGAATAATTCTTCGCCTTGAACTCCCATTTTGCCTTTACCCAAGGCTTCATTTCGGACAGCGATTCGAGCGTTCTGTACGTGGAAGATATCTTCTCCACGGGCTGGTAGCTCCACTCCACGTACACCTCGCTTGCGCCCGCCTTATAACATTCCTCCACGACCATCGCCACGAACTCGGGCTGGTCCAGCCCCGCGCCGATAAACACCGTCTGCCCTTTCTTTACGTTCAGACCCACTTTTGCCAATAATTTCGCATATTTTTTGAGTTGCGATTTCCGCATGATCTTCTCCTCCGTTTTTTATTTCGTCGCGTACATGGTACGCCCGTTTTAACCTATCAAGTCGTAATTTACCGTTTGATAAAAGAGTTTTTTCACTCCCTCGTCCTCTTTCGTGATCGCCAATATCCACATCAGCTTGGTAATGATGCTTTCGTACGTCATCGAGTAGCTTTCCAAAAGATCGAAACGGTTTTTCAAGCCTCTGCCCACGCGGTAAACGTTCATATCGCTACCCTCTTGCTGTACCTGCGTGGTAACGACGAGCGTTTTACCCTTTTTCTCCCAACGGCTGATCACGTCGTAAAAGCCGTAATATTCTCCCTCGGGTATCCCGCCCGTGCCGTAGCCCGACAGCACCACCGCGTCGTGCAGCTTGAAATAGGCGTCGAGTATCTCGCCGCGCACCCCGGGCGTAAGCGTGAGTAACCCCACTTTTTCGTCCAACTCCGTATAAAAGCGCGGTTCCTTTTTCTCTTTGGACTGAATATATTGAATGATTTTGCCGTCTCGGATCACCCCGAGATTCGGAAAATCCACGCTGGTGAACGCGTTAAAGCTTTTCGTGCGCACCTTTTTCGCACGAGTACCCGCGATCACTTTCCCTTGAAACACGATCACGACGTCGCTTGCCACGTCGCTCGCCGCATACAGAAAACTGTCGCGCAGGTTTATTCTGCCGTCGGTGTCCTCCTTATCGATCGGCTGTTGCGAGCCCGTCAACACAATAGGTTTCGGGGAATTTTGTACGAGATAGGACAACATCGCCGCCGTGTACGACATCGTATCCGTGCCGTGACAGACCACGAAGCCGTCGTATTTTTCATAATTTTCTTTGATCGTTTTCGCCAAAACGACCCAATGCGCGGGCGTCACGTTCGTGCTGTCGATATTATACGGTTGCACGGCGTCTACTTCGCAAAAATCGAAAATCTCGGGAACGCATTTTAAAAGCTCTTGCGCGCCGATCTCGGGAATCAGTCCCTCCGCGCCCAAGTGCGAGGCGATCGTGCCGCCCGTGGCGATAAGCAATATTTTCTTCCTCATGCTTTTATCCTTTATCCGTTCTTCCGACGCAGATAATCCCCCTTTTTTAGTTCGTACGGACATTTGATTCTGTAGACCGCCTGTACCAATTTGCAATCGTCCGTCCGTTCGCCGTCCGAAGCGTAGATTTCCTCCGCACGGAAACTCTTTTTGAAATTCCCGTCGGGCGCGAGCGCTTCCAAAATATCACCCTCTTTAAAGCGATTGCGCATTTCCGCGAGCACGAATCCGTCCCTTGCTCTCAACACGTCGGCGATATACGTATATTCCCCGCGCGATTGGCTGTCGTCGTAATTGACCGTTTCCCCGTTTTTTCCGTCTGCGTACGCTTGCGTATATTCGCGATGCGCCACGCAAGCGAGCTCGTATTCGGATTCGGCGATATCCCCGCCGTCGAGTGCCCGCCGATACGCGTTAATGACGGTGGCGAGATAATACCCGCTCTTCATTCTGCCCTCGATCTTGAACGAACACACGCCCGCCTCCGCCAGCTCCTTTAAGCGGGAAAGCATATTGAGGTCTTTGCTGTTGAAAATGTAGGTGCCTTTGTCGTCCTCTTCGATCGGCAACCATTCCGACTGTCCGTTCGTCGCGTTCTTCGCCCGGACCTCGTATCGCCAACGGCACGCTTGCACGCACGCGCCGCGATTGGATTGCCTTCCGTCTAAATAATCGGACAACAGGCACCGTCCGCTGTACGATATGCACATCGCGCCGTGCACGAACGCTTCCAGCTCGATATCGGGCACGAATTCGTGTATTTCCTTTATTTCCGCGATCGAGAGTTCCCGCGCGAGGATCACGCGCGAAACGCCCTGTTCTTTCCAAAATTTCACGGCGTATTTATTCGTCGTATTCGCTTGCGTGGAAAGGTGTATCGCCAGCTTGGGCGCGACCTGCTTCGCAAGATATACTACGCCCGAATCGCTGACGATCGCCGCGTCCACGCCCGTTTCTTCCAAAAAGCGGAAATAGTCCGCCAACGTAGCGAAATCGGCGTTACGAGCATAAATATTCGCCGTCACGTATACCTTTTTTCCTTTTTCGTGCGCAAGACGAACAGCGGAAGAAAGTTCTTCCGCCGTGAAATTATCCGCAAAGGTGCGGAGGGAAAAATTCTTTCCGCCCAAATATACCGCGTCCGCCCCGAAATGCAGCGCCGTTAAAAATTTCGCATAGCTCCCCGCGGGAGCCAAAAGCTCCGTTTTCATTGCCGTCTCGCTTCCCCTTTTTCCTTGGTGTTCGGTCTGTATACGGACAACGCCACGCCGTCGCCCACGTTCAAAACGGAGGTGATAAAATCGCCGTCCGCCGTTAAAACGTCGAGATACGAGCGTATTTTCTCCACGATCGAACGCCGTTTCTGCGGCGTCGGCTCCTCGCCGCTCACCCAGCCGTATAACAATACGTCGTCGGAAAAGAGGATCGCACCCTCCTTCATCAGTCTTTTTAAATCGAAAAGATATTTTTCGTATTGCGCCTTCGGTCCGTCGAGTAACACGAAATCGAACTGTCCGTCCATCATGGCGAGTATCTCGCCCGCATCGCCGAAGTGCGCCGTCGTTCTGTCCGCCACGCCGAATTTTTCGAAATTCTCTTTCGCTTCCAGATGACGGTCCTCCTCCAGCTCGATCGTCGTAAGACGGGCAGACGGACATGCTTTCAGCATCGCGACGCCCGAAAGCCCCACCGCCGTACCGATCTCGAGTATCCGCGTCGGTTTTGCCGCGCTCAGCGTTACCAGCAAAAATTGCAACGTTTCGTCGTCCGCTACGGGTATGCCTCGCGCGAGTGCGTCCGCGCGTGCTTTCGCCAGCGTTTCGTCGATATGCAGTTTTACCAGCGACGCCGTATATTTCATTTGTTTTTATCCTTCGTCAAATTTTGAAGTTAAACGTCCAGCACCGAAACGATGATCAGCGGACACTGACGCGTTCTTTTATAGAAATAGTTGCGAAGCGTTTTCTTGATATGCTCCGAAAGTTCTTCCTTATTGCCGTTTTCGTAATCGTAATTTTCCACGGCGCGCTGCGCGATCGCTTTGATCTCAGCTTCCGTGCCCGTCTGTTCGGTGAACACGCAACCGTGCGCCTCGACCACGGGGTCGTTGATCACGTAATTACCCGTGACGGCGATCGCTACGGTGAAGATCCCTTCCGCGGACATTTTCAGTCTGTCCTTCATGACCTCGCTGGTGCCGTAATCCTCGATCCCTTCGCCGTCGATAAGGCGGGTACCCGCGGGAATATTTTCGCCCAAACGGATATCCGTATCCGTCAATTCCACGCAGTTGCCGATCTCCGTGATCATGATGTTCCGTTCGGGCATGCCGAGCGACTCGGCAAGTTGGGCGTGCCGTTTCAAATGACGGTATTCGCCGTGCACGGGAATAAAGAATTTGGGCTTCAACAGGGAATGGAGTATTTTGTGCTCTTCCTGACAAGCGTGTCCCGAAACGTGGATCTTTTCCAAACTTTCGTATACGACCTGCGCGCCCTTTTTATACAGATTATTTATCACGCGATAGATCATTTTTTCGTTCCCGGGAATGGGATTCGCCGAAATGATGATGGTGTCGTTTACGCCTACCGTCACCTTATTGAAATCGCCCGAAGCCATACGCGTGAGCGCGCTCATGGGCTCGCCCTGCGAGCCCGTCGAAACGATCAGAAGCTCGCCGTCGAACAGGTTTTTCGTCTTTTCGACGTCGATCAGAACGCCCTCGGGGATCTTCAGTTCCCCAATCTTCACAGCCGCGTCCACGACCTTGAACATGCTCCTTCCCGACAACGCGACTTTACGGCGATATTTTACCGCAAGATCGATGATCTGTTGCAAACGGTGTACGTTGGAAGCAAACGTCGCGATGATCAGTCTGCGGGTCATATTTCCCGAAAACAAATGATCGAGAGTCGTTCCCACAACCGTTTCGCTCATAGTGTAGCCCGCGCGTTCGATGTTCGTCGATTCGCCCATATAGAGTAGCACGCCCTCGTTGCCGAGCTCGGCAATTCGTTTGAAATCGATCGGCGCGCCCGCCACGGGCGTAAGGTCGATCTTGAAATCGCCGCTGTGATAAATAAGTCCGTTCGGGGTACGGATCGCAAGTGCGCAAGCGCCGGAAATGGAGTGATTTACGTTGATAAATTCCACTTCGAACACGCCCAATCGAACGCGATCGCCCGCCTCGACGACGCGCTCCGCAACGTTTGCAATGCGGTGCTCCTGCAACTTGTTGTCCGTCAACATCAGAGTCAGACGGGTGCCGTAGATGGGCGTATCGGGCAAAAGCTCCTTCATGAGGTAAGGTACGCCGCCGATATGGTCCTCGTGACCATGCGTAAGCAATACGCCGCGCACCTTGTCTTTGTTCTGCGCAAGATAGGTGATATCGGGCACGACCGAATCGATCCCCGGCATATCCTCGCCGTTGGGAAAGGTAAGCCCCGCGTCGATCACGATAATATCGTTGCCGTATTCGATCGCGGTCATATTTTTACCGATCTCCCCCACGCCGCCGAGGAATACGATCTTCACGGGCTTTTTCCTTTTCGAGGTCGGCTTCTTGTTCATTTGCAAACGCTTGGGTCTTTCCTCCCGTACTTCCGCTACGATCGGATTTTTCTTCGCCGACGCCGTTTCCTTTTTCGAATTCGTCCGCGCCGCATTTCTCGGCGCGCGGGATCTTTTCTCCGTTGCGGGCGACGCCTCGCTTGCGGCGGACGGGTCGAACGCCGTGCCCATGGGATTCCGTTTGGAGCCGCGACGCTTATTCCCCGTTTCCGCGTTCTTTACGGCTTGTCCGCGTTTTTCGTTCTGTTTTTCTTTCCGTTTGTTCTCTTTGTTCTCTTTGTTCTCTTTCACTGTTCCTGCATTTCTCCTTAGCGAAGGCTTCTTCGCTCATAAAATAGAGAGCCGAAAATTATGGGAATTATCAGCTCTCTTTTGATTATTCGTATGTGTGCAACCGAATCATCGGTTATGCCAATCAAAAGTCGAATTCGACTTTCTTTTCCTTCGTGACTTTAATATACCCATCGTCAAAGAGTTGTTTGGTGGAAGCGTAAGCGAATTCGGAAACGTAATCGGTCGGTTCGAACTTCTCGTTCTTTTCCGCGCCGTATTTTTCCGCAAGATAGCCCACCAAGCGGAGCGCTTTCTTCGCAGCCGCGTCGCTTCTGATCTTCATCATGAACGGCGTGTGTTCGTAAGCTTTCTGCGCGCCGACGTTTTTCTGATGATATACGGTCTGCTTGAATTCGGGATCTTCGGGATCGAGATCGAGATAGAAGCAAAGCGTTTTACCGCTGATATTCACCTTTGCGATCGTATCTCTGCCGTAGTTGAATCTGTCGCCGTGCCAGCTCACGTTCGAATTGATCTTCTTATAAGAGGTCAGCTCGTTTTTGATATCACTGTAATATCCCTTAACGTTTTCCTCGCTCTGCTTCATCTTTGCCGTGAAACTCTTTTTCAAACGGATCACAAGCCCCGTTTCCGCGTCCACAAACTGATCGTTGATCTCCTGATATTCGTCGGACAAAGACACCGCGAGTTCGTCGCTCGGCGCAGGCGATTCTTCTTTTACCTCTTCCTTCGCTTCCTCGACCGTCTCTTCAACGGCGATTTCTTCTTGCGCTACCTCCGTCGTCTCTTCCGTTACGGCTTCTTCCTCCGCGGGTACGAGCATACATTCCGCGCACATATTGCAAAGGCGTTCGGAAATTCCTTCCGCGATCGATTGGATCCCCTCGTC
Organism: Clostridia bacterium; assembly: GCA_017463105.1. Classification (GTDB taxonomy): domain Bacteria; phylum Bacillota; class Clostridia; order Christensenellales; family Borkfalkiaceae; genus Scatosoma. Next base: position 124,280 of record JAFTPU010000001.1, read on the forward strand.
GTCGACCACGAGCTCGTATGTAGGTTCGACGGGATCTTTCGCCGTCTTTTCCTCTACGATCGCCGCAATACGGTCGTAATCCACTTCTTCCGTCGGTACGTACATTGCCGAGATCCTGTCGTAATCGACGTTTTCGATCTGTCCGACCTTTTCCGCGACTTTATCCGCAAGCTTGTCGTTGTTTTCAACGATCGTATCGGCAAGCTCGTTATTGTTCGCGGCAATCTTTTCGGCAAGCTCTTCGTTCTTCGCCGCCAATCTCTCCGCAACCATATCCGCAAGCTTGTCGTAATCGATCTGCGGTGCTTCGGGAACGGAAATTTCGGGAAGCGCAACTCTCTCGGCGACCGCCGCCGCGATCGCTTCGACATCGAGCGCCGCCATCGCCTTTTCCACGGCAAGCGACACTACGGACGCGATCACGTCCTCGCCGACGTTGATCTGCACTTTTTCCGCCGCTTTCATGAAACGTTCGTCGATACGGCGATAATCCACCTTTTCGGGATAGGGCAACGATTCGACGACCTTTTCCGCCGTGCCGTAAACGATCTTATCGTAATCGATCTTCGCTTCGACGGGCTCCGTCGCCGCAACGGGCGCGGGCGCAGGTTCCTGCGCGACCACCTCACCCAAGATCTCGAGCATTTTATCGCCCACCTCGTCTACGATTCGGTTATAATCGACGTTTTCCGCAACGGGGATCGCCGCTACCGCGTCGAGTATCTGACGGCTGTGTTCGGAAACGCTTTCCTCCGTCTTTTCCGCCACCGATTCGATCACCGTTTTATAATCCGCGTCCTCGAACGCCGCGACGCCTTCCGCCACTCTGCGATCGATATCTTCCAGCGATCTGTCGATCTGTTCGAGCGCCGCAAGCTTCGTTTCCACGTCGTTGATCTTGGTAACGACTTCCCCCGAGATGAGCGAGGTAAGCCCCTCGTAAATGGACTGATGCTGCATGAAGCTGTATTTGAGTTCGCCCACCGCTTCTTCGAGCTGAGGAAGGACTTCCGCCACCTTCTCCTTTACAGACTCCGCAAGCGTATCGGCGTTGAACGTTTCCAAAACGGAAACGCCCGACTGTACTTCGCTCAATTTGGCAAGCACCTCCGCCACCGCGTTCTGCACGTCGGCGATCGAGGTCGCTTTTTCATCCATCGAATCAAGACGTTGACCGACCTGTTCCGACAGCATCGCCGCCAAACCGTCGTAAATCGTTTGGTTCTGCTTATAGCTGTAACGGATCTCCTGCGCGATCGCTTGCGAGGATTTTTCTCTGTCGCCCTTGATCTCCTGATACAAAGACCCGACCTGAACGGAAGAATATTTCATCTCGTTCAAAAGCTCGTTCTTGATTTTTTGCAAGTCGTACGAGAGCCAGCTGTACAGAGCGTCGATCTTAGATGCTTCGAATTGTTTTTTGTCCGCCATTTTACACCTCGGTTTTTGTCCGCGCCGCCTTATCTTACGGTCACGAACGCTTTTTGTCGCTGAAATTATATCCTTTTTCTTGAAGAAAAAGCCAAAATCCTGCTTTTACAAGTATTATTATAACATATCTTATGCGTTCGGTCAAGGGTTTTAAGAAAAAATCTCCGACAAAAACGCAATTTTTTTAAAAAAAAACCGTCCCAAGCAAGGGAACGGTTTTTTCATTCAACGCGGACACGGTATGCCCGTTTTTTGTTTTTCGTCACGATCCGCCGTTGCCGAACGCGTTTCGACACACTTCGACAACGTGCGCTCAGTCGCGTTTCTTTCCGCACTTTCTCTGGATCAGCTTTACGAGTTCCACGATCGGTATAACGCAGAAGCCGAGTCCGATCGCCAAAGCGTACTCCGCAAACCCAACGGAAACGAAGCCGAACGCGTTGGCAAGGAAGTCGATCTCGCAAACGGCGGTCGTTGCCAAAAGCGAGCCGATCGCGGCAATGACAAGCGTTTTGTTAAACGATTTCACGCCGAAAAGGCTGCCGCGTTGCGAGCGCATGTTTAAGCTGTGGAATATCTCCGCCATCGACATCGTAAGGAACGCCATCGTAACGCCGTGATCGCCGCTCGCGCCGCCCTCGGCAAGTACGCTGTGTCCCAAATAATAGGAAACCAGCGTGAGTATGGCGACGAGCACGCCCTGATACAGGATATCGATACCCATACCGCCCGAGAATATCCCCGCTTTCGAATCGCGAGGTTTCCGTTTCATAACGTCTTTTTCCGATTTTTCCATACCGAGCGCAAGCGCGGGGAAGGTATCCGTTACGAGGTTGATCCAAAGTAGGTGTACGGGTTGCAAAATGGTAAAGCCAAAGAGCGTCGCCACGAAAATGGCGATCACCTCGCTCATATTGGAGGCAAGAAGGAACTGAATGGCTTTACGGATATTGTCGTAAATGCGCCGTCCTTCCTCTACCGCGCCGACGATCGTTGCGAAATTATCGTCGGTAAGCACCATGTCCGCCACGTTTTTGGTAACGTCGGTGCCCGTAATGCCCATGCCCACGCCGATGTCGGCGGACTTGATCGAGGGCGCGTCGTTCACGCCGTCGCCCGTCATCGCCGTGACGTAGCCCGCCTTCCGCCATGCGTTGACGATACGGGTCTTGTGTTCGGGCTGTACGCGCGCGTACACGCTTATATCACGGAATTCCTTTTCGAACTCCTCGTCGCTCATGTCGCTAAGCTGCGCGCCCGTGATCGCGCGGACGTCCTCCGTGAGGATTCCCAGTTCTTTCGCGATCGCGACCGCCGTGTCTACGTGGTCGCCCGTGATCATGATGGGACGGACACCCGCCTCGCGGCACTGCACGATCGCCGCTTTCACTTCGGGACGAACGGGGTCGATCATACCGCAAAGACCCGTAAAGCACATCTCCGTTTCGACCGTTTCCGTATCGTCGGTGGCGGGGAGTTCTTTCCAGACCCGTTCCGCACAGGCAAGCACGCGGAGCGCGTCGTCCGCCATCGCCTTATTCGCTTGCAATATTTCGGCTTTCTTTTCCGCCGTCATTTCGACGGGTTTGCCGTTTTCAAGGTAGTACGTGCAACGGTCGATCACGACGTCGGGCGCGCCCTTGGTGTATTGCACGAGCCCGTTTTCCGTTTCGTGCAACGTCGTCATCATCTTACGGTTGGAATCGAAGGGCAATTCGCCCACGCGAGGCAACCGTTTTTTCAGATCGTATTTCGGCAATTCGAGCTTCTGCGCCCAAGCCACGAGCGCGGCTTCCGTCGGTTCGCCCGTCACCTCGCCGTTATCGTCGAGCTCGGCGTCCGAGCAAAGCGCCATGCCAGTCGCGATACGCGCCTCGTCCTCGCCGTAGCTCTTGACGACGGTCATCTTGTTCTGCGTCAACGTACCCGTTTTATCCGAGCAAATGATCTGCGCGCAGCCGAGCGTTTCCACGGCGGTAAGCTTACGAATGATCGCGTTGCGCTTGGACATATTGGTAACGCCGATCGACAAAACGACGGTAACGACCGCCGCGAGCCCTTCGGGAATCGCCGCCACGGCAAGCGATACGGCGATCATGAACGAATCGATCACGAAATCGAAATCAAACCCGCCCGCGCGGATCAGCTGTACGCCGAACACGATCACGCAGATGCCCAAAACGAGCCACGTGAGTACCTTCGAAAGCTGTCCGAGCTTGATCTGCAAGGGGGTCTTGCCCTCCTGTGCCTGCGCCAACGCGCCCGCGATCTTGCCCATTTCGGTGTCCATACCCGTCGCCGTTACGACGGCAACGCCGCGACCGTACACGACGGTACTGCCCATATACACCATATTTTTACGATCGCCCAACGGCACGTCCTTCGCGCCGTTTTCAAGCGAGATCGCTTCCGTTATCTTATTGACGGGAACGGATTCGCCCGTGAGCGCCGCCTCCTCCACTTTCAAGCTTGCGCTTTCCAAAAGTCGCGCGTCGGCGGGTACTGCGTCGCCCGCTTCAAGGACGATGATATCACCGACCACGAGGTTTTCACTGGGCGTGACGGTGAGTTTGCCGTCGCGGATCACCTTGGACGTCGCGGCGGACATCTCCTGTAAAGCTTCTATGGCTTTTTCCGCTTTACTTTCCTGAAACACACCCAAGACCGCGTTGAGGATAACAACGGCGAGAATGATGATCACGTCGGCAAAGCCCTCGCTCTCGACGATCGCCAGCACGCCGCTGATTGCCGCCGCCACGATCAAAATGATCGTCATCGGGTCGGCAAGCTGTTCGAAAAACCGACGGATGAGCGATTTTTTCTTCGCCGCCGCCAGCTTGTTCTTGCCGTTTTCGTTCAGCCGCTTTTCCGCCTCCGCCGAAGAAAGACCTTCGGACGCGGTCGTTTTCAGCTCGGATAACACCGCGTCCTTTTCTTGACAATACCTTTTCATTTTTTACTCCTTTAAGCATTATTATTGACAAATAAAAACCCGAATACGTCTGAAAGCCGTATTCGGGGAACGTTTCTTTATCGCTCTACGTACAGCTTTTCTTTGGCTATACGTGAGTCTCGCAATTTAAGATAAGCCAAACCGTAAAGGTCAGTGATGTTGACTTACCGCGCGTTTGCGCTTGCTACTCCCTCACGGGGAATCAACATGATTATATTACCATAATCTCACAAAAATGTCAAATATTTTTCAGAACATTTTCAGAAAATTATTATTCCTCGTCATCGTCGGGAAGATCGACGTTGTGGTATACGTTCTGTACGTCGTCGTGATCTTCGAGCGCGTCGAGCATTTTCTCAAAAGAAGCCACTTTATCCTCGGGCAAGGTAATTCTGTTTTGAGGGATCATCGCGATCTCCGCTTGCACGAAACGGATCTTGGGCTCTTCCTCCTCGTTTCTTCTGCCCTTGGGCGCCGCCGCCATCAATTCCGCGTTCTTCTCCTCGAGATATTTACGCACGTCGGAGAAGGTTTCGGGGGTGGTGAAAATTTCGTATACGTCGTCGCTTACCACGATATCGTCCGCGCCCGCCTCGAGCGCCATCTCGGTCATGGTATCCTCGTCCAACTCGACCGTTCTTTCCACGACGATATAGCCCTTGTTATCGAAGTTGTAGGAAACGCAACCCGTCTGTCCCATCGAACCGCCGTGCTTGCTCAGAATGGAACGTACGTCGCCCGCCGTACGGTTGATATTATCCGTCAGGGTAACGACGATCACCGCCGAACCCGCGGGACCGTATCCCTCGTAGGTAAGCTCCTTATAATCTGCGCCGTTCATTTCGCCCGAAGCCTTTTTGATACTGCGCTGAATGTTATCGTTGGGCATATTCGCCGCCTTTGCTTTCGCAATGATATCCGCAAGCTTGCTGTTGGTTTCAGGGTTGGGGTTGCTCTTTGCCGCAACCGCGATTTCTCTGCCGAGCTTGGTGAAAATTCTGCCCTTAGCCGCGTCCGCTTTCCCCTTTTTTGCCTGTATGTTGTGCCATTTGCTATGTCCTGACATGATTCTTTCTCCTTGTTTTTAATCTTTAAATTTGCCCTTTTTGAGCAGATACATCAATATCCCCGCCGAAACCGCCGCATTCAGGCTTTCCTGCGTGGATTCCATCGGAATCTTTACGGTGAAGTTAGCCCTTTTGAACGTCTCCTCCGATATCCCGTTCGCTTCGTTCCCGATCGCAAGCGCGAATTTTTCGGGCGCAACGAACGAAAACGCGTTTTCGCCGTGCATGTCCGCCGCGATCACGGGCGTACCGTCCAAAACCGACAATATTTCCGCACGCGTTCCCGTATAAAGTTTGGTAAAAAATACGCCGCTCATACTCGCGCGCACGCTTTTGGGAGAATAGGGATCGGCGCAAGTTTCCGTGAGGTAAATTTCTTTATATCCCGCCGCGTTCGCCGTACGCACGATCGTCCCCAAATTCCCCGGGTCCGCCACGCCGTCCAAGAAAAGACAACTTTTCCTCGGACTCTCCAAAGGCAAAGCGGGGATCTTCACTCGACAAAGCACGCCTTGCGGCGTTTTTTCGTCGGAAAGAAAACGGAACACGTCGTCGGAAACGCGCACGGTCTTTTCTTCCGCAAACGGAAGCTCGCCGACAAAGCTTTCGGCAAGGAATACGCGCTCGGTCTCCAGCTCGCTTTTGAAACATTCGCGCGCCATTTTTACGCCCTCGACGAGGAACAGACCCATCTGTTTCCTGCCTTTTTTCTCTTTGAGCGCCGCCGTTTCTTTGATCAGCGGATTGTTTTTCGACGTTAAGATCATCTCTTTAAAAATAGCGAAAAAGCCTTTTGATAAAAAAGGCTTTTTCAAGGCGATCAAAGCGCCGCTTTTGCTTTTTCAACGAGCTGTGCAAATGCGGGAGCGTCGTTTACCGCGAGATCCGCAAGTACTTTTCTGTTGAGGTTGATACCCGCAACGTTGAGCCCGTGCATCAGCTTGCTGTAAGAAATACCGTTGATTCTCGCCGCCGCATTGATTCTCGCGATCCAAAGACGACGGAAATCTCTCTTTCTTCTTCTTCTGCCGATGAACGCATAATTAAGAGACTTCATCACCGCTTCGCGAGCGATTCTGTAAGATTTGCTCTTGTTTCCGTAATATCCTTTTGCAAGTTTTAAAATTTTTCTACGCTTTTTAACCGCGTTTACTGCTCTTTTAATACGCATAATCTTCTAATCTCCTTTCTTATTTCTTGTACGGCATCATGCTCTTGACGGTGCTTTCCTGCGTGGAGGAAACGAGCGTGGTCTGACGCAGGTTTCTCTTTCTCTTTCTGTTCTTGGTTTCCGCTTTATGATTCTTACCGCTGTGGGAACGGTTTACCTTTCCCGAACCGGTGAGCCAGAAACGCTTTTTCGTGCTGCTATGTGTTTTCTGTTTAGGCATATATTTGTCCTCCGAAATTTTTTTCTTGTTTTATATTTGAACGGCTTGCCCGTGGGCAAAGCTTGTCCGCGTGGTTTTTTCGCCTTATTTCGCGGGCGAAAGGATCATGAGAATGTTTCTTCCCTCGGTTTTGGGTTCTTTGTCCATCACCGCTTTACCGCCGAGCATGTCGAAGAAACGACGCATGACGTCGACGCCCATCGAGGCGTGCGCCTGTTGTCTGCCGCGCATACGAATAGAAACCTTTACCTTGTTTCCGTCGCCCAGCATTTCCACCGTCTTTTTTGCTTTTACGTTGAGGTCGCCGATATCAATCGTCATCGAAAGATAAATCTCTTTCAGCTCGACGACTTTCTGGTTTTTACGGTTTTCCTTCTCTTTTTTTGCCTGTTCGAACTTAAACTTCCCGTAATTCATGATCTTACATACGGGCGGAACGGCGTTGGGAGAAATTTTCACCAAGTCCAGATTTTCTTCTTCCGCAATGCGGAGCGCTTCCAAAGAGCTCATAATACCGAGCTGTTCGCCCGTAGCGGAAATGACGCGTACTTCTCTGTCACGAATTTGTTCGTTGATTTGATGTTGGTCTTTGATGGTCGTATACCTCTCGCAAAATAATAACGGGTCGCTTAACGCATAAGCAACCCGCAATAATTCCGTAGATCCTTTGGAAAATATCGAGCCGTACCGATCATAACCGCACGGCGAGAAGGTTCGCTTCTGCTTTCAGCCTTATTATCTTACCACAAAGCAAACCCTCTGTCAAGCGAATTTCCCTTATTTTGCAAATTTTTTTTACGATTTTTTAAAAGACGATCTTGTCCTCGATATCTTTCTTGACTACCGCAAGGAATTCGTCCGCATTCACAGCGCCGATATCGCCCTTGTCGCGACGGCGGACGGCGACCTGTCCCGCTTCCGCTTCCTTTTCGCCCACGACGAGCATATACGGCACTTTTTCCATCTGCGCCTCGCGGATCTTGTAGCCGATCTTTTCGTTACGATCGTCCACCGTCACGCGCACGCCCGCTTCCTTAAGCTTCGCGCAAAGCGCCTTCGCGTACGACTCCTGCTTATCCGTAATGGGCAAAATTTTGACTTGCATAGGCGAAAGCCATACGGGGAACTTGCCCGCAAAGTGCTCGATCAGGATACCGATAAAACGTTCGATCGAGCCGAACACCACGCGGTGCACCATGATCGGCTGATGTTTCTGACCGTCCTCGCCCACGTATTCGAGCTCGAAACGTTGGGGAAGCTGGAAGTCGAGCTGGATCGTACCGCACTGCCACGTTCTGCCGATCGAGTCCTCGAGATGGAAGTCGATCTTCGGACCGTAGAACGCGCCGTCGCCCTCGTTGACGACGTATTCGAAGCCCATGTCGTCGAGCGCGTTTTTAAGCGCGTCGGTTGCGTTATTCCAATCCTCGTCGCTGCCCATGCTGTTTTCGGGACGGGTGGAAAGCTCCACGTGATATTTGAATCCGAACAGCGTGTACACCTCGTTGATCAGGCGCACGATCCCCTTGATCTCGTCCTTGATCTGTTCGGGGGTCATAAAGATATGCGCGTCGTCCTGCGTGAACGAACGCACGCGGAACAGACCGTGAAGCTGACCCGATTTCTCGTGGCGGTGCACGAGCCCCAGCTCGCCCATACGAATAGGCAGATCCTTATAGCTGTGCGGTTCGTTTTTGTAAACGAGGATACCGCCCGGGCAGTTCATGGGCTTGATCGCAAAGTCCTCTTCGTCCACTTTCGTGGTATACATATTGTCGCGATAATGGAACCAATGCCCCGAGGTCTCCCAAAGGGAACGGTTGAGCATGATCGGGGTCTGTACCTCCACGTAGCCCTCGCGGGTGTGAATCTGACGCCAATACTCGATGAGCGCGTTTTTCAGCACCATGCCGTTGGGCAGGAAGAAAGGCAAGCCCTTGCCCTCGTTCATGAGCGCGAAAAGCTTCAGTTCTTTTCCCAGCTTGGTATGGTCGCGTTTTTTCGCCTCCTCGAGCATGGTGAAATACGCGTCCATTTCGTCCTTTTTCGCAAACGCCGTGCCGTAGATACGGGTGAGCATTTTGTTATGCTCGTCGCCGCGCCAATACGCGCCCGCAATACTCGTCAGCTTAAACGCCTTGATCTTGCCCGTCGAGGGAAGGTGCGGACCGCGGCAAAGGTCGGTGAAATTTCCCTGCTTGTAGAAGGAGATCGTTTCTCCTTCGGGCAAGTCCTCGATAAGCTCCACCTTATAATCTTCCTTATAGCTTTTCATCAACGCGATCGCCTCGTCCTTGGGCAGCGTGAAGCGTTCGACGGGGAAGTTCCCCTTGATGATCTTCTTCATTTCCGCTTCCACTTTCACGAGGTCCGCCTGTGTGATGGGCGTAACGAAATCGACGTCGTAATAAAAGCCGTTTTCGATGATAGGTCCGATCGAAAGCTTACAGGTCGGGTACACCGTTTTGAGCGCCTGCGCCAACACGTGCGCGCAGGTATGGCGGTAAACGCCCAAGCCCTCTTTGTCTTTGAGCGTAACGATCTCCAAGGTATCCCCGTCGTTTAACACGTGCGAAAGATCAACGAGCGCGCCGTTGACTTTCGCGCAGACCGCGTTTCTCGCCAATCCCTCGGAAATGGCAAGCGCCGCCGCATATGCCGTTGTGCCCGCTTCGAGCGACATACTTTCCCCGTTTTTCAAAATAACGTTCATAAAAGTTTCCTCCATGTGTATGTTTTTCTTATTGACTGCCGTTAAGCCGTGAACTCGCGGATAAGGCGGCGCGCTATACGCATTTTTAAAAATAAAAAAACGCCTTAAACTCCATAAGAAGTTTAAGGACGCGATAGCTTTCGCGCGGTTCCACCTTAATTGCTACGGCTTTCCGCCGCAACCGCTTTTTATCTTTTTCCGTTTTAACAGCCGTAAAGCGGTTTCACCTTCGTCATCGGATACCCCTCTCACAGCCAAGGACGGGCTCTCTGCAATCCCACAAAACGACGCTACTTGTCTTTACGCTTTTTATTGTAATCCTTTCCCGTCCGTTTGTCAACCGTTTTGACGGATATTTTTTTATTTCTCAACAAAAAATCGCTTTCGACCCGTAATACTTTCTCAAAAAAGCCGCCGTCTCTCTGTCCGTCTCGCCGAAACAATATACCCGTTCCGCGCCGCCGAGCAATATCTCCCCGATCGCGCTTTCCTTGCCCGTGAGCTTACTCTTCGACAACGGGCGGTATTCCTCGTCGTATACCTTGCCGTCCTTTAAAAACAGTTTTCCCTCGCCGTCCTCGGTGAGAAATTCCAGAAAGCCGTCCAGCGAGGCGTCGCCCATATCCGTCGGCACGTACTCGGCGACGTTCTCCCAACGCCGTTTGAGCTCCCGCAAGCGGAAATGGAACACGCCGTCGAGCGAGTAGCTTTCGAACCCGCCCAGCCGCCGAAGCGCGTACGCGCGGTCGTCGCGGTAATCCGCCGCCACGAGCGCAGTCAAAAGAAGCCGTTTGCGTGCGGGCGACAACAACGGGAGAAGGAGCTTTTTGTCAAAGTAGGCGTATTTATAGCCCACGGCGATGACGTCGGCGATATTTTCCTCGGCGAACTTGCGTACGTACGGACAATACGCGCGTTCGGTACGGAACGCGATCTCCGCATGATCCCCTTCCTTTTGCAGATCGCAGGACGAAGGAAGGAAAGAAAAGCGCTCGCGCACCTTTCCGTATAAGTAGGACATATATAAACCGTCGAAACCGTTTTGCGTTATCGTTATTTCTTCCACACCATTATTGTATGCCGCGACGCGAAAATTATTTATTCGTTTTCATCGAATCCCCCTCGCATATTCGCTTGACTTGCAAAAAAAAATGTTCTATAATATATATCAATGTTAAAATGGAAATATATTGTACGTTACGCACGGGCGTGCCCGCGCGTAAATATCGGAGGTCTTTTATTATGGATATGAAATCCGTCGAAAGCAAATGGCAAGCGAAATGGGAGAAGAACAAGCTCAACGTTTTCAATAAGAAAAACGCGGACAAGAAGCTGTACGTACTCGAAATGTTCTCCTATCCCTCGGGCGCAAAACTGCACGTCGGGCATTGGTACAACTACGGTCCCACCGACACCTACGCGCGTTTTAAGAAAATGCAGGGCTTCGAAGTGTTCCAGCCTATGGGCTTCGACGCGTTCGGTCTGCCCGCGGAAAATTACGCGATCAAGACGGGTATCCACCCCAAGGATTCCACCGAAAAGAATATCGAAACGATGGAGCGCCAGCTGAAAAACATGGGCGCTATGTTCGATTGGACGGCGGAGATCAAGACCTGCGAGGAAAACTATTACAAATGGACGCAATGGCTGTTTTTGCAACTCTACAAAAAGGGACTCGCTTACAGAAAGGAAGCCCTCGTCAATTGGTGCCCCTCCTGCGAGACCGTGCTCGCGAACGAGCAGGTCGTGGACGGCAAATGCGAACGTTGCTCCTCGGTCGTACTCCGCAAGGATATGACCCAATGGTTCTTCAAAATTACCGATTATGCGGAAGAACTTCTCGAGGATCTGAACGGGCTCGATTGGCCCGAAAAGACCAAGCTGATGCAGAAAAACTGGATCGGCAGATCGACGGGCTGCGAGATCAATTTCGACTGTGAAACGGGCGATACGATCACCGTATTCACCACCCGTCCCGACACCGTGTTCGGCGTGAACTACGTCGTGCTTGCCCCCGAGCATCCGCTCGTCGCCAAGCTCAAGGAAGCGCACCCCGAAAACGCGGAAGCGATCGACGCGTACGTACAGTACGCCGCGGAAGCGAACGACATCGACCGTCTTTCCACCGCGCGTGAGAAAACGGGCGTTTTCACGGGCGCGTACGCTATCCATCCCCTTACGAATAAGAAAGTTCCCATCTATCTTGCCGACTACGTGCTGTATTCCTACGGTACGGGCGCGGTAATGGCGGTTGCGGCGCACGACGAACGCGACTATGCGTTTGCGACCAAATACGGTCTGCCCATTACGCAGGTCATTCAAAAGGCGGGCGGAGAAACGCACCTGCCTTTCTGCGACGACGGTATCCTCGTCAACAGCGGCGAATTCGACGGGCTTTCGGGCGACGAGGCGCGCGACGCGATCGCCGTTCATCTCACCAAGCTCGGCAAGGGTGGTAAAAAGGTAAATTACCGTCTGCGCGATTGGTCGGTTTCCCGTCAGCGCTATTGGGGCGCGCCGATCCCCATGATCCATTGCGAAAAATGCGGCGTGGTACCCGTACCCGAAAAGGATCTTCCCGTCAAGCTTCCTTACGACGTGGAATTCCGTCCGAACGGAAAATCCCCCCTCGCTTCGCACGAAGGATTTATGAAATGTACCTGTCCTCAATGCGGCGGCAAGGCGAGCCGCGATCCCGACACGCTGGACACGTTCGTATGCTCGAGCTGGTACTATTTGCGCTATCCCGACGCGCATAACGAAAAGCAAGCGTTCTCAAGCGAGATCGCAAATAAAATGCTCCCCGTGGACGTATACGTGGGCGGCTCGGAGCACGCTTGTATGCACCTCCTTTACGCGCGTTTCATCACCAAGGCGTTGCGCGATATGGGCTATATCCATTTCGACGAGCCCTTCAAGCGGCTCGTGCACCAAGGTATTATCCTCGGACCCGACGGCAACCGTATGTCGAAATCGCACGGGAACGTCATTTCGCCCGACACGTATATCGACGAATACGGCTCGGATATCTTCCGTCTGTATCTTATGTTCGGATTCAGCTATACGGAGGGCGGTCCTTGGAACGACGACGGGATCAAGTCGATCGCGAAATTCGTAGACAGAGTAGAGCGTATCGTGCGGAAATCCGTCGACGAAAAGAAGAACGGTATCGAAGAAAAACGCCCTGCGGAAAAGGCGCTCGATTTCGCGAAAAACCACGCGATCAAGAGCATTATCCGCGACGTGGAAGCCTTTTCGTTCAACACTTCCGTGGCGCGTATCATGGAATACGTGAACGCGATACAGAAATACGAAAACGAAGCCGAAGAAAAGTACGTGTCTTTTTATAAGGCTTGTATCGACGATCTCATTCGTATGCTCGCGCCGTTCGCGCCCCATTTCGCGGAAGAGCTTTGGGAGATCGCGGGACACAAGGAAAGCGTATTCCTCGAGGAATATCCTCCCGTAGACGAAAGCGCGCTCGTCAAGGAAGAAACGGAGTACGCCGTACAGGTGAACAGCAAGATCAAGGCGAAGCTGATGATCGCAAACGGACTTTCCGACGAGGAAATTCAAGCCTTCGTATGCGCGATCCCCGAGATTGCCGAACAGATCGCGGGCAAGACGGTGAAGAAATGCATCGTCGTCAAAGGACGCCTGATCAATCTGATCGTCGGCTAAGCGGAATCGAAAAAATCATCCCCGCGGTTTTATAAAAACCGCGGGGATTCGTTTTTATTTTTTAAATACGACCGTCACCGTCGTTCCGACGTCGGGCTCGCTTTCTATCGTAAGCTCCGCTTCGTACAGCGCACAGATGTGCTTGACGATCGCAAGCCCGAGCCCCGTGCCGCCCGTCTTTTTCGAACGGGATCTATCCACGCGGTAAAAACGCTCGCACAAGCGCGGAATGTGTTCCTTGGCAATACCGATCCCGCCGTCGCTTATCCGTAATATCACCGCCTCGTCCGTCTGCGAAACCGCCGTCTCGACCCAGCCGTTTTCTTTATTGTAATTTACGGCGTTGCTCAAAAGATTCTGCACGAGCTCGAATATCTTCCGTCCGTCGGCGAGCACGCTCGCGTCTCCCGCCGTTTTGACGGTAAGATTTTTTTCGCGTATCTGTTCCGACTGTTCGGCAACCGCTTCCCGCACGATCTCGCCCAAGTCGATCTCCACGCGTTCGTCCGATTCTTCGCCCCGTTCCAGACGACTGATCTTCAGCATATCCGAGATCAAGCTCGTCATTCGGAACAGCTCCTTCTCGATACGCGTCAGTTGTTTTTTCTCCTTTTCGCCCAACGACGGATCCTGCAACAAAAGCTCGGTGTGCCCGCGCATTACGGTGATCGGCGTTTTCAGCTCGTGCGAAGCGTTGGCAAAGAACTCGCTTTTCTGTCGCACGATCTCCTTTTCCCGCGTCACGTCCGTAAAAATAAGCAGACAGACGATCTCTCCGTCCGTCGGCATTTTACCCGCGACGGAAAGAAGCTTTTCCTTATAAGCGTACTCAAACGAAAAATCCGTTCCCGCGGCAAGCGCCGCCCCGATACGCTCGCAAAGTCCCGCACTGTCGATCAGAAAAACGAGTCTATTCCCCACGGCTTTATACGTGCCGTCGAACAGCCGCAAAGCGCTTTCGTTGACAAAGGATATCTTCCCCTTTTTCCCGATCGCCACGATACCCTGCGAAACGTTGTCGAGCACCGCGCCGAGTTTTCCGCGTTCCCGCTCCTCCCGCGCCATCGCGCCGTGCGTATTCGCGTTCAGCTCGTTGATCTCGTTGAACAACACGAACAGCTCGCTCTCGCGCGTATCCGCTTTCAAGGGCACGTATTCGCCCGCGTTCAGGCTTTTCAGACTTTCGCTTACCTCGTTCAATTTACCCGCAAATCTTGCCGACAGCCTATTCGACAAAACGGACGCCGCGATCGGCGAAGCGACGAGCGCGACGATACCGAAAGGCAACGCCACGCGCAAATACGAATCGATCTCCCCGACGCTCAGCGCAAGCCCCAACAGAAAAACCGACGCAAAGCAAAGCAGGATAGCGCAGAACGTCTCCCAAAATATCTTCCGTTTCATGGCTTCACCGTCCTTGGAAGCGATAGCCCACGCCGCGAACGGTGATTATGTACTCGCTTTTTCCGCCCGCGTTTTTGATCTTTTCCCGAAGCGAAGCCACGTGCATGTCGAGCGTGCGCGTTTCGCCGAAAAAGTCCTCGCCCCATACCTCGCGGAAAATATCCTCCCGCGCCACGGTGACGCCCGCCTTGCCGATAAGCAACCTCAACAGCTTAAATTCCTTTAACGTAAGCTCGAGCTTCGCGCCGTCGTAAAAGATCTCGTAGGTGTTGTTATCCACCGTAAACCCGTCCGCCCGCTCGACGTACAGCTTCGCACGACGCAATTTACTCTTCACCCGCGCCGTCAGCTCGAGCACGGAAAACGGCTTTGCCATATAATCGTCCGCGCCCTTATTCAGCCCTTTGACAAAGCTCATCTCGTCCGATCTCGCGCTGACGATGATCACGGGCACGCGCTCGTCCTTTTCCCGTACTTTCGCGAGTATCGTATACCCGTCCGTATCGGGCAACATAAGATCGAGAATGATAAGGTCCGGCGAGGAAAGGGCGAACGCCTCGAAAAAATCTTTCGCGCACGGAAATACGCGCACGTCGTATTCCGTCTCAAACGCGCTTTCGTACACCTCCGCTATGCCCTCGTCGTCCTCGACGATATATATATTTGCTCGTCTCTCCATCAGAATTTCAAATGCACTCCCGTTTCGTTATATTTTGTCCACTCCGCAACGTTTACGGCGTGGTCGCCGATCCGTTCGAGATATTTTGCGATCATCATCAGAACGATCGCCTGATCGCCGTTATCGGCGTCCTTTTTGATGAGTGCGATCAGTTCGTCCTTCACGGTTTCGAACAGATCGTCCATTTCGTCGTCCGCGGCAATCACGCCGTCGGCGAGCTTCTCGTCGTTACGGATAAACGAATCGACGCTTTCCCGCACCATCTTCATCGCCAGCTCGCCCATCGCCTTGATATGGGTGAGCTTTTTGATATACCGCTCTCCCGGCATATGATAGACGAGATCGCCGATATCGCTTGCCTGATCGCCGAAACGCTCGATGTCCGTGATCATTTTGAGTGCCGTCGACACCTCGCGGAAATCTTTCGCGACGGGCTGTTGCTTGAGCAATATCCGCATACAGCGTTTTTCGATATCCATCTCGTACTCGTCCACACGCTTATCGGTATCGCCCACGCTTTTCCCCAGCTCGCGATCGCGGTTTACGAGCGCGTTGATCGCGCTTTCGATCATCGTTTCCGTCAAACGGCACATTTCCACGAGTTCCGTCTTTAAATCGGCAAGCTCGCTTTCGAATAGTTTTCTTATCGACATATTTTTCTCCTTCATTATACACTTTTCCTTGCGCAAACGCAAGAGTTTCAACGAAATTTCTTTCAGGGAAATACAGGTATCAACCGAATCTGCCCGTGATATACCGCTCCGTCCGCTCGTCCTTCGGCGACGAGAAAATATCGTCCGTATCGCCGTATTCGACCAGCTCGCCCAAAAGGAAAAAACCCGTCTTGTCCGAGATCCGCGTCGCCTGCTGCATATTGTGCGTCACGATCACGATCGTCGTGGTCTTTTTCAACTCCTCACAAAGCTCTTCGATCTTTCCCGTCGAAATGGGATCGAGCGCGGAGGTCGGCTCGTCCATCAAAATGATCTTCGGCTTCACGGCAAGCGCGCGGGCAATACAAAGCCTCTGTTGCTGTCCTCCCGAAAGCCCGAGCGCGGATTTGTCCAATCTGTCCTTGAGCTCGTCCCACATCGCCGCCGCCTTTAAGGACTCCTCGACGAGCTCATCCAGCTCGGAACGCTTTCTGACCCCGAACGTACGCGGACCGTAAGCGACGTTATCGTACACGCTCATCGGAAAAGGATTGGGTTTCTGAAAGACCATGCCCACGTTTTTCCGAAGTGCGTTGACGTCCGTCGATCTATCGTAAATATCCGCTTCCCCAATCTTGAACTCGCCCTCGACGCGACAGCCCGATACGAGATCGTTCATGCGGTTGAAACATTTTAAAAACGTGGATTTTCCGCAACCCGACGGACCGATAAACGCCGTCACCTTCCCCTCGGGGATCTCGATCCCGATATTTTTTAACGCCTGAAAATCCCCGTACCAAAGGTTTGCGTTTTTCACGCTGACGTTTTGCCCGAAAACGGTTTCGTTCTTATTATTTTTCATTTTTTATCACCCGTCAATTTCTTATTTAATTTTCCCGCGATCCATTCCGCAAGAAGATTCAACGCCAACACCAACACGATCAGTACGACGGCGGTCGCGTACGCCTCGTTCGTGTGCCAACCCTCGCCCGCCAAACGATACAACGCCACCGCAAGCGTCGCGCCGTTATCCATATACGAGCTCGGCGTCGCCCAGATCACGGAACCCATCGTATAGATAAAAGGTGCGGATTCGCTGAGCACTCTGCCCATGGCAAGCACGATCGCCGAAAATATCCCCGGCAACGCCGACGGCAAAACCACCTTGAATATCGTCCGAAGCTTTCCCGCTCCGAGCGCAAGGCTTCCTTCGCGCAGGGAATCCGCCACCGATTTCAGGCTCTCCTCCGTCGAACGCACGATCGTTGGCAACAGCATGATACTGACCGTCAGCGAACCCGCAAGGATCGAGCTCGACCCGCCGAATATTTTCACGAAGGTGATCATGCCGAACAGCCCGTATACGATCGACGGTACGCCGCTTAAAATATCGATCGCGCCCCGTACGAAGCGAACGAATATATTGCCCGACCGCGCGTATTCGTTCAAAAAGACCGCCGTCATTATGCCGATCGGCACGGCGATTAAAAGACTGAGCGCCACAGCCATCAAAGTCGTTACGACGGAAGGGAAGATCGTGATCTTTTCGCTTGCGAATTCGAATTTCCCAAACAGCAATTCCCACGACAAGTGCGGTATGCCTTTAAGAAAAATAAAACCGATCACGAGTACGAGGATCACGCCCGAAATCGTACCCGACGCGATCGCCGCGCACATTCCGACGTACGAGCTCTTGCCTTTATACGCCACGTTTCCGAAAAAATCCCACACGCGGGCGCGGAAAGCGGCGAGACCTCGCCCGATCGCCGAGCGTTTTCCGCCGCGTTCCTTTTTCGGCTTTGCCGCCGATCTCACCGCGCGGGAGGACAACGCCCCGAAAACGACGTTGATAAGAAAGGTAAACGCAAGGAGCACCACGCCCGTCGCCACCAGCGCGCCCTCCTGCAATTCGCCCGCATACCCCATTTCCAATACGATATTCGCCGTCAACGTGCGGAAGCTGCCGAACAGTCCCGTGGGATACGTCGCGGCGTTGCCCGCGATCATCACCACAGCCATCGTTTCGCCGAGCGCTCTGCCGATACCGAGCACAAGGGAGGCGGTTATCCCCGACCGCGCGGCGGGAACTACCGTTTTGAATACCGCCTGCGTGTGCGTCGCGCCCAGCGCCACCGCGCCCTCGTAATAGGAACGGGGCACCGCTTCCAAACTCGTTTTCGAAAGCGACACCACCGTGGGCAGGATCATGACGCCGAGAATGATCGAGGTCGCCAAAAGTCCCGAGCCGTTATTCGGCGCGATCAACGCCAAAACGGGCAACAGAAACACGACCCCGAAAAAGCCGTAAACGACGGACGGTATTCCCGCCAATAAATTGATCGTTGCGCCAAGTACCCTTTTTAATTTTTTCGGACAGAAAAACGCTAAAAACACGGCGGTGAAATATCCCAAAATACCGCCCACAAGGAGCGCGCCCGCCGTTGCCGCAACCGTGCCGACGATCATCGTGAATATCCCGTACGTACCCGCCGTTGCGCCGCCGTACGTATCCGAGCTGCTCGGTTGCCATTCGTCGCCGAACACAAAATCGAACACGCCGAGCTTCACGAACGCGGGCGCGCTTTTCACGATCAGGAACACGAAGATCGCCACAACGGCGACGATACACAAAATTGCCGCCGCCGTGAACGCGATTCGTCCCGCTCTTTCTTTGACTTTCGTACTCGTCATATCCGCCCCTTATTGCAATTCGCCGAATTTCGTGATCTTACCCGTATAAATGCCGTAAAGCTGCGTTACGGTGAGATCGTTTATCGCCTCATTGGCGGGATTCACAATGACGGCGATCGCGTCGAAGCATACGTTGAACGCCTTTACTTTCGGATTATTTACCACTGCCGCGCTCGAAAGACCGATAAAGCTTCCCGTCGCGTCGTCCTCCGCGCCTTTCCGCCCGACCGACGAGCTCTGCAACTCGATCGTAAAGATATCCGTCGCCAAAACGCCGTACGCTTCGGCATAGCCCGCCGCCGCTTTTTCGATCAATTTCTGCATCGAAGTAGAACCGTTGACGACGATCTTACCGCTTGCGCCCGCCGAGGGCAAAGCCGCCTGTTCCTGCCACTCGATCACTTCGATGGGCGACTCGCCCGCATTGGCGCGTTTTGCGCCGTCCTCCGTCCAAACGCAACCCGCCGCTTCCACGTGCGCTTGCATTTCCGCACTGTATAAATAATTCATGAAATCCGCCGCAAGAGGCGTGAGCTCCACCGTTGCGTTCGTCATGATCACGAACGGACGCTGCAATTGATAATCGCCCGCAAGCACGTTTTCCGTCGTGGGCGCAAAACCGTTGACGGAAACCGCCTTTACCGTACTGTCGAGCGCGCTGAGCGAAACGTATCCGATCGCGTTTTTATCGCTCGCCACCGCCGTTTTTACGTCCCCCGTCTCGCTCTTTTCCAACGCGGTCTTCGTTACGTCCGAGTATTCTTTTCCGTCCCGTTTACCGCCCAACGCATTCCCGTTTTCGTCTTTCACGAGCTCTTCAAAAGCCGCCCTCGTACCGCTCCCGTTCGTACGGGCGACCACCGTAATATTCTTCTCTGCGCCTCCGCATGCTGCTGTGCCGAACGCGCACCCGAGCGCCAATACGCTACACAACAGACCTTTTGCTTTTTTCATTTCTTTTTCTCCTTCATTTGATTTCGTACCCTTATTATACGCATTTTCCGCTTTTCTATCTATCACCTTTGCGTATAGCGAACGTAAATTTTACGTAAAAAACGACCGCCGTTCCGTTTGAGAAACAGCGGTCGCGCTTATCTATTATTTAATTATTCTTCGTCCTTTTTCGAAGGCTTTTCCTTTTTTGCCTTTTTGACGGCTTTCACGTCCACTTCCTCGAGCGTTTCGTCCGAAGGCTTGATGAGAAGCAGAATGATGATCAGGATCAACATCACGCCCGCGATCGCAAACAATACTACCGAAACCACGTTGTTTTTCAGCCAGTCCGTTTCGCCCTTGATCGAAGCCGCTTCCGATTCCACGACGATCAGCTTGTACGCCGTCGCGCGGGTCGTCTTTGCCGTAGCGCCTTCCCAATAATCCGCGAGGATCAGATAGTTTCCTTCTTCGATCGTTTGGAAGCTCTTGGAGGATTCGCTCCATTCGTATTCGCCGTCGCTTTCCTTACCGTTCACGCGGTCGTCGGGCTCGTACACGCGCGTAAAGCAAGCCTTCACTTCCGCCGCCGTGCCGCCGATATTCTTAGCGATCTCTTCCGCATATACGTTGAGATAGAAATCGAAATAATTGCCGTCGGTCACGTTGTTCAGACCTTTTGCCTTCACCGCAGTCGCAAGCTGTTTATAGGTGATCGAGGTGATTTGACTGTCGTCGTTGAATTTCGCGTATTTGTTCAGATCGATCTTATAAAGCGCGTACGCTTCCTGCAGATCGGTCGCGCCGACAACTTCGAGGCTGCCGAGCGTATAGCTCTTGTCGAGCACCTCCGTCGACATACGGTCGGACGCCGTCGCGGTGTCCTTTTCTTTTACGTACAGCCCCTTGTTTGCGATCTCGAACCCGAACGTGGGGATCTCGTCGATATCCCATACGTTGCTCGAGGTCACGTCGACCAGCTCGCCGTCGAGAGAATATTTCATCGTATTGCCCGCTTTGTCGTTGGCAAAGATCTTGAACTCGTATTTGCCCTCTTTCGACACCGAAAGGGTAAGGTTGTTATAGGAAAGGCTGGACGAGGTGCTTGCGTTCGTCGAACCGGGCGCGCGGTAGCTGATCGTAAATTTCAGATTACGGTAGCCGTTGTTATCGCCGATCATCCATTCGAAGGACGGGAACTCGATCTTCGAGTTACTGCCCGCGTACACTTCGCTTGCGATCTCCGCCAAGCGTTTTTCAAACGCATCCTTTTTCGTTTCGTATTCTTCGACGTTGACAAGCTTGTTTTCATAGCCCGTCACTTCGCCTTCGCCGTCTTTGATCTCCTGCGGCTCGAGATATTTATAATACGCGCCGCTTTCGTTTCTGTCGAGGATCAGATACGTAACGTCGCCAAACGTTTTCGTCCGTCCCTCGTTTGCATACCAAGCGAGGTCGTAAACGGCTTTCGCTTCGTTGCCTTCCGCGCCGTTGAACGTGCCGTCCGCAAGGGTCGCCTTGATCGCCACGTATTCCTCGCCGTTATTCTCGTTGAATACCGTCGTGGTCGTACCGTCTTTTTCGTACACCGTCGAGAAGAAATAGGTCGAGGTGCTCAGCGTTTTATACGTTTCCTCGCCCGCCGTCGTCGTGGGATTATATTGATAATATTCAAGCGTCGTCGTAAGATTGGAATCTTTCAAAACGTCCACGACCGCATAATTGAGCGAAAACGCCGTACCGAGCATGAAGCCGTCCAACGCCTCGTTCACCACGAGCACGGGCGCCGCATTGTCGGTCACCTTGGAATCTTCGCTGACGTTATCGAAGGTCTGTCCGTTGATCTCGTACAAAAGCACGGTTGCCTTCGCGCCGTCCGCAGGCGTCGTTCCGAGGTCCGCCGTGATCTTCAACGGATTCATACTGCCGTATTCGTATTCCGACCAGTTCGCGCCGACGTTTTCGAATTTGCCGATCTCCGTACCGTTCAGTTTCGCCGTAAATTCGCCGTCCGTTTCCGTTTCGATCAATTCGAACGCGAGAACGTCCCCCGCCTTGATCTCGGGCGCGTTTTCCGCCTTAACGCCGTTCACTTTTATTTCCAAGGCTTCGCCGTTTTTCACAAACTCTACCTTGTTCGTCGCTTTATCGTTTTCGGTTGCCCAAGCGGAGTCGCTGTCCATCGCAAGCGTTACGCTTGTGAAATCCAGCGTTTTAAACGCGAATTTCAGCGTGAGATTTTTCTTCACGCCCTTGGCTTTGTCCTGTTCGTCCGCTTCGTACCATTTGAACGCCAAATCGCGCTTCAGCGTTACGCTACCCTCGTCGGACAATTCGAACGCCGCAACGTTTTTCGTCGTTTCCCCTGCCGTTATCGTTTCCCTGCCGATCGTCGCGCTGCTCACCGCAAAAATATCGGAAAGCGCAAACGTTTCCGCCGCCGCAGACGCCTTTACGCCGTCGCCGAGCAACGCCCCGCCGATCGCCGTCGATACGAGCGCGCCCGCAACGAGAAGGGTAATACCGGTCAATTTCTTTCTTTTCATGAAATCGTGCCTCGCAATTTTTTGTAAGCTTTCGCTTTTATACGCTATCGTACTAATCTATTTTACACCGAAAAAGCGTTTTTGTCAAACGCATTTTACCGTGATTTTCACTCTTTTTACTTGTTTTTCGAAATTTCACTTAATTTCCACGGTTTTTGAAAGATCGAACGCCTTCCACGGCGCCTCCGTTTCGGGCGGACAGGCGATAAAACGCATTCTTTCTTTCGTAATCGGATGCGAAAACGAAAGGCAATACGCCCAAAGCGCGAGCTTGCCCTTCTGCGCGAGCGCGCCGCCGTAGCGCATATCTCCGAACACGGGGTGGGATATTCCCGCCATCTGCACGCGGATCTGGTGCGTTCTGCCCGTATGCAAACGCACCTCCACAAGCGAATATTTCCCCTTGCTTTCCATTACCTTATAATCGAGCTCGGCGTACTTCGCTCCGTCCTCCGAAGGCGTACAGATATACACCATGTTATTGACGGTATTTTTACGCAGATAATTGCTCAGCGTGCCGCGTTCCTCGTCGGGCGTACCGCAAAGCACGGTGAGATATTTCTTTTCGAAATCCCCCGATTGCAAGCCCGCCGTAAGACGCGCCGCGGCTTTGCTCGTTTTCGCGTATACCATCACGCCGCCCGTGGGTCTGTCCAAACGGTGCACGAGCCCCACGTAAACGTTGCCGGGCTTATTGTATTTGATCTTGACGTATTTTTTCACCTGATCGAACAGATTGTCGTCCTTGCTTTCGTCGGGACAACAAGCCGTCATCTGCGGCTTTAAAACGACGATAATATGGTTATCCTCGTATAAAATACCGAATTCGGGTTCGTATGCGTTCTCGTTTTCCTTAATTTCCGTCATTGACAAATATACCTCCCGCACCGCAGGGAAGGGATATCCCCTCCTCCGTTCTGATGCCTACTTCATACGCTTCCACTCTGCCGTTGAAATTTTTCATCGTCAAGGTGAGAATGTTTTTCAATACCATCGGCTGTAAGCCCGTCGTGTAGCTGTTGATCAGCACGAACAGCGGCTCGTCGCAAAGCACCTGCGTGCAAAGTCCGACAAATTTATACAGATCGTTTTCGATCTTCCACATTTCCCCGTTCGGACCTCTGCCGTACGAGGGCGGATCCATAATGATCGCGTCGTATTTATTTCCGCGACGGATCTCCCGTTGCACGAATTTCAGACAATCGTCCACAATATAACGTATGCCCGTATCGATCCCCGACAACCGAGCGTTTTCGCCCGCGCGCTCGACCATTCCTTTCGCCGCGTCCACGTGGGTCACCTGCGCACCCGCCTTGGCGCACGCCACCGTCGCCCCGCCCGTATACGCGAAAAGGTTCAATACTTTGATCGGTCGGTTCGCGCCCTTGATGAGCTTCGTCATGTATTCCCAATTGACCGCTTGCTCGGGGAACAGCCCCGTGTGCTTGAAGCCCATGGGCTTTATCTTGAATTTCAAGCCCAGCTCTTCATAATCCACGTTCCATTCATCGGGCATGGGTTTGAGTATCTTCCAGCCGCCCCCGCCCTTGTCGCTTCTTTTGTAATAGGCGTTGAGCTTGGGATAGGAAAAAAGGTCGGACTGCATGGGCCAAATCACCTGCGGGTCGGGACGGAGCAGATACACGTCCTTCCAACGCTCGAGCTTATACCCGTCGCCCGTGGCGATGATCGTATAATCCTTCCAATTTTGCGAAATCTTCATTTTTCTTCTTTCCTCTATATATACGCGCGTAACGCCGCCCGAGCGACGAAACGGCATAATACCACATTCTGACTTTTTTATTATAGCGCAAATCGAGGCGATTGTAAAGTATTTTTCCCGATAAAAGAAGAAAAGGCGCGAAAATTTCCCTATGCGGACAAGAAAAACAACGCAAAAAGAAGCGAAAAAAACTTTTTTGAATTTTTTAATTTTTTTTGAAAAAATCGCAAAAAAACAGTTGACAAAACCTTTTCTTTTTAGTATTATAAATGAGCTGTTTTGAGTGACGGAGCAAAATCCGAAGTTTGAAACGCTATATCGCGGGGTGGAGCAGCTAGGTAGCTCGCCGGGCTCATAACCCGGAGGTCGCAAGTTCGAATCCTGCCCCCGCAACCAAAATGGCGGCGTAGCTTAGTTGGTTAGAGCGATCGGTTCATACCCGATAGGTCATAAGTTCGAATCTCATCGCCGCTACCACGACAACAAACGAAACTCGTTTTATATAAAAAATGTGGCCCCTTGGTCAAGCGGTTAAGACACCACCCTTTCACGGTGGTAACATGGGTTCGAGTCCCGTAGGGGTCACCAATAACAACCTAAATCGAACCCCTCAATTAGAGGGTGGACGGTTTGGGTTGTTTTATTTTCTAAAATACTTTTTAAGGCGTTTCCTTTTGGCTTGGGGAACGCTTTTCTTTTTGCCTTGGGTAAATACCTGCCTCTATAAAAATCACGCCAAAAACGGCGGTTTATGCCGCGAAAGACTCTTGACAGGAGAAAGGAGTGTGTTAGGCTGTTACTGCCAAAGGCAACAAAAAAGCCCCCTCGGGGCGTTGGTAGTTGGCTCTTTTAAGCCTTTACAACGCACTCCGCAGAGGCTCTTGTCAAGAGTACCGTGGAATAAATAGCCGTTTTTTTGTTTTATACGCTCATAATTAAGCGAATCTTTCCTATTATCGGATATTGAGCGTAATTCACGATTACGGGAATACTAACGATTTTGTCGTAAAAAGAAAAGCCCTGACTTTCGTCAGGACTATTCGTATTTAATGGGCTGTTGTAAATAATTTTGATTTCATCGTCAAAAAGCACGATTTCTTTCACGTAATAATTGATGATGAGCAACGGCTCGGTTTTCAATAATTGTTTATAAAAATCACGAACTTGTTTTTCGGTTACGCGCATAGCGGTTTTACTTCGTTCAATCGTAATCAAGCGTTCTAATTCCTCTTGACGTGCTTCCAACTCTTTCAAACGTTTACTTGTCGTATTCGTGAAAATACCGTGTTCAATAGCCGTCATAATGTTATTGATAGCCGTTTCATTTTGCTTTTGCTCCTTTTCAAGAATAACTAAATTGCTGTTCGTTTTAATCAATTCTTCTTGCTTTTTCATAACCGTCTGCACAACGTATTCAATTTGCTTTTGGTCGTTTAAGAGTTCAATGATAGAGTTTAGTACAAATTCTTCTAAAATGTCTTTGCGGATAGCCGTTTTCTTACAATTATTTTTACGGTTTTTCCGTCCGTTGCATTTGTAATAATACTTTTTCGTACCGTTCTTGGCAGTACCGCTTTCAGCGTTGATATTCTCGCCACAATAACCGCATTTGACTTTGTTTTTCAATAAAAATACTGTTTTTACGCACGATTTACCAAACTTATTTGCGGATACCTTTTGTCGAACGATTGTAAATAATTCCGTAGGCACGATTTGCGGATAGATATTATCTACGATTTCATCGCCTTTCTTATAGCTACCCGAATATTTTTCGTTGCTTAATATGCCGTACACGGTATTTTTCGCAAAGGGCTTGCCTTTATGTAAAACGCCGTTTTCGGTCAATGCCTTAATTATGTCTTTTACAAATACGCCTTTGGAATACTGTTCATACATAAATAATACGTGTTTTGCCTGTTGTTCATCAATAACAACTTTTCTTCCGTCTAACTTATAACCATAGGGCAAAGTGCCGCCTTGGTATAAGCCTTTTAATCTTGTTTCTTTCATACCACGTTTCACCTTTTGAGATAATTCTGCGGAATAGTATTGATTCATACCTTCCAATAATGATTCTAAAATAATGCCTTCGGGGGTATCGGGTATATTTTCCATAGCCGATAATACTTTCACGCCGTTATCTTTCAAAGTCTTTTTATGGATAGCGGTTGCGTATTTATCCCTCGAAAATCTGTCTAATTTATAGACAAGTACATAGTTCCATTCTTTTCTTGCGCTGTCCTTAATCATACGTTGAAAGTCAGCGCGGTTGTCGTTTGTGCCAGTCATAGCCCTGTCGATATATGTATCCAAAATCAATATATCGTGAGCTTTCGCATAGTCTTGACATACGCGAAGTTGTCCCTCGATAGACTGTTCCGTTTGGTTATCGCAGGAATAACGGGCATAAATTACTGCTGTTTTCATAACTGTTTTTACTCCTTAATTTTTTATTTTTTTGTCTTTCGACAGGAGCGATCAAAACGAAAACGACTATGCCGTCAAGGTTTCGGCTAAAACCGAGAAAAATATTGTGTTGCCCGTTATACCCTTTGAAATAATACCACAATATTTTTCCCTTGACGGCGACGGCGGTTTCGTTTACGCTCCACCCGGCGAAAGATAAAAAATCAATTACACGTTGGTAGTCGATTTTTCGTTTCGGGATTTTTATAATCTCCGATATATTCGCCCTCGACAAAACAAGCGTGATTGTCAAATAATAACAGTTTCCGCTGTTCCTGTCCTATGGAGCAGACTATATCATCGTCCATAATGTCATACACTTTATAGGTTGCCGCGTTTTTAGAAATTATCAGCTTTGCGCCCGATTTATTGATATATTTCAAGATATATTTTATCGAACTTTTCAAAACTTCTACGTGCGTAATTTCCTCAAAATCGCACCGCCCGAATTTCTCGTTAAAATGCGTATTTTGTATCGTTTTTTGCATTTTGTGGTTTTTCAAATCGTAATCTTTCTTTTCAAACAGCGTACCTATCATAGCATTTTCGGGTATATGAAAAATGCCGTGAAAGTGCAAGCGTTTCTTTTCAGGCGAACGCTCGAAAACGCCTATGTATTTCCAACCTTTGCGATTGACTAAATGTTTCAAACAATTCTTTAATGCTTTCATAAAACTTTCCTCTGTATGTTTTTTATCGTCGTAAGTGAACGTGCAGAAATAGTTAAAATCATTGTTATAAACTTTTCTATATAGTCTTGTCATTCTTACGATATAATTTCGCTTTTTTCTTTCTAACTGAATATCTACAAACTCTTTGGTTTTCTTTTCATTGTCAAAATACGGTCTTAATGCCTTTATCATTTCTCGCCTTTTCTCAGACTTCTTTTTATCTGAGTGCGTTTCATACAAATTATCAAATATCTCTTTCAAATCTACCGTTACATACTTAACTTCACCGCCGTTTTCTGCTCGGTTTTCAGCATACTTGGCTACCTTATCATTATCAATCTCTTTTTCTTCGCTTGGAGGGGTGTTATCCTGTTGGATAGGTACTTTTTTTAGATACTGTTTTTTCTTCCCTTTCCGTTTTGGTGGGGGATTGGCTTGGGGTGGAATCGCTATCGGGTGGCTACCGTCAAGATATACTTTTACGTTCGCTATCGGCATAGGCAATTTCCTCCTTGGTTTGTAGTCGTTGCAAGTCAAGGATTCTATCTAAAAGCGTAGAGAAAAATACTTTCTGTTCGCTCTTGGGTAAATCCGTAATACTCGGTTTTCCTACGTGGGTTACTTTGAAACTGTGTTTTTTGTTCAATAGGCTACCTCCTAAAAATTTTATTTGCATAGAAAAACCGAACGTAAAACAAAAAAAAGGGCGTAGTACGACTTAACTCGCTAACCCCTCCAGTTAGCTAAATCGTACTACGCCCTTAGATGCATCCACGGCTGTCCTCAATCGGCAGAAAATAAAAACTGGGTCTATGACATCTTGCTATACGCAACGGAAAACTATGCAGTTGTTTTTTACCCTTTCAAAAGCGAAAGGATTTATTTTATAAACGCCCGAAAACGTTTCTAAACAGGTTTTTAGAAAATATTTTTTATCCACATAATAAACAGCGAAAAAGCCGTTTTTGTGGCAAGGAATTTTATGCCCCTCACTATATAGCCATTTGAAAGGGCAAAATTAAAGGTATTTTGAAAAAGTTTCACTAAAAATTCACAAAACGCCGTTCGTACAAGCGGAAAACGCCGATTTTACAATCCACAATCCGCAAGGTTAAGAAAACGGGAATAGAAATAAAGCAATACCGCCGCGTGAAAAAAGGCGATCCACAAGCGGTTCAGCGTGGACGCCTTTTTCGCGCGGTTTTATTTGTCCGCTTTTCCTGTCGGTTTGGTTGTTACGGCGTGCGCTTGTATCGGCGAGCGAAGCGAGCCGACTTGTATAATACAAGCGCACGCCGTAGTGCCATTTCTTATTTTTACCCCTATTAAAAACTTGAAATATATCTTGAATTGTGTTATAATAAAAATATTAAATTCCATTTTTGAAAAACTTGATTATGAAAAAATATAAATTAAAACTTTCAACAACGCAAGTCATTATGTTAAGTTTTCTGTTTGTGATATTGATAGGTAGTATATTGCTTGCTTTGCCTATCAGTTCAAAAAATGGAAAAGCTGTTCCGTATATAGACGCATTATTTACCGCAACCACTTCAACTTGTGTGACTGGATTGGTTACGTTGCCGACAGTTACGACTTGGAGCGTTTTTGGACAAATAGTGATTTTGCTTTTAATACAAATAGGCGGGCTTGGCATTATTACCGTAATGGCAGGTTTAACAGTAGCATTGCACCGTAAAATTGGATTAAAAGATAGTAGATTGATTAGTGATTCATTCAATCTTACTTCTTTATCGGGGCTTGCAGCCTTTGTAAAAAAAGTTATTCTTGGTACGCTTATTATTGAAGGGCTTGGAGCGTTACTCTATATGGCGGTATTTGTCCCCGACTTCGGCGTGAAAGGAATTTGGCTTTCCGTATTCAATTCGATTTCCGCTTTTTGCAACGCAGGCATTGATATAATAGCTGAAAACAGCCTGTGTGGTTATGCGCTAGATCCTTTAATAAATACTGTTACAAGCCTTTTAATTATTTTAGGCGGTATCGGTTATATCGTTTGGTGGGATATGATACGTGTATTAAGATATTTCAGAAAAGAAAAACTGAAATGCTTGAAACGATTGACGTTGCATAGTAAAATTGCATTGTCGACAACACTGATTCTTATTTTTTGGGGCGCTGTTGCAATTTTTATATTGGAGTACAGTAACCCCTTAACCATAGCAAATTATTCGTTCTTTGATAAAATCCAAGTATCGTTTTTTCAGTCTATAACGACAAGAACGGCAGGTTTCGCAACAGTACCACAAGAAAATTTGACAAATGCCTCTGCTATTTTTTGCTTGTTTTTAATGTTTATCGGCGGTTCTCCCGTTGGAACGGCTGGCGGTATCAAAACGGTTACCATTGTCGTATTATTTGCCACTGCATATTCAGCAATAAAAAATAAAAACGAAGTATCTTTATTTAATCGAAATTTATCAAGACAAATTACAAAGAAAGCCGTTGCCGTTACAAGTATGTCTTTTTCGATTATGTTTATATCGACCGTCTTGCTTGCTGCTGTTACCAACGCTCCGGCGCTTGATATAATTTATGAAACCGTAAGCGCAACGGCAACGGTCGGATTATCAAGAAATCTTACGCCTTATTTGGGACTTTTAGGGAAACTTATCATTATCTCTACAATGTACTTGGGAAGAATTGGACCTATTTCTTTGGCTATTGCATTTAATTCAAATAAAGAAACTGGAAATATTATCAAAAATCCCACTGAGGAAATAAGCGTAGGGTGATTAAAAATGATTAAAAAAGGAGTGTGTTATGAGTATCAATAAATCTTATGCCGTATTTGGTCTTGGGCGATACGGTTTAGCCGTAGCAAAAGAACTTGTGAACAATGGAGTTGAGGTTTTAGCTGTTGATTCAGAGGAAGCTATCGTAAATTCCGCTATCGCCGATATTCCTTTCTGCAAATGTGCAAACGTAACCGATTCAGAAGTTATAAAACAACTTGGTATTGCCAATATGGACGTTGTTATTATTGCTATGGCAAATAATCTTGAAGCAAGCGTTATGGCAGTAATGTT
The DNA here is from genome assembly GCA_017463105.1 of Clostridia bacterium. Classification (GTDB taxonomy): domain Bacteria; phylum Bacillota; class Clostridia; order Christensenellales; family Borkfalkiaceae; genus Scatosoma. The sequence continues at coordinate 154,332 of JAFTPU010000001.1, forward strand.
GTGTAAAGAAGTTGGTGTCAATACAGTAATCGCAAAATGCGCCAATGAAGTGCATAAAAAAATTTTAAGTAAGGTAGGAGCAGACAAAGTGGTTTTTCCTGAATGTGAATCAGGAATACGCCTTGCAAAAAATCTTTTAAGTTCGGGCTTTGTTGATGTAATCGAATTATCTAACGACGTATCTTTGATAGAACTTGAAGTTAAGCCCGAATGGGTAGGTAAAACGCTTATTGAATTAAATTTACGTAAAAAATATTCTATCAATGTAATTGCGATTCGGCAAGTAAATAATTTAGAAATCAATATTGACCCCACCATAAAATTAGCGAAAAATATGCAACTTGTAGTTATTACAAATACTTCAAAAATAAGCAAGTTAAAATAAAAGGTTCGATTTAGGTTGGTTAAGGGTCACCAAAAGAAGAGAACAGGCAAAAGCCTGTTCTCTTCTTTTGGTATCCTGCGGCTCGACTTGAACCCATCGGTTCGCGCGAGGCAATTTATTGCCGACGCTTTCCGAGGGTTCCGTTTTAAGGGTATCGGAGATTCCCGCAAAAAAATTCGATTTAAGTCGATTTAGGCTTATCGGCACCAAAACGCCTCCCGCATTATCGCGGGAGGCGTTTACGTTTTCAATCCACGTTATCGCAACATTCGAAATCGTTGTCGACATAATTCGCAATAAATCTTACTTTAAATTTTCGCTCGTTACACAATGCGTTCGGAGAACCCGTAACGTCCAGCTGTTCGGGCAAAACGAATCGGATGCACCGCACCGTCACGTCCTGACAGGTATCGCGCGTGTGCGCAGGAATGACCAGCGTTTTGAAGCCGCGCTTATATTCGTTACATCTCTCGTCCACTTCGTTGACGATCACCGCAAGCGCGACCCGCTTATTCGGGCATACGTTCTTCAGCGTAGCGTCGAGCTGTAAAATACACCCGACCGATTCCAGAACCACTTCGCCCGCATCGTATTCGACGGAATCGGTGCACCCGACGACGGTAACGTTCACGGGCTCGGGACAAGGCTCGGGGATCACGACCGTACCGCAATCCACTTCGAGCTCGGGCGACGGGAACACGACCACGTTCCCCTCGGCGTCGCTGTATTCGACCGACTCGTTGACCTCCACCGTGCCGCCGCAAGTGCCGACGTGTTCGACGGTGAAAGTGAGGCTTGCGCCCTCGCTTCCGCTTGTGCCCAACTTATCGATCTTCCATTCCACCGCGGTATCGTTGACGATCGAGGCGGCGCCTTTTGTCGGCGAGGAAACGGAAGTCACCTTAAAGCAAGGCGACACCGTATCTTTCACGACGATATCCGTCGCACCCGGTTTGGAAATGTTTTGTGCAAGGTCCTCGAAAAGGTCTTCCAATTCCTCGTCGTCGGGCGTGATCGCCACGTACGCCGAATCGGGATCGGACGCCCAATCCTTGAGCGCCTGTTCGTCGATACCGCCGTTGCCCGAAAGTCCGATCACGTAAATGATAATGCCTTGCGCTTTCGCCGCGGTCGCGACGGGAGCAGGCGGGTCGCCCGCCGTGGTCACGCCGTCCGTGAACATCACCAATATTTTCTCGTTCGAAGAAGCGGGATCGAACAGCGCGACAGCTTTCGTAAATGCGTCCGCGTGATTGGTCGCGCCACCCGAGGACAGCGCGTTTACCGCCGCGTTCAGGTCGGCGACGGAGGTGATCAGCGCGGTATCCTGCGTGGCGGTCGAAGCAAAGCTGACGATACCGATACGGCTCCCGTTGCCGATCTGTCCGTCGCCCGCGCCGTCGGTGGATTCGTCGATGATCTCTATAAATTTCTTCGCGCCGTTTTTGAGGTTTGCCAGCGGACTGCCCGCCATACTGCCCGAGCGGTCGAGTATCAGCACGATATCGACGGGGTTGGATACGATGTCGGGTTCCGCCGACAAAGAAAGTTTTATCTGAAAGGAATCGCCGCAACCGATCTGCGTTACGGACAATTCCTTATTGGAGTTTGTTACACCCATACGTTTTCTCCTTTAAATTTGGGATACTCTACATACTATGCGAGAAAACGCGCAAAGGTGCAACGGCGGTGTTTCTCCTCTATTCGGTTTTTCTTTTATGTTTTTCTTTCATGCAAAATCCGATAAACAAAACGACGCCGACCGACAACAATACGACCCAAACAGACAGCCATTGTTGCACGCACAGTCCCGCGAGCTTGCCGTCTCCGCTTGCCTGTACCGCGTCCACGAACACGCAACGCGAGATTGCCGAACATTTGGGGATCACGTCGGAATACCTCTGCGCGGTATTTAAAAAAGCAAACGAAGTATCCTTGATCATGTTCATCAATCAGACGAAACTTTCGAAGATCCGCTCCGTAATGAAACGGGAAAATAGGAAGCTGTACGAAGCGGCGGAGCCGTACGGATATTCCGACCCCAATTACATGAGTCGGTTATTCAAAAAATATTACGGCAAAAACGTTACCGATATCAAGGCGTAAAAACGGGATAAATTTAAAGCCGCGAACCGAACGGGTGATGTCCTTAGCGGAGAATTTGTACTTTTAACAAAATGCAAGCATCGCATTTGTCCAGACAAACGCAATTCGGGCTAAGCCCAAACCTTATACAAGCAGAAAGAGAGAACAAATCGGTAATACACCGAAATGCTCTCTCTTTTTTGTTTGTTTTTAGTTTAGAGTCATGAGGCTCGCTTTCGCTCGCTGTTATGGATTTGCTGCGCAAATGTTATGATATGATTGCCCATCTAATCTTAAACTTGGCGAAGCCAATCATAACTATGCGAAGCATATCGTAACTCATAACTTGCCCTTGGGGGCAATCATAGTTTAGCGTGAATACTCCGTTAAGAGTATCACGCTAACGGTTCGCGGCTTCTCGTTTATTTCATTTTCGCTTTCGCTTCCGACAACATCAGCTTGATACGGTTGAGTTGGTTGACCTCGCTTGCGCCGGGGTCGTAATCGACCGCCGCGATATTCGCCTCGGGATAGCTTTCCTTCAAGCTCTTGATCACGCCCTTGCCCACGACGTGATTAGGCAAACAGGCGAACGGCTGAATACACACGATATTCGGCGTGCCGCTTCTTAAAAGCTCCACCATTTCGCCCGCCAAAAACCAGCCTTCGCCGTATTGGTTTCCGAGCGACAAAAACGGCTTGGTCATCTCCGCGATCTCCTCTATCGGCACGGGCGCGTCGAAGCGTTTGCTCGCTTTCAGCGCGTCCACCGCAGGTTTTCTCAGCTTCCCGATCGCCCATATCCCGAGCTTGGAAAGCAACATAGACGATTTCTTCGTCGAATAATTTTCATGCTTATATTGCGCGTTGTAAAAGCTGTAATTCAGGAAGTCCATCAAATCGGGTACGACCGCCTCCGCGCCTTCTTTTTCGAGCAGGTCGACGAGGTAATTATTGGCAAGAGGCATATACTTGACCAGTATTTCTCCGACCACCCCGACGCGAGGTTTTTTCAAATTTTCGTCGAGCGGGAGCCCGTCGAAATCCGCGACGAGTTCCTTACAGACCCGTTTATATTTATATTTGCTCTTTTTATCGGTGAGCGATTCTATACAAATTTTCGTCCATTTTTCGCAAAGCGCGTTCGCCGAACCCTTGACAAGCTCGTACGGGCGCGTGTGATAAAGGCAACGCATCAGGAGATCGCCGTACACCACGGCGTACATCGCCTTTATATAAGCGGAAAGCTTGGGACGGAACCCGGGATTCGTCTCCATGCCGTTGGCGTTGAGGGAGATGACAGGGATATGAGAAAGTCCCGCCTTATCGAGCGCGCGGCGGATAAACGCCACGTAGTTGCTCGCGCGGCAACATCCGCCCGTTTGCGTCATGATGATCGCCAATTTATCCGTATCGTATTTTCCCAACAACACCGCGTCCATGATCTGCCCGATCGTCACGATGGACGGATAACACGCGTCGTTGTTTACGTATTGCAGACCTTTATCGACGGCGCGACGGTTATCGTTTCCCAATATCTCCACGTTATAACCGTAGCTTTTCACTACGGGACCGAGAATATTGAAATGGAGCGGACTCATCTGCGGCGCGAGTATGGTATACCCGTCCTTTTTCATCTTTTTCGTGTATTCCGCCCTACGGTAAGCCAACGGCTTCGGGTCGGCGACGATCCCCTTTTCGCAGCGCATATTCACCGCCGCGATCAGACTGCGGATACGGATCCGTACCGCGCCGAGATTGTTCACCTCGTCTATCTTCAACACCGTATAGAGTTTATTGTTGTTTTCGAGTATCTCGTTCACCTGATCGGTCGTCACGGCATCCAAGCCGCAACCGAAGGAATTGAGCTGTATCAGCTCGAGATCGTTGCGCTTCGACACGAATTCCGCCGCCGTATAAAGCCTCGAATGATATACCCACTGATCGACGACGCGAAGCGGACGTTCGGGTTCGAAATCGATCGGCAGACTGTCCTCGGTAAATACGTCGAAGCCGTAGGAAGCGATCAGCTCGGGGATCCCGTGATTGATCTCGGGGTCGACGTGATACGGTCTGCCCGCAAGGACGATCCCCCGTCCGCCGCGTTTCTCCATCGTTTCGAGCGTACGCTTGCCGACGGCGCGGATATCCTCTTTCGCTTTCAGTTGTTCCTTCCACGCGCGCCGCACCGCCGCGCGCGTTTCTTCCTCCGATATCGACCATTCCTCGGCGCAAAGTCTTTCCAGCCTTTTTTCAACCGTTTTCTCGTCCGTAAACGCGAGGAACGGACGGATATATTTCACACCCTTTTCCCGAAGGTCGTCCACGTTGTTTTTGAGGTTTTCGGGATAGGAAACGACGATCGGACAATTGAAGTGGTTCTGCGCGCCTTTCGTCTCCTGTCTTTCGTAAAATACGCAAGGATGAAAGATCGTTTTCAGTCCCGCGTCGATCAGCCACTGCACGTGTCCGTGCGCCAGCTTCGCGGGATAACATTCCGATTCCGAGGGAATCGAATCCATGCCCAGCTCGTACAGCTTTCTGTCCGATTCGGGCGAAAGTGCCACTTCAAAACCGAGTTCGTCGAAAAACGCCGCCCAGAACGGGAAGTTTTCGTACATATTCAGTACGCGCGGGATACCGATCCTGCCCCTCGTTTTCGGTTTTTTCGAAACGTAATTTTCCGCCGCGAAGATCCTGCGGCGTTTATATTCGACGATATTTTCGCCCTTTTGCACGGTCGCCGTTTTGCCCGCGCCTTTCTCGCAGCGGTTGCCCGTAACGTGTCTGCGCCCGCCCGAGAACAAATTGATCGTCAGCATGCAATTGTTCGTGCAACCCTTGCAACGGGTGGTCGAGGTCTTATAAGTAAGCGCGGAAATTTCCTTGAGCGGCAACGTCGTCGTTTTCTGATCGTGATAGCGTTCCTTGGCGATGAGTGCCGCGCCGAACGCGCCCATGATACCCGAAATATCGGGACAGGTGACCTCTACTCCCGCGATCTTTTCAAGCGCGCGAAGCACCGCATGGTTATAAAAGGTACCGCCCTGCACGACGATATTTTTGCCGAGTTTGTCGGGGTCGGTGAGCTTGATGACCTTATACAGCGCGTTTTTAATAACGGAATACGCAAGTCCCGCGGAAATATCCGCCACGCTCGCGCCCTCCTTCTGCGCCTGTTTTACGTTGGAATTCATAAAAACGGTACAGCGCGTACCGAGGTCGACGGGCGTTTTCGCAAACAATGCTTCCCGCGCAAACTCCGCCGCCGTCAACGACAACGAGTTTGCGAAATTTTCGATGAAAGAACCGCAACCCGACGAACACGCCTCGTTGAGTGTGACCGTATCGACGAAACCGTCTTTGAGACGGATACATTTCATGTCCTGTCCGCCGATATCGAGCACGCAATCGACTTTGGGATCGAAGAACGACGCCGCCTTACTGTGCGCGACCGTTTCCACTTCCCCCTCGTCCAGACAGAACGCCGCCTTTAAAAGCGCCTCGCCGTAGCCCGTCGAGCACGAGCGCGCAATGCGCGCCGTCGTCGGCAGCAGTCTTTGCATTTCCGTGATCGCCGCGATCGCCGCGCGCACGGGATTGCCTTGATTGTTCGCGTAATAAGAATACAGAAGCTCGCCCTTTTCCCCGATCAGTGCGAGCTTGGTCGTCGTCGAGCCCGCGTCTATACCCAAAAAGCAATCGCCCTCGTAATCGGATATCCGTCCCTTTTCGATCGTCGCCCGTTCGTGACGGATACGGAAAGCCTCATAGTTTTCCTTGCTTTCGAAAAGCGCGGGAAGGCGTTTGATCTCCGACTCCATTACAACGCCCTTCCCCAAGCTGTCGATCAGCGACCCGAGCCCGTGGAGCTCGCTATTCTCCGCCGAAAGCGCGGCGCCCATTGCCGCGAACAAATGGGAGTTATCGGGGTCGACCGCCGTTTCCTCCGTCAGCTTCAGCGTGCGGACGAACGCAGCTTTGAGTTCGGAGGAATAATGAAGCGGACCGCCGAGGAAAGCGACGGTGCCGCGGATAGGCTTGCCGCAGGCAAGCCCCGAGATCGTTTGGTTTACGACCGCTTGAAAAATGGAAGCCGCGAGATCGGCTTTCGTCGCCCCCTCGTTAATGAGGGGTTGTATATCCGTTTTTGCGAATACGCCGCAACGCGCCGCGATCGGATAGATCGTTTTATATTCTTTCGCCGCCTCGTTCAACCCCGCCGCGTCCGTTTGCAAAAGCGCCGCCATTTGATCGATAAAAGAACCCGTACCGCCCGCGCAAACGCCGTTCATGCGTTCTTCCACGCCGTTGCCGAAATAGATGATCTTGGCGTCCTCGCCGCCCAGCTCGATCGCAACGTCCGTTTGCGGCGCGACGAAGCGGATCGCCGAACAGGTGGCGACGACCTCCTGCACGAAAGGAATTTCGAGCGCTTTGCCCAGCCCGATACCGCCCGAGCCCGTGATCTGCACGGAGAGCGCGACGTCGCCGAGCTTTTCTTTCGCGTCCTTTAACAGTTCGCAAAGAGTCGCCTGCGTATGCGAGCGGTGACGGCGATATTCGCCGTACACGATTTTATTTTCCTCGTCCAACACGACGAGCTTTACCGTCGTCGATCCGATATCGATACCCGCTCTCAATGCCGTTTTCTCCTTCTTCTTTCGTTTATTCGTATGCTTTACGTTTTTTAATATTATATCATATATTCACGAATTTTTCAATCGACAAACGCGGCGAAATGTGAATATTTCGTGATATTTTTCGAGAAAATTATGACAATTACGACAAAAAAACACAAACGCAAACCTCTGCCTTTTCAATGAAAAAACTTCCCACCGACCTTTTCCGACGGTGAGAAGTTCCTTTGTTATCCGAAATTTTTTATTTATTCGAAAAGACTTTGATCGCTTTTTTGACGTCCTCTTTCATCGCTTGCATCGCCGCGTATTCGACGTCGTGCAAATAGTTCGTCTTGCCGCTTTCGATCACGGTTTTCGCCGCCGTATACCCCGCCTTGGACATATACGAATAATAATTGATCTTGCGGATACCGTTTGCGATCGACTTTTTAAAGCCTTCCTCACTGACGCCGCTTCCGCCGTGCATAACGAGGGGCAAGCCCGTCGCCTTCGCCACGTTCTTCACCACGTCGAAATCGAGCTTGGGCTGTGCGGTATAGAAGCCGTGCGCCGTACCGAACGCAATAGCAAGTGCGTCGATACCCGTTTCCTTGCAAAAGGCTTCCGCTTCTTGAGGGTCGGTGTAGAAATCCTCCGCTTTCATTTCCGCGTGATTTTCTCCGCTACCCGCCTCGCCCGTCACGAGCCGACCGAGCTCCGCTTCCACGCTTACGTCCATGGCGTGCGCCGCTTCGACGATCATTTTCGTCAGGCGCAGATTTTCCTCGTACGGAAGCGCGGACGCGTCCATCATAACGGAGGTAAAGCCGAGACGCAACGCCTTATAAACCATATCGAGGGAGGTACCATGGTCGAGATGAACGCACACGGGTACCTTCGCGTTCTTTGCCACCGCCACCATCGCGGGACCGACCATCGAAATGTCGTTATACACGTTATGCACTTCCGCGTGCGCGATGATCACGGGCTGATTGAGCTCCTCTGCCGCCCCGACGACCGCTTGCAGACTGTCGAAGCCCGTTGCGTTGAACATACCGATCGCGGTTTTGTCCGCTTCGGCGATCTTCAATATTTCTTTCAAATTTACAAGCATATGTTTTTCCTCACAAAATTTTTACAAAGTTCTTTTATTTCCGTTTCGGTGCACATTCCGCCGATCGCGTCTGCGCTCGATAACGCCGCCACCGCCGCAGCGGAAGCGAATTCCAATATTTCTTTATCCGATCTGCCGTTATATATTCCGATTAGTGCGCCCGCGCAAAACGCGTCGCCCGCGCCCGTCGTGCCCTTGATAAATCCTTTGGGAATCTCGTACGAGGGTACGGCGGTAAATCCGTTTTCCGAAACGCACACGCCGATTTCGGGCGTGTGAATGACGACCCGTTTTTTCACGCCGAGCGTTTTCAGTTTCTCCGCGATCGCCTTGAGATTTTCCCGCGTCGGCTCGACGCCCGTAAGCTTTCCCGCTTCCGTTTCGTTGATAATTAAATTATCCGTATACGGCAAACAGGGCAAAACGAGCGAGTACCGATCGGAATTTTCGCTGACGAGATCGATCGAAGTTTCGATCCCGTTTGCCTTTGCCTTTTGCAAAATTTTCAGACCGTCGCCGCCGTCCACCTTATCGAGAAGCAGAAAATAGCCGAGATGCAACATTTTTACGGAAATCGCGTCGAAATCGATATCATCCGCGCCGAAATCCGCGCTTGCGCCCGCATAGGTGAAAAAGGTACGCTGACCGCCCGTAACGCTCATGACCTCCGTAAAGCTCGTTTTATCGGCGCACGTTTTCACGCCCGACGTTACGACGCCGTTTTCTTCCAGCTTGGCTTTGACGAAATCGCCCTCTTCGTCCCTGCCGATCTTACCCACGGCAAGCACGTTCAGCTCGGGCGCGATGCGTTTCAGATCGATCGCAACGTTCGGCACGCATCCGCCTACCGAGCTTTGCACGCTTTTTATCTTCGTTAGCTCACCCGCGTTCGGGTAAGCGGAAATTTCGTTTATTTTATCGACGAGGATCGTCCCCGCGACCGCAATGCCCTCTCGCATGGCGATCAGTTACATTTCGCCACGAGCGGACCTGCGAGCTCTTTGAGGAAGAACAGTCTGCCCGCGAGCGTGGGGATATACGAGGAGGTGATCCAAGGCGTCGCGCCGTGACGGAGCGTCATCCAAAGGGACATACCCTGCCATTGCATACCTCTGCCGAGCGTACCGTCCGCACCGCCGATCGCATAATCCGCTTGCAGGAACAAGCCGGGGCCGATCGTATTCGCGCGGCAAGGCACGAGCGTCGTGCGCGACTTGAAGCTGGTGAGCGCGTTCTGTTCCACCGTCAGGGGATGGATCTTCGCCGCGATCCTATACGGCTGTTTTTCCCATTCCGCCGCCGTCGCGTAATCCGCCGCAAAATGCGGTTCCCAGAAAGCGATATGACACATTCTGCCGATACCGTAAACGAGGATCAGCTTCGCGCCCTCTTTTTTGAGCTTCGCGATCTTCTCGGGATACGTGGGCAGATTTTCTTTCGTTGCGAAATTCCTTTGATCCTTCGGCACGGTCAGCTCGCCGAGCGGGTTGAAAAGCGCCTGTTCCATAGCGTATTGGAACGCGCCCGTGTTGTCGGGTGCGAGCGTGTTGCCCTCGCTGTCCGCCCATTCGTCCATATTAAAGGTGTACACGTGTTCACACGAAACCTTCCATTCTTTGAGAAAGTACACGACCCATTTATACATACCCATGGGACCTACGGGCAGAATGAACGCGACCTTTTCCTTACGCTCTTTCGCGAGCTTGATCTGCATAGCGATCTCGTGCCCCATATACGTTTCGAACTCCCCGAGGCTTTCGCACTGCACGGGCGTGAAATCCTTATTCCAAAACGCTTGTCTTTCCGTTATTTTTTCGGGCGCGTCGATACACGCGTCGATCTTGTCGAAATCCCAACCCGCGGGATAAAATCCCTCGAGCATACTTCCTTTTACCGTCGAATTGAAATTCATTTTCTTTATCTCCTGTTACAATAATATTTGACCAGAAAAGTACTTCAAGCCAGAAATGCTTTTCTTGTTCACTTGCCTAAGCTATAATGGAAGTATCAAAGGTCTGACGTTTTACTCCTTGTACTTTTACGTACGCGACAAAAGACTGTC
>JAFTPU010000014.1 GCA_017463105.1 Clostridia bacterium
AGCGGGCTTTTCTTTGATAGGATAAGTCAATTTGGGTGGCACCACGGTAATATTGATTATCGTCCCGAAGATCAGATTTTTCTGTTCTTCGGGATTTTTATTTATAAAGGAGTTTTGTTATGAATCAAAAAGTAATATTTATTACGCTAAAAAACAAGGTCTTAAAGGCGTAACCACCGAAACGGGCGCAGGTCAATGGGGTAATGTAGTATTTTCTTCTCTTGTTATTTTGAGCGTTCTTTGCAACATCGACGCATGCGATATCGACACATTCGACCAAACCGAAAATTGTGACGCACAAGTTCTTCAAAGCGATTTTTCACAATATTCAACCTACCTTCTTGATATGTTTACATAGATTATACCACTTTTAACCTATAATGTCAATAGGTTTTTACCAATTTTTTCTTGATTTTTTAAAAATTTTATGATATAATTAAAAAAAAGGAGACAAAAGATATGATTTCAACGAGAGGAAGATATGCGTTAAGGGTAATGATCGACATTGCGGAGAACGGAAACGGAAAATATATTCCGCTTGACGAGATCGCAAAGAGGCAGGATATTTCCGAAAAATATCTGGAAAGTATCCTTGCGATTTTAACGCGCGGAAATCTTTTATACGGATTGCGCGGTAAAGGCGGCGGCTATAAGCTTACGAAAGACCCGAAGGATTATACGGTTGGAAGCATTTTGCGACTGACGGAGGGGTCGCTCTCCCCCGTCGCCTGTCTGAAGGAAGGCGTAGAGCCTTGCAAGAAAAAATCGGAGTGGCGGACGATCGGTTTGTGGCAAGGATTAAATAAAGCGATCAACGATTATCTCGACAATATAACGCTCGCTTCTCTTTTGATGCAAGAAATAAATTATTCGATCTGAAAAAAGTCGCGCGCTCAAAAGGATACGATACCGAAATGGAATATGCCCCCCAAAAGCTTGTTTAACTTTTGGAGGGCATATTATTATTCTATTACTATTTCCTTGGGTTTACCTACGTCCGTATGGACCTCACCGTTTTTCAAAAGCGTATGTTGAACGGATATCACACCGTAAGGCGTAGGAACTTTCGCTTCTACGAACGAAAGCCCGCTTAACTTGGGCTCGATTTTTATTTTTTTCATACCCGCGTCCAGATTTTCCGTTGTTTGTCAATACCGCAAAATAATAGAAGCATTAGGGCAAAATCAATATATTTTCCTCCCTTTTGTATTTTTCATACAATACCCTTTCCTTCATCGAAAAATCTCCTTGTGGCGACTTATACTCGTACCTCCTGCCGACGTCACCTCCCCTCAACTTATAATACTTATTACTGCTTTTTTCATAAATTTCTATTCCTTACAGCCTATTTCCGCCGACAAATATGTCGATTAATTTTATTTCTTCGTTAAACACCACGATATCCGCGTCTTTACCTTTCGCCAAAACGCCTTTGTTGATTTTCAGTATCTTCGCGGGTACTTCCGTCAGCATCTTCACCGCTACGGGTATCGCAAAGCCGCAATCTCTCACGAGCGTTCTTATTAAACAATCCGCCGTCGCTACGCTCCCCGCAAACGCCGATCTGTCTTTCAGCTTGCACACTCCGTCCTCTACGATGAACTCCGTGCCGCTCATGACCCCTTCCTTGATATCCGTTCCCGCAATTTCAAGACTGTCCGTGATCAAAGCCACCTTGTCCGCCCCCTTGATCTTGACGATCATTTTAATAAGGTCGGGCGGCAAATGCTTCCCGTCGGCGATAATTTCCACGAACAGCTCGTCGCGCAAATACGCGCTTTCGATCACGCCAAGACTTCTGAATCCGTGATCTCTCGTTACCGTTGAAGTACAGCTATACAAATGCGTGATAAGGTTGCAGCCGTTTTCGATTGCGATTTGTATATCCTCGTATTTTGCGTCGGTATGTCCTGCCGAAGCAATGATATTACGTTCTGTCAAATATTTACAAAATTCGCCGTTTTGATCGTTTTCGGGCGCGTAAGTCCAACGCGTGATACTTTCGCCGTACTCCTCTACCAGACTTTGATAATCGGCTTTTATCGGCGGCGTAATGAACGTAGGGCATTGCGCTCCCGCCTGCTTGGGCGAAAGATACGGTCCTTCCAAGTGCGCGCCGAGTATATCGTCTTATCGTTCAAGTTCTTATCCGTAAAACGAAGCCCCTCGTAAATCGCCTGCGCGTCATACACTTCGTAACCCTTATCAAAGGATACGGCTCTGTCCTCACCCGTGTGCATTTCCAACACCTCGCCTTGCGTGTCGAATTCGAGCATTTTATTAAACGTCGAAGGACCTACGTACTGCGCCGCGATCGCATTGACGAGATGGTTAGAATACTGGTCGTAGATACCCGAATAGATATAAGCTTTCGCTTTTGCGTTGCCCGCCGTAATATCCTCGATCATAATATCGAATTCTTCTTCCGTCGTCGGTTGTCCGTCGTCATACGTACCGCAACGTTAATATTGGTAACGCCGCCGCCAACAGCCGTGATAAGTCCGTTTTCGTCCACCGAAGCCACCGCTTCGTCCTCCGATTCATAGGAAAGCGTTATGAGGTCGGACTTTTTAAGAACGACGTTTGCGTACGTTACTTCAATTTGTTCCGCATTGCCCTTTTCAAGCTCGTAGCTTGCTTTGGTTGCCTGCGCGCTTACGCCGTTCGTTACCTTGGCAAGCAAACCGTTGGAGTCCGCCTCGCCGTTTGCAAGCGCCATATGCGCCACATAAGCGATCGAGCGCGTTGCTATCGTATCCGTATATTCAATGGGAGCGTCACCGATTTGCACGTAGCCACGCGCCGTCAACGACTTGGTATAGGACGAGGACGGGAAGGCATCCTGTTCGCTTGCAACCACAGCCGCAAAGTAGGAATAGTCGTAATCAAACCCGTATTTATCATACAAAGCCTTATCCGTTTCATCATTTACCTCATCACCCACTTCGGGCAACCAATATTCAGCAGGAATATCCAAAACGTCCGCCGCCGTTTCCTTGGTAAGTCCGTTCGCGCCAAAATCCTGCGTAGGATATACCAATATGCCAAACGTTGCGTTTTGCAACGCCGCTTTTTCGGCTTTTTCAACGCGTCCAAAGAAACGGATCCCCTCGGGCGCCGCATTTCTCACCGAAGCCATGTCAAGGACGTCAAAAGTGCTTACGCTTGTGGTCTCCGCCGAAACAAGCGATTCCTGTAATTTGGGTACAACCACACCCGCCGCAGCGCACAAAGCACATACCGCGCTTAACGTTATGATACGAATTTTTTTCATGGTTTTCCTCCTTATTCCAACCAGGTCGCCCGACCGATATTATCGTCGTAACCTTCCGGTGTAGACGACGTGATGATGTCATCGCTAAAATAACAGATGACGAGTTGCATTGGTTGATACTTTCTCATTTTTTTCTCCTTCTATTTTATTTTACGGAATGAGTTCCATAATTTTTCAGATAATATTTTTATTTGTCATCGATGACAAATAAGTCCGCAAGGCTTGCGCAAATACGCTTATTTTCCGAACGTGATACTCGTTATGTACACGTCTAACGCCTCGCCCCCGAACACGTCGAAAAGCAGACCGTTTGCAAACGAGACAAGCTCGAGCGTTTGCGTTAATTCCCGCGGTGCGCTTGCTTGCGATTTATACTTCACGAGATTTGACGTTCCGTTGTATATCGCCAAACCGTTTGCCGTATAGAGAGTAAAGGTGATCGTCGTATATCCTTCCGCTTTTGCCATACTGATAAGCGACGCGTCCAATTTGACGTAATTGGAAAAAGTAGATTCGCTTTGTACACTCTCGCGATAGACGTGGAACGCGTTCGTCGTTGCTCCGTTGACCGTTGCGTTCATTTCGTAAGAAACGGAACAGGAATTGTTTGTTACCCACGAGAGTACGTTTCTGCTAACAATATTCGTGGAAAAATCGGGTTTAAGACCAGTGAAACGAAGCTCCGTCAAATACACGTCGGCAGGCGTTCCGCCGAATACGTCTATAAGAATCCCTCCCGCAAAGTTTGCGATATCCCACGCAGACGCAATTTCGCGCGGTTCGGTTTTTTCCTTATTCCAAAATACCGCCGACGAACCGCGTCCGCCGTACAACGCAATACCGTTTGCCGTGTATAAACGCATATATACCCGCGTGTAGCCCTCGCGCATCGCGTTTTGGACAAGCGTAGAATCGATCAATAAAAAATTCCAAAAGCCCGAATCCGTCTGCACGTTCGAGGTCGTTTGCGCATGGAACGCATTTGTTTTAACGCCGTTGACCGTTACGTTTTCCTCATACTTCGTCGCGCAGGACTGACTACTTACGTACGGGAAATAACGCTCTGTTACGAGATTTTCCGCAAAAGCCTCTTGTACGGAAAGCACCGTAAAATTTTGCGCGCGCGTTTCTATTACTCTATCGTCCTGTAATACTTCCGCTATATACGTATACGAGCCCTTTTCCGTCAATACGCGTTCCTGTCTGCTTACCGCCTCGCGCTCCGCGCCCGATACCTGCAGGTAACAATTTACCGTAAAATCCTGTACGGAATATTCCGCGCGAGCAACAGTCGGCAAAAGAATCGTGTCGCCTACAACGAACACCTCGTCCTCTATGGAAAAATCCTCCACGATCTGCAACGCTTCGTCGTCCGTAACCATACACAGCATTTTCCCGACGCCGTCATTGAAATTCAAAGTAAGCGTATGTTCGCCCGTACCCAACGAACCGAACAACGAAGGCAATAACATAAAATAACCGTTTTGACAAGCGAACGACGAGGCTCCTTGGTCGTTTTGGTTTACGTACACGCTCAAAAGCGTACTTTCGCCGATTTCAAACGTGGCGTAGGCTTTTGCAAAATCAATATTTTGCTCCTTAAACGAATACTCCTTTTCGGGCGCCTGCACCATAACGGAAATGGTTTTTTGGGCTTCGTTTCCAAAGATATCCGTTGCATACGCCGTAATTTGTCCCGCGCCTGTCTTTACCGAACCGTTAGCGTCCAACAAATCTATTGCCACGCGCACGTCTACCGAGCCTCCGAACGTATCCTTTGCCTCGATTTTATCCGCAACCATACTTCCGCCCGTTGCTACGTCTTTATAAGTAAGAGTCAACGTTTCCGTTGTGATCGTGGGCTCGCCGTAAATATATACGTCGACGCTTTGCTCGCCTTTCGACGTTTTATAAACAACCTCATATTTTCCCGCCGTGCCAAGCGTTACCTTCGACGCGTCCGCTTGCACCTCTAACGGCAAACCGTTTTCGTCCTGTGCCGTTACGCCTGCCAAAAAATCGTACTCGGTGTCGGAAACGGAAATTTTTACATCTTTGATTCCCGTAAAAATAACCGTGTTTTCTACAGACTGTTCGTTCTCCTTACAACAGGTCAATACCATCGTCGTAAATAACAGAAAAAGAGCCATAATCAATGTAACAAAAACATTTCGAGTCTTGCTTTTTAACATAAAGTAAACCTCCTCAGCGTTTTTTATTATTTACCTTTCGTTTATGATATCATAAATACCCTGAAATGTAAATACACAAAAAACTCACATTTTTGCACTATTTAATCACGCAATGAAAAAAATCTTCCCAAAAAAAACATTTTTTAGCAACGTATTCTTGACATTCCCTTTGAAAATGTGGTATATTCTTTTTATGAAAAATATTTTGAACGAATTAAACGTTGACGTACATCTTGCGCACAGAATCTGTAACGCAACGGCGGAAAATCACCATATTCCGTGGCGTAGGTTGTACGATTACGAAATTGTTTTCGTTACACACGGGGAAATCATCGTAAAAACCAAAAAGGAAACGTATACGGTAGGGAAAAATCAGTTGCACATCATGCAACCTTTCGTATATCATACTCGGTATATCCCGCCCGACAAATCCTGTTCTTATTACGGATTACACTTGGATTTTTTCAGCGTAAATAACGACGCTTTTTCCACGTACGACGCTTACGTCGTACCGATCGAACGCAAAGAAAACGTCGTTATCACGGAAGATAAAGCTTGGCTGAAACGAAAACGGTTCAGCGGTATCAAAGTACCGTCCATTCTTGATATTCAAGACCCGAAAACATTGACTACGCTGTTCGCAAAAATCGCTCGTAATGCAAAAAAACAAGCACACGATCCCTATTCTCAAGTACTTTTGCGATCCAACGTTTATGAAATTATACATAAACTGTTAATAGAATGCGAACAAGCGAACACAACTCTATTCTCCCCATCTAAAAATCTGCACGAAGAAATCATCAACGATTTTATCGAAAACATTGAGCACGAATATATGAACCCCATCAATATAGACGAACTTGTTGCAGGGTATGGAATGAGCAAAAACCATTTCGCAAAAGTATTCAAACAAGCTATGAATTTAGCCCCGCACGATTATGTGATCGCCTATCGCATAGAAAAAGCAAAAACGTTTTTGCAAGACGGAGAACTGTATATGAATGAGATCGCCGAAAAGGTCGGCTATCCCGATTACGCTTATTTTTCTCGTCTCTTCAAGAAAAAAGAAGGCGTAAGCCCAAAAAACTTTTTACACATGCATAAAAAAACGTAACTGTAAAACACTCCGCCAAGTTTCCGTTGTGTTCTTAACGGAGAATTCGGGGCGGTATGTACACGGAAGGCATTTTGCCTTCCGTGTACTGCTTTCTTACGCAGTTTCTCTCATATTGCATGGAAGTAGCATCTTAAGCATCGGCATTCCGTCCTGTTCGGGAAGTTGGAATGCATAGTGGATATTGATTAGATTACCGACTTTCCTTGAGTATTTTTCCATTTTCTCAAAGACTTCTATCTTTCGGATAAATACTCGTAGTAGTTCAGGCGTGAGCTTCGGCATTTCAATATACTGTTTTGCCTTTGCAATGAATTCCCTGATGCAACTATCTCGCATATCCATCTCGCTGATACCGTTATTCACGGATATCAGCTTTTCTTTTAGCGTAGTTTGCTCTTGCTCGTATCCACTTGCCATTGTATCGTAGCGTTCGGGAGTAATTCTTCCGCAGACTCTACTATAAAGAAGTTTGAGGAAAAACTTAATGTTACTATTTCAAAAGAGGATAAGGCTATTCTTTATAGCATTGATTATTCTTCTTTGAACAATCTTCGCAAAATAAATCGTGCTATAAAGGAAAAGTTTGCAGAAATATCAAGAGCGTATATATCATGATTTCAAACAAAAAAGTCATTGCAGTTGTGCAATGACTTTTTTGTGTCCTACTCGGTTAGTGTGATTTCTTCGTTAAGAACATCACGCTTTACGCGGAGTGTTTTAATTTATACAAAAGATTTAGTGAAGAGTTAAGGGTGAAAAAGTAAAAATCGACAAGCTTCTGTCGAAGCTTGTCGATTTTTGGCTGGGGCGAAGTGATTCGAACACCCGAATGACGGAGTCAGAGTCCGTTGCCTTACCGCTTGGCGACGCCCCAATTTTCGAAGAAACGACTTTACCCGTTCCTTTTACCTGCGTTATTTTATCAAACTTTTTCGTTTTTGGCAAGCGTTTTTACTCCCTTTTCCAAACTTTTTTCAAAAAACGCCAAAAAAAGTTTTTTCCTCCCCTTTTTCGTTTCCTCTTTTCCTTTATTATAAAAGAAAAAAGGAGAATCCTATGTTCCTTACCGATCTTATAAACAAACCTCTTTTTGTCGGAGGTATCCAACGCGGTGCATGTCTCGGCGTCGGCTTTTCCTTGAAATCCGGCTCCGTCAAATACCTGCTCTGTTCCAGCGAAGTTTCCTTGCTTTCCCACGAACCCGAACCCGATTTCGCTGTGAATCTCTCCGCGGTGGAAGCCGTTACCGAACGCGGCGTCGAGCTTTCGAGACTCCGCCCCGTCCTCCCGAAAAATTGCGTAAAACTCTTCCCGAATTATCCCGTTTACACCCAAGACGGCACCTTTGCAGGTCACGTCCTTAACGCCGAGCTGTCGGATTTCAAGCTTGTGCGTCTTATCACGGACAAAAACGCGATCTTCCCTTTCACGTCGGTTGCCGCATGCGCCGACGCGGTCATTTTAAAAAAATCACAACCCTACCCGCTCGGTCAACGCATACCTGCTCCCGTCGTTTCTTCGTTTTTAAATAAAAACGAGCCGACCGTTACCCGTTCCGTACTCAAAAACGCCATCGAAAATAAAGCATTGATCCGCCTTACGCTTTCGCTGGCGCCCTTCTCCTTGCACGTATTATAAGCTTTTGAGCGCAACGTCGTATTTCGCCGACAGCTTCAGCACTCTTGAAAACGCGTCGTTGATCACGCGCAGATCCTCGGAATCAACGCTTTCTTTCTTCGCGTACAGTGACAGCAACGCCGAAAGCTCGTCCGTTTCTAGCCGTTCCGCCATCGAAATTTCCTTTTCCCGCACCGCCGACAGCATTTTTCGCGCGTGCTCCAAACGGAAATATTTCTCGGCGACAGACGGCTCTTTTGACGGCTCGTTCGGCGTTCGTAAAACGGTATTCAGCCTTGCTCGCACGTACGCGTTTTCCCGATCGGGCAAAGTATACTTCAACCGCCTTGCACGTTCCTCCCGCTCTTTTTTTTCCGCCAGCCGCTTCCGCCACACGGCAAACGAGACAAATAAAATCAAATACAGTATTCCGCCCACGATCGCCAACACGGCAAGACAAGTACTCGCCTCTCTCGCCGAAATACCGTTTCCGAGCACGGCAAGCCACGTTCCGCCGATCACGATCGAAACGCCTCCCCCGTATACGCCCGCATGCTTTACCGCCCCGCTGACGATCGCCGCAACCACAAGCGCGAACGTCGCCGCCGCAAAGATCACCGCGAGCACGGTATTTCCGTGAAACAAAAAAGCAAATACGGTTTCTATCCGCTCCAAGACCATAATAAAAGCCTCCTCGTTCGAATTATCTCCGAAAAGAAGGCTCGTTTTTTTTGTACTTCCGTCGAATTTAAGCGTTTTCAGTCGATATCCACCTGAAAGCCGCGATAAATATTCACGATCGTACAGCGGATACGCTCTTTCGGAACGTTCATGATCCGCGCCGTCGCCAAACGGTAAAGCTCGAGTTGCGGTTTATAACGCTCTTTCAGATACTCCGCATTTTTGCCCGAATATTTATAATCGATGATCCGCACTTCCTCCTCGCCGACCGCAAGCAAGTCGATCGCCCCCTGAAAAAGCATTTCCTCCCCGTCGCCGCACTCGGGCACTCCCGCGCCCGCTTTCTTTGCGTACGTGTCTTTGACGGGAAGCGAAGCGAGAAACTGCTGTTCTTTATATAAAAGCATATCCCCGAGTCCGTAAAACACCTCGTTCGATAAGATATCCGTCAACTTTTCCACCGACAGAAGATCGGCGTTTTCGATATCCGTCGCTTGCGCATATGCCGTGGCTATCCGTTCCCGCAACGTATCGCGATCTACCGCCTCGCCGTTTTCGTCGTATAACAACGAGAAATCGAATTTTTCCAAAAACGCGTGATACGCCAGCCCCGACAGCGTATTCGTTTCGTTTCCGCCCTCGGCATACGTCTCGTAGCTGCGTTCGTCGTTCGCCTCCTCCGCATACCCGAAATCGTCGAGAAGCCGCGTCGCCGAGCTTTTAACCGGCAAATTTTCATACCCCGCATAGGCGTATCGCCACGTGAACGCGGACATGATCCCGCGCGCCAGCTCCTCGTTCGGACGAAACGCGAGCGCGACGCGCTCCTGCTTTGGCACGTCGAATATCTCGTCCCGCACCACGTACTTCTCCCACACGCCGAAATCGGTAAAATCGGCAAACGACCGCGCGTACCGCACGTCGGGAAATACGCTCGGCTTTTTAAACAGCATATGGAGAGAATATTTCGCCCGCGTCAACGCCACGTAATATAGGTTCAATTCGTCCGCGATCGCCTCGCCGAGCGAACGGTACTCACACAGCCGCCGAAGCAACGTTCCGCTCTTTTTCATATTCTCCGTATCGAACGCACGGGGCGCAAGCCCGTATTTTTCCTCGAGCAACACCTCTCCCGTATCCGCGCCGCGGAAAGGCGCGTTGAGATCGTCCAAGATCACGACGGGATATTCGAGCCCTTTCGACGAGTGCATAGTAAGCACCTTTACCGAATCCTCGCCCCCGTTTTCGCTGAATTCGATCTTATATTCGAGATCGCGTAAGCGTTCCAAAAACGCGCGCAACGAAAGCGGCTCGGGAACGGTCGCCTCTTCGATAAATCGGTGAATACGCTTCAAACACGCCACACCGTTTTCCCGCGAAAGCAAGGTCGCCTCCATACGCGTTTCCGTAATGATCTGCGTCAAAAGCTCGCCCGCGTCCAACACGCACGAAAGCGCGCGTACCTTTTCGAAATACGCGAAAAAGCGTTTCAGCTTATGCGCCGCGACGCCCTCCCGCTCTTCCGCATATTTTCTGCATGCCGTACGGAAAAACTTCTCGTCCTTATACGCAAGGCGTATCTCCGCGAGCTCGTCCACCGTCAGGTTCCCCATCGCGGAAAGCAACGCGCTGCAAAGCGGCACGTCCTGCTCGGCGTTGTCGAGCAGGGACAAAATATCGATCAGCGTTTTGATCTCCGCGTAATCGCATATATTCACCGCCGCCGCAGCCGTCACGGGAACGCCCTCCGCCGCAAGCGCCGCCACCGTCTTGGCGATCTGCCCCTGCTTTTTTCGGGACAATATCGCGATGTCGCAATACCGCACGGAGCGATATTCGCCCGCGTCCGCGTCGTACCACTTGCCCCGCAATTCCTCCTCGATGATATGGCGTATCGCTTTCGCCGCCGCCCGTTCCTCCTTTTCTTTCTTTCCCGAACGGGCGCGAACGGAGTATACGCCCCGCTCCGCTTTTTCGTTCTTTTCCTCTTCGGGGAGATAGTGTATTTGCGTTTTTCCGTCGTTCAACGCGTACCTGCCCCCCCGCAACATCAAAGAATCCCGCTCGTAATCGACGCTCGAAGTGTTCGGAGTCATCGCCAAAGAGAACTGCGAATTTACCGCGTCGAGCACCGCGTCCGAGCTTCGGAAGTTACTTTTCATCACGAGACTGTTGCCGCCGTCCCGTTCGAATTGTTTCTGTTTCTCTACGAAAAACCGCGACTTGCTCCCGCGGAAGCCGTAAATGGATTGCTTGACGTCGCCCACAAGGAACAGATTTTCCCCACCGATACGGGAAATCAGCTCCTCCTGCACGGGGTTGACGTCCTGATACTCGTCCACGAACACGAAACGGTATTTTTCCCGCGTCTCTTTCGCGATCTCCTCATTTCCCAAAAGCGCAAGCGCTTTATGCTCGAGATCGTTATAATCGAGCGCGCCGCGTTCCGCTTTCAGCGCGGCATATTTCTCGTCGAATCTGAGAAGATAGGCGCTGAGCGCCGCCGCCGTTTCCCCCGAGCGCAAAAAGTTTTTCAATTCTTCTTCCCGCGAAAGCGTTTCGGCAAATTCGTCGTCGTAAATTTTCACGACCTTCGCTTTCAGCGCCGCCAACCGTTCAATATGCGTTTTTTTCTCTTCGGAGTCCTTTTTGCTCGTCCGCTTCGCCGTAAACGCGGGCTTTTGCAACGCGCACGCCTCGAAATAATCTTTCGCGTCGAGCACCGCCCGAAGCGCGCCGATCAGCTCGTCGGAAAGCTTTATCTGCGGTTCGCCTCCGATACTCTCGAAATAAGCCTTTTCCGTTTCGACGAACGAAAGATAATAGGCGCATTTTTCCTTTACGGTCGTCAACAGGTCGGCGCAGATATTATCGAAGGTCTTTTCGTCGTAATTGCCCGAAGAAAGCAAATATTCCCGATAATCGGCGCGGTTGCGAAGCTCCTTATACGCGGTAAGAAAAATTCTTCTGAGCGCGTTATCGCTCTTTTTCCGCCAATAGACCGAAAGCAAATGCAAAAATTTTTCGTCGCGTTCCTCGTACCCCTCGTCCAAAAGCTCGTCAATCGCGGCATTTTGCATTGCCGTACCCTCCGCGTCGTCTCCGTTGATCACGCGGAAAGCGTTATCCACGCCCGCCGCGTAAAAATGCGTGCGGATCAGCTTCGAGCAAAAGGAATGGATCGTCGAAATATCGGCGGACGGCACCTCGTCTAATTGTCTTTTCAGCGCCGAACGCCGCGCGGGCGAAACGCTTGGGTCGTTGATCGCTTTCACGATCGCTTTGCGCAATTTTTCCTTCATCTGCGAAGCGGCTTTTTTCGTAAAGGTGACGGCGAGTATCTCACTTACGCTGTGCCCCGCGAGGATCAGTCCGATGATCTTTTCGATCATGACCGTCGTTTTTCCGCTTCCCGCAGAGGCGGACACGATCGTCCTGCCCGTGGCGTTTATCGCCGCGCGCTGTTCGGTTGTGAATCTGTCGTTTGCCATCGTCAGTCCTCCTTTCCGTCCCGTTCTTTCCGCGCGATCTCCGCGATCGTCGACGGGTCGATCGTCGGCTCGCTCCTCGGCTCCAACGCGTCGCGGTTAAAACCGCACATACCGCCGTATTTGCAATACTCGCAACCGTTCCCAAAGGGCGACGGCGCGATAAAGCCCTCTTTCAGTTCCTTGCACCCCTGCCTTGCCACCAGCACCGAATAATCAAGGAAATCACGAAACACCTCCTCGCTCATCACACGCTTGCTCCGCGCGTTGTTTTTTAACGACGCGGGGAAATAATCGCTCGGCTTTTCTTCCGTCAAAGTCTTGTCCCCGCAACGCAACGCTTCTTCGTCGCCGTTGAGGAAACCTTTCATTTTAAACCGCCCGTCGCTGCCGTCCGTGTAATCGACCGACGCGGGAAAATAGAATACGCCCGCAGGAATACGCTCCCCTTTGAGCGCGGACATATACAATTGCATTTGCAGCTTTCTGCCCGTGTAATAGGAAAGCGCGGTATCGTCGATCGCTCCCGTTTTATAATCGATGATCCGCACGTATTTTTCCGTGCCGTCCACACGGTCGACCTTGCCGTGGAAGCCGTCCGTCGAAATATTTTTTTCCGTTTCCTCCACGACGAAATCGGAATTTTTGATCTGACGGAACGCCGCCGCCGCGACGTCCGCGCCCTCGGCGAGCAGCTTATCCGAAAAGAACAGACCCGACGCCGTATCCGATTGCGCCGCATAAACGGGCTTTTGAAGCAGCTTCGCCCCTTCCTCAAGCGCAAACGCGCGCATTTCCTCCTCCGTTCCGATCTCCGACGACTTCTTTGCCGTCGCCTCCAACAGTTCGTGGATAAAGTTGCCCGTATCGACGGCAAGCACCGCCGTTTCGTCCCGTTCTTTCAGTCTGAGCCCCCGTTCGGCATAGTTGCGGAAAGGGCAGGAAAAATACTCTTCGAGCGAAGTGGGCGATATCTTTCCGTCGCGAAAAAACAGTTCCTCACCGCGTTCAACGCATACCTGCCCCCTCCCTTCAGCAAGATAATCGTCCTTTTCCCGAACGCTGAGCTTGTCCAACGCCGTATAAAGGGAGGAGTATTTTTGCCGCGTATCGACCTTATTCACTTCGTACTCGTGCTTTTCTACGAGCAGTTGTCTGATCGCAGGCGCGGCGGCGGAGCATTTGTATTTGAATTCGTCCAAAGAAAGTTTTTTTCTGCGCGGAATATCCTTTCCCTCGCCGCTTGTAAACCTTTCGTCGATATAATGGAACACGTCGCTGAGCGCGGGCTCATTACCGTCGGCGGACAGCGGATACGAAAGGTGTAATTCGTCCAAAAACGTACAAAGATTCAGACATACGCTCTCGCGATTTCTCAAATTGACCTCCGCCACGGTGGGCTCGAGCAGGGTCTTTACCTCGGCGAGCCGCGCGATCTCCTTATCGGACACGATCGCGGTATCTCCCGCCGAGCGGGGCACGTCCTCCGTCATGCCCATTGCAAACAACACGCGGACCTTTTCGATTCGGCTGTCCGCGATATCCCCGATGAACACGGCGTCCGCTTTCAAAGGAATAAGCGAAATTTCCGTCGCGTCCAAGCCGTCCTGCAATACGGCGGAAAACTCGGCGACCGTCATTTCTCTGTTCCCCGTCAGAAGCTCCGCTTCCGTCAGAAGTCCGTCCAACGCGCGGTAAATTTGCGCCAGATACCCCTTTTGCGAAACGTCCTCGAAGGCATTCTCCAATTTCTCCAGCTTCTCTTGCGCATTGAAGTCGGCAAGAATTTGGCGTACGGCTTCGCAATAAGCCCGCCCCTTCGCCTTCGTTTTGATATTCTGCGTGGCTTTCAAAAGGCGTGCTCTGCCGTCGACCAGCTTTGCCGTATCAAACACGCTTTCGACCGCTTCGCCCGTCTTGATCTCCCGTTTCGCTCCGCCTCGATAGTTGGCGAATTTCAAAAGGTAATTACGGTATTCGTCGCTCTCGCCGAAAAAGAAATTCTGCGTAAGCGATTGCACGGCGACGGGCGAGAATTTTTCCCTTACCGCACGGAAGCAATCGAGCAAAAACCTCGACAGGGGATGACGTTTGAGCGAACGTTTTTCGTCGATAAAATAAGGTATCCCGTATTCCCCGAACGCGCGCTTCAAGGGCAGGGAGTATGCGGTGATATCGGGCACAAGCACAGCGAAATCACGATAGCGGATATCGGGATCTTCCGCCGTCAAACGGCGTATCTGCACGGCGACGTACTCCGCCTCGTCCGTCTTATCCTCCGCCTCGAACGCGCGGATCCGCTCCGTTTTTATCCGTTCCTTTCCCGTGCGTTCGGGATTAAACAGACCTTTCCGCAACGCTTCCGCATCCCCGCAAAGAGGCTCGCCAAGCTCCGCCGTACGCGTTTTTCCGTATTCCGAGCAAACGCGGGAAAACGTGCGGAACGCGGCATTCGTATAAATATCCTCCTCTCCGCAAACGAATACGCCGATCACGTTTTTCGCCGTCTCGAGCGCGGCGCGGATCGTTTTCACCGCCTGCGCGGTAAAAGAGGAATAACACAAAAAGAACACGTTCGTGTCCCGCATTTTCCTGTCCGTACGGATCTTATCGGGCAACAACGAAAGGTATTTGCTTTCGTCCAAAAGTCCGCGTTCCTGCAAAAACGCCGCATAGCCCTCGTAGATCAAAGCGAGATCGGACACCTTTTTCTTCAACGTATCGTCGGGCAAAAGCGCAAGGCTCTCGCGTAAGACGTCGGGCGTGACCTCGGAAGCGAAAAACTGCGCGAGCGTTTCGTAGATACACTTGGCGTTGTTCCCTACGCCCGTCGCCGTCGTGAAGCACTGCAATGCGCCGTCGCGTTGCAACCTCGTCATCACGTCGCCCACCGCCATTACCGAGCCTTGTTTACTGATCGACTTCTCGTGCGAATCCAAAAAGCGCGCAAACGTAGTCACGGAGGAACGAAACGTCCCGCCCGTACGGCGCACCAACTCCCGTTCGGCGATCAAGGTCAATCTGTCCTCGCAAAAAATAAGATTTCGTCCGCCCGTCTTTTCGTAAGCGAGCGCGTACCGAGACGTTATCTCCATACATTCGGACAGCGTATAAGCTTTGAGTATCACGTTCATTTTCGCCGTCGACCTCCTTACGGGTTTCTTTACTACCATTATACCATACTTATCGTAAAATTTTCAGCTTTTTTTCACAAGAAATTTCAAGAAATCTCGATTTTGTTTTTACAAATCGGAAATTATGTGGTATAATAATAACAATGACGAATTTTCAGGCGGAAAAACGCCGATCATACAGGAAACACATTATGAAACGTAAAAAAATTTTATCCCTTACCTCCCTGCTTTTGGGGGCGGCTCTCTTTGCAGGGTGCACGAGCACCAATTATAAAATCGCTTTCGGCGACTATTGGTATTATACGGTAGACGCGCATCCGAGCGAAACGCTGGAAAAGCTGACCTATAAAATCGATTTCACGTCCGACGCGGGCTGGAATAATTACACCGTCTCTTATACGAACGGCGTTTACGAAACGACGCTGACGACGGACAAGGAAACGTACGGCAGAGAGGTTTACAAATACGAGACCAAGCTGACGATCGACGTGGCGTACGCCTACGACGGTAAAACGAGCGAAACGTTCACCGACACGGTGACCTCGACGGTATACGTCGAAAAAGTATTGCTGGCGCCCATTCGTTCGGTGAAAAACGTGATCAGCCATTCCCCCGTCAACGGCGACATGACGGACGAAACCGTAAAAAATCTCGGGTACGATTATACCGTCGACGTGGATTACGTGACCAAAAAGCGCACGGTCACGAACAACAAGCTCGAGGAAAACGCGGCGAACCGCTCGAAGACGATCGACGTCGAGATCGATGAAAAGGATACGGAAAAATACAGTTTGATCGACAACGAGGCGTTGCTTCTTGCGCTCCGCGCGGTGAATCCCTCGTCCTCCGCTTCGCACGAGCTGCTTGTGTATGCGCCTTTCTCCGAAGAAACGCAGAAGATCACGGCAAGCTATGCAAGCAAAGAGATCGCCGAGGGTATTTCCTTCAAGAAAGACGGCGTCGTTATTACAGAGGATATTTATTATAATGCCGTAACCCTTTCGATCAACTCCAACAACTCGGGCGCATCGCAAACCGTTTGGGTGGCGAATGCGAGCAACGTAAAGGCGAACGATTACAGAAACGTGATCCTGCGCTACGAAGCGCCCGTTTCCTACAATCTCGGTACCCTCGTCTATACGCTGGAATCGGCGCAGTTCGCGGCGAAAAACTAAAGCCTCGAAGAATACGAAAAAAAGAAATCGGCAAAAACCGATTTCTTTTTTTGTGCTTTTTCTTTTTTAAAATTCTTCCTTGCAATACAAACGGAAGAAGCTCGCGCAATCGTCCGTCCAAGGCAACGTGCGTTTCAGGCAAGACGGGTTCCCCGCGTTGATCTCCGCTCTACCCGTTGAACTGCCGTGAAAACCTTCGGGGTAAATATGTAATTCGAAATCCACGTTCTTCTCGGCGCAAGCCTGCGCGTAGAGCAGAACGTTATCTTGCACCTTTACCGCGTCGTCCTTCGCCATCGCCCAAAGGAATGCGGGCGGCGTATCCTCCGTAACGCCCTTATGTAATTCGAGCGTTTTCAAAAGCTCCGTTTTCGCTTCGTCGGAATACCCGTAAAGCAAATTATCGAACGAGCCCTTATGCCCTCTTTCCGTAATGACGGGATAGCAAAGTCCCACGCCCGCAGGTTTACAATCGAGCGTTTTACCCGCTTTTTCGGAAACGGACGCGTATTCGACGGCAAGATCGCCCGTCAGATGTCCGCCCGCCGAGAAGCCGACGACGAATATCTCGTCGGGATTTACCCTCAATTCTTTCGCGTGCTTTTTCAAGTAATCGACAGAGGCGCCCAACTCGATCAACTGTTCGGGATAAGGCAAGCCGTTTTCTCCTCCGACCACGTAACGCAACACGAACGCGTGGAAACCGAGGGATAAAAATTCAAATGCGATGGGCTCGCCCTCCCGCTTGCTTACGTGCGCGTATGCGCCGCCGGGAACAACGATCACGGCGGGGCGCGCCCAGCTTTCGTCGTTACCGTCGTACGGCTCGTCCGCAAGAAGGCAATCGAGCTCGCCGCCCTGCGTACCGTATTCTTTTTCAAGATCAACCGTAAAAACCTTCATAATAAATCTCCTTATATCATAACCGACAGCGTCTGCTATCGGTTTTTTATTTTTATTCAGTTGAAAAACTCGTCGTATATCGCCTTGATACAGTCCGCACAATCCTTATTTTCCACACCGACGATGATGTTCATCTCGCTCGAGCCCTGATCGATCATGATCACGTTGATACCCGCTTCGGAGATT
The DNA here is from genome assembly GCA_017463105.1 of Clostridia bacterium. Lineage (GTDB taxonomy): Bacteria > Bacillota > Clostridia > Christensenellales > Borkfalkiaceae > Scatosoma. Next base: position 17,768 of record JAFTPU010000014.1, read on the forward strand.
GCCTTGAACAGGCGGGCGGAAGTACCGACGTTTTTCGCCATACCGTGTCCTACCGTTGCCACCAGCGCGATATCCTTGTGCGTGTAGATCTTATCGGGACGGACCGCCGCTTTCATCTCCTCGACCACTTCTTCCAGCACGCCGTTTTTCAAATACGCATTGTCGATGACGAGAGACATCGTATCCACGCCCGAGGGAAGATGTTCGAAAGAAATGCCGCGCTTGCCGATTACGGAAAGCACTTTCTCCACAAAACCGACCTCGCCGTTCATCATGGATTTTTCCAAAGAAATGACAGTAAAATCCTTCTTACCCGCCACGCCCGTAACGACGTTTTCGCTCACGCCGCGCTTGGAGGTCTTGACGATATACGTGCCCGCGTCCTCGGGTCGGAACGTATTGCAGATACGAATGGGGATACCCGCGCTCCGTACGGGGAAGATCGATTCGCTATGTAATACGTTTGCGCCCATGTACGAAAGCTCCCGAAGCTCCTGATAGGAAAGCTCGGAGATCCATTTCGGCGAATTGACGATACGGGGATCGCAAGCGTAGAAGCCGCTTACGTCCGTCCAATTTTCGTACAGCGAAGCCATCACGCCGCGCGCCACGATCGAGCCCGAAATGTCGCCGCCGCCGCGGGAGAACGTTTTTACTTTGCCGTTTGCGCCGAGCCCGTAAAAACCGGGAACGACCGCGCGGGGATAGGCGGAAAGCACTTTCGCCGCCAAATCGAACGTTTCCTCCGACAGCACACCTTCTTTATCGAAGCGCACGAATTCCGTTGCGTCCACGAACGGAACGTTCAGGACCGCCGCCATGATCTTCGCGGCAAGATACTCGCCCCGCGAAGCGCAATAATCGCGACCCGCACCGTTCAAAATAGCCTCCTCGACCTCGTCGAGCGCCTCCTTCATGCCGAGCTTTTTCCCGACTTCCGTTTCGATATTCAAAAACCGAACGCGAATCTTGCCGAACGTTTCTTTGAACGCGAAAACGTCGCCCGCGTCCGCTTCGTCCGAACATTTATACAGAAGGTCCGTCACCTTGATATCTCCGCTGAAACGCTTACCGGGTGCGGAAACGACCACGTACCGTCTTTCGGGGTCGGAGTCCACGATCTTTGCCGCAGACAGGATCACGTTGCCGTCCGCCATGGACGTTCCGCCGAATTTACAAACTTTGATGCCCATAATACTCCTCTTTTCGCGTACTTTTGCACGCCGTTTTACTTCTCTCTTTTCCCTCTCTTTTCCTCTTTAGCCGATGTTGAGCAAAATTGCGACGACGAACGCCAAAATGAGCGAGATCGCCTTGATCCAAAATTTTGAAATAAAAACGTTCTTTAAAAACTGTACGAACTTCATCTGCCCGTTCCTCCGCGTTTTTTATCCGTCAACGGCATTTCCTGCCAATAATAGTCCTTGAGTGCGTCCACGAGCATATCGTAATCGGCGTACCGCGTCACGTTGCCCTGCTTGACGATCGAGATAATGCCCGTCTCTTCGCTCACGACGAGAGAAATGACGTTCGCCACTTCCGTGATCCCGATCGCCGCGCGGTGGCGCGTGCCGTATTCTTTGGGATAACTCGTCTTTTGCGTCAAGGGCAAAAAGCACCCCGCCGCCTGTATCTTGTGCCCGTGAATGATCGTCGCGCCGTCGTGCAGAGGCGCTTTGGGGAAGAATATCCCCTCGATCATCTGCGTGGATATTTCCGCGTCGATCTCGACGCCGCTTTGAAGCACTTGCTTGGGAAGGCTCCCCTTCGACAAAACGATCAGCGCGCCCACGTTGTTTTTGGACATATTCTGCAACGCCTTGATGATATTGGTAATGCAACGCTCCGTATCCGCGTGCGAGCGTACTTCCGCGCTTCCGCCCGTCAGTTTTTCCACCAACGTATCCTTCGAATTGTGTACGTCCCACAGACTCTTTTTCACTTCCACGTTGAACAGGATCAACATAAACATCGAAACGAGCGACACATAGAAGAAGAACACTTGCCTCGTCACCAGCGTTTCCGCGAACACGTTGAACACGCCGCCGACGAGAATGAGCGCCCAATAAACGAGCATGAGCTTCGTCGCGTCGTTATCCCGCAATATTTTGGATACGAAATAGATCAGCAGGAAAAAGAAGAAAATCTCCACGCCGTACATCACTTGAAAATTGACGAAAAATTCGATAAGACCGTCTTTTAAACCGATCAGTCTATTTGCGACCGATAAAAGCATCGTTCCCATAATCGCCTCCCGTTAAACTTGTCTTTCGTGCTTCCGAAAAACCGTCCTCTTTATTATTATATAAAATATCCGCCGAAAAATAAAGCGTTTTATCCGATCTTTTTACTAATTTGCGAAAAATAACCGCGCCGTCGCCGTTTTTAACGCCGATTGCGGCGTGAGCTTACCGCATTTGATATCCCCGATCGCCGTATATACGTCGCCGTATATCCGCAAAAGCTCGTTCGTGGAAAATTTCGCAGCCTGTTCTCTGTTCTTTTTCGCCGCGTATTCCTTGATCCCGAGCGCCGTCGCGACCTCCCGATCGCTCCCTTTCATCAGCGAAGTTTCGTATAACCCCTTGAAATAAGAGGACAGCGACGACAAAAGAGAAAGCTCGTTAAAGCCTTTTGTCGAAAGTTCGTTTAATATCTTCACGAACGCACCGTAATTCCTACGGGAAAGCGCGTTTGCCAATTCGTAAATTTTATATTCCGAATCGGGATACACGAGCGCGTCGACGATCTCGTCGGTAAGTTTTTCTTTCCCTTCCGCCCGACAAAAACAAAGCAGTTTTTCCGTCTCTTTGGCGATACGCGCCATATCCGAAACGCAATACGCCGCCAGCTTTCCGCAGGTAACTCCGTCCGCGTATATTCCCTCGCGCTTGCAGGTAACGTATATCCATTTTCTGATCGTTTCCTCGTCCGCTCTGCCGCAATCGACAAGCGTCACGTTCGGCTTTTTGGAAAGCTGTGCGCCGCCCGCTTTCGGCTTCGCTCCGTTCACGATCAACAGCACGGAAGACGTCGGCGGGTCCTCGAACGTCTTTTTCAAATACGTTTCGTAGTCCTTTTCCGAGGGATAAAACTCGGTAACGCGAACCACCCGTTTTTCGCTTACGAACGGGAAGCTGGCGAGCGCGTCCGTCAGCTCTTTCAGCCGCTCCCCCTTCAAAGCCGCGCCGTCGAAAGACGCATAATCGAGCGTGGGCTCCTGCACGAAACGCGCGCGGAGCAACGATTCTCCCTTTTCGCGAAAATACGCCTCCTCGCCCTCGAACAGGTAGATGGGTTGCGCGCCGTTATCGTCGGTGAATTTTCTGAAATCGACGTATTTCATAGCCGCAACCTCCCCATTTTTCGTTTTATACTTTTATATTATAGCATATCCGTGCGCAAAAAGCAAGAAAACGCGCGTGCTTTTCCGTTCGACCGACACGGAAATATTGCCCTTTACCCCGCCGCGGGCGCGAATCCCGTAACCAAAAACGAACCGAACAGTACGGCGAAAAGCGTGTAACGGAGCCCGCGCGGCATATTCCATTTGTCCGAAAGGAAGGTGAACGCGAGATAGTACGGCGGGAACGAACTCGCTTTTAACGTAAACAGTGCGGGCGTAAGCGACGCAAAGTCCGCCACCCGAAACAGGAGCAAAAACGCCGACCACACGAGGTTGGGAACGTACAGCAGGACGGGCGCGACGGTAAGCGGGAGCACGCTCGCCGCCACCGCGAACAAAAGCAACACGGGGAACGCCGCGCTGACGAGCGGCACCACCAAACAGTTCAAAACCAACGACCATACGGAAAGATACCCGAACGCGTGAAGAAGCAAGGGTGCGGTCGCGATCTGCGCCGCCAACGTGACCGAGAAATAAGATACGCACGCACGAAAGACCATTGCGGGGATCGTCGGCGGGTGATCTTCCCGCTCCGCCTTCTTTTCCTCGCGCACGAAGGTATCCCCTACCGCAAAGCAGACGAGGCGGATAGGACGCGAAAGAAACGCGATCCCGTAGCATGCCGCAAACGAGAGTTGAAAGCCGACGGAAAAGAGCGAGGCAGGCGAAAGCAACAGCACGACGATCGCCGCCAGCGAGATATTTTCGATCGAATCCGTGCCTATCCCGACCAAATTCGACGCATACAACACAAGACACATCACGATCGCGCGGACGACGGAAGAGGAAAATCCGCACGCGCCGCCGTAAAAGACGATCACCGCCGCCACGAGAAAGAACCGCGCGGGCTTGGGCAATTTCCGAAGTCCCGTCTTTTTCACAAGCAACAGACAAAAGGCGAACAGCGCGCCTACGTGCAAGCCCGATACGGCGAAAATATGCGCGATACCGCCGCGACGCACGTTATCGAGAAGCTCGGAATCGATCAGGTCGGTATTTCCCGTCAGTACCGCGATCGTCACCGAAGCGGGCGTTTCGTCCATACCTGCGCGGATCGCCGTCTCCAGCCGATCGCGGAAAAGCAAAAACGGATCGGGATCGTCGCCCGTAACGGCGCATTGTTCGGCTTCGGCGTAGAAACGGATATCGTTTTCCACCGCATACGAACGGAACCCGCCGTCCGAAAACAGCCGACGGTCGTTCTGCACCGTACCGCGCAGTAAAACCTCGTCCGCAAGGGATATCTTTTCCGCAAACGAGGCAGGTAGGTACGCGACGAGTTTACCGTCCTCCTCCGTCCCGCCGATATTCAGGCGGTCGAGCGTGACCGAAAAATAGCCGTCCGTTTCCGTACGGTCCACTACCCTGCCCGTAAAAACGTATTCTTCCTTGTACGTTCCGCTTTCGGTAAAATTTTCAACGTACAGGGAAAAAGCGCCCGCGCCGACGGAAAAGCTTACGGCGAGCGCGAGCACGGCGAAAGCCGTCTTTTTCAATGCCCGCAACGAACGGCAGAACGCAAACGGAACGGATATCGGCAACGCCAAAACGAGCCATAACCAAACCTCGCCGCCCGATCTTACCGTATGGGCAAACGCGATCCCGAAACACAGAAAAAGCGCGCAAAACAGGACGGGACGGAAATTTAAAACCTTATCCGCCGCCCCGTCCCGCAATAATTTTTCGTCCTTTATCCGTTCGTTTCCGCTCATGATTTCTTCTTTCGTGGTCCGCTTTTTACGCCAAAGAGATCCGATCGGATACGGAGCGCACGAACAGCCCCTTATCCTCGCCGAGCGTCACGCAGTCGTTCACGTACGCCGTAAACTTGTCGCTCGGTCTCGCGATACGGAAAACCGAAGCCACGATCGTCTGTATCTCCTCCATATACAGCGCGACCTTATCCTCGAGCGCGCCGCGCACGATCGCCACGATCTCGTACGGCGTATAATCGTACTCGTTCCGCCTGAGCGGCTCGCCCGTCTCCACACGGTATTTTTCAAAGCCGACCGTCTTGTCCGTCTTACGGTAGAAATCCACCCCGAAAATATGCTCGTATTTAAACCCGCAAAGCGCGACCAGCGCCTGCATGCGGTTTTCCACCTTCGACCCGTATTTGACGATGCCGAGCGAAGAAAGACACCTTCTCACGAGGAACTCGTGGGAAATGGGCTCCTCCGCCGCCACGATCGCTTTCAGCCGCGCGAGTATTTCTTTATCGTTTTCGCCCGAGGTCACGAACAGCGCGTTTTCATAACGGCTTTCGAGCACAGCCGCCTTGTACGCTTTCTTGCCGCGGTTGAGCTCCGTGCCGCCCTTTTTATCCGCGCCCGTCAGCTTATCGAGCATATCTTTAATCTTCTTGATCTCGCGCTTGGGATTGTTATAATAGTTGACGGTAAATATCCGCACCACGTTCCAATTGTTGCGTTTGAGCGTCTGTATCTGCAATACGTTTCTGTCCTTCACGGAAAAACGGTTGGGCGTATCGCACATAATCGCCAAAATAAACCGCTGGCGGTTTTTCGGGTCGACCACCGCCACGTCGATCTTGAACCCCGAAACGCCCACGTCGTAACGACATTCGTAACCGTACGAGGAAAGCTCCTCGGCGATATATTTTCCGATTCCCGCCTTTTGTGCGATGAGATTCCCCGACGAAATGGCGAGATTCGTCCTGCCCTTCTCCGCGAAATCGAGGAACGCTTTCAAGCCCGCCACGCCCTTCGAATTGGTTTTCGAAAGATCGATCATCGCGCCCGTCATCGACGAGAACACGACCATCTCCTCCCTCGCGCGCGATACGGCGACGTTGAGTCGACGCCAACCGCCCGCCTGATTGAGCGGACCGAAATTGAGCGAGATCCTGCCCATTTTATCGGGACCGTAACAGATCGAGAACAGGATCACGTCGCGTTCGTCGCCCTGTACGTTTTCGAGGTTTTTCACGAACAAAGGCTCCTCGCGTTCGTACGCCTCCCGCTCCAAACGCTTTTCCGCGATCGCCGCGGAAAGTCGCCGTTCGATATATTCCTTTTGCACGTTGCTGAACGTGACCACGCCCAAGCTGGATTTGCCGAGCGCGGGGTCGCTTAGACGCCGCACGACCTCGTCCACGAGCGCGTCGCCCTCCGCCTTGTTTTTCTTGGTGAATCCGCGATCGTACGTCCCCTCCTCGACCAGCACGAACTTGACCTTACTGTTGAGTGAATCGGGCGAAGGGAAAGTGCAAAGCCGACTCTCGTAATACATGAGGTTGGAGAACGCGATAAGACTTTCGTGCTTGCTCCGATAGTGCCACGTAAGGTGCCGCTGGGGCATATTGATGGCGAGACAATCGTCGAGCACGCTTTCCATGTCCTCGTTTTCCAAATTGTCCTCGTCCACGTAATTGGTGTGGAAAAAGCTCGTCGGCGGAAGTTGTTTCGGGTCGCCGACGATCACCGCCGCCTTTCCTCGCGCAAGCGAAGAGATCGCCTCCGCCGTGGGGATCTGCGACGCCTCGTCGAAAATAACGAGATCGAACAGCCCGTTTTCCGCTTGCAAATATTGCGACACCGTCATCGGGCTCATCAGCATACAGGGCGCGAGCACCTTGATGAGCTCGGGGATTTCCTCAAACAGCTTTCTCAAGCCCATACCGCGCAGATTGGATTTCGCCAACCGTGCAAACGAAGCCGCTTCGAGGCTCAGGCTCCCCTCCGTATCCGCCGTCGGCAGACGGGAGATCAGCTTCGCGCGGATCGCTTCCTTCGAAAACTTCGAAAACTCCTCCATCGTCAGGCGCAGACTTTCCGCTTTTTCCTCCGATACCGCGGCGGAAAAACGCGACAGTACGGGATCAAGCGGAATATTCGTCTGCAAAAAGTTTTTATATACGTTCTTTTCGAAGCTGTCGACGATGTTTTCACTCGTTACCGAGCCGTTTTCGAGCGCGTCGGTAATGAACGTAAGTCCCGCCTCGTCGAGCGCTTTCGCCGTCTTTTTATACATACACCACGGGGCGAGCATATCCACGTTTTCGATCAACGCGCCCGCCTTCGCCGTATAATAATCGAGCACGTCCTCCTCGGGCGTTTTGCTCTTGTCCGCCGCCGTGGCGGAAAGGAAGCTCTCCTCCGCCTCGCGGAAGCTTTCCAAAGAACGGGTCAAGCCGTTCAGTACGGGCGAGGAATATCCGCTCGCCGCGCGTACGCACATACTGTTGAAGCTGTCGGGATTGTAGTCCATGAAAACGGAAGCGCAAAGCTTGTGCAGGGCGTACAGGTCCTTGAGAAAATTTTTTCGCGCGTCGAAATAATCGACTCTGCCGAATGCAAAAGTGAAATATTGCGAAAGATCGGTCGCCGTACGGACGAGCTTCATCGCCTCGTAGATCTCGCAAAGATTTTCAAGATCCTGCAACAATTCCTCGCGAGTCGCGGGCGAGACCGCCGTTTTGGAAAGCTTTTTCGCAACGGCGCGCACCGTTTTGTTCGTTTCGGGATCGGTGCCGTTTTCCTCTAGCCATTTGCCGACCTCTTCGTATTCCGAAGAAATATCGACGAGTTTTTTATATCTTTTGAAATACTTTTCGAGACACGCGTCCAATCTGCGGTTGGCGTTGAAAAAGGCGTGAAATTCCTCTTCCGTCTGCTTATAATATTTGTTCAATATCCCGCTTTGCAAAAGCCGCGCGATCTCGCAAAGCGCGTCGAGCTTCTTCCTCGTCAGCGTGCTGATATTCTGACGGTAAAGCTCCAAAAACAACGCGATATAATTCTTTAAATGCTTAATCTCCGCGATCATGACCTCGGACGAGCAATACACGCCGTCGCGTACGGGCAGACTGTATTCGTAGAGGTTCACGTTGGTAAACGGCGAATTGTAAACGCCGCCGCATTCCTTCGCCGCCGCTGCCGCCGCCACCATCATGCGCTCGTAGCTTTCAATCTTTTCCTTCGTCAGCCCGTCGTAAAACGTACTTTCGATATTCATGATATCGGGCGCGTTCTTGTTTTTCAGACAAACGAGCAACGCCTCGTACACGGACACGCCCAATCTGCGCTTTTTGTGAAGCGCGGCAAGCGGTTCGTACAGTTCCTCTTTCAGCTTGACGATCGCGCTCGCCTTTTCCCCGAGGCTCACTTTCTCCTGTCCGCCCGCAAGCGCAAGCGTCGAGCCCAGCTTTTGCAATACGTCCGCCTTATTCGTTTTATTGGAATGGAGTTCCAAACAGAAATCCCCGAATCCCAAACCGTCCAACCGCTTTTTAACGACGGACAACGCCGCCTGTTTTTCGGCGACGAACAATACGCGTTTTCCGTCGTTCAACGCGTTTGCGATAATATTCGTGATCGTCTGCGATTTACCCGTTCCGGGAGGTCCGTGCAACACGAAACTCTTGCCCGTCTGCGAAAGAGCGATCGCCGCCCATTGCGACGCGTCGGCGGGAAGCGGCGTAAGCGTAACGTCGGGTCGGGCTTCGTCCTCGTTCAACCGTCCCTCGTAACCGCCGAACACGATCGAATTATTGAGAAACGCGGATACGATCTCGTTTTTGGAAAACTCGCCCATATTACGGCGCAGATCGTGCCACATCTGATACCGCGCGAACGAAAACGCGGCAAGATAAGCGTCGTCGTACACCTCCCAATTCCGCATGCGTACGATCTCCATGCGGATCATGGCGAGGACTTCGGATATCTTCAGTCCCTGCACCGCGCCGTCCAAACCTCGGATATCGATATTGAATTCCTGATTGAGATATTCCAGCAAGGTCGAGTTCACGGACACGTCCTCGTCGGACACGGTCAACGCGTAGCCCAATCCCCCCTTGCCCTTTTTGAGCGTAACGGGCTGCAAGACAAGCGGCGCATAGTGTTCCGCCCCGTCCTCACGGGAATACCACTTAAGGAAGCCGAGCGCGAGATAGAGTATCTTCGTACCGTATTCCTCGTCCGCCTCTTTATTTTTTCTGATCAATCTGCCCACCGTTTCGGCAAGCGTCTTTTCGTCCGCATAGGTGCGCAATACGCCCGAGCGGTTTTCGATCGAGATCAATTCTTTCATTCCCCGCGCTTCCGCCGTACAACCGAACCGTACGCCCTTTTGCGCGATCTCGGCGACGTCGAAGGTCGCGGGGGCGAGAATAAGCTCCTTTTGGCTCGTCGCCGCGTCCAACGTTTCGTCGGGATCGACGGAAACGAGTTGCAACGCCCCCTTATTCGGCTGGAAATGGAGAAGCGCGTTTTTCATCGAAAGGTCGAGAAGCCTGCGTTCCCATTGTTTGTCTTTGGTCTGCTCCGTTTCTCCCAAGCCCCAGCTTTGCGGGTCTTTCAGCTCCGCGGGCGCGCTGTCGGGCGCCATCGCGTCCTCGGAAAGCACCTCGTAGCCTTTCAGATTACGGGCGCGCAACGGGAGCGGCAACACGTGCGAGATGCGACAACGCCGTACGTCGAGATAACGGTCGTAATACGCGTTTGCGTCCAGCTTTTGTTTAAAATGCGACTCCGAAGTCGCGTAAGCCGCGTTGCGGTCGGAAAACAGATCCTCCACGTCGAAGCAACTTACGTTGTTGATACCGTCGGCAACGTAAGCGCCGAGCTTTTGCATGTCGTCGGAAACGGTGTCGAGAAGGCAACTGTCGTACAGCCACACGCCGCAGGTGATCTCCCGTTCCCCGAACACGAGCAGGGAATTCACCCCGAAGCTTTCCAGACACGAGCACGCAAAAAGCGCCATTTCGAGCGGGCTCGCGCTCCGCTGTGAAAGTATCTTCACGCCCGCGCCCGCCTCGACGGGACGGGAAATATCCGCCTCCTTTCTCGTCACCGACAAACGGCGCAAGCTTGCATACAGCGCCGCAACGATACGGCGGACGGCGTTTTTATCGTTTCCGATATACCCTCCCCCGAATTCGCCGAGCTGACAGTCCGCGCCCCATTTTTTAAGCTGGTCGACGACGTCCGTTCTGATCTTCGCGCAGTCCGCAAGCCGAGGGCGAACGAAGGACGCCAGCAGCTCGGGATCCCCCTCCGTCCCCTGCCAAAAATCGAAGGGCAACGCCGTCACCGTCCAGCTTTGTTCGGCGATCACTTTCTTGTCCTTTCTCAACGTCGCGACGATCGTTTCTTCCTTTGCTTCCTCCGCGTTCGAAAAATACAGCGGCGACAAGATATTGCCGATCTCCGCGTTCACGGTACTTTCGTACGGGATCTCCTCAAACGTTTTTTCGAAAGGAACGAGCATACCGTTTTCGTTCCCGATCGTAAGCGTAAGCCCCTCCGCCGCCTCCGCCGCCGCATTTCTGATCTGCAACGAGGAAAACAACGGACGGCGCGCAAAATAATCCGCGTAGGAAACGACCTTCGCCGCTTCCCCGCCGAGCGTTATAAATTCTTCCCATTTCTTCGTTTTCTGCGCCATAGAGTCTACCTCTCGTATTTTCCTTTCTATTATACACTTTATTATAAAAAAAATCAACCCCGCCGACGGGATTTTTTACCGATATCCTCATCTTTTCTCTTAAAAATTTTTTTCGACTTTTACTCGGTTGAAGTCGACTGCGCAAGCATTCGAAAATCATGCAACAATGCAAAAAGATCGGCGGATTTATTCTAAGGTAAAGTATTTATGTTTACGGTCATACCGAGCGAAGGCGTCAGCCGCAGTCGAGCGTATCCCTCACCCCCCAAAAAAAGCATAAACCAAGCGGGCAGGTATGCGTTTATCGCGTACCCGCCCGCTTTTTCGCGTTTTCATATTTTAAAGCGTTTTTCTTTTTTTCACCGACGCGTTCAAAAGCTCCGTCAAGAGAAGAACGAGCCCCGCAAGCACCGCCACGCAGACGGGTAACAGCCGTATCGTCGTAGCCTCCGCAAGCTTACCGAACAGGATCGGGGTAAAGGTCATACCCAGATACGCGAACGCCATCTGTACGCCGATCACCGAACCCGAATATTTTTTGCCGAAATTATCGGGCGTGGAGTGTACGATACTTGGATAAACGGGTCCGCAGCCGATTCCGATCAGGACAAAGCCCACCAACGCGGGCACGAAGCTTTCGCAAGGAAGCATTACCAAAATCGAGGCAAGGATCACGAGACACGCGCCGTAGCGGATAAGTTTTTTATCCCCCAGCCTTTCCGAAACGAAGCCGCAAAGCACGCGACTCACCGTCATGCCGATATAAAAGAGCGAAGCGAAAAACGCCGCCGTGTCCGCGTCCATTGTAAAGGTCTCGGAAAAATACGTGCTCGCCCATACGATGGGCAATTGTTCTATTGCACAATAGAACAGGAATCCGAAAAACATGAATTTTACGCCGGGAAGCGAAAATATCTGCGGCAACGACAACGAGACGGATTCTTCTTCGTCGCTTCCGTCCGCCGCGTTTTTCTTCGCGCTTTTCTTCCACAGCGGGATCGCCGCAAACATTACGATCGTAAGCGCGAACTGTATAACGGACACAAGTCGATAACCGCCGTGCCAACCGCTCGCTCCCGTCAGACTGAAGCCCATGATGTACGGACTGATCGTCGCGCCGATCCCCCAGCAACAATGCAACCAGCTCATGTGCTTGGAGGATAAATGCAACGCCACGTAATTATTCAGGCAGGAATCGATCGCGCCCGCGCCCAGCCCGTAGGGCACGGCAAACAGGCACAATTGCCAAAACGAGGTTGCAAAGGAAAAAGCCATCATTGCGCCCGCCGTTAAAAACACGCTGACCGCGGTGACGACGCCCGCCCCGAATTTCTTCGTCAGTTTATCCGAAAACAGCGCCGACAAGATCGTGCATGCGGAAACGATCATCGAAACGATCCCCGCCGACGAGACGGAAGCCCCGATATCGAGGTGCATGACGGGCCATGCCGAGCCGAGCAACGAATCGGGCAAGCCGAGACTGACGAACGCAAGATATATTATCGCTATTAAAAGAGAAGCCATAACGTTCCCAAACTTCCTTTGTTTTTAATCGAGATATTGCGACACCGCATAGCAAAGGCGGTCGATCACGTCCTCCGCCTCGCCGAACAACATACAGCCCGCCGCGCGGACGTGCCCGCCCCCGCCGAACGTGCCCGCGATCCTGTTCGCGTCCGCGTATTCCTTCGTGCGCAAAGAAATTTTATACTGACGGTATTTGTCCTCCATGATCGAAGCCGCCACCTCGACCCCGTCGATATTGAGAGGAAAATCGACGAAGCCCTCCGTCATGCTCTTGTCCGCGCCGCATTTTTTTATCGCCTCCTGCGTAACGACGATCAACGCAAACCGATCGTCGAAATAATAGCGTATCCCGCTCATCGTCATTGCGTATAAAGCCGCCCGCGCCTTCGATTGTTTTTTGAACAAATTATAATTATAGTACCGCACGTCCGCGCCCGCTTTCACGAGCTTTGCCCCCAGCGAAAACGCCTCCTCGTCCACGTCGTCGTGGGAAAAATTCCCCGAATCGGTAAGCAACCCCACAAGCAGATATTCCGCCGTTTTTTTATCGAACGGGGCGCCCATGTACTCGATGAGCGTCGCAATATTCATACAGTTCGCGGCGCAATTGCGCACGAAATTATACTTTGCGAAACGGGTATTCGAAACGTGATGATCGATATTGACCGTATCGATACGCTTCCGCGGCGCGCTTAAAAACGCGTCGCCGAGCGCGCCCAACCGTTGCACGTCCGCGCAATCAACCGTCACGAACAGATCAAATTCCCCCTCCGCCGTCTTTTGCAATTTTTCGACGTTGTCCAAAAACGCAAGGTTGGAGGGAATCTCCGATTCCACGAGCGGTACGTTCGCTATACCGAGATTATCGAGCGCACGACAAAGCGCGAGCGCGCTTCCGATCGCGTCTCCGTCGGGTCGCATATGCGTAAAAACCGCCACGCGTTTGGCTTGTTTTATCCTTTCGGCTATCTGTTTTAAACCTTGTTCCATAAAATTTCCTTTCGTTGAAAAAACGCGTTTCACGCCCGCCGTCAAGGCGTTTGCGCAAACCGCGTTTTCAATCTTAGTCCTCTTTCCCGTCCGTTTCCTCGGGCGTCGAATAGGTGAGTCCTTTGAAAAGCTCGTCCATCTTCGCTCCGTAACTCATGCTCCCGTCCGTGCGGAAGGTAAGCGCGGGCACGGTACGCATGCGCATTACCTGCGCAAGCTCGCGACGGATAAAGCCCGCGTTGTTTTGTAAAATCTCGAACGAACGCTTAAGCTCCGCTTCTCCCACGCCGTAAATGCTCACGTACACGTACGCGGTTTTAAGGTCGGGCGCGACGTCCACTTCGGTGACGGAGACCAAGCCCTTCAGCTCGGGATTTCTGTCCTTCACCTTGCGCAGGATCGCGCTGATCTCTTTTTGGTATTCGCCGTTCAGTCTTGACGTTCTCGAAACTTTCATTACGCTTTGATCTCCTCCGTCACGTAACACTCGATGATATCGCCCACGCGGATCTCGTTGAAGCCGTCGATCGCACAGCCGCATTCGTAGCCGTAATTGACTTCCTTCACGTCGTCCTTGAAGCGTTTGAGCTGTTTCACGCCGCCCTCGCAAATCATGATATCTTCGCGATAGATACGAAGCTTACCGCCGCGGACGATCTTACCGTCGATGACGTAGCAACCCGCAATCGTACCCACGCCCGTGATATTGAACGTCTGACGCACTTCGCATTTACCCGTAAGCGTTTCCTTGAGCTTGGGCGCAAGCATACCTTTGAGCGCCGCTTCCATATCGTCGATCAACTCGTAAATGATACGGTAGCTTCTTACGTCCACCTTCGAGGTCTCCGCAAGCTTCTTCGCTTTCGTGTCGGGACGAACGTTGAACCCGATGATGATCGCGTTCGCGCTGTCCGCCAGCATGACGTCGCCCTCGTTGATCGCGCCAGCCGCCGAATGGATCACCTTCACGCGCACTTCTTCGTTGGACAGCTTTTCAAGCGATTGCTTCACCGCCTCCACGCTACCCTGCACGTCGCCCTTGACGATGAGGTTGAGATTCTTGATCTTGCCCTCTTCTACTTGAGCAAACACGTCGTCGAGCGTAACGCGGCTCTGTTCCTTGATCATGCTTTCGCGCTGTTTGTTCTTTCTTTCTTCCTGTACCTGCTTCATGAGCGCCTGATCGACCGCCATGATGCTGTCGCCCGCGTTGGGCACGTCCTCCAAACCGAGGATCGACACCGCCATCGAAGGTCCCGCCGATTTCACCGCTCTGCCCTTGTCGTCGAACATTGCGCGGACGCGTCCCATCGTCGTGCCCGAAAGGATATTGTCGCCCGTTTTGAGCGTACCCGTCTGCACGATAATACTTGCAACGGGACCCTTGCCCTTGTCGAGCTTCGCCTCGATGATCGTACCCTTCGCCTGACGGTCGGGGTTGGCTTTGAGCTCCTGCATTTCCGCAACGAGGTTGACCGCGTCGAGAAGCTCGTCGATACCCATACCCGTCTTTGCGGAAACGGGGATCACCATCGTGTCGCCGCCCCATTCCTCGGGCACGAGCTCGTATTGCATCAATTCCTGTTTGACTTTATCGGGATTGATCTCGTATTTGTCCATCTTGTTCATCGCGACGATGATAGGTACGTTTGCCGCTTTCGCATGGTTAATCGCTTCCACCGTTTGAGGCATGATACCGTCGTCCGCCGCCACCACGAGGATAACGACGTCCGTGACCTGCGCGCCGCGAGCACGCATCGCCGTGAACGCCGCGTGACCGGGCGTATCGATAAAGGTGATCTGTTTTCCCTTCGCCGTCACCGTGTACGCGCCGATACTCTGCGTGATACCGCCCGCTTCGCCCGCCGTGACCGACGTGGCGCGGATCTTGTCGAGCAGGGACGTCTTACCGTGATCGACGTGACCCATGACCGTAACGACGGGCGCACGGGTAACGAGCTTCGTCTCGTCCTCCGCCGTCGTCGTATCCATCAACACTTCCTCCGCCGTCTTTTCGGGCTTGTATTCGAGATCGATCTCCATGTCCGCCGCAAGAAGTGCCGCGTTTTCGTAATCGATCGAATCGTTGATACCTTTCATGATCCCCGCTTTGAACAAGCGTTTGGATATCTCCACAGCCGAAACGCCTAGCTTTTCGGACAGCACCTTCAAGGGAATGTCCTGCGTGGTAACGACGGCATGCTCGATCTTGATCGTTTGGATCTCCTGACGCTTCTGCTTTTTGGGCGAACGCATCTTTCTGTATCCGCTCTTATCCTCGTCGAAATCCTCCACCGTCATACCCTGCTGTTTCACCAAGGCGCGTTTGGAAAGCGCTTTCTTTTCCGTATAGGTCTTTTCGAAAGTCTTTTTCTTTGCGGGAGCGGAGAAAGTTTTCGTATCTCTGCTCGGCATGATCGGCGCCGCGGGTGCGCTTGCGCCTAAACGGGGAGCACGGGGCGAGCCGCCTGCGGGTCTGCCCGCCGTAAACGTTCTCTCTCCCGACGGCCGCGCGGGTCTGTCGCCCTGCGGACGGGGACGGTACGTCGAACCCGAGCTCGGCGCGGATACGTCCACGCCCGGCTTCGCCACGTAAACGCCCTGCTCCTGACCGTTTCTGAAATAACGGGGCGCACGGGGACCCGCAGGCGCTTTCGGCGCGTAGGTCTTGAGTTCGGGCTTCGCCTTCTCCTCCGTTTTTACCTCGGGCGTTTTCTCCTCCGCTTTTACTTCCCCCGTCGGCTTTTCTTCCGCGACGGGAGCGGGTGCGGATTCTTCCGTTTTCACTTCCTCCGTCGGTTCTTCCGCCTTTTTACGCGTCGTTTTCTTTTTCGGTTCTTCTTCCGAGGGCGTCTCCTGCGCTTCCTCGACGGGAGTTACGGGTGCGGTGCTCTTCGCTTTTGCTTCCGCTTCGGCTTTTGCTTCCGCTGCGGCTTTCGCAGCCGCTTCCGCGGCTTTTGCGGCTTCCTCTGCCGCGCGCGTAGCCGCCTCCGCCGCTTCGCGTTCCGCTTTTTCCGCTTCCAGAACGGTAAGATTCTTCAGTATCTCCGAAAGCGTTTTTTCCGTGGACGAAAGACGCTTCGTCACGTTTCCGAGACGGTCGTCCTCCAATAATTTCAGCACGTTCTCCACGTTTTCATATTTTTTTGCCATAAGTTCAGTTGGTTCCTCCCGAATATAATTTAAATTGCGGTTCGCCTTCGGCTACGGAAAGTATCGCCGACGCGAGATTTTTTTCTTTGATCGCCACCGCTTTCACGGCAGGGCGGTGAATAAGCTCCGCGAGCAGGTTTTCTTTAGCGATAAGCAACGGACAGCCGAGCGTTTCCCGCGCTTTTTGCATCAGCTTGAACGAGCTTGCGCCCAGCTTTTCGTCGCAAACGAGCAGGTATACGCCGCGTCTTTGCGACTCCGCGTTCTCCGCGCCGTAAACGATCTTACGCGCGCGCACGCAAAAACCGAGATAGGTCTCAATTTTTTTTATCACCGAGCACGTCCTCCTCCACGCCCCGATAAACTTCGGGGTCGACGCTCGCCGAAAAAGCTTTGTTTAAAAGTTTTTTATCGTTCAGCTTTTTCAGACACCCGTCCGCACTGCAAACGTACGCGCCCCGCCCCGCGGCTTTGCCCGTAGGGTCGGCGAATATCTCGCCGTCGGCGTTTCTCACCACGCGCGTCATTTCCTTCTTCGGTTTCATTTCGCGACAGGCGATACACATTCTCATGGGTACGGATTTCGTCTTTGCCATTATTCTTGCTCCGTTTCTTCGCTTTCGTTTTCTTCCGTTTCCGCAGCTTCCATCGCCGCCAGCACTTCCTTCGCTTCGGGCGACGACGAGCTCTTCACGTCGATCTTCCAGCCCGTCAGCCTTGCCGCAAGACGCGCGTTCTGCCCGTCTCTGCCGATCGCAAGCGACAGCTTCTCGTCGGGCACGATCGCCATTGCGCTACGCTCGCCCGTAGCCGAAACGGAAAGCACCGTCGCGGGCGAAAGCGCCTTGTAAATGAACGCCAAGGGATCCTCGTTCCAAAGAATGATATCGATCTTCTCGCCGCCGAGCTCTTCCACGACCGCGTTCACTCTCGCGCCTCTGTTGCCGACGCACGCGCCGACCGCGTCCACGCGCGGATCGTTCGAAAGGATCGCCATTTTCGTTCTGTGCCCCGCCTCGCGCGAAATTTCCTTAATCTCCACGATCCCCTGCGCGATCTCGGGTACCTGTTCTTCGAACAGCTTCTTAACCAAGCCCTGCGCGCTACGGGAAACGACGATCTGCGACGCCTTGCCGCTGTTCTTTACTCGTTTCACGAATACCTTCAGCTTGTCGCCGACTGCGTATTTTTCGGTGGGGACGCGATCCTGCGGGGGCATTACGCCCTCGATCTTTTTATCGCCGAGTTCTACGTATACGTTGCGGTCGTCGATCTTGCGGATCACGCCTTCCATCAGCTCGCCTTCCTTATCCGAAAATTCGGACATAGTGTTGTCGCGTTCGGTCTCGTGCAACTTCTGCAAAATGACCTGCTTCGCCGTCTGCGCCGCGATACGCCCGAAATCCTTGGGGATAAACACGCGTTCGATCACGTCGCCCACTTGATACTCGGGATTGAGCTCCTGCGCGTCCTCCAAAGAAATTTCCTTGTCCTTATCGACGACCTCCGCCACAACGTAACGGGTCGCTTTGAATTCGATCGTGCCCTTATCCGCGTCGAGGGTAACGGAGATCTCCGCACCGCCGTCGTATTGTTTTTTATACGCCGAAGCAAGCGCGTTTGCAAGCGTTTCCAAAAACGCTTCTTCGCTGATGCCTTTTTCTCTTACCAAATCGGTAAGCGCCGCAAAAAACTCCCTGTTTTCCATGATTTTCTTTCTCCTGTCGTTTTGTTGAATTTATTGTTTATGTTTTTATTTCCTTACAGTAACCCGTCGAAATCGATCGCGCGACAGATCTTTGCGATCTTCGCGATCTCCAGCTTCGTGACCTCGCCCTTTTCCTCGAGCTCCACGCAGTTCCCGTCGTATCCGACGAGCTTCGCCTCGAAGAATTTCCTGCCTCTTAACGGCGCGAACAGCTTGACCTCGACCTTCTCGCCCATGCACTTTTCAAAATCCCTCGCCGTTTTGAGCGGTCTGTCCAGTCCCGGGCTCGACACGTTGAGCGTATACGGCGCGCCGAACGTAGGGTCGACCTCGTCCAACACGGGATCGATCGCGCGGTGGAATTTTTCGCAGGTGTTTAAGTCCACTCCGCCCTCCACGTCGATATAGACGGTAAGCACGGGCGACTTGCCCTGTTTGAATTCGATCTCTACGATCTCGACGCCCGTTTCGTCGGCAACGGGCTGCAACGCGTTTTGGATATCTTCGATTGACTTTACTTTCATAAAAGTTCCCATATACGGTTATTGAGAGTGGCGAACCACTCTCAATAATCAAAGAATTATTAAGTATTTCAATTATACCATTATTATCCGAAAAACGCAACTGTTTTACATAGACTTTTTGAAAAAAACGTTGAATTTTACGCCTTATAATATTCTTTTAGCATCTTTTTCAGAACGTCGATCTGCCGCTGAAGGGACGCGCCCTTATCCGTCTGTTTTACGAGAATACGTTTTTTATACGAAAACAGCTTCCGCGACTCGCTTTTCAAATCGGAAAAATGATCGATCACGTCCTTTGAGGAAAACTCGGGCGAATGAGATACGAGATATAAGCCCTCCGAATTGTTGATGAGGGTATATCCCCCTATCCCCGTCTTTTCGTGGTACGCCTTCGACAAGCCGCCGTCGATCGTGATGTGTCGGCAATTCCCGCTTTCGGGTTTCTCCCCGTCCTTTACTTTGACGGGCATATGCCCGTTGACAATCACCGAATATTCCCCGTATAAGCCAAACTCGGCAAGCACCTTTTTACAAAAATCCTCGTCCTTGATACGATCGTAATACGGGTCCTTGTTTTCCTTTTCCGCGATTCCTTCAAAATATTTGGTATACACGCACATTTTGTCTCTGCCGTACAGCGGAGATTTTTTCCCGCACCACAGATACCACATATACTCGCGGGAATATCTGTCCCCGCGCGAAGCCGCCCGCACCAGCGCATCCAAACGGTCGTAAAGCGCTTTGCCCTTATACCGCTTATCCCCGACGATCACCTCGGAAAAGCTCCCGTCCGTCTCCGTCGGCACGCAACCGTGCATGAGCAGATTCCCGTTATAGCATTTGTACATGCTCCCGCGCCGCAATAAAAAGCCCGCGTGCGCTGCCAGCCTCTTGTTGTTCGTAAATTCCTCGGTCAACAGTCCGATCAGAGCCCGTTCCTTTTTTGTCAGCGTGAAAGAAGGGTACAGGATACGGTCGTCCATTTCAAATTCGCCGTGGCGTTTTATCAGCGCGTTTTCCAGCTTCAGTTGAATAACGGTGATCGCCTTCGTCATTTTGAGCAGCAGATCGTTGCTTTCGAAATCGCTTTCTCCGCCGTAGACGTCGGAAATTTTAAACGTATCGCACGGGTCGTCGCCGTATTCCTCCAGCGCGAACGCCATCAGAGGTCTTAAATTTATTCCGTAATTTTCGATCACCTGCAAATTGCGATAGGTGCAGTTGATACGGATCACGTTGCAAACGCAAGCCTCGTTTCCGAAATGCGCGCCCAGCCACAGCACGTCGTGGTTGCCCCATTGGATATCCACCGAATGGTACTGCGCAAGCTTATCCATGATCTTGTCCGCTCCGTTTCCCCTATCGTATATATCCCCGACGATATGCAGATGATCGACGGCGAGCCGCTGGATAAGCGAACACATCGCGCCGATGAATTTATCGGCGTTCCCCAGCTCTACGATCCCCGAAATAATGTTGGAATAATATTCCGATTTCGTAATGCTGTGATAGGGCATATTCACCAGCTCGTCGATGATATACTGATAATCCTTCGGCAACGCCTTTCTCACCTTCGAACGGGTGTATTTCGCCGCCGCCAATTTACACACGTCGACGAGCCGATACAACGCCGTCTTGTAAAAGTCGTCGGCGTTTTCCGTCCCCTTGATCTTTTCCAGATATTTTTCGGGATAGTAGATAAGCGTGGCGAGCTCGCCTTTTTCCTCCGCCGTCAGCGTATCCCCGAACGCCAGCTCGATCTTCGTACGAATGACCCCCGAAGCGTTCCGCAGGATATGTAAAAACGTTTCCGATTCCCCGTGCAGATCGCTCACGAAATGCTCCGTACCTTTCGGCAGATTGAGTATCGCGCCGAGGTTGATGATCTCCGTCATCACCTCCTGCGGCGTGGAAAATTGTTTTGCCAATAATTCGTAGACTTCTTTACCCTCCATTCCTTTTTCTTTCCTCTTATTTTATTGCGCCGAGCGCTATTTCCTCTTTAAAACACGTCCTCTTTTCCTCCGCCATACCGCGCAGATACGCGCGTATGCTTTCGCCTTTCATGCTCCTTCCCTTACGCGGGCAACGTTCCGCGCTTTTTCATAAATTCGATAAATATTTTCGCCGTCACGCACGCGTCGTCGAACGCGCGGTGATGATTGAACGTGAAGCCGTAATAATCCGCCACCGAATTGAGCTTGTAATTGGGCAATACTCCCCGCAAAAGCTCCTGCGCAAGCGTCAGCGTGTCGAACTGTTTCTGATCGAACATATATCCGTTCTGCTCGCCGTAATACTGCACGAACCGATAGTCGAACGTCACGTTGTGCCCCACGAGTAGCGCCCCGTCCGCAAACTTGAAAAAGTCCGCGATCGCCTGTTCTATCGTCGGCGCGCCGATAAGGTCCTCGTCGTGAATACCCGTCAGATCGACGATCTCTCTCGAAAGCCGCTCGGGACACGCGACGAAGGTCGAAAACTTCTCTTTCATCTCTCCCCCCACGATCTTCACCGCGCCGATCTCGATGATACGGTCCATTTTTCCCATCGCGGGGTTATTGTTCAAGCCCGTCGTTTCGAGGTCGAACACCACGAACGTATTGTTTTTCAGATCGTCAGGCTTGTCGAGACTGTCGAAAAATCCCGCCTGCGTGTAATCGACGTATTCTTCGGGGAACACCGTATGATAGAATTTCGGCACGGGCTTGCCCTTTCTCGCCTCGGGCGTGAAATCCTCGGGCGGCGCGCCGTAATTGATCTTCGCCGCCTTGAACGAAACGCTGCCGTTATATTCCTCGTTCGCGCCGACGATCACGATCTTATCGCCCGTTTTCAGCTCGCGCACCTTATCGACCGTCGCTTTTTTGGGGAAATACGTGGTACGTACCGAACCCGTACCGTCGGTGAGCGAAACGGAAAAACGGGACTTCTGCACGTCCTCGCCCGTCTTTTCGTTATGCTTTACGTACTGTTTCTCTTCGATATACGTGATCGTGCCGCAGATCGCAAACGTGCCCTCTTCATTGCGGGAATCCGCCATATATACGGCGGTTTTCGGCACCTCGTCCGCCCCGTCGAGCTTCGCGAAATCGCAGATCGGAAAACGACGGATCTCGTTTGCGAGCTCCTCCTCCGTTTCGGGAAGCTCCTCCAAAAGCGCCTCGCTCGGCGCCTCCTTTTCCACGATACGCACGTTTCCGTAAAACGTACCGCAGAAGATACTGCCGAGATACGCGCTCACCTCGTCGAGTATCTTGCCCGACGAGAATAACGCCTGTTCTCCCGAAGCGATATCCACGTAAAAATGCGCCCCGCTCGTCAGCATTTCCACCTCGATGTTTTTTTCTTCCAAAAACGCCGAAGCCGCGGGGAATTTCGCCGCGACGTAATCGTAAATTTTACCTCTGATGATATCCCGATCGGGTACGCGCTTGATGATCTTCACCCTTGCCGAAAATCCGTTCGGAATATATTTTTCGGACGAGGCGCGCGCCTTCTCCGCCTCCGTCTCCGAATACGTTCTGTCCGTTACGAGAGAAAACTCGACCGTCCTTTCCCGCTTCGACACGGTGATCCCGTATAGAATGGCGTTTTTTAACCCCTCTGCCCTACGGATGTCCGATAAATA
Organism: Clostridia bacterium; assembly: GCA_017463105.1. Taxonomy (GTDB): domain Bacteria; phylum Bacillota; class Clostridia; order Christensenellales; family Borkfalkiaceae; genus Scatosoma. Next base: position 40,114 of record JAFTPU010000014.1, read on the forward strand.
TTCCTCAACTCTGTTCATCTAACAACGACCTTATTTCCTTGAAAAATTCCGCCTCCGCATTTTCCGCGTCGACCTTTTTATACGGCTCGCCCTTTTTGAACAAAAGACACGAACCGTTCCCGCCCGCTATGCCGATATCCGCGTCCCGCGCTTCGCCCGGTCCGTTCACCACGCAACCCATCACGGCGATTTTCGCCCGCTTTTTATACGGCTTGACGAACGCCGTTACTTTCTCGGCAAGCGCCATGCTCGCCCACGCGCAACGCCCGCAGGTGGGGCAGGATACCACCTCGACGAACGCCTCGTCCAACCCGCACGAACGCAAGATCAGCTTCGCCGCGTCGATCTCTTTTACGGGATCGTCGGTGAGCGATACGCGGATCGTATCCCCTATTCCGTTTAACAAAAGGCTCCCGATCCCGACCGCGCTTTTCACGATCCCCGCTTCCGTCGTACCCGCCTCCGTCACGCCCACGTGCAAAGGATAGTCCGTCCTTTGCGCAAGCAACGTATACGCTTTCACCGTAAGCGGCACCGAGGACGCCTTCACCGAAACGACGATATCGTTTACGCCGAATTTCTCCAATATCCCCACGTTATACAGCGCGCTTTCCACCAGCGAATATTCGTTTTTGCCGTATTTTTCCAAAAAGTTTTTTTCAATACTGCCCGTATTCGCACCCACGCGTACGGGGATACCGTGCGCCTTTACGCAATCGGCAACGTACTTTATCTCCTTTTCGCCGCCGATGTTCCCGGGATTGATACGCACCTTGTGCGCTCCGTTTTCGATCGCCATAACGGCAAGCTTGGGCGAAAAATGAATATCCGCCACGAGCGGCAGTTTTATTTTCGAAACCACCTCTTTTACGGCGAGCGCGTCCGCCTCGTCGGACACCGCCACGCGCACGATCTCGCAGCCCGCTTTTTCCAGCGCGTTTATCTGCGCCGCCGTCTTTTCGACGTCCGCCGTTTTCGTCGTAGTCATCGATTGTATTTTTACGCTTTCCCCCCCGCCGAGCTTTACTCCGCCGACGGATACGAGTTTCGTGTTATTCATAGTCAGTTCCTTAATTTTGCATTCTGCATTTACTTACGTTCCAGCTTCTCCGCTTTCATCATCTGTTTCAGCTCGGACATAAACGAGGACAGATCTTTGAACGAACGGTACACGGAAGCGTAACGCACGTAGGCGACCTCGTCGACTTTTTTCAGACGCTCCATCACCATTTCGCCGATCGCCTTCGTCGTGATCTCGCTTTCCATACTGTTATACACCTGTTTGGAAATGTCCGCCACCATATCGTCGATCACCGACATCGGCACTGGGCGTTTTTCACACGACTTGATAATGCCGTTCCGCACCTTTTCCGCGTTATACGATTGCCGCGTTCCGTTGTTCTTTACCACGAGAATGGGCGTCACCTCGATTGTTTCATACGTCGTGAACCGACGTCCGCACCCCGTACATTCCCTACGGCGGCGTATCGTTCTGTCGTCGTCCGCCGAACGGGAGTCGATCACCTTACTTTCCGTACAGTCGCAATATAAGCATTTCATACGCAAGCCCTCCGTTTTTTAACGTTTTTTCCCCTTTCTTTGACGTATCTCCGCCACTTCCTTTTCGTAGCCCCGATCGTTCGGGATATAATACACCTTATCCTTGAGGCTGTCGGGCAAATACTGTTGCTCGACGTACCCGCCGTAGTTATGCGGATATTTGTAATTGAGACTGTTCGCCTTATCTTCCTTTCCACCGTACGAATTGTCTTTAAGATAGGGCGGGATATCGTCGTCGCGCACCTCTCTCGCGTCCGCTTTTGCCGCATACATCGCATTCACGACGGAATTGCTCTTTTCCGCCTCGCATACGTATATGATCGCCTCGGACAGCGGGATCATCGCTTCGGGATAACCGATCTTTTCCAGCGCGTACATCGCGGACGTCGCGATCTGCAGCGCGCGGGGGTCCGCCATACCCACGTCCTCCGCCGAATGTACGACGAGCCGACGGGCAACCGTCATCGGGTCGCAACCGCCCTCGATCAACCGCATCGCGTAATAGAGCGCGGCGTTCGCGTCGCTCCCGCGTAAGGACTTGCAAAACGCCGAAAGAAAATCGTAATACGTATCCTGATTGTAGGAAAGCGCTTTTCTCTGAATGGACTGCTCCGCGTCGGCAAGGGTGATATGCACTCTGCCCTCCCCGTCGGGGTCGCTTGTCAGCGCGGCGAGCTCGAGCGCGTTATAAGCCGAGCGGAGATCCCCCGCCGCCGTGCGCGCGATATGTTCAATCGCGTCCTCGTCCGCCTGTATATTTTGCTTTCCCAAGCCCTTGTGTCGGCTTTTGAGCGCCGCTTTCAGCGCGCCGATAATGTCCTCGTCCGTAAGGTGCTTAAACTCGAAAACGCGGCACCTCGACACGATAGCGGGCGTCATCGCCGCATACGGATTCTCCGTCGTCGAGCCGATGAAAACGATCGTTCCCTGCTCGATCGCGGGAAGGAGCGAATCGCTCTGCGTCTTGTTGAAACGGTGACACTCGTCCAACAAAAGATACGTGCGTTTATTGAACAGTTTCAGATTTTCCCGCGCCGTTTCCACCGCTTTTTTTACGTCCGCCACACCCGCATTGACGGCGTTGAGCTTGATAAACTCGCCGTTCGTGCGAAGCGCGATAATGTTGGCAAGCGTCGTTTTTCCGCAACCGGGCGGTCCCCAAAAAATACAACTGCCCAATCTGTCCGTCGCAATGGCGCGGCGGAGAAGCGAGCCCTCGGCAACGATGTGCTTCTGCCCGATAAATTCGTCCAGCGAATTGGCGCGCATGCGCTCGGCAAGCGGCTTCGCCGTTTCTTCGTTTCTGTTAAAATCGAATAAATCCATAACGTTCCCGTCTTTAAGAAAGTAGCTTTTTGATCTTTTTCGCCTGCGCCTTGCCCAACTCGTAGCCTTTGTCGCAAGCAAACCTGAAATGCTTGAAGGAATATTGACTCATATTCCCGAGCTCGGGCTCGAGCCAAAGATCGAATACGCCCTCGTCCTTTTCCTTCCTGATCGCCGTGCGGGCGTTGTCCATGATATCGATCATTTCAAGAAGCACGCCGAGCGTCGTGGGCATCTTTTCGCTGCAATCGCGCTTGCCCAAAACGTCCACCGCCACCACGACGTCCGCGCCCATAGCCTTCGCATATTTGTAAGGCACGCGGTCTAAAATGCCGCCGTCCACAAGACGCATGCCGTCCCGTTCCGTCGGCTTGAAGATCGCGGGGATACTCGACGAGGCGATCACCCCGTCCAATACCTTCCCCTCGGAAAACTCGATCACCGATTGCGAGATCATGTCCACCGCAATACAGCGGAAAGGCATCTTTAAATCCTTGAACTCGATATCGCCGATATACCGCTCGAGAAGCTTGCGGATCTTTCTGGTATCGAACAATCCGCCCCGTTTACCGGACGGCGCGATCAGATCGAGCAGACGGAGCTTGAACACCGCCTTTTTCATCTCCTCGATCGAAAGTCCCGACGCATACGCCGCGCCGATCACCGAACCCATGGAACAGCCCGTTATGAAATCGGGCTTGATCCCTTCCTCCTCCATTGCCTGTAAAAATCCGACGTGCGCCACGCCGCGGCTACCGCCCGCGCCGAGCGCAAAACCGAGCTTCTTTTTCAAATCCTTATTTATCCCCCCGTTATTCGATTATTTATATTTTATTGTTCGCGACTGTATGCGCCGAGAAGCTTACATTCCAGCGTATTTTCTCTGATCGCATTCAACATTTCCTGCACCTGCGCCGAAGCGATATCGCAATCCGCCTCGATAAAGAAACGGTAATCGCCCACGCGGTTTTTCACGGGACGGCTCTCGATCTTCGTCATGTTGATACCGTACTTCGCGATGATCTGCAACAGCGCGACGAGACTCCCCGGCTTATGCTGCGAAACGGTGGAAAAGAACACGCGTTCGCTGTTTGCGGGCAACGTGTTTTTGCCCTTTTTCACCAGCAGGAAATGCGTAAAATTGTTCTTTTCGTCCGCGATCGATTCCTCGCCCAGCACGAAATCCCCGCGCAGATTTTTCGTATGCACGCCCGCGATCGCCGCGCTCTTGCCCGACTCGTCCTCCATCGCGCGCGTCACGCCGAACGCCGTCGATTCCGTTTCGCGTAAAGAAGCGAACGGCATTTCCTTGCTCAAAAACGCCGCGCACTGGTCGAGCGCCTGACGGTGAGAATATACCCGACCGATCTCGGACAGCTTCACGCCCTTTTTATATACGAGCCTGTGATCGACCCGCAAGATCAATTCCTTCACCGCGTACAGATCCTCAGAGGCTTGCAACAGATCGAGATTTTGCAATACGCCCCCTTGCAGACTGTTTTCTATGGGAAGCGCCGCCGCGTCCACTCTGCCGCTTTCGACCGCGGCGAATACTTCGGGAAAGTTACGGAAAGGAATACACTCGTCCGCCCACGCCTTGCCCGCGTCGGCTGTTCTCGTTTCCGTTTCGAGGAAGGCTTGCGCCGCCAAATGCGAATAACTGCCTTCCGGACCTAAAAATGCGATTTTCATATATGACCTCTTGTAAGTAAAATTTAGTAAATTTTATCGGTAATTTTATAAATTATTCAATCTATCACACCTGCTCGGCGATATTGCAAAGCAATCTTTCCGTATCCTCCCAACCGAGGCAGGGGTCGGTGATCGACTTTCCGAACACCTCGTCGTGCTTCTGCGAGCCCTCGACGAGGAAGCTTTCGATCATGAAGCCCTTGACGATCTTCTTGAAGTCGGCGTCGAAACGGCGGTTTTGCATGACCTCCTCCGCGATACGGATCTGCTGACGGAATTTCTTGCCCGAATTGGAATGGTTACAATCGATCACGATCGCGGGATTTTGCAACCCCGTGTACATCTCCGCAAGCTGCATTACCGTTTCGTAGTGGAAATTCGGCACGTCCGCACCCGAACCGTCCACGCCGCCGCGCAAAATCGCGTGCGCGTACGGATTTCCGTCCGAGCTCACCTGATAATTTCTGTATTTGAATACCTGCGGACTCTGCGCCGCGAAAATGGAATTAACGAGCGCGATGATATTCCCGCTCATGGGATTTTTCAAGCCCACGGGCGCGTCGATACCGCTTGCCACCTGTCTGTGCAGCTGATCTTCCACGCTTCTCGCACCCACCGCGTGATAGGACAAAAGATCCTCTACGTACGCGGTATTTTCGGGATAGAGCATTTCGTCTGCCGCCGTCAAACCCGATTCGTTCATCGCCGCAAGGTGCAACGCACGGATACTGCGGATACCGCGTGCGATGTCCGCCGCCCCCTCGGGATCGGGCTGTAAGAACATTCCCTTATACCCTACGCCCTTGGTACGGGGCTTGTTGGTATAAATTCTCGGCACGATCACAAGCTTGTCTTTGACCTTTTGGTTCAGCTTGCCCAGACGGGAAATATATTCGAGCGTAGGCGCGGGCTCGTGCGCGGAACAAGGTCCCACGACGACGAGCATTTTGTCGCTTTTGCCCGAGATAACGTCGCGTATCTCCTCGTCGCGGACTTTCTTGATCTTTTTCAGTTCCGCCGTCATCGGCGATTCCGCGATAAATTCTTCGGGTTCGGGAATAAAGTACTGCTTTTCCAACATAATCGAAAACTCCTTCTTTTATACTTTCGTGTAAATTTATTTTTCTTTTTTTACGATCTCCGCACTTTTTGTCAACGTACATTCCGTGCCGTCGTAGCCTGTGGGAACGGGCATATTTTTCTCTATGAATTCGGGGACTTTTGCTTGCAATGCGCCCACCAGCTTTTCCGTAAATTCTATCCCCTCTTCTTCGGGGACGGATACCCTTACGTAGATAAAGCTTCTCGCCAAAGCCGTTCCATCGTCCGCATAATACGTATCGTAAGAATACGCAATAAAACTCTTGAAGCTCTTGAGATCGACTTCCGTTTCTATCCCACTTGCCACTTCTTCCGCAAAGATATCGGAGGAAAGAAGCTTCACCATCGTATTCATTACGTGGTTACCGTACGCACCGTATACGGCGTACTGACTTTCCTCGTCCGTCCCTTCGCTCGCCTCGCCGTCCAAACGGGGATTTACGAAAAAGGTAAGCCGACATTCGTAATTATATTCTTTCGATTCCTCTTCGTCTTCCGTATCGGAGCTTTCCTCGATATTCTCCGAGCTCTCTTCCGTTACGCTTTCCGTATCCGTATTTTCCGCAGTATCCGTTCCGAACGAGACTTGCGGACCGCAAGCGCAAAAGCACGAAAAGGCTATACAAAATATTGCCGCGATAAAACTTTTCCTCATTTCGCCCACACTTTTTCTATATATTCTTTCACTTCTTTCGTCACGTATTCGTCGATCGGCGTGCCGAATCGAAGGCTGTTTCTGACCATCGACGAGCTGACGTGGAGAAGCTCCTGCGGACAGGGCAGATACACCGTCACAAGCTCCTTATCCAGCTTCTTGCTTGCGTAGAAATTCGCGTTCTCGAAATCGAGGTCGACCCCGTTTCTGATGCCGCGCACGTAAAATTTCGTGTCCTCTTTTTTTAAAAGCTCCGCCACCGTGCCCTCGAACGCGATCACGCGGAGACGAGTCTCGCTCGGAAACGTCAGCTTCCACATTTCCTTGCGCTGTTCCACGGTAAAGCAAGGGGTTTTCGAGGGATTGACGAGAAGCGCGATCACAACCTCGTCGAAAAGCTTTAAGCAATCCTCTGCAAGCGCTTTATGCCCGAGCGTAGGCGGATCGAACGTACCCGCAAATATACATTTTCTGTTCATTCGCCCACCTCTTCTTTTTTTCTGAAAAACGTCAGATACGCTTTGCCGTATTTTCTTTCGTCGTATTTTTCCAAACCGTCGACCTCGCCTTCGAACGGGCGGTCGCGTTCGTACACGGCGATACCGTCCGCCGTCAAAAGTCCCTTTTGCGCAATCTTGCATAACGCCTTTTCCCCGTAATCGAAACGGTAAGGCGGGTCGATAAACACAAGATCGAACTGTCCGCGCAAGCCGTCCAAACAAACCGCATAATCGTAATTGGTTATCCGCGCTTCCTCCGCAGGGATCTTCAACGCCGCGAGATTGCTCCTCAATATCGCAAGACTGTCTTTCGACAGATCGTTAAACGTAACCTCTTTCGCGCCGCGCGACAGGCTCTCGAGCCCCAGCGCGCCGCTCCCCGCGAACAGATCGAGTACCCTCGCGCCGTACGTCTTCGTCGACAGGATATTGAACAACGCCTCGCGTGCCCGATCGGACGTGGGACGCACGTTCTCGCCCGCAAATTCTTTGAGCACTCTGCTTCTGTATTTACCGCCGATGATCCGCATGTCGTCCGTCCTTATTTACGTTTTTTGGGCTTCGTGCCGGGGAGTCCGCCGTAATTGATTTTTTTTGGTTTGTTTGCTTCCGCCGCCGCGGCTTTATCCGCAAGCTCCTGCTGACGTATCGTCTTATTCCTCTTGCCGTATGCGCCCGCGATGTACATTCCGCCCGTGATCGCTATGGGGATGAGCGCAAACAGACAGGTGAGGAAATAGCTGATCGCGTAACCGCTTGCATTGAGATAGAAGAAAGGCAGGATCGACCACCCCGAAAGCAGGAAGCAAGCGATAACGACTACGCCGAAGCCTACCCCCCACGCGCCGCCCTCTTCGAACACGGTGTTTATTTTCGTCTGATTTATCCCGAAGATCAAGCCCGCGATCAAGGTGAACAGACCGCAGAACGCGCCGACCGCAAAGCCTTTCCAGATACGATATTCCTTCGCTTCCTTATGCGTGGAAATTTTGAAGCCTTCGCCGTATTGCGCCGCCGATACGCGCTTCATATTACCCGATACGAGCATTTCGTAAGCATTGCCGCCCTGTGCGTAGCTGACCAAACCGTTATAAGCCATCGCCACGATCCCGCAGACAAGCGTCCACCCAAGCTTCGCACTATCCCACGCATAAACGATGTCCTCGCCCTTCATCGTAAGCATCAACAAGACCGCCCCCGCGCAAAAATACATAAGCGCCGCGGGGATCGAACCCTTGAACAGTTCCCAAATCTGTCTGCCGATTTTCTTCATCGTCTTTTTTACTTTTCCCATGATTTTTCTCCGATTTTTTGTTTTTCTCCCGTATTCCTATTTCCGAATTTTTCCATCCGTATAAACAACTTGCTTGTCCGTTACGATATATTCGAGCGGCACGTCCGTTTCCGTGTGCGGTACGCTCTGCATAATTTGGAAATCGTAACAATACCCTATCCGCACCGTGCTTTTATATTTTGCGAAATACCGATCGTAATACCCGCCGCCGTAGCCCAAACGATTCCCCTGCCTGTCCACAGCCAAAAGCGGTACGATCGCAAAATGCATTTCCTCGTCCGTCTCCTCGCCCACGGGCTCGCGGATCCCTCGCTCGTTCAGCATGAGATCTTCGCCGAGCGGTACTACCTGTAATTCCCGTCCTTCTACACGAGGACAAAACGCCGTAAACCCGTTTTCTTTTAACGCCTCCGTCAATCCGTCCGTCGGAGCCTCCGACGAATAGGAAAGATATAAAAATACGTTTCGCCGCGTACCTGCCCCCGTCGTTTCCCCGCAAAGCTTTTTTAAAAGCGCAAGCGTATTTTCGATCAAAAGAGCTTCCTTTACGTCCCGATTTTCGTTTTGTGCGCGACGGTCTTTCGCATATTTTCTGAGCGTTGCTTTGCTCGGTTCGCCGTCCGTTTCCACAAACCGCAGTTTATTCGTAATCATATTCCGTTTCCGCGCGTCTCGTCGCCGCGCACAGCACCTCGTACGAGATCGTTCCCGCTTTTTTCGCCGTCTCCGCCGCGTCCGTCATCACGGGGACACGCTCGCCTTTCGGCGCGTTTCCCCAACGCACGCATGCGTCCATACACAGATCGTTCGCGTTGTCCCCGCTCCCGTCCGTGCCGTTCTCCTTTGTCCGCAGGAAACCGTCCGCATAACCGAAACGGCAGGTGATCAGCCTTTCGCCAGTCGGCTTTGCAATATCCTTTCCGTACCCCGCGCCGCCGCAAACGTATTTCCGTTTCGCCGCGACCGTTGCGTACACCGCCATACCTTTTTTCAAATCGAGCTTTCGGACCCGTTTTTCATCGAGATCCCGCGCCCCGTCGGGCAGATACCCGTACAAACCGATCCCGATCCTCGTCATATCGAAAACGAATTTCTCCCCGAGAATCGCTCCGTACGTCGCGCCGAGATGTGCGATCGCTTCGGGATAATAGTCTCTGCATACCGCGATCATTCGCATAAAACGTTCCCGCTGTCTTTCCGCTTGCGCGCGCGTATTGCCGTAAATATGCGAATATACTCCCTCCACCCTTACGAGCGGGTGCGCTTTCAGATGCGTACATATCCTTCCGAGCGTCTGCACGTTCGTGCCGTAACGGTTCATACCCGTATTCGTCTTTATATGTACGCGCACGGGAAGCCGATTCTTTTCCGCCGTTTCCGCCACCCGCCTCGCCGTGGCAAGATCGCCGACCGTGAGCACGAAACCGTTTCTTGCTCCGACGAGCGTTTCCTCCTCGCAAAGCGGCGGCGTGAGCACGAGAATATCCTTCCCGCAAGCCGCCGTACGGATCGCGATCGCTTCCGATACGAGCGACACCGCAAAGCACGAAACCACGCCCTCGAGCGCGCAAACGACCTCTTCCGCACCGTGACCGTAAGCGTTCGCTTTGACGACCGCGCAGACGGGTCTGCCCGTGAGCCGTCCAAACGCCTGCGCGTTCCTTCGTATATTCTTTAAATAAATCTTCGCCAGAACTTTTTGCACCTTATATTCTATTCGTTCACGCCGTCAAAAGGTGCTTCCCGTTCTCTTTTATTTTCCGAATATGATCCTGTGACAGTGATCGCACTCGATTCCGCTCGACAGCTTACTTTGCGCCGCAAGCGGGGGTTCCATACTGCAAAACGGACATCGCCCGCTGTACAGCTCGCCCACGACGGGGAAGATCTTCTCCTTGCGTTTCGTTTTGTATTTTTCCAAGAACTCGGGCGCGATCTCCGCGGCGATCTTGGAGAGCTCTCCCTCGATCTCCTTGCGCTCCTTGTCCTGCGCCGATTTCACCGCCTTGTATTTTTCGGACACCTCGGGCGCTTGCTTCTGCACCGCGATAACCTGTTTTTTCAGCTTCTGATATTCTGCGTCCGTCGCCTTGATATTCGCCGTCAACGCGTTCAATTCCGCCTTGATCTTCTTGAGCTGTTCGACGATCGACTGCGCTTTCTTTTTAAGGAACGAAACGTCCGCGCCGTCTTTGATCAGATCGTCGATGTTTTCGAATTCGCTTAAAGTAGCTTCCGCTTGCGCGTACTTCTTCGCCAATGCGTCCGCCTCTGCGGTGAACGCCGTCGCTTTCACTTCCAAAGAATCGAGCTTCTCGGGCGCGGTCTCTAAAAATTTCTTTACCTTGACGTACTCTTTACGTTCGTCGCTGCCCGCCAGATCGCGCTCCAATTTATAGAGCTTACCGTCGATCTCCTGATACTTTAAAATAGATTGTAACTGTGACATATATAACTCCTCCCGTCAAAGCAACTCCGCGTCCGTATGGTATCCACACGGAATATCCAGCCGCCGACGGATTTTTTCATAATATTTTTCAAAACCGTAATTTTCCGACGCGTAGTGCGTAAGCGCGATCACCGCAATTCCCTTTTCCGCCGCCAACGTCAAAACGTGGTGTTTGAAATCGGACGAGATCACGACCTCCGCCCCCGCTTCGCACGCGAATGCGATCGCATTTTCGTCCGCGCCCGCGCCGCAAAAGCTCGCCGCCTTACGTATTTTTCCGTTCTTATCGCCGTATACGAGGACGCGGTCCGTTTTAAACTCTTTCTTCAAATTCTCCGCGAGCGTTCCAAGCGCGGTTTCCGCCACCTCGTACGCCCGTCCGTACCCACCGTTTTCAAGCGGGTGCATGAGCTTTGAACGCGTACCTGCCCCCTTGCTTTCCATTCCGCAAGCGAGGCAAACGCCCTCTTGTAAGCTTTCGTCTATACCGCCCTCCGCACCGTCGAGATTGAGGTGCATCGACAAAACGGAGATCCCGTTTTTCATACACTTGACGAGCTTTTCGCCCAAGGGCTGAAAATCGCTTATCCGCACGTTGCCGATCTTGCCGTATATCGCGGGGTGATGGGTCACGATCAGATTCGCTCCCGCCTCTACCGCTTGGTCTATCGCCGCAAAGGACAGGTCGAGCGAAAACAGAACGCCCGCGATCTCGTTGCCCGTATCCACCAGCACGCCGCTGTTATCGTATGCGCCGTAGCGGGAACAGTATTCGTCGCTGAGCCGCTTGGGCGCAAGTTCGTCGGCTATTTCGTATATTTCACTTAATTTCACCGTGCAACACTCCTTTCAGTCGGGCTTGCCGCTTCGCCAGCTCCGCCCTGCTTTCTTCCTGCAAGGTGGGCTGTAAAAGATATTTGTCGATATTTTTTATCTGCTTTTCCGTCCGCTTTTTAAAAGCGTCGGGCATTTCGGATAAATTTTCCTTTCCGAATTCGTATTCCGCGTCCGTGTACGACTGTCTTTCCCCGCTCGCCTTTCCGCCGACGATCAAATCGTAAAACTTGCCGTCCTCGAACGTGAAATCCCGCTCGATACGCGCGCCGTTTTCGACGAGATACCGACGTAATTTCTCCGCGTCGTGCATCGGTTGAAAGACGAAATACTTCGGAATAAAGCCGTACTTTTTATCGGACAGAATGGAAACGATTTCGCTTCCGCCCATACCCGCGATCAACACTTCCTCCGTATCGTTCGGAACGCCGTAAAATCCGTCGCCGAGCACGCCGACCGCCCTGCCCTCTTTCACGTAACGGGCAAGCAACGTCTGCGCTTTTTGCAAGCTTCCCTTACTCACGTCGGAAAAGATCACCTTGTCGCAAAGCCCGTTTTCCAAAACGAATTCGCTGCAATAACCGTGATCGCACCCCACGTCCGCAAAGCTTTCCGCGCGTTTGAGAAAGGAACAAAGCGTGTCTATCCGTTTACCGTAACCCATTATTCGAGAAAATCTTTGAGCTTCTTACTGCGCGACGGGTGACGGAGCTTTCTCAGCGCTTTGGCTTCGATCTGACGGATACGTTCACGCGTAACGTTGAACTCTCTGCCCACTTCTTCGAGCGTTCTGGGTTTGCCGTCGTCGATACCGTAGCGCAGACGGAGCACCTTTTCCTCGCGCGGAGTCAACGTGTCGAGTACGCCGAGAAGCTGTTCTTTCAGCATCGTGAACGCGACCGAATCGCTGGGCGTCGTCGTCTTTTCGTCCTCGATGAAATCCCCGAGGTGGCTGTCCTCCTCCTCGCCGATCGGCGTTTCCAAAGAAACGGGATCCTGCGCGATCTTCAATATCTCGTGCACGCGGTCTTCCGAAACGCCCATCTTTTCGGCGATCTCTTCCGGCGTGGGTTCTCTGCCCAGCTCCTGCAAAAGGAGACGCTGTACGCGGGTAAGCTTGTTGATCGTTTCCACCATATGCACGGGGATACGGATCGTACGCGCCTGATCGGCAATCGCGCGCGTGATCGATTGACGGATCCACCACGTCGCGTACGTGGAGAATTTAAAGCCTTTCTGATAATCGAATTTTTCGACGGCTTTCATAAGTCCCAAATTTCCCTCTTGAATGAGGTCGAGGAAAAGCATACCGCGACCGACGTAGCGTTTTGCGATCGATACGACCAAACGGAGGTTTGCTTCCGAAAGGCGTTTTTTCGCCGCCTCGTCGTCCTCGAGCATACGCTTGGCAAGCTCGATCTCCTCGTCCGCCGAAAGCAGAGGCACCCGTCCGATGTCCTTGAGATACATCTTGACGGGGTCGTCCAGCCCGATATCGGAAAGCGCCTGTTCGAAAAGCTCTTTATCACGCTGATCTTCGTCTACGATCTGTATTCCCGCTTCGGCAAGCGATTTATAGACGTAGTCGATCTGGTTGGGATTGGTGTCGTATTTTTCCATGATATCGCAAAGCTGATTGGTGGTAATACTGCCCTTCTTCCCGTAATTGCCGATGATGCCCGATAAAATTTCGTTGAGTTTCTGTTCGGATATATTCACCCTTTTATCCTCCGTTTATATAAAAACGAATCGTTCGTTTTCTTATCTTCCTTTGATTTTTTTTATTTTTTCGGTCTGACCGTTTTCAAACGGTTTCGCCGTCCCATGCACTCGACGAGCTGCTGCGCGATCTCCTTGCGCTTACCGTCGTCCTTTTCCTTTGCGTACGCCTCGTTGAGCGAAGCGATCTCCCGTTCGATATCCTCCCGCGCGATCGTCTGTACGCTGTCCTCGAAAAACCGCTCGGCGATCTCGCCCGTAAGCTTGTCCCCGTAGCTGAGATCGAGTATCTCGTTCAGCTCCGCATTGCTCTCGCCCAAAAGCTCGAACAGCTCGCCCGGGCGTATCCTCTCGCCCGCCTTTTCCCGTCCGATCACGTAATTCGCCACGACGATCTGCGTTTCGTCCGAAAGGCGGAGCGTACTCAAATCGAAATCCTTTGCGTACGTTTCGGAAAAAAGTTTCGCCGCCAAAATGAACCGTATCGCTTTATTGCGCTTGTCCGTGCCCGAAGCCGTCTCCGCGATCTGTGCCTGCAACGGTTGCGGCGTTTCCGTCGACTGTTTTTCGCCCGACGAGCTTTGCAGATCCCGCTCGAGCGCGTGATAGCTGATCCCCGTTTTGTCCCGAAGCTTTTTCAAAAGCTCCTCTTTGACCGCCTCGCTTTCGGCGGAGGCGACCACCTGCAACGCTTCGGAAACAAACTTGCGTTTATCGCCCGTATCCGAAAGATCGTATTTTCTTTCCAGCGAATGTATCTTATAATCGACGAGCGGCATCGCCTTGTCGAGGCACGCCTGATACGCCGCCGCGCCCTGCTTCGCCACGTCGTCGGGATCGAGTCCGTCGGGCATAGGCACGACGCGCACTTCGAGATTTTCATCCTTCAATATCTCCAAGCCGCGAAGGTCCGCGTTCTGTCCCGCAAAATCCCCGTCGTAGCTGATCATGACGTTATTGGAATACCGCTTGACGAGCCGCGCCTGTTCGACGGTAAGCGAGGTGCCCATCGACGCGACTACGTTTTCAAAACCCGCCTGATAGAGGGAGATCGTGTCCATATACCCCTCGACCATGATCACCTCTTTGATCGTCTGCTTGCGCTTGAGTTTCTTCAAAAGGTTGATGTTGTACAGCGTCTTGCGCTTATTGAAAAGCAACGTCTCGCGCGTATTTTTATATTTGGCAAAATCGGATTTTTCCAAAAGTCTGCCGCCGAACGCCACCACCTCGTCGAACGCGTTGATGATGGGAAAGATCAGCCGTCCCGCCTCGAAATCGACGAGCTTGCCGTTCTTCGTCTCCCCCAACGCCCCGCTGTCGAGAAGGTCTTGTCTCGAATAGCCCTTTCCCGCGAGATAATCGGGCAGGGAAAAAAAGTCGAGCGACGCGCCCAAGCCGAATTTTTTCACGGTCGTGGGCGAAAGCTTACGCCGCGCGATATATTGCAGGTGCGCTTCCGCACGGGAATCGCCGCTGTAGAGATTGCTCAGATAAAAGCGCGCGCTGTCGAGCATGATCGCAGCCATGGTATCCCGTTTTTTCTTCATCTCCACCGCGCGTTCGGTATCGAAATTCGTTTCGGGCACGGCGAGCTTTGCGCGCGCCGCCAATATCCGTATCGCGCCCATGAAATCGGTGGACTCTATCTCGCGGACGAAGCCCACGACGTCGCCTGAAACGCCGCAACCGAAGCAATGGTAAAACTGCCCCTCCTGATTGACGGCGAACGACGGCGTGCGCTCGTGATGAAACGGACAGCACGCCCAATGCGTGTTGCCTTTTCTGTCCAGCGCGATATAGCTGCCGATCACTTCCACTATATCGTTTCTTTGTTTGAGTTCCTGCATAAAGCGAGGATCAAACCCTTTACTCACGAAACGATCCCTCCGATCGAAAATGTAGAAGGAATGAAAATATTTTCGAATACGCTGATCGCGTATCTGTCCGTCATTCCCGAAATATAATCGCAAACCACCCGTTCTTTGCCGTCGCGTTCGAGTAAATTCAAATACGGTTTGGGCAATTTATCGACGTGCTTCATAAAGTATTCGAACGTCTGCGTAAGCATGCGCTCCGCACGTTCTTGAATGGCGATATTGGTAAGCGCATACACGTTTTTGAACATGAACGAACGAAGTTCGTTCGTCGCGCCCATGACCTCGTCGGACATACGCACGTGCTCTTTTCCGTACGAATTTTCGTAAATATCCGCGATTGCGGTATTGATACGCGTTTTCGTCGCGTCGCCGAGTATCTTCACGGCGCGCTTGGGCAGATCGTCCATCTTCAGTATCCCCGCGCGGAGCGCGTCCTCGATATCGTGATTGATATACGCGATCCTGTCGGCAAGCGACACCGCTTCTCCCTCGAGCGTCGCGGGCTTTCCCGAACTCTTATGCTCCAAAATACCGTCGCGGACCTCGAAGGTAAGATTTAACCCCCGCCCCGCTTTTTCGATATAGTCCACCACGCGGAGCGATTGCTCGTTGTGCATAAAGCCGTCCGAGGAAAGCTTTGCAAGCACCTTTTCGCCCACGTGTCCGAACGGCGTGTGCCCAAGGTCGTGACCGAGCGCGATCGCTTCCGCGAGATCCTCGTTGAGCCCCAGCGTGCGGGCGATCGAACGGGCGATCTGCGAAACGTCGACGGTGTGCGTCATGCGGGTGATGTAATGGTCGCCCTCGGGCGCGAAAAACACCTGCGTTTTGTTTTTTAAGCGTTTGAAAGAATTACTGTAAATGATCCTGTCGCGGTCGCGCTGAAATTCGGTGCGGAAATCGCACGGTTTTTCTTTGCGCGCTCTGCCCTTCGTTTCCGCCGATCTTACGGCGTAGGGAGACAAGAAGCTTTCCTCCCTTGCGCAGACCCGCTCCCGTACGGTGGCGTATTTTTTCTCGTCCATAGTTTTCCCCTTTTAACGGTTTTGCGTCGTTATATTTTCCCGCTTATATTATGTATTCGACAAAACCTTTCGATTTCCTCTTTTTTCGGAATATTTTTTTGGAAAATTTTTATTTTTTACAAAGCGGGGGCGTATCTTCGCCCCCGCTTTCCGCGCTGTAATTATATATACCCTTTTCTTTCGGAAAATAAAACTCTTTTCCGTTATTTATTTTTATATTCCGCAACCACTTTCGATATCGCCAAATAATCGTTGGTGAGCACCGTATCGACGCCCAAATCCAAATATTCGCGTGCTTGCGCCTCCGTGTCCGCATAAAACGCGTTACATTTTATTCCGTGCGCATGCGCTTTGTCGATCATTTCTTTGTTATAGTACTGCTTATAAAGCTGTACCTTTTCCGCACCGACCTCGATCGCGTTGTCCACGATCGCCCAAGGTTCCTTGCCCGCGCCCATACATACCTTTAAATCGGGCGCGTACGCCTTTACCTGCTTTAACGCTTCCTTATTCGTGGACATAAAATACACGTATTTTTCGCAATCGTACGTGCGCACGAGCCCGACGATCTTCCCGATCATTAGATCTTCCATGCGATTGTCCCAAATTTTTACGTGGATATTCATGATCGCGTGCGAGGAAAACTTTTTCAATATCTCTTCGAATTTCAAAATACGCAAGCCTTTGAATCGCTCGCCGTGTTTCACTCCGAAATCCAGCCTCGAAAGCTCCTCGTAAGCGTAATCCCAAACGTTACCCGTACCGTCGGACACTCTGTCCAACGTAGCGTCGTGGATAGACACGAGTTCGCCGTCCTTCGTCGACCAAAGATCGAATTCGATCTCCTCCGCGCCGAGCGCGATCGCCGCGCCGAACGCGGGCATGCTGTTTTCGGGCGCGATTGTGTTAAAGCCTCTGTGCGCGCAAGTTCTCGGATAAGGCATAATATCGTCGTGACGGCAGATCGCACTCCCTGCGGGACGGTATTTCCAAGGTCGTCTGCCCCGTTCGATATACTGATAATGCGCCATCGTCGCGCCGCCGTAGCCCGCGGGCTTGAAATATTTCGCTTTCGGATCGAACTCCACGCATACGCCGCCGACCTTGCTCTTCATGTCGACGAGCACTTTTCCGTCGGGCGCGACCACGCACGAGCAACCGCCCACCGTTTCGTTCTCGCCCATACTCACGGACGAGCGCAACAGGTACGCGTTGGTGTGGTACGCACAGAATTTATTGATCATTTCCAGCGTTTCGTGCGTATCCGTTCTTTGGTGCGAACAGCCGATGATGATATCGACGTTCTTTCTCGCCATTGCGGCGAACGTCTCGTAGAAATAGAAATCGTAGCAGATCAAAAAGCCGAAGCGCAAGCCTTCCAATTCGAGCACGTACGGAGGCTCGTAATCCCACGTGTATTCGCTGTCGAGATGGAAAGTAGCGGTCTCGCCGGGGGTCAAATGCTGTTTATAATAGCGGTAGACCTCCTTACCCGTCCGATCGTAAACGAGAGTGGTGTTTCTATGCCCCGTTTTCTCTTTCATGTGCGCGTTGATCACGACGATCGCTTTGCAACGCTTCGCCGTTTCCATCGCCTTTTCGACGATCGCCGTCTGATATTTTTCAATGCTTTTCAAGTTATGCGCTTCGTCGGGCGCATACGCGGGCACGTCGCAGCTTTCGGGAAACACGATGATATCCATGCTCTCGTCGCACTCGTCGAACATATCCAGCTCCCATTTGAAAAACTCGTCCGATTTTTCATAATCCCGAGAATAGGGCGGTTGCACGATAAACGCTTTCATTTTATTTACCTCTCTTTTCCCCATTATTATACTACGAATGAAAACAAAAGTCAACGGAATACATGTTTCCGCCGACTCTTTTTTCGATATTCTGCTTTACGCCGTCCTTATTTTAATCCGTAACGGTAGCCGCAACCTCTCGTTCCGTCTCCTTTTTGCGCTCCCACTCCAGCTTCCGAAGCGCGCTCTTTCTAAGTACCTCCAACTTATAGGAGTTATAGCGCAAAATGATAAACGACGGCAGATTCAGCAGCGCGCTGACGACAGCCACGGGGATCGCCACGGCGAGCCAAAGCTTGCTGATAGAGAACAGGAGCAAGATAAGAAAGCTCGTGAACATGCTGGTAAAATGCCCGATCTCGCCATAACAGGTCTCGAGAAGAAAGCGATCTATATATTCCGGATTTTTCGGGTCGTCGAGCTTGTTTTTTCTGAAGCCCGTAAACTGACCGATCTCGGGAACGCGGTCTTTCCATTTGCGTATTTTCAGCTTCTCGTAAAATTTCTTTTCTTCCGCGCTCACCTTAAACACCCTCTTTTCGTGGTCGGCGAATTTGGCGGGCAACAGGCGGCAGACCGTAGCCGTCAGCCCGTCGATCGCAACGACCGAAATAACGGCGACCGTCGTAAGACCGAGCACGTGCAGATAGGAAACGCTTGTCGCAAGCGCGACGACCGTCGATATGAGCAGCATCGCAACGGCGACTATAATTACGTACAGCATTATTTTTCTTCCTCCGTAACGGACGGCTCGCCCGCCCCGTAAACGAGCGGTTCGCCGTAAACCTCTTCGTATTTTGCCTTGCAGAGCGCATAGGCTTCGTTCATCATTTTCTCCGCGCCGTCCTTTTCGCCGAGCGTCGTATCGGGATAGATCGGCGGCAGGATATGGAGCGTATGGCGTTGCACGGGATACCCGTTTTCATCCATACGCGATTCGTCGTGTTTCATCGAAATAAACATGGGCACGACGGGCACGTTCGCGCGATAAGCGAGCTTGAAACCGCCCACCTTATAAGGACGGGGCTTGCGATAGTTCCACCACATTTCCTGTTCGGGATAGACGAGCACCGTTTCGCCGCGTTTCAACAATTCGTTTACCGCCGACATGAAATTGATCATCGTGCGGCGATTGCTCGAAAGCGGGAGCGTGTTGCAATGACGGAACAAAAATCCGTACAGTCCGGGAAAGGCGGTATAGTTTCCTTCGCGGATTATTTTATAAAGATATTTTCTCGGCAGGTACTTGCGGATACAATGGAACACGATATAGTTATCGAACGCGGAAAAATGATTACACGTAACGATCGCGCCGTTTTTCACCGCCTCGAGATATTCGATTCCTTCCGCGCCGTCGATCACCAACACGTTCTTTTTGATAAGATCGAGGAAATAATGATCGCCGATGAAGTTCGCCGCGCGGCGTTTGATCTTGCTCGAAAGTTTCTTGCAAAGATAATCCACGTCGTCGGGAAGGAGCGGCTTCGTGGGCGGATCGTTTTCCACCGATTCGTGGAAAAGCCCCGCTTTTTCTTTTTCCGCTATCCGCTCGAATACCGCCCGCCTGTCGGGGGAAAGTTTCGTTAAATCCATACCTGCCTGCCTCGTTTCGTTTATTTGTCTGCTTTTTTACGCATCGTACGAATATAATTGTCGGGATTGTTCGCTTCCGACTGCGCAAGCGCGATCAGCTTCTCGCCGCCCACCCTATCGCATTCCGCCATCTCGGGCGTAAACGCTTTTTTTTGCGCTACGATAAAATCGTAAAAGGGCGTCTGTTTCGCATAATCCCAAAAATATTCTTCGAACAAAACCCCGTCGTAATGCCACGGCTTCATGGCAAGATTATAATGCACGAGCTTGGGCATATCTTCGTCCGCGCCGCCCGTGGGCATTCTATTCCATTCCGCTCCGTAATAATACACCTTGTCTTTACAGATAAGATTCAAACAATCCTGATCGGGAGCGACGGTGAAATCGTAGCTGTCGAGAATACCGTAAAAGGTCTGATAAAAACCGATCTTACGAAGCTCGACGAGGTTGAGAACGATCACGCCCGAATTGAAATATTTCTCCGCCTCCACGTCCAATGCGTTTTTCACGTAATCGCGGAAAGGACCGATCGCCGCGACCGCCTGATCGGCGACCGCGCCTATATAGTTGCGCCCGATGTCGACGGAATAAAGCTTAGCGACGTCGTCGAGAAGCACGGTGTCGCAATCGAGATAGATCGCTTTGTCATACTGCGGGAAGAGATCGGGGATAAACAAACGGAAATAGATCGCGCTCGTGTAATAATCGCGACAGCGCATAACGCTTTGTATCTGCGCCGCTTTGTCAGAGATATCGTTAAATTCGACGGTAACGTTTTCCGTCTGCATCTCCTTGATCTTCTCCGCGTTCTCCGCCAACTCGCCCGTATACAACACGTGAATTTTATACTCGTATTCGGGGCTGGCGTATTTTTTCATCGAAACGAGATTTACGCCCAAAAAAGGCACGTAATTTTCGTCTGCCGCAAAAAATATGGGAATGATTTTTTTCATTTTCAAACCTTTCTCCTACATTATCTTTTTTTCTTTTATGACAACGCGGGTAGTTGCCGCCGCGTGCATAGCGTCGAGCTCTTTCCGCCGCCGCTACGTATATTATTTTATCGCAAAACCGAAAAAAAGACAACCCACTTTTTACCAAAAATCCGTCCTCCGCCTCTACTCTTGCCTTTTTCGAGCTCTACTCACGGTAGAGTTATAACTCTACCCACAGTAGACCCCTTTATTTTCAAGAGTTTCAGACGTTTTTTCAAAGCTCTGTATCCAAGAGAATGGTCACGGGACCGTCGTTGTGCTGCTCGATCTGCATATCCGCGCCGAACACGCCTTTTTTAACCGTTATCCCGTAAGCGGAAAGCTCTTTTACGGCGTATTCGTACAACGGCTCCGCCCTTTCGGGGCGTTCGGCAAGCGTAAAGCTCGGTCTGTTCCCGTGCGAGGCGTCGCCGTAAAGAGTGAATTGCGAAACGAGCAACACGTCCCCGCCCACGTCTTTAACGGACAAATTCATCTTCCCGTTTTCGTCCTCGAAGATACGGAGCCCCGCGATCTTTTTCGCCAAATACGCGGCTTGCTTTTCCGTGTCGCCGACCTTTACGCCGAGAAACACCGTCAAACCGAACGGGATCTCGGAGATCAACTTCCCGTCGACCGAAAGACGGGTATTTTTCACTCTTTGTACGACTGCCTTCATATTCCGCTCCTTAAGCCTTTAATTTCGAAGTATTTCGATACGGAAAAACGTACAACGAAATGCAGGATATTGCGTATCCTGCATTTTGCATACGATATTTATATCGAAATCGTTTTAACGATCAAACGCGGCTCATGTATTCGCCCGTTCTGGTGTCGATACGAATGGTCTCGCCCTCTTCCACGAACATGGGAACCTGAATAGTTGCGCCCGTTTCTACCTTTGCGTTCTTCATAACGTTGGTAGCCGTGTTGCCCTTTACGCCCGGCTCCGCTTCGATGACTTTCAGCTCCACGAAGTTTTCGGGTTCGACCGAGAACGCTTTGCCGTAGAGGAATTTCACCGTAACCATATCGTTTTCTTTGATATATTTAAGCGCTTCTTCTACTTGATCGTAGGTGAGCATTTCCTGATTGTATTCCTCATCCATGAATACGTAAAATTCGCCGTCATAATAGGAATACGTCATCTTCTTCGTTTCTACCTGCGCCGTTTCGAGCTTCGCGGTGGGGTTGAACGTTTCGTTGGACAATACTTGTCCCGTAACAACGTTCTTCAGGGTTGCTCTTACGAACGCCGCACCCTTACCGGGTTTTACGTGCTGGAAGTCGGTAACGGTGTAAACGCCGCTCTTGTATTCGAAGGTAACGCCTTTACGAATATCGCCTGCCAAAATCTGTGCCATACAATTTTTTCTCCTTGTACTACATTTATTTCTTTAATATTATTAAATTTCTGTCCGTCTTGGACATGAAACTTTCGATTTTACCGTTCTTCAAGGTTACGGTGTCTTCGATACGGATCCCGTATTCGCCCGCTACGTACACCCCGGGCTCGTCGGAAAATACCATACCGTCCGTCAGAACGTCCGACCTTTTCGGACTCAAGTACGGATATTCGTGCACGTTCAGACCGATACCGTGTCCGAGCGAATGCGTGAACAGCTTGCCGTACCCCTGTGCTTCGAGATAATCTCTCGCGATCGCGTCGCCCTCGCAACAGGTCATGCCGCTTTTGAGGTTTTTCTTTACAAGCTCGTGCGCCGTCAATACGGCGTTATACGCTTTTTTGAAATCCTCGTGTTTCCCGTCGTCGCCGAAAAGGAACGTGCGGGTGATATCCGAGCAATATCCGTTTACGCGACAACCGAAGTCGATCAATATTTCGTCGCCGAATTTCAGCTTTGCCGCGCCCGTTTCATGGTGCGGAACCGCCGCGTGCGCCCCGAACGCCACGATCGTTTCGAACGAAAGCCCCTGCGCGCCGCGTTTTCTCATGTTGTATTCGAGAAGCGCCGCGACCTCCGTTTCCGTCATGCCCTCTTCGATTGCGGGCAACAACTCCAAAAAGGCGTCCTCCGCGATTTCGCAAGCTTTTGCGATCTGCGCGAGTTCCCAATCGTTTTTGACCGCCGTCGCCCTTTCGAGCTTTTCGTCGATATCGACGAGATTGGCGCCCGCTTTTTCCAATGCGAGATATTCGACGTGGGAGGTCTCCTTAAAGGATATTCCGACTCTGTCGTAAGCCGACAATTTTTCCAAAGCGTCCGCTTGCGAATATACGATAGGCGTTACGTCCGTACCTTTCAGCACTTTTTCCGCTGCCTCGATATAGCGTTTGTCGGTGCAAAGCGTCGTGCCGTTTTTATCCACGATCGCACAACCGTCCTCCGCCGCAAAGCCCGTGATATAGCGAAGCAGATATTCGCAAGACGTATAAACCGCGTCGCATTCGGACGATTCCAAAACCTTTTTTCCGTTCGTACAGATCATTATGAATTCTCCGTCTCTTATATTGTAGCAAAATTTTTACCGTTCGTCAAGTGTACGGGGGCGTTTTTTTCAGATACTTTGATAAATCCGTTTCATTTCCGCCGCTTCCTCGGCTTGCAGACCGTCCGATTCACTGACGATATACGGCTCCAACCCCAAAGTTTTAAGCGCGACAGCAAGCGGATAGAACTCGGGTCCGTAAATCTCGTCGGCAAACGTGAGGTGCCTGACCTCCCCTTTCGCCGAATACATGATTTTCGAAAAATGCACGTGGAAGTGCTTCATGCGTTCGAAACCCAGCTCCGAGATCATATATTCGAGACGGGATTGATAATCCGCCACCGTTTTGAGCGAGCCCTGTTCCCGTGCGTTGATATGCCCGAAATCGATGCAGGGCGTATAGAAAGGAGCGATCTTGCAAAACTCGGCGATCTCCTCCACCGTGCCGATCTGAGCGAGTTTTCCCATGGTTTCGGGACAGAAAAGCATATCCTCGAGATCGTTGAGCGCGATATATTCCGCCAATATCCGCAAGCGTTCCTTCGTCTTTTCCACCGCCTCGGAGCGGGTAGCCTTGCCCTGCGCCGCGGGATGGAACACGATCCGTTTTCCGCCCATGAGCTTACACGCTTTCGCACTGTCCAAAACGTAACCGTAGGATTTTGCCGCCATTTCGTCGTCGGGATTGGCAAAATTAATAAAATACGGCGCGTGCACCGAGATTTCGATCCCTTCCGCCGCAAACGCTTCGCCGATCGAGATCGCTTTTTCCTCGGACATCCTCACGCCCCGCCCGAAAGAATATTCGAAACAATCCAAGCCGCGTTTCTTTACGAACGCCGCCGATTGTTCCGTATGTTGATTTCCCTCTGCGTAAAAACTCTCGCAATTTCCGCTCGGTCCGAATTTAATCATTTTCGCGTACCCTCCTTATATCCTCCCTAAGCTGCGCCCGCAATTCCTCTGCGCCGTCGAATTTTTCGATATCCCGCAAGTACCGCACGAAACGCACCCGCAAGGTCTTGCCGTACAGATCGCCGTCAAAACCGTCGACATACGTTTCCGTCAACGTATCCTCGTTATCGAACGTGGGTCGCGCGCCGTAATTGGTAATACCTTTGTATTCTTGACCGTCGACCGTCACTCGCGTTTCGTAAACGCCTTTTTTCAAAGGGAATTTATGCTCGGGATAACGGATATTCGCCGTCGGAAAGCCGATCGTTCTCCCCACCTGCCTATCCTTATATACCTTGCCGATAAGGAAAAATTCTTCGCCGAGCAAAGCGTTGGCTTTCTCTATTCGTCCGCTCGTAAGACTCTCTTTTATCGCCGTCGAGCCGATCTTTTCACCGTTTATCTTTAACAGCTCGACCGTTTCAACGCGTACATGGGTGGCACCTGCAAGCGTTTCGGGCGTACCCTGCGCCATATAGCCGAAGCGAAAATCGTCTCCGCACACGAACGCTTTGGGTGCGAACTTTTCCTCGAGCAGTTTGGCAAACTCGACGAAAGACAGCGTTCTGATCTCCGCAAAAGGAAGCTCGAATAAAAAATCGACCCCCGCGTTTTTAAAAAGCACGCGGCGTTCCGTCGTTGTGAACAGACTGTTACCCGTCTTACCGCCGACGATCGTCATCGCGCCTACGGGCAAGCCGTACGAACGCGCGCGGGCAACAAGCTTTTTATGCCCCGCATGCAAGCCGTCGAAACCGCCGAGCAGCATTACGCACCCCGCAGTCCCGTCGTTCGATCGTTCCGTCAGCCACACCGTGTTCAACATAATTTCGTCTTGATCTTCGCCTTACCGTTTTTTATTTCCGCGATACCGTAAAACAGATCGCCTTGATAAATTTTATAAAGTCCGTCCGCCTGCGCCGCGTCCACCGTCATGCCGTGGAACGCTCTTTCGGCGTTTTTCGCCGTCAGCTCGAGCCGTTCAAGCGGCAACGTTTTTTCCGTGGGAATCAAATATTTTTCCAACTCCTCCACGGGCAGATCCTGTTCCAAAACAGAAAAGGGAATTGCGTTCTCCAAGGTGAAAAAACCGCTTTTCGTGCGACGAAGGGCGCTCATCACCGCTTTCGTCCCCAGCCTTTCCGCAATATCGCGGGCGAGCGAACGGATATACGTGCCGCCGCCGCAAGCGATCTTTACGCGAAAAGTATTTTCCTTTTCCGCTTCGCCCAACAGCTCCACTCCGAAAATGCGTACCCGTTTGGGCGGGAGCTCGAACTCCACCCCCGCGCGCGCGAGGTCGTAGCCTCGTTTGCCGTTTACGTTTTTCGCGCTGTACTTGGGCGGGACCTGATCGATTTCACCCAAAAATTCGGGCAATACCTCCGCGATTTCTCTCCCCGACGGAACGTGCCCGCCGAAAACGAGCTCGCCCGTAGAATCGAGCGTATCGGAAGTAACGCCGAAGGTGAATTCGGCGATATACTCCTTTTCCTTTTCGAGGAAATGATCGAACAGCCGCGCGGCGTTTCCCACGCCGACTGGCAACACGCCGCTTGCGAGCGGGTCGAGCGTGCCCATATGCCCGCACGGCGTCGCCGTCAGCCATTTGCATTTATTGACAATCGTGCCCGAAGTGAGTCCGCTCGGTTTATCCACGTTGAAAAAACCGAGGTTTTTTATCTTTTCCGTTCTTTTCACGAAAGCGCCCGCCTTAACGAAGCTCGACGCCCAGCTTGAACTTGAGGTTGCCGAGGATCTTCTTCACGAAATTGTCGAGCGTTTCGGGCGTGAACGCCTTTTCCGTTTGTGCGTCGGGCGTGAACGTCAGCGTGAACGCCATACTCTTTTTGCCTTCGGGGACCTGTCCGCCGCGATACACGTCGAACAGCTTCGCCGCCGTCACGTACTTACAAGAGTGCATCAGCACCTCTTCGACCTGCTCGCAGGTAAGCGACTCGTCCGCGATCAGCGCAAGGTCGCGTTTCACGGCGGGGAATTTCGGTAAATTCTTATAGCGTACGCCGTCGTCGAGCTTATCTGCCAAAGATGACAAATCGAGCTCGCCGAGGTAGACTTTTTTATCCAATCCCAACGACGCCGCGATCGAAGGATCCAGCTCGCCGAAAGCGCCCACGACCGTTTTGTCGCAGAGTACGTTTGCCGAAACGCCGGGGTGCAAATAGGATTTTTCCGCGCGTTCGTATTTAAAATCGAGGTGGAAAATTTCCGCGATACGTTCGATCGCGCCCTTCATATCGAAGAAATCGTTATCGCCGCCCCAAACGCCGAGCACGAGGTGTTTTCTCTCCTCGGGTTGCTCGCTCGCCGCCGTGTTACGGGGCACGTACACGTTCGCCGTTTCAAACTGTCTGCCCTCGTCGTTGCCGCGACGGATATTGCGCACGGCGTTCTGCAACATCGAAGGCGCGAGGAAGGTGCGCATGATCGACAATTCTTCGCTGATGGGGTTGAGTATCTTCACCGCGTTTCTTTCCGCGCCGTCCTGAGGTATTTTCATGAGCTCGAGGTCTTTCGGAGAGTAGAACGAGTAGTTATACGCTTCCGAAAATCCCTGTTTACAGAGCGCGGTCTTTAAATGCAATTCGCGTTTTTGTTCGTCCGTCAAGCCGCCGCCCGTCACGCTCGCCTTTTCGAGGAACGTCGGCGTGATATGATCGTAACCGTACATGCGGATCACTTCCTCCGCAAGATCGGGATACCCGTCGATATCGTCGCGATAACCGGGAATCACCACTTTCAGCTCGTCGCCGTTGATCTGGGGGTTGAAATTCAGTCTCGCAAGGATATTTCCGATCTCTTCGTCGGGAACTTTTATGCCCAAAAGTGCGTTGAGCTTCGCGATACTTGCCGTCATCGTGCGGGGCGCGAGGTCGGCTGCGCAAACGTCGCGGCGCATATCCGTAACCGTGCCGCAACCAAGCTCCTCGATAAGGTGCAACGCGCGCGCCATACCAAGCTCGTTTGTATATGCGTCGACGCCCTTTTCGAAACGGGACGAGGAATCGGAGGATTGCCCCAATGCGCGAGAGGTCTTACGCACGTTATCGCGGGCGAATTTCGCCGCTTCGAAGAACACGTTTTTCGTCGTAGGCTTGATCTCGCTGTTCAAGCCGCCCATGATCCCCGCGAGCGCAACGGGCTTTTTGCCGTCGCAGATCACGAGGTTCTCGCTTGTGAGCGTGAATTCTTTTTCGTCGAGCGTAACGATCTTCTCCCCGTTTGCCGCGCGACGGACGACGATCTTTCTATCCCCGATATCGTCCGCGTCGAACGCGTGCATGGGCTGTCCCATTTCGAGCAGGACGAAATTGGTGATATCGACGATCGGGGAAATGGAACGTATCCCCGAAAGCACGAGGCGTTTGCGTATCCACGCGGGCGAAACGCCCTCCTTGACGTTCTCCACGTAATGCCCTACGTAACGGGGGCAAAGGTCGGGTGCGAGCACTTCCACGTCCACGGACGCAGCGTTCGTCTTATGTGCCGTATACGAATAATCGGGTTCTTTGAGCGGCTTTTTAATAACCGCCGCCACTTCGCGGGCAATACCCAAAATACACTGACAATCGGGACGGTTTGCCGTAACGGAGATATCGAATATCCAATCGTCGAGCCCCACGATCTTTTTGATATCCTCGCCCACGGGCGCGTCCTTGGCAAGGTCGAGCAAGCCGTTTACTTCCGCGCCGGGATAGAAATCGTCGTTGATCCCGAGCTCCTCGCCCGAGCAAAGCATACCGAAGGATTCGACGCCGCGAAGCTTGCCTTTTTTGATCTTTTTGATCCCGTCGGGATTCTTTTCGAGCATGGCGGGATTGCTTTCCGCCACCGTCGAATTATCGAGCGCACAGGGCGTTTTCATGCCCACGTATACGTTGGGCGCGCCCGTGACGATCTGCAATTCGCGACCGTATTCCTCGCCGCAATCGACTTTGCAAATTTGCATGTGATCGCTGTCGGGATGCGGCGTAAGCGACTTCACCTCGCCGACCACGACGCGGTTGATCTTCTCGCCCAGATACACGAGCTCCTCCACCTCGAACCCGCAAGAAAAGAGCTTTTCCGCAAGCTCCTGTGCGGTCATATCAATATCTACGTAATCCTTTAACCAACTGAAAGGTGCTTTCATTTTTAATTCTCCTCTTATTCTTCAAACTGCTCCAAGAAACGCGTGTCGTTTTCGAACAGCGTTTTGATATTGTTCACGCCGTATTTGAGCATGGCGATACGTTCGATACCCATACCGAACGCAAAACCCGTGTATTCGTCGGGGTCTACGCCGCAATTTTCCAGCACACGACGGTTTACCATACCCGCGCCGAGCACTTCGATCCAGCCCGTCCCTTTGCAAAGTCGGCAACCCTTGCCGCCGCATTCCGAACAGCTCAAATCGACCTCCACGCTCGGTTCGGTGAACGGGAAATACGAGGGGCGCAACCGCACTTTCGTCGAGGCGGTGAACATTTTACGCGCAAATTCCGCAAGCATGCCTTGCAGGTCGCAGAGCGTGATCCCCTTGTCCACGACGAGCCCCTCCATTTGGTGGAACATGGGCGAATGCGTCGCGTCGTCGTCCGAACGGAACACGCGCCCCGGGGAAAGAATTTTAATGGGCGGCTTTTCGTTCTCCATTACGCGGATCTGACCCGCCGAGGTCTGCGTGCGAAGGAGCAGGTTGTCCGCAAGATAGAAAGTGTCTTGCATGTCGCGCGCGGGGTGATCCTTGGGGGTGTTGAGCGCGGTAAAATTATAATAATCCGTTTCGATCTCGGGTCCCTCGAACACCTTGAAGCCCATACCCGCGAAAATGTCGATCAGTTCGTTTTTCACAAGCGTGATGGGGTGCAATGCGCCCGCCTTGTATTTCTTGCCCGGCATCGTGATATCGATACGCTCGCTCGCGTATTTTTTCTCCATCTCCATCTGACGGACGACGACGGCGCGCGCCTCGAATTTTTCTTCCATTGCCTGCTTGAATTCGTTGACGATCTTGCCGAACGCGGGGCGCTCCTCCTTGGGCAGATCTTTCATGCCGCTCATAATGCCCTTGAGCTCCGTCTGAAAACGGACTTTCAGCTCGTAGAGTGCTCTGCCCGTCTGCGTTTGTTCCATTGCGCTTTCGATTTCGCCGCGCAACGCCTCGATTTTTTCTTTCATAGTTGTCCTCCGAATTTGCTTCGTTTGATTTTAAAGTAAAACGCCCTGCGCGCTTTTTTAGAAAGCGCGCAGGGCGAAATAAGTTCCGCTGTACCACCTGCATTCGTACGGCTTTTGCCGTACCTCGTTTCCGCTTTAACGCCGCGGCGCGCGTTCCCCCCTACTCTTTTCAAGAGGACGGCTCCAAAGTGAAAGGGCGATCTTTCTCTTTCCCCTCGTCTTTCAGCCTACGGACGAGATCTCTTTCGGAAAGCGTTTGAAAAATACCCGCTTTTTCATTGCCTTTATTTTCGATATCTTATTTATTATAGCTTTTTGTTCGATAAAAGTCAAACGATTTTTTACACGTTTCCTTATTTCTGCTTCAACAAATCGCGGATCTCTTCCAAAAGACGGGTGTTCGCCATGGCTTTTTCTTCCGCAATTCGCTCCGCTTCCGCCTTTTCCGCCGACGCTTTTTCCTCGGCAAGACGGGCTTCCTCAGCCTTCTTCGCCGCCGCTTCCGCGATCTGTGCGTTTCGGATCGCGATCGCTTCTTTCCTGCTTACTTTTTGTTCCTTAACGATCTTATATATCGCTTTCTTCTCGGTTATAGCCTCTTCGCCTATCGCTTTTTCACGTGCTTCCGCTACCTGATTGATGATCTTAACGATCATAAACAAAGCAAACGCCGTCAAAAGGAAATTGATGATCGCGCTGACAAACGCGCCCCAATCGATATAGATCGAGTTAGCAAGATCGACCACCCCCGGCTGATCGGCAAAATATGCGGGTACGAGCATCGTCACCGCGCCCTCCAAACCTTCACCCTTTAAAATGGTTGCCAGCAACGCGTTGATCAAGGGTTTGAGGA
The DNA here is from genome assembly GCA_017463105.1 of Clostridia bacterium. Lineage (GTDB taxonomy): Bacteria > Bacillota > Clostridia > Christensenellales > Borkfalkiaceae > Scatosoma. Next base: position 69,960 of record JAFTPU010000014.1, read on the forward strand.
TATAATTACTCAAGCCGTTGACGATTGCCGTGAACGCGCCGCCGACGATAACGCCGACTGCCATATCCAGCACGTTGCCGCGCGTGATAAACTTTTTGAATTCGCCGAAAAATTTCTTGATACGACCTTCTTTCTTTTCTTTTGCCATAACCTTTCCGTCCTTTGCGATTTTGTATTTTTATTATACTATTTATCCGAAGGATTGTCAAGAGATTTAACGCGCATATGTACAAGTCCGCACGCTTTCGACGTGCGGACTTTGTTTATTCTTCGTTTTCTATCGCCGAACCGCGCATGAGATCGCGCACGAACAGCATATCCTCCGCCACCTCTTTGATGAGGTCGACGAGCTCGTTGCGGGTCTCCTTACGCACCGTTTTCGATATCGCGTGCACGTATTCCGTCATCAGCGTTTTTTCCGTATAAAACGCGTCCTTTAAGCTGTCGAACTCGTTTAAAGTGATCTCCCGTTTTTCAAGTTTCATTCCTCATCCTCCTCTTCGCCCTGCGTCGCTTTCTTTTTTTGCGCCTTACCGAACACGAGCTTTTCGATCTTTTCCTTCCGTTTCTCGTGACGGAGCGCAAGCTTCTCCATGTCCCCCGCCAAGGCGGCGTCCATCAAAAGCCGAGAAAATATCTTGATTTTTTTCTCCGCCAAATCCTCTACGCCCATAAGCAGCTTCAGACTTTCCTTTTCTTTCTCGACCCCGACGCCGTTTTCCGTTTGTTCCTGCATACAAAAAGCCTCCTCTTTTTATCCTTATCTTGGACGAAAAGAGGAGGTTTTATTCTTTTTACTTCTTGTTGTTTTTCGCAAAATCGCAAAGCTCGTAAAGCGTGCAATTTTCACAATCGGGTCTTTGCGAATGGCAAACTTTTCTTCCGTGCCAGATCAACCAATGGTGCGCCTTCGACCAATCGGATTTCGGGATCGCTTTCTGCAAGCCCGCTTCCACCTCGAGCGGCGTTTTGCCTTTGGCAAGTCCCAAACGGTTGCTCACGCGGAATACGTGCGTATCGACCGCGATCGCGTCGCCGCCGAACGCCACCGAATACACGACGTTCGCCGTCTTTTTCCCCACGCCCGCAAGCGACATCAGCGAGTCGATGGTGTCGGGCACCTCGCCGCCGAACTTATCGAGGATATCGCGCGAAGCGGAGAGGATATGCTCGGCTTTCATACGGTAAAATCCGCAGGAAAAAATATATTTTTCCAATTCCTTTTGCGTGAGCGCGATCATTTTTTCGGGGGTATTGTAATTTTCGAACAGCACCGCCGTCACCTTGTTCACACGCTCGTCCGTACACTGCGCGGAAAGAATTACGGCGACGAGGAGCTCGTACGCCGTTTTATAGTGCAAAGCGGGCTTTGCGTCGGGATATAAATTTTCAAGGCGGGCAAGCGCCTCTTTTTTTGCGTTCGTTTTCATACGGAAAGTATAACATATTTACGCAAAATTTGCAAGAATTTCAACGCAATTTTATCCGTACGGCGAAACGGACATTCTTCCGTTGATAAATTCCAGCTTGTAAAATCCTTTAAAGGTCGAATAGCGACCCGTTTTCAAGATCGCCTGCGCCCGTATGAAAAAACGTGCGTCGAAGCGCACGCACAGTCCGCAACCGATCTTTGCTTCTTTGGGCGTGGGAACGGTCGTCGCCGCAACGCCGTAACCGTTTAATCGTTCCGCGTAGTCGAGGCTATGCGCCCGCGAGCGGAACACTGCCAATATCATCATGCGTCATATACTCCTTTTTTTCGGAATACTATATTTTATGAATTACCCGAAAAGAGAGGTGCATTTATGATCTATTTCGACAACGCCGCCACGGGCGGCAGAAAACCCGACGCCGTGATAAACGCCGTTTCCTCCGCCGTAAAAGTATGCGCGAACCCCGGACGGAGCGGGCACAAGCTTTCCCTTGCCTGCGCCGTGGTCGTACAAAATTGCCGTAACGCCCTGAATAATTTTTTCGACGGCTACGGCTTCGATCGCGTCGTTTTCACGAAAAACTGCACGGAAGCGTTGAATATTGCGCTTTTCGGCGTTTTGAAAAAGGGCGATCACGTGATCGCGAGCTGTATGGAGCACAACTCCGTCCTGCGCCCCTTGGAAAGTTTGAAAAAAGCGGGCGTGATCTCTTACGACGTCTGCCCGCTAAACGAAAACGGAAATATTTCTCCCGAGGATATCCGCGCTTTACTTCGCCCCGAAACGCGGCTCGTCGCCGTCACTTCCGCTTCCAACGTAACGGGAGCGGTCCCGCCGCTCGATAAAATACGCGCCGTGCTTCCCGAACGAGTATTGTTCTTATGCGACGGCGCACAGGGCGGCGGACATATTCCTATTCGCATGCGGGAAACGGGGATCGACCTCCTCACGCTGGCGGGGCACAAGGGCATGATGGGAATACAGGGCAGCGGAGCGTTGCTCTTTTCCGAACGTATCGACCCCACGCCGATTACGTACGGGGGCACGGGTTCGATGAGCTTATCTCTCGACATGCCCGATTTTTACCCCGACGCTTTGGAGGCGGGCACGCTCTCTTTCCCCGCCGTCGTCTCCCTTCTCGAAGGCACGGGATACGTCTCCGCCCGACTTCCCGAGATCGCCGAAACGCTGACCGATCTGACGAAATATTTTTTCGACGGTTTGAAAAAACTGACTATGTATACGGCGTACGCCGCGCCGAACCCTTGCGGGATCGTTGCGTTCAGACACGCGTTTTTACAATCGGAACAGCTTGCAAGCGTCTTATCGAACCGATACGATATCGCCGTTCGCGGCGGCTTGCATTGCGCGCCGCTCATGCACGAAGCCCTCGGCACGCTCGACGGCGGGTTGGTGCGGGCGTCCTTTTCGCATTTCAATTCCGTGAGTGAAGTAGACGAGCTGCTCGACGCGCTCGCCGACGCGGAAAAGCGTTGATCAGATCTCTTTGAGTTTATCGACGATTCCGCGTAGTTTGCGGCGTTGGGAATTGTCGAGCATAGGCGAAAACGCAAGATAAAAATTTTCGATCTCCTCGTTGGAGAGCGTGCCCGCGCGCTTGCTTTTTTCCGCTTCGGCGAGAATTTTACGCATCATATCGGCGTTGCTTTTGCCGTTGTACGCCGCGGCGATCTTTTTCGTGAGTTCCTCCGCCGAAGCCGTTTCCTCCGTTTCGGGCGTGTAGTCCTTAAAGCTTTTCATGAGCCACCTCCGCTGTGGGCTATATCACGCGACATAGCCTATAATTAGTATATTGTATTCGATCGGTCAATTTTTCGTGTCTTACGGCATATAATGCAGTATGGAAATTTTAATGCTCGTACTGTTATACTACCTTTCGCAAAACGCCGACTTCAAGGAAAGCGTGAAGCCGCTGATGGAAAAGCTGAAGGATTCCGAGCAAATGCTCTGTTTTCTGAACGACCTTTCGAAATTCACGCAGACCTTCAGTACCTTCGCCGCCGCGCAAAACGGAGAAAAAAAAGGTCCGCCGCCCCCGCCGAAAAAGGAGGGCGAACCTTGCGAAAAAAAGGAGGACAAGAAAGAAAAGGAGAACGAAAAAAAACCGCAATCCCCCACTGCGGGCATTGCGGACGAATTTATCCAACAGATTCTCGACAGCTATTTAAAAAAACGGTGAACGTTCACCGTTTTTTCTTCGTTTAAACGACGGAAAAACCGCCGTTGACGGGAAGATCGATCCCCGTCACATAATCGTTTTCTTCCAAATACAACACGGCTTTGGCGATATCCTCGCCCACTCCGAGCCTGCCCATGGGTATCTCCTCCACGAGCGCAGCCGTTTCCGTTTCGGAAAAATGCGCGTTCATCGGGGTATCGATCACTCCCGGAGAAACGGAATTTACTCGGATCCCCGACCACCCGAGTTCCTTGGCAAGCGCCTTGGTAAACCCCAAAAGCGCCGCTTTGGAGGCGGAATACACGCTTTCGCAGCTCCCGCCGACCTCGCCCCAAACGGAGGAGATATTGACGATCAGTCCGCTCTTTTGCGGTATCATGCGTTTCGAAGCCTCCCGCGCGCAAAGGAACGCGCCGCCCATATTTACGGCGAATACGTTTTGAAACTCGCCGTACGAAACGTCCTGTATCTGTTTGATGAGCGAAACGCCCGCGTTGTTGACGAGCACGTCCACTCTGTCCAGCCGTTCGAACAGCGAAACGATTTCCGTCTCCGAACGCACGTCCGCACGATAAACCTCGAGCCCCTTTGCTTTCGCGAGGCTTGCGCCGTCCTCGTCTTTGGAATAGGTCGCTGCGACCCTATACCCTTTTTTCAGAAACGCTTCGGCGATCGCAAGACCTATCCCGCGCACGCCGCCCGTCACCAAAACCGTTTTCATTGCGTACCTGCCCCGTTCGTTTTATTTTTCATCCGTTATCATAACGATCTCTTTCGCGATCTCCTCGGGCGTTTTGTTATCGACGTCCACTATGTAATCGGCAACGTGTTCGTACACGGGGGTACGTTCTTTCATAAGCCTTGCCAGACGGTCGCCGATGTTCTCCGTAGAAGATTGCAACAAGGGGCGGGTACCGTCCACGATCAGACGCTTGGACAGCGTTTCGAAGCTTGCGCGAAGAAAAACGATCTTGCCGTTTTCTTTGAGCAATACGTTGTTTTCGCTTTTCAGCACAAGCCCGCCGCCCGTGGAGATGATCAGGTTATCCATTTTGGAAAGCTCCTTGATCACTTCCGTTTCCAGCTTGCGGAAATGCGCCTCGCCGTAGTATTCGAAAATATCGGAAATTTTGCCGTGTTTATCGACGATCACGCCGTCGGTATCGTACCATCTGCGACCCGTAAGCTCGGCGATCTTGATACCGATCGTCGTCTTTCCCGCGCCCATCATACCGCATAAAACGAGATTCATAACGTCCTCCTTGTTTTAGGGGTTTTTCAAACCCTCGATCGCCGCGATATAGCTGCCCAAGCCGAAACCGCAGACCACGCCCCTGCATACCTGAGAAAGCACGCTCTTGTGGCGGAATTCCTCGCGTGCGTGCACGTTGGAAATGTGCACCTCCGCCACGGGGATATCGATCGACGCGATCGCGTCGCGAAGCGCGTAGCTGTAATGGGTGAACGCGCCCGCGTTTAAAATTATCCCGTCGCAGGTCTTGTTCAAAAACGCCTCGTGGAGCTTATTCACGAGTTCGCCTTCGATATTGCTCTGATAAAAGCAAACCTCGTCGCCGTTCTTTTTGCAATACGCCGCGATCTTTTCGTTTATTTCCTCCAGCGTAGCCGTGCCGTAAACGCCTTTCTCGCGTTTCCCCGTGAGGTTGAGATTCACTCCGTTGATCACCAAAAATTTCATAACCGTCCGTCCTCCGTCCGTTTTTTTATTTCGTTACCGAAAGATATTTTTTATAAAGCGCTTCCGCTTCCGCCGCCTTCGCCGTGCGTTCCGTATATAAGCAATCGGCGTAATACGCTTGATAGAAAAGCATCGCCGCACCGTTAAGCGTCTTTAACCCCGCCCGTTCGGCAAGCTCCAAAAACGTCGATTTTTCGGGAACGTAAATAAGATCGATCGCCGCTTCCGCGCCCGCGAACGCCTTTTCCCGCACGGGGGAGATCCCCTCCGTATCGTGCATGCCCACGCCCGTGCAATTGAGGAGAATATCGTAGCCGCCCGCCTCGGGGTCGCTTGCCGCCGTTATGCCGAGCTGTCCGCATACTTCGGCGAGCTCCTCTTTGTTCCGTCTGTACATCGATATGGTCGCGCCCGCGTTTTTGAGCGCCACTGCCGAGCTTCTGCCCGCGCCGCCCGCGCCGAGCACGAGCACCTTTTTGCCCGCGACCTTTATCCCCGCCGTCTCCAACATCAAAAGAAACCCCACGCCGTCGGTGTTATAGCCGCGCGCCGTCGCCGTAACGACCGTATTCACCGCGCCGCAGGAAAGCGCGTCGCCCTCGATCCCGTCGAGATATTCGAACACGTCTCTCTTGTACGGAATCGTCACGTTAAACCCGTCGAAATCGCCCGTTAAACGGCGCATGGCGCTATCGAACTGCGCGGGCGAAACGGAAAAGCGTTCGTATTCGCACGCGATCCCCCACTCGCCGAGAATAAATTTGTGTATCTGCTCGCTCGTGGACTTGGAAACGTCCTTGCCGATCAGTCCAAGCCGTATCGTTTTACCGTTCATCTCGTACCTGCCCCTGCCGTTTAAGATTTTTTCACGCCCAACTTATCGAAGAAATCGGGAAAGGAAATGGCGCAACATTCGGGACGGGAGATATTGCCGCCCTTTTCGGAGGCGATAAGACCAACCGCCGCCGTCATCGCGATACGGTGGTCGAGATAGCTTTCGACGTCTCCGCCCGCAAGCTTTTTCTTACCGCGAATGATAAACCCGTCGGGGAGCTCCTCGCAATCGCCGCCGATATTGCGGATAAGCTCCGCCGTCGTTTTGATACGGTCGCTCTCCTTCACCCGCAATTCCTTTGCGCCCGTGATACGGCTTTCGCCCTCCGCGAACGCGCACATCAGCGCGATAAGGGGAATTTCGTCCACCAACGACGGCACGTCCTCCTCCGTCAGCGTGATCGCATGCATGCACGTCTTTTCGACGAGGATATCCGCCGTTTCTTCTCCGCCCGAAACCTGTTTATTCAGCAAGGAATATTTTACGCCCAGCCGATCGAACGCCGTTAAAATGCCCGTACGCGTGGGATTGACTCCCACGTTTTTGCAAAGCGTTTTCCCTTTCAACGCACCGAGTGCCATAAAATACGCCGCCGAAGAAATATCGGAAGGCACGCGCACGTCCACGCTTTTGAGCGTACTCTTTTTAACGCGAACGGTATTGCCGTCCACCGCGATATCCGCACCCATCGCCGCAAGCATACGTTCGGTATGGTCGCGCGATTTCACGGGCTCGGTGACGAGCGTTTCCCCGTCGGCGGAAAGTCCCGCCAAGATCACCGCGCTTTTCACCTGCGCGGAGGCGATCTTCAAATTCACTTCCGCCCCCTGTAAGCGGTTGGGAAAAACGTACACGGGCGCGTGTCCGTCCGTCGTCTTCACGTTCGCATTCAAAAGCGCGAGAGGGTCTGCGACCCGTCTCATCGGTCTCGACGAAAGCGATTCGTCGCCGTAGAGCTTCGCTTCGATACCTTTGCCCGCGACAAACCCCGTCAAAAGGCGTATGGTCGTACCCGAATTGCCGCAATCAAGTTCCACGCCCGAGCGGAAACGGGGCACGCCCTGCACGCGGAGGGTCGTTCCGTCGATATCGACCTTTGCGCCGAGCGCCCGCATACAGCGACAGGTCGAAACGCAATCCTCGCCCATGAGCGCGTTCGTAACCACCGACTCTCCCTCCGCGCCCGCGTTCAGCATTACCGCGCGGTGCGTGACCGATTTGTCGCCGGGAAGCTCAAATTCTCCTTCAAAACGTTCCCTTGCCTCTATTTTTTGCATACTCTTTCCTCCGTTCCGTTACAGCCCCTCGCTCGCTTTCACGATCGCCGTTACGTATTCGTCGAACGGCAAAGCAAACGACGTCCATTCGTTCTTCGCTTTCGCAACCGCCGTTTTGATCTTGCCGTCGTCGGTGTTTTTCTTGTCCGACTTCGCCTTGTCCAAACAATCTGCAAGCTTTGAAAAATCAAACGGACTTGCGGGCGCCTCCAAAAGCGCCCTCTTCAATATTCGCAGAAGCCGTTCGCCGTAGTCTCTTTCGCAAATCCCCGCCCCGATCGCCGCTTTCGTTTCCAGCCACGTGCCGTAAAGCACGCATTCGCCGTGGGAAAGTCCGCTCGAAAGCTCGATCGCATGTCCCGTCGTATGCCCGACGTTGAGCGATTTTCTTTCCCCCGTCTCCTTTTCGTCCGCTTCCACGACGCGCGCTTTATGCCGCACGCAAGCTTCGATCAGCGTCATGAGGAATCTAAGATCGGTCAGCGCGCCGTCGCGAGTTTCGAGAATGTCGAATATTTCCCCGCTGAGCGCCGCGTATTTGACGATCTCACCCAAGCCGCACTTGATCTCGCGCGCGGGCAAGGTCTTTAAAAACATGGGTGCAATCAAAACCTCGCGGGGCTGATAAAACGCGCCCACGACGTTTTTTACGCCGCCGAGATCGACCGCCGTCTTTCCGCCCACACTGCTGTCCACTTGCGCAAGCAGAGTCGTGGGGATCTGCACGCAGGAGATCCCGCGCATGTACAACGCCGCCGCCAAGCCGCCGATATCGCCGACCACGCCGCCGCCTACGGCAAACAGCCGCGAGGTGCGGTGCAAGCCCGCCTTCGTGATCGCGCTCAGTATCTCGTAAAGGGACTGAAAATTTTTATATTCTTCCCCTGCGGGGAGAACGAAAATTTCCGTATCCGCAAAATACTTACCGAAAAACTCGGGGTACAACGCATAAACGTTGGAATCGGTCAACACAAAATTTTTCTGTCCCGCCGTTAACGCGGGCAGACGGCGCTCGAGCACCTCGTCGCCGATATAGATCATTCCCGTCATCGTGGGAGTGTTTAAAGAAATTTCACGCATAGTCGTTCAAGGTAAGCGGCTATACCGCTCCGTAACCTCCCGCATCGTGTCGCCGCCGAGCCGCTCGGAAACGACGTCGGCAAGCACCTGTGCCACCACCGCTTCCGCGATGATCTCCAGCGCGAAGATCGCGCACACGTCGCTACGCTCGGAAGCCGCCGTCGCCCGTTCTTTCGTGAGATAATCGACGGTGTTCAAGCCCTTCATCAAGGTGGGGATCGGCTTCATCGCCGCGCGGAGCACGATCTCCCCGCCGTTCGACATACCGCCCTCGATACCGCCCGAACGGTTGGTTTCCCGATAGAAGCCCCGCTCCTCGCTGTACGAAATTTCGTCGTGGATATCCTTGCCGCTCGTTTTGCCGACTGCAAAGCCCGCGCCCACCTCGACGCCCTTGATCGCCTGAATACTCATCAGCCCCTGCGCCAATCTCGCGTCGAGCTTTTCCGCATACGTCATCATACTGCCGAAGCCGCTCTTCAAGCCCTTTACGCGTATCTCCACGATACCGCCCGCCGTGTCGCCCTCTTTCTTCGCGCGGGCGATACGTTCCTCGGCAAGCTTTTCCGCCTCGTCGTCGAGCATGCCCACGCCCGTGGTTTTCGCTTTTTTAAGCTCCCCGAACGTATACTCGCCCGTATCCTTTACGCCGCAGACCTCTTTTACGTATCCGCCGATCTCGATACCGAGCGTGGAAAGGTATTGCTTATACACGCCGCCCGCGGCAACGCGGATCGCCGTTTCGCGAGCGGAAGCGCGCTCTAAAATATTGCGCGCGTCCTCCTGTTCGAATTTGATCACACCCGTAAGATCGGCGTGTCCGGGACGTACTTTCGTCAGGCGTTTTTTCAGCATGACCGCTTCGTCGCAAGCCCCGTCCGACATACAGCTCGACCAATTTTCGAAATCCTTATTGAAAATGCAAAGCGTGACGGGACTACCCAGCGTTTCGCCGTTTCTTACTCCCGTCAATATCTCCGCGCGATCGCGCTCGATCTTCTGCCGTGCGCCGCGCCCGAAACCGCTTTGGCGCAGGGCGAGGTCCTCGCCTATCTTCTCCAAATCGATCTTCAAATGCGCGGGCAAGCCCTCTATGATCGCCACAAGCGCTTTGCCGTGCGATTCTCCCGCCGTCGTCAATCTCATAACCGTCTCCTTTTTTTGCCGTTATTCTTCCGCGGAAAACACGTATTCCCCGCCGAGGAAATCGACCGTCACCCGTTTTCCGTTCTGCACCCGTCCGAGCAATATTTCCTCGGAGAGTCTGTCCTCTATCCTTCTTCTCACCACGCGCTTTAACGGTCTCGCGCCGTACTGCGGATCGTAGCCCTCTTGCACCAGCGCGGTAAGCGCCGACTCCGTGACGGTAAGCGTGATCCCGCGTTGTTGGGAAAGGCGTTTTGCCAAGCCCTCGACGAGCTTCCCGCCGATACGCTTGCAATCCTCCTCCGTGAGTCTGTGGAACACGATCACGTCGTCCAACCGATTTAAAAATTCGGGACGGAATTTCTCCTTCAACGCTTTCGTGATATTCTCTTTCATTGCGTCGTACTGTTTCTCGTCCGCCCCGTCGCGTTCTCCGCGCCCGTCGCTTCCGAAGCCGTACACGCCCGTACGTTGACTTTCCGCCACTGCCGCGCCCACGTTGGAAGTGAGAATGATTACGGCGTTTTTAAAGCTGACCGTTCTGCCCTTGCTGTCGGTGAGCCGCCCGTCGTCGAGTATCTGCAACAAGAGATTGAACACGTCGGGGTGCGCCTTTTCGATCTCGTCGAAAAGTATCACGCAATAGGGTTTCGTCCGCACCTTATCGGTGAGCTGACCCGTCTGCATATCCTCGTACCCCACGTACCCCGGGGGCGCGCCGATGATCTTCGAGATGGATTGCTTCTCCATATACTCGCTCATATCCAAACGGATCATCTGTTCTTCCGAACCGAACATCGCTTCCGCCAACGCTTTGCAAAGATCGGTTTTCCCCACGCCCGTAGGACCTACGAAAATGAACGAACCGATGGGACGGGACGGGTCTTTCAAGCCCGCTCTTGCCCGACGGATCGCTTTCGCCACCGCCGTGACCGCTTCGTTCTGACCGATAATACGTTTGTGCAGGTCCGTTTCCAAGCGCATAAGCTTTTCGCCCTCTTCCTGCGTGATCTTCAAAAGCGGGATCCGCATTCTTGCGCTGACGATCGCCGCAACCTGTTCCCTGCCGATCGCCTGTCTGCCGTCGGCAAGGACTATGGGAGACTGCGCCTGTTTGAGCGCGGCGATCTTCTCCTGCGCGAGACGTTTTTTCTCGCACGCCGCCGTCGCAAGCGCGTATTCCCTGCGCCGTTCCCGAAGCACGCGTTCCGCCTCCGCTTCCGACGCTTCCTTTTCGAGTTCCAAAAGCTCCGCGCCGCCGTCCTCCAAAATACGGACGCGCGCCGCCGCCTCGTCGATCAGATCGATCGCTTTGTCGGGTAAAAATCTGTCTGTGATATACCGCGAGGAAAGCTGTACCGCCGCCTCGATCGCCTCGTCCGTGATCACGATGCCGTGGTGCTCCTCATACTTCGCGCGAAGCCCTTTCAGTATCTCGACCGTATCTTTCTGCGAGGGTTCGTCCACGTATACGGGCGTAAAACGCCGTTCGAGCGCGCTGTCCTTTTCGATGTATTTTCTGTATTCCTCGATCGTCGTCGCGCCGATCACTTGCAGATCGCCGCGGGCGAGCATGGGTTTTAAAACGTTCGCCGCGTCCATGCCGTTATCCGACGACGCCCCCGCGCCCACGAGCGTGTGGATCTCGTCGATAAACAATACGATGTCGCCGTCCTGTATAACGGTGTCGATCAGATCCTTCAACCGTTCTTCGAAATCCCCGCGATAGCGCGCGCCCGCCAACATACCAGGCAGATCGACGGAAAACACCGTCTTGTTATAAAGCTGTTCGGGCACGTCCCCTTTTACGATCATCTGCGAAAGTCCCTCGACGATCGCGCTCTTGCCGACGCCCGGCTCGCCGACGAGCACGGGATTGTTTTTCAAACGACGGGAAAGCACCTGCACCACTTTCTCGATCTCTTTCTTTCTGCCGATGACGGGGTCCATTTTTCCCCGTTTCGCACGTTCGGTCATATCCAAACCGTACGCCGCCAACTTTTCCGTAGCCGCGTTCCGTTTCGCCGCATGGCGGGCAAACGCATTCCCGCGCTCGAGTGTGGAAGAGGACCGTTCCTCTTTTTTCGTCTCGCAAACAGACGACGCACCGCCGCCCGTTCCGCCGAGACCTTGCCCATACCCGTTTTCGGTTTCGGAAGCCCGTCCGTTTTCGGCGAGCCCGTTCAGTTTTTCGAGCGTTTTATCCTTCAGCGTCTGCACGTCGACGAAGCGTTTTAAAATACGGACGGCGAAACAATCGTCCACGTCGAGAATGGCGTAAAGCATATGCGCCGTACCCGCGAGAAGCCCCGCGTCCTCGGCGAGAAGCACTGCCGTGTCGTACATTTGCTGCGTACGGCGGGTGAGTCCGTCGTGTTCGGACTTACGGTCTATATTCTTGAAAAACACGTTTTCGTATTGCGTTTTATCGACGCCGCAATCGGCGAGCACCCGATATGCGCTACATTCGGGCAAATTCAAAAACGCGTAAACGAAATGCTCGCTCCCGACGTACCGCGCGCCTTTTTCGACGGTGATATCGTTTGCGATCTGCAACGCTTTCTGAAAGTTTTCCGTGGACCTGTGCAGAGGATACATACTTTTCCCTTTATCCGTTGTTGTTTTTGATTCGGTCAATCGACGCGGGAGACGAGCTCGGGCAACACCTTGTGCAATATCTCCGCACGCATTAAATTACATTCGTATTCGCTCGCGCCCTGTAAGCCGTTTTCGAGACGGAACGAAGCGGGGCGCATATCGGCGAGAAAATCGTTGAACGCCCGAATATCCCGCGCCTCGAAAAATCCGAGCGCCATTCCCAGCTTCACCTTTATCATGCCTTCCGTCAGTTCTTTGAGTTCGAGCACCGCGCAATTCGTCAAGGTGCCGTACGCGCGCAAGCACGCGTCTCGCAAAGGAACTTTTTTCTTCTTTAACATACGCTCGCGGGCACGGAGCTCGAGATCGCATAGCTTCATCGTCATGCGGATCACCTGATCGAGGATATCCTGTTCGGACAAGCCCAACGTGCGTTCGTTGCTCACCTGATAACTGTAGCCCTCCGCCGCCGTGCCTTCGCCGAACACGCCGCGCACGGTAAGCCCGTTCGCCTTAATCTCGGGAAGGAGCCCCTCCATCTCGTCGTTTAACGCCAGCCCGGGAAGGAACATCATAACGGAGGCGCGCATGCCCGTGCCGACGTTGCTCGGACACGCGGTGAGATATCCCGTCCTTTCGTCGTATGCAAAACCGAGCGCCATGGCAAGCCCTTCGTCTATGCCGCTGATACGCTCGTACGCCTTATACAGGTCGAATCCCTTGTAAATATACTGTTCCCGCAAATGGTCCTCTTCGTTGACCATTACGGAAATGGATTTATCCGAGGAAATGAACGCCGCACCGATGCCTTTCCGCCGAATGAGCGCGGGACTGATGAGATGTTGCTCCTGCAGAAGCGTCGCTTCTTCCTTGCTCAACGTGCTCATATCGTTCTTTTCGAAATCGTCGAGCTTTCGAAGCTCTTTACCGACGAGATATACGATCTCTTCCGCAAGCCGTTCGTCGAGTTTTTGGGGGAAGGGATAGGCGGCGAGATTGCGCGCCAAACGGATACGTGTGGAAGTTACGAGCGTTTCGATGAAATCCGGCTGCGCCATGCGTATTCCTCCTCGTCACCCGCTCTGAGCCGCGAGATCTGTTCTTCGTATTCCGCCGCGCCCTCTTTATCGCCCTCGCGGTAACGTTTTTCCGCGAGCGTTTTCAGTTCCAGACAACGGCGTTCGGTCTTTTCCCGTTCGTTTTCGTAAGGGGCTTTGCCCCTGTGAAGCTCGCCGCCCTGCATCTTACGGATAACGGGATACACGGCGCGTTGCAACGTTTCGTAGCAATAGGCGCAACCGACGAGATTGCGTTTTTTGAATTCTTCCGCCGTCGTGCCGCAATAAGGGCAAGCGGAATAAACGTATGCGTCCGACCTTTCGTCGTCGCAAAGAAAGGTATTGTGGTAACAATCCAGACAATAATAGGAAATTTCCTTTTTGCCCTTTTTTATCTGCTCGTACGTTTTCGTGGCTTGATTTTTACGGCATTTCGCGCACAGCATAGCTTAAGATCCTTTCCGTTATTTCTACTCTTTCGTTTCCGTTCCGTTTTCCGTAGCCGTATTCAAAACTACGCCCGCAGCGTATTTTTCCTTGTTCTTTCGGAACAGGGAGCGGAAAAATACCCACAGCACTTCCAACGCCTGCAAGGGAATACCGAGCAGGAACACGCACCAAAGCCCCGCCATATCGAGCCCCGCGTTTTCGGGAATATTCAATATCGTCAGATACACACAGGTGATCGAGACCCATATCAATACCGAAACGGACACGAAATGCACGAAACGGTATTTCCAATGCGTGGCATATACGATCATCAGGATCGCGTTCACCGTCACGGCGTATAAAAATACCAGCCACCAAGGTCCCACGAGCGGCTTGATAAGCTGCAAAGTCACGAAAGCAAAGGTTGCAATCAGCCAAACCAAACCGCTGGAAAGCAGTATGATCAGTACTTTCAAGCCCGTCGTTTTTTTAGCCCGCGTAACGCTTTCGGGCGTCTCCTCCCCGACCAAATCGTTGAGCGAAACGCCGTACATTTTCGCAAGTTGCATCAGAATGTAGATATCGGGAACGCCGTTCCCTTGCTCCCATTTCGAAACCGACTTGTCGGAGTAGTTGATCTTCTCCGCAAGCTCCGCCTGCGTCAAGCCCGCCGCCTTTCTGTAATACGACAGGTTTTTTGCGATTTTGCAGTTGATTTCGTGCATATTTTCCATACTATAATAATAGCATTTTTTTTCTTTCCCGTCAAGCGGGTACGCGCATTTTCCGCCATTTGAATAAAAATAAATGCGGCAAACCGCGCTATTTCCACGGCTTACCGCATATAAACTGTTTCCTTTGCGTTTTTCGCGCTATCAATACGCCCTCGCGTAAACGATAACGTGCTCCGCTTTCTTACCGCAGACCGCGCAGGTCTCCCTGCTTTCGCCCTCGGCAAACACGCGCGCCGTAGCCGCCGTCTCTTCCTTGATCTTGTCTTCACATTCGCGACAGCCGCACCAGCCCGCCTTCACGAAGTTGCCCGCTTCCACGCCCGCGAGGATACCCGCCATATCGTCTGCGTAAACGATACGCTCGTCGCGGCGTTTTCTCGCCGCCTCCAACATATCTTTCTGTATAGACGCAAGCAGGTCTTTCACTCTCTCCGCCGCGTTATCCAGCGCGACTTCCGTCTTTTCGAGCGTGTCTCTGCGCGCGCAGATCATTTTGCCCGCTTCGATATCGCGGGGTCCCAGCTCGATACGCACGGGCACGCCTTTCATTTCCCATTCGTTGAACTTCCAGCCGGGGCTGTTGTCCGACTTGTCCAACGTCACGCGGATACCCGCTTTTTTCAGTTCGGCTTCAAGCGCTTCGCACGCCTCGATCACGCCTTCCTTTCTCGCCGCGATGGGCACGATCACGCATTGCATAGGCGCGACGACGGGCGGCAACACGAGCCCGCGCTCGTCGCCGTGCGTCATGATGATTGCACCGATCAAGCGGGTGGATACGCCGAACGACGTGGTGTACGCCGTTTCCAAAACGCCTTCGCCTCCGAGGAATCGGATATCGAACGCCTTGGCGAAATTCTGCCCCATATAATGCGACGTACCCGACTGCAAGCTTTTGCCGTCCTTCATCATTGCCTCCATCGTATAGGTAGCCACTGCGCCCGCAAAGCGTTCCTTTTCCGTCTTTCTGCCCGTCAATACGGGGATAGCAAGGCAGGTCTCCATAAATTCTTTATACACGCCGAGCATCGTGAGCGTAAACGCTTCCGCTTCTTCTGCCGTGGCGTGCGCGGTATGTCCCTCCTGCCACAAAAATTCGCTCGTACGCAGGAACGGACGGGTAGTCTTTTCCCAACGCATAACGTTACACCATTGATTGACCTTCATGGGCAGATCGCGATAGGATTGTATCCATTTCGACATCATCGAACCGATGATCGTTTCCGAGGTGGGACGGATCGCCAAAGGCTCGGCAAGCTCCTCGCCGCCGCCGACCGTAACGACCGCGACCTCGGGTGCAAACCCCTCTACGTGCTCTGCCTCCTTCGTGAAATAGCTCATAGGGATAAGCAACGGGAAATATGCGTTTTCCACGCCGCATTCCTTGAAACGCGCGTCCAAGATCTTTTGGATATTTTCCCAGATCGCGTAGCCGTAAGGACGAATGACCATCGTGCCCTTGACGGGACCGTAATCGACGAGCTTCGTCTTTAATACGACGTCGGTATACCACTGCGGGAAGTCCGCATTGATATCCGCGATCTGTTCTACAAACTGATTTTCTTTTGCCATAATATTTTTACCTCATATCGTAGTCGAAAGCCCCTCGGCGGGACTTTCGACTTTGTTTTTCTGTTTTTTAAATTAAGATTTTTTTACGTACGTTTCGAATTTACGGATTTGAAACACCTTATCGCAGGAAGGGCAACGGTGGTAGGGAGTTCTCTCGCTCACCAGCAATTCTTTGCCGCATCTGGGACAGCGCACTTTCCATTCTTTCTTGAGGTCGACCGCAGTGATTTCCTTGATCTCGTCCTCGACGGGCGCAGGCGTTTCAACGACGGGCGCGGGAACGACGTTCGTCGTTTCGGGCACGTTCGTCAAGGCGGGCGCGTTCATCATGGCGGGCATTCCGATCGCCGCCCCCGACGTCGCGGGGACCACGTTAGAAAGCGCGGGTACCGACTGTGCGGGCATTTCGGTCGCCGTCACCGCCGTCTTTTTTACGAAACTCTCTTCCTGTTTCACCAGCCGCTTTTCTTTCTTCGCGTTCTTTTTCGCGATCTTCTTATTCTGCTTTGCCGCCGCTTTCTCCCGTTTGAGCATTGCGTTGCGGTCTTTGATATCTCTGCGTTTTTCGCGGACCTCGTTCTTTCCTTCCGCCGCTTGCGTTGCGGGCGAAGGCGCGGGTTTCAGATAGCTCGGTGCGGGCGCAGGCGCGGGACGAGCCCCCGTGCTTACCGCCGCGTTCGCATAAGGCGAAGCGGGTGCGGGCACAGGCGCACATACGGGCGCAGGGCTCGCGGGCATACCTTCGTTATGTACGGGGTACGGATAATATACGGGAATGTAAATAGGCTGATACACGGGCGCGCCGTTCTGCGCGGGCGCATAAACGACCGTCTGCCCCGCAGGCGCGTTCGCGGGATAAGGCATATACTGCGGTTGCAAGGGCTGCATTTCGGATTCTTCCTCCGTTTCCTCGTCCTTGGGTTTGGACTTGAAAATGCAATCGATCAAGAACGCCGCGAGCGCGATACCCGCTACGATCAGATATTTGGTCGCAACGCCGCCGAACGATTTGGTCGCCAAATATTCGAGCGCGAACGCACCGCCCGCCGTAAGCACGGTGAAGAAAGAGAATACTCTGTAATTCTTCATGCCCGCGCCCTCGATGCCGAAGCGGTTGAATTCCGTCGACGCCGTCGCGTGTTTTACGAGAATAAGAATCCAAATCACGAGAAGCGCCTGTAACGCAACGGGGAGCACCGTTTTTATGATATCACCCGTGAAAGGATTGCTCTTTGCAAGCAAAGCCGCCACCGTTTGGTTAAGCGTGCAAACGGAAACGAAGAAGTAGACGATCGCCGCCGTCGCCGCGACCTGCACGAGGTTGCGGAAGAAATACACGAACAGTCCGCACGATCTCTTTTCTTCCTCCACGTTGCCGTTGGGTCCGCCCACGTTGAAGAAGCTGACTTTACCGCCGATCAGACCCGCAAGGAAGTGGATAACGAGCCCCACCGCCAACGCCGCGTACGCGTAGATTGTAAGTTTAACCTCCGCGTCGGCGGGTTGCAGGATATAGATAAGCAAATGGAAATTGACGAGCGCGGCAAACGAGCCGGAGAAGATCTTGCCCATGTCGTCCATCGCGCGCATATTCCGATTGTAGCCGTTGACGTATCTCGACGCGCGTTTCGTAAGCCAGCCGAGTTTCCCCAACGCCTTGAAAAAATTGATTACGCCCGTGAGTACGACGAACGCATACAGCACGGCGACGATGAGCGCAAGAACGTCTCTGTCCGCGCTCAATATCTTAAGGAAAGGCTGCCAAAAATTGACCACCCACAGATCCGTTCCGCCGATACCGAGCATCGGCAGACAGGCGAACGCCGCCAACGCAAGCGTGCCCAGCAAGTACAAAAATCCAACCAGCTTCGCTTTGGAATGTACTTTTTTTACTCTTTTTCTCAATGCGACCGCATTCCTCGTTTCATATGCTTTCATCGTAAATCTCCTTCCCCTGAAAGGTCCGTGTCTTTCTATCTTTAAATGATCGTGTTGTTATATTTAGCCGTTTCGTAGCTTTCGCCAAAGTATGCGTCCACGTCCAAGTCGTCGTAGCCGCCGCGATGTCTCGGGCGTACGATACAATCGAACAGGAACGCCGCAAACGCCACGCCCGTCGCGATCAATGCTTTCGTGTTCAGCACAGCCGTTTCACCCGTCGCAACTCCGACGCCAAGATACGGCAGCAGCGCGATCGCGCCGAAGCAAAGTGCGGCGAAGAACGCGAACACCGCGAAATTCTTCATGCCGTCGCCGTCCAAACAGTCGCGGTTATATTCCGTCGCCGCCGTCGCGTGCTTGATCAAGACGATCATACAGATCCATGCAACCAGCTCGACGAGGAACGGGATCAACGCCGTAATATTTGACTTCAGCCAAGCGAAGTCTCTTACCACGACCAATTTATCGAGTACTTCTTTCAAGTCTGTCCCGAACGTGCTGACGGGTGCGAAGAAGTACACGATCGCGCCCACCGCGGCGATCTGCACGAGGTTGCGCAGGAAAAATACGAACAAGCCGTATTCGCGCTCCTCTTCCTCGATCTTTTCGCCCGTCGTGAACAGAGTCACCTTGCCTTCGAGAAGCCCGCAAAAAATATGTAAAGCGAGCCCCGCGCCGAGCGCGATGTAGCCGTACATGGTAAATTTGGGTTCGCCGTCCGTAAACAGATACGCGAATACGTAGAAGATCACGAGCGCCGCAAGCGAGCCCGAGAAACGTTTGCCTAAATCGTCCATCGCATACATGTTACGATTGAAGCCGTTCGCATAGCTTGCGCGGCGTTTGAACAGCCAACCGAGTTTCCCGAAGGATCTGCACGTATTGATCAGAAGCGCGAGAAGCGTAGCGATATACAATACGAGGATAAGCGCCTTCATCAGCAACGCGCCGTCCTTGATCACGTTCGTAATATCGCCCGTAAACAACGCCTTGATCTCCTCGACGAGTTGTAAAACGGGCAACAGTCCGCTTGCCGTGGTAAGGCAGGTCCCGCTAAGCGGGCATACCACCGCGCCGACCGCCAGCAAGGCGATCGTACCGAGCAAATACAGGAATCCCGTGAATTTTGCCCTGCCCTGCACCGTTTTCACCCGTTTTCTGAGCAATGCCGCTTTGGAATGAATCCTTTTCATTTTCTATCTCCTTATTATCTCCTTGAACGCAACGTTCTTATTATTTTTTCTTTCCGCCCTTTCTCGGCTCGTCGTACTCCACGCCGAGCGAAACGCTTTGCTCGGGCATAAGGTATACGCCGGGTTCGTCGTAATCTCCGGTAAGGTAAGAAACGCCGTCGATCTCTTCCTCCCAATCGTCGTCTTTCACCGCCGGCGCGTTGATAAGGCAAAGCTCGAATACGATCATCGCAAGCGCGATCCCCACCACGACGAGGCTCTCCGCCGAAAGCTGCGTCTCCGTCTTTAACCAAAGCTTAACGCAAACAATCGCGCCCGCCGTCGCCCAAAGCAGGACGACCGACCACGCGAGCAAACGTTTCCGTCCCGCCGTTTCCGCGCCGTCGAGATCGAATTCCCTCGTACCCAACGCGTGATAGACCATGCCGATGAAGGCAAGCACGGAAAGTCCGCAAAGGAAAGGCGTTACGCCCGTTTTCAATATTTTCACGATCCCGTCGAAATACGCTTTATTCGCAAAATCCTCGGAGAAAGTCGTTGTGAAGGACTCCCGCACCTCGTTCGTCAATGCGCCCAAGCCCCCGAACGCATTTTTCCAAACGAGGAAATACGCCAACGCAGCGCACGCGGCAAGTTGTAAAAGATTGCGGAGCACGGGAGCGAAATTCCCCACCTCGCGCTTTTCTTCCTTGATACCGCCCTCGAGCGAGCTGAACAGGCTGACGTTACCCGCGAGTATACCGCAGATAAAATGTACGCCCAAACCGACGGCGAGCAGCGCGATCGCACCGCTTTCGAATGAAACGCCCGCGTCCCAAACGTTGGTCGCGATCGCGACGTAAGCGAGAAGCAACAAAACGACGGACGCGAAGGAAGCGGAAAAATATTTCCCCATGTCGTCCATCGCGTACATATTACGGTTGAAGCCGTAAAGCTTGCTCGCTTTTTTCTTCATCAGCCAATTAAGCTTTACGAGCGATCGGATAAGCCCGATAAGCAGGATAAGCGCCGCGGCGGCGAAAACGCCGACGCCGGCAAAAAACGCCGTACCGCTCTGTCCCGCAGAGATAATCGCCTTAACGATAGCGATACCCCCGAGCGCGACCGTTCCCTCGGACGAAGTAACCGTCAATTGCGGAAAGCACAAAAGCACGGCAAGCGCCGCGATCGCGAGCAAATACGCCATGCCGATCCATTTTGCCTTGCCTTGCGCTTTTGAAATACGGTTTCTGATATAACCGTATTTTCTCGATGCGACGGGCTTCACTTTGTAAGCCATACCCAACCTCCATTCGCGTTTTGGGGAAAACGCGTTCGCTTATGCAAAAAAACGGAAAAAAGCCGATTCTTTCCCGTAAAAATGAAAACCCCCGATTTTCTTTACTTATTTTATTATAGCGTGTTTTTCGTCCAATGTCAATATTATGTTTGAAAAAATTTACAGGAATACCAAAAATTTTTTTTCGGTATTCCCGTTTTTTCCGTTGTATTCGCTATCGTTTGCTTTCTTTCGACCGTTTTTTACGTTTTACACGCCGAATGTATTTTTATATGCCTTGATACATTTGTTGATGATATCCATCGCCTCGTCGCGATGACAGATTTCTTTCACCGTCGTCTGTTTATGCTCGAGCGATTTGTACACTTCGAAGAAATGCATCATTTCGTCGAATACGTGCTTGGGCAATTCCTGAATATCGTAATAATCCTTATAGGTGGGGTCCTGCACGGGGATCGCGATGATCTTTTCGTCGAGCGAGCCGCCGTCGATCATCTTGATGACGCCGATCGGATAGCAGGTGACGAGCGTCGCGGGATAGATCGTTTCCCCGCAAAGAACAAGAACGTCGAGCGGGTCGCCGTCGTCCGCAAAGGTGCGCGGAATAAACCCGTAGTTCGCGGGATACACCGTCGAGGTGTAAAGTACCCTGTCGAGCTTGAGCAGCCCCGTTTCTTTGTCCAATTCGTACTTCGCTTTACAGCCTTTCGGAATTTCGATGAACGCTTCGAACTTTTTCGCCGTAATGCGCTCCGCCGAAATATCGTGCCAGATATTCATAAGTTTTCTATCTCCTCTTGTTTTATTATTTCCTCTTATTATTATCTATTGTACCACAAAATCCCCGTTTTCGCAAGAGCTGAACGGGGGATTTTTTCAATTTTTTATCCGTATCGGACTTTTTTTCTTTTAAACGCCGCTATACGCCGAGAATCCGCCGTCCACGGGAATTACCGTGCCCGTCACGAATCCGCTTGCGTTATCGTCCGCAAGCCACAAAAGCGTTCCGATCAGATCGGAGATCTCGCCGAACTTTTTCATCGGCGTCGCCGCCAAGATCTTGCCCGTTCTTGCTGTCGGCGTGCCGTCCTCGTTAAAGAGCAGGTTTCTGTTTTGGTTAGTCACGAAGAACCCGGGCGCGATCGCATTGCAACGGATATTGCAGGGAGCGAAATGCACGGCAAGCCACTGCGTGAAATTGGAGATACCCGCTTTCGCAGCACTGTACGCGGGGATTTTGGTGAGCGGACGGTACGCATTCATGGAGGAAATATTAATAATATTACCGCCCGTTTTCACCATGTCCACCGCAAACACCTGCGTTACCAAAAACGCCGAGGTGATATTGAGGTCAAATACAAATTTCAAGCCGCTTTCTTCCAGCGCAAAGAAATCCTTTACACCCTCCAAATCGGGCGTCATGATCTCATTGTCCGTAGACGCACGAGGATTGTTTCCGCCCGCGCCGTTGATAAGGAAATTCACTTTGCCGAATTTCCCGTTAATGATCTTCTTTGCGTCTATGATACTCTGTTTATCCAAACAGTTACATTTAACGGCGAGCGCGTTTTCGCCGATCTCGTCGGCATACTTTTTCGCCGCTTCCTCGTTGATATCGAGCAGAGCCACTTTTGCGCCCTTTTCCGCAAGCGCCTTGGCGAACGCGCTGCAAATAACGCCGCCCGCGCCCGTGATTGCAATTACTTTATCGCTTAATTTCATTTTATTTACCCTCACTTTTTAATTTATCCAACATATCCCATACGCCGAGCATATACATAATGCCGAGCGCACGATCGTACAAGCCGTACCCGGGACGCACTTTTCCCGGTCCTTCGTCCCATAAGTGCCTACCATGGTCGGGACGAACGTAGCCTTCGAACCCGCAATCGTGATACGCTTTCAAAATATCGAGTATGCCCGTATCGCCGTCGCAATCTCTATGGCTCGCTTCGCTGAAATCGCCGTTTTCAAAATGCTTTACGTTGCGGATATGCGCAAAAGCGATCCGATCGCAATGCTTCCGCACGATCTCCGCCACGTTGTTTTTCGGGTTGGCGTTCAAGCTCCCCGAACAAAGCGTCAGGCAGTTGTACGGATCGTCCACCATTTTCAAAAATCTGTCGATGCTCGGCTCGTCCACCAAAAGACGGGGAAGCCCGAAAATATCCCAAGGGGGATCGTCCATATGGATCGCCATTTTGATATCGCATTCGCGGCAGGTGGGCATGATCGCTTCTAAGAAATATTTAAGATTTGCCCAAAGTTTTTCTTTGGTTACGCCCTCGTATGCCTTGAACAGCTCGTCCAGCTTTGCCATACGCTCGGGCTCCCAACCGGGGAAGGACATATTATACTTTTCCGTGAAATCAAGAATATACTTCGCCATTGCGTTGTAATCGTCTTGTATCATTCCCTTTTCATAGAAAAGAGCGGTCGACCCGTCCCCCACTTCGTGGAAAAGATTACTTCTTGTCCAGTCGAATATAGGCATGAAGTTATAACAGATGACTTTTACGCCGAACTTGGATAAGTTGCGGATCGTCTGCTTATAATTTTCTATGTATTTATCGCGCGTAGGCAGACCAATTTTAATATCGTCGTGCACGTTCACCGATTCCACGACGTCGATATTAAAGCCGTACTTATCGCACTGCGCCTTGACCTTGGCGATCTCCTTCTCTTCCCATGTTTCCCCCGGCATCTTGTCGTGTAACGCCCAAACGATACCCTCTACCCCGGGAATCTGTTTGATGTCCGACAATTTGATACGATCGTTTCCTTCGCCGTACCAACGAAACGTCATTTGCATAAAATTTCCGCTCCTTTATTTACTTTGTGTTTCTATTATAGCACTGTTGAATTTTAAAGTAAATATCAAAAAAAGCACAAAACATTACAAAAATTGCTTTACTGTAATTTTTATTTGTGCTACAATTTATATATGAACAACGCTACGATCGATTTGGAAAATTTCAGCTTCTCTTATTTGGAGTATAGGGAAATGGACCCTTTCCATTTAAAACGGCACATTCACCCCACGTACGAAATATTATTCGTCACCGAGGGGAAGATAGACTACGTTATCGAAGATAAAAGCTATGCGCTGGAAAAGGGCGATCTTTTATTGATCCGCCCCGCGCAGTATCATTTCGTCCGCGATATCGTAGCTCCGCCCTATCGGCGATTCTGTTTCCATTTTCTACCCGATTTCACGGGCGACGACAAGCTGATCGAAAACGTATTCGACCGCGGCGAAATGTTCACCCTGCGGGAAGGCTCCGCCGCCGAAAAACTGATGTTTCTTTTCAAGGAGCTGTTGACCCAGCTTCCGCAAAACGCGCGGGAACCGCTCTGCAAGGACATGCTCCACGCGATACTTTTGAGTTTGCTCACCTTAAAAAAGGCGCCGAAGAAAAATTCCGCCGTGATCGAAAAAAACTGTTGGAAAATACTCGATTATATCAACGTAAACCTTACGACGATAAACAATGCCGAGGATATTGCAAACGCTTTGTTTTATTCGAAATCCTATATCAATCATCTGTTTAAAAACGAACTGAACATCAGCGTAATGCAATATATTCGCAATAAGAGGATCCTGCTTGCGCACAAAATGATCGGCGAGGGCGCGAAGCCGACGGACGTATTTTTAAAATGCGGTTTTTCCAATTACGTCACTTTTTACCGCGCCTATTGCCAATATTTCGGCTTTTCGCCGTCCGACAATAAAAGAAAACGTTAACGCCCCTCGTACTCTATCGCGCTTTTCCGTTTTTTGCCGTTCGCGTGAACTCGTGTTAATTCACGAGTTCAAGTTACCCGTCAACGCCAAAGCGCAGAAGACGACATTCTGCCCTACGGGCAGAGCTTCACGGCAAACGCCCCTCGTACTCTATCGCGCTTTTCCGTTTTTTGCCGTTCGCGTGAACTCGTGTTAATTCACGAGTTCAAGTTACCCGTCAACGCCAAAAGAGGGATGACCGTTTGGTCATCCCTCTTTTGGCGCAGAAGACGAGATTTGAACTCGTGCCACCATTACTGATGCTACTCCCTTAGCAGGGGAGCCCCTTGAGCCACTTGGGTACTTCTGCATGGCTCGATTTATCAAAGCTATACTACTATATCACATTTTTTTTTCGTTGTCAAAGCTTTTTGACTTAAAAAACGAAAATTATTTTTTATTTTTCCGCGCTCCTCTAAAAGTACTCTCCGCCTATTTATATAATATATTGTATTCTCGAAATATGTGTTTTCACGAAAAAAATCCGTCGAAACGCTTGCTTTTACCGTCGGAATGGTTTATAATAAAAGCGTTGAAAAACAAAATTTTTATCGAGGTATTGAAAACATGAAAGTTATCGTTACGGAAAACTATGAAGAAATGAGCGAAAAAGCCGCGCAGATCATCATCGACATCGTGAAAAACAATCCCAACGCCATTCTCGGGCTCGCAACGGGCTCCAGCCCCGTCGGCACTTATCAAAATATGATCAAAGACCACAAGGAAAACGGCACCTCCTACAAAAACGTAAAAACCGTCAATCTCGACGAATACGTCGGGCTTACCGCCGACCACGATCAGAGCTATGCGTACTTTATGCGCGCCAATCTTTTCGACGGACTCGATATCGATCTGAAAAACACCAACCTGCCTTGCGGCAGCGCGCCCGACGCGAAGAAGGAATGCGACCGTTACAATGCGCTCCTCGAAACGATGAAACAGGACGTACAGGTGCTCGGCATCGGCTCGAACGGTCACATCGGCTTCAACGAACCCGATACCCCTTTCGATTCCGTTACCCACCTCGTCGATCTTACGGAAAACACGATCAAGGACAATTCCCGTATGTTCGCTTCCATCGACGACGTTCCCCGTCAGGCGCTTTCGATGGGTATTAAAAACATCATGCAAGCAAAATCGATCGTCATGGTCGTTTCGGGCAAGAACAAGGCGAAAGCCGTTTACGGCATGGTAAAGGGCGAGATCACTCCTGCGTGTCCCGCGTCCGTGTTGCAGCTCCACCCCTTCGTTACCGTCGTTTGCGATAAGGAAGCGGCAAGTCTGCTTTGATATTTTACGTAAACCGCCGCGGCGAGCAAACGCTCGTCGCGGTTTTTTTCACCAAACTTTCACAGGAAAACAAATAAAGAACCAAAATGTGATTCGATTGATCGATAAAACACTTGCTTTTTTGTTGCCCGTATGATAAAATAATTATAACTGTACGATGGCGTATAGCGATTTTTTGCGGATACAAACACAAAAAAACGACTTTTTTTCGCCGTTTTACATAATTTCGGACGAAATCAGATATGTTTACTGTAAGGAGGCAATATTATGTCTAAGATCAAAAAACTCATTTCTCTTCTTGCCGCTACCACGCTCTGCTTCGGTATGTGCGCGCTCACCGCTTGCGGCGGCGACGACAGCTCCACCCCCTCGGTTTCCAACACGGAAAGCTCGGACACGGGCAGCAACGAGGAAATCAGCGACGCATACGTTATTTACGTAAAGAATTCAGACGGCACCCCCGCAACCAACGTACGCGTTCAACTCTGCAAAGGTCTTGAATTTTGTCTCGGACAATTGCCCGAGCTCGTTGACGAAAACGGTAAGGTAGTTATTAAGCCTTCCGATAGCGAACTCAATGGAGTTGCTTGCGGAGCCGACGAATATGATATTCATATTTGGAGCGGCGATATGACTAATGAGCTCGAATACGAAGAAACCGACAAGAAAACCCCTGCGACGTACGGCGAGATCACGCTGACGATCGCCGACTGATTCGAAACACGGAGAATGATATATGAGAAAATCCATTAAAAAGCTTCTGTTGCTTTGCACGTCGTTGGTCATGTGCGCCTCGTTCGCCTTTGCTACGGCTTGCAACGACGACGAAAGTTCTTCCGCGCCCTCCAATACGGCGACCGATACGGAATCGGAAACCGCCGACGATACGGGTAGCGACTATACGGGCGACACGGGCTCGTCCGACAGCTCGGACGACAGCTCGGACGACGGCGAGGACGTAAATTATATTTACCGTATCAAGGTACAAAATCCCACGGGCTACGGCATGCGCGGGATCACCGTTTCGCTGTACGACGGCGAAACGAAGCTTGCGTCGAAAACGACTTCCGCCGCGGGCTACGCCGTTTTCAAGGAGGCGGATATTTCCGTCGCGGGCGAATACGCTGTCGAACTCGAAAATATTCCCGTAGGTTACGTTTTGGGCGACAAAACGTACGTTACGGAAAACGAAACGGGCGCCCAGCTTCAGATCCCCCTCACCCCTACGGGCGTGATCGCCTCGACCGCTCCGAGCGGCACGAGTTATAAGCTCGGCGACGTGATGTACGATTTCGAGGTAAAAACCTCGGACGGCTCCACCTTCAAGCTTTCGGAAGCATTGAAGGAAAAGAAAATGGTCATGCTCAATTTTTGGGCGACGTGGTGCGGTCCCTGTAAATCGGAATTCCCCGCAATGAACAATGCGTACTATTCGTATCAAAACGACGTTTCCATCCTCGCGATGAGCACGACGGACGACGATACCGCCGTGGCAAATTATAAAAAGACCAGCGGTCTGCTCTTCGATATGTGCAGAAGCCAAGCGAGTCTTACCACGATGTTCAACACCGCGGCGATCCCGACCACCGTCATGATCGACCGTTACGGCGTGATCGTGTTTTACGAAGCGGGCTCGATGACCTCGGTAAACGACTTCACGGAAAAATTTGCGGCGCTCGTCGAGGACGATTATCAATCCAAGATCTGGGGAACGGACGAGGATACCGCTCTTCCCGACGACGACACCCCCGCCTATACGCTTCCCAACGTGGACGCGCCCAAGCTTTCCGACGTGGAAACGGCGCTCGGCGCGACCGATTTCACGGCTTCGTGGAACGAACAGGACGAATACTCGTGGCCTTGGCTTATCAGCGACGACGGGTCGCATATCTATTCCTCCAACCCCATCGACAGCTCCTATTCCGAGCTCTATCTCGACTTTACGGTGAGCGAAGCCTCCGCCGTAACGTTCGAGTATTACATAAGCTCGGAAGAGGATTACGACAACCTTTACGTGCTTATCGACGGTACGATCATCCACTCGATCTCGGGCGTTAAAGAGGGCTGGAACACCTGTCTTGCGTACGTATTCGACGAGGATTGGCAGATTCGCGACGAAAACGAGGCGCTCGTCGAGCACCGACTCGCCCTGCTCTTCCTCAGAGACGAAGAAGGCGCGGCGGGCGAAAACGTTGCCAAAGTGAGAAACCTCCGCATCGTTCCCGCAAACGAGTTGGGCGCAAACGTCGGCTCGACCGTATTCAAGTATGCGGCGACGCAACTCGGAGACGAAAGCTCCCCTACGCAATATACGAGCTACGTAAACGCGGTATATTCGGAAGCGGACGGCTATTATCACGTGGATACGGAAAACGGTCCCATTCTGTTCGCGAATATGATGTACGCGTCGCTTTGGAACGAAACGAGCGTGTGGCAGCTTGCCTATAACGGCTACTGTGTGGACGAGGACGGCAACGACCTGACCGCGCCGCTCGAACAGCACGCGTGGGTGTCGGTCAACAATATGACGAACAACGGCTACACGCCCGTAACGGAGGAGCTGAAGCTGTTGCTCGAAGCCGTTACGAGATACACCGTGCTCGGTCAGAAATGGGAAGGCGATTGGCACGAAAACGAATGGTTGGAGCTGTGCGTTTACTATCAGCCTTACGGCAACGCGACGCAGATGGCAGACCCCACGAAGGGCATTTCCTTCCATGCGGCGATCGAAATGAATCCGCTCGAAGAGAAGAACGGCGTTCTTTCCTCCTCGACGACGGTAAGCGTTCCGTTCTCGATCAATCCCCGCGGCTTCAAGTATAAATTCACGCCGACGACGGCGGGCGTTTACAATATCTATTCCACGGGCAGCTACGATACGGAATGTTTCCTCGTGGCAAGCGATCAAACGACCTTCCTCGGCACGTACACCGACGTGATCGGCGCAACGACGAGCGGCACGGACGAAAGCGGCAACCCCGTTTTGGTGGCGGATATGAACTTCAACTTCCACTACTATTTCGAGGCGAACACCACGTACTATATGCTGTTTACGACCTTCCTCGACACGGTAGCGGATTACGAAGTCGTGATTAAATACGTCGGCGAAACGTACGATTATCTTACGAACGCGGCGACGGGTCCGTACAGCGCGAATCTGTCCACGATGGAAATGTATCTTCCCGACGCGATCGATTACGCATTGGGCAACGACGGCTATTACCATTACAAAAACGAGGACGGCACGCTCGGCTCGATCATTTACGTAGACTGTCTTAAAGCGACGGCGTTCTTCCCGAACAATTCGCTCAAGGACATCTGCGATCAGGCGACGAAATACGACGTCGACAAGAGAGCGTTCTATATCGACGGCGTCGATTATACGGGCAAGGTGCAACAGCTTTGCTTCAAGTCGCAGCAAAATTCGGGCGAGCTGAAAGGCTTTATGCCCGTTGACGAAGCCACCTACGAATTGCTCCGTACCATTACGACGTCGGATAAATACGAGGGTCTGTACAATTCGTGGCTGATGCTTTGCTACTATTATAAGACGTTGGGTCCGAGCGCGTGACCCCCGATTCGGAGTGACAAACGAAATGATAAAAATCAAAAAGATCTTTTACCTTTGTCTTGCCCTCACGGCTTGCTGTTCGTTTGGCTTTGCGGGCTGTAACGACCACAAATCCGAGTCCTCGCCCGTAAACACCGACACCGAGCAATCGGGAAGCGGCGATACGAGCGGCGACGACGGATACGACGAGTGCGAACACGAATGGGTATGGACGCTTGAAAAAGAACCCACCTGTACGGAAAACGGCACGAAAACCGCCGTATGCACGATCGACTCCGCACACAAACAAACTTTGCCCGTCGAAAAACGCGGACATGAGTTTGACAACGGCGTTTGCGTGCGTTGTCAAAGCACCCCCACCGTTCCCGCCGCGCCGGACTTGATCGAATACGTCAATAACTACGACGAGGGCAATCCTTTCGAGGAAAGGGGCGAGACGGGCGAAGAGTACAACCGTTACGAAGTGAAATTGAACGAAAGCGACGGCTATTACGAATTCGAGATCGGCAGAGAGAAAACGTGGTTATCCCTTTCCGTTCCCGAAGCGGGACAGTACGCGATCTACACGGTCGGCAACCTTCCCGACGGCGTTTCGATCACGCGATACGACGCAAGCGTGTTTTACATCCCCGCCAACGGCGAAAAGGCGCGTGTTTTGGGCGAAAACGACTTTTTACCCGCGGGCACGCTTTTCTCCGACGTGAATTGCGCGACGACGTATTGGAATACGCAATGGCGCGCGACGTGGTCGCTCGAAGCGCCCGTCGGTTCCGTCGTTAAGGTCCGTTTCGTGCGTATCGGCGCCCCCGCATGGACGCCCTCCTACGTATACGAGACCGTCGTCCCCACGCAGATCAACGGCGTAAAAGCGCCCGAGGGCGCGGAAACGCATACGCCCGTCGACGTGCCTTACGAAAGCGGCTATTTCTACGACGAAACCTGCGGCTATTACCGCATGGGCACGAAAGACGCCCCCGGTGAAATCATTTACGCGGCGATCTCCGCCCCCGCGGCCCGTCTTTTGGGCGAGCAGAAATTCACTACGATACAATACGAAGGAAACAATCTCTCCCTCGGCGACGGATACACGGTGGACGGCGATTATTTCGTAAAAAATTACGTTTCGTTTATCATGAACAACGGCGGCGACCAAAACGCAACGGCGGACGCGACGGCAAATTGCTATCAGAATTACGTGAACTCCGACGGCTTGTATCCCGTAACGGCGGAGCTGTACGACTTCCTTACCCTCTACGCACGGAAAAACCGACCCTTCGAAATCTCCGACGAGATCTGGAACGACGAAACCGCGCGCAAAGAAAAAGCGTGGCTTTCGGCTTGCTATTATTACGAGGAGCTGGTACTCGGTTCGGCGGACCGTCCTATCGAGATCCTCCCCGAGCAATTCGGAACGGATATCGCCGTCGACACGATCGAATGGGATTACGTTTACTACACCGTGACCGCGGGAAGCGCGGCTTGCACGATCGCGTGCGAGAATGAAAACGCGTTGCTTCTGCTCGGCGAGAACGTATTCACGGGTCCTTTCTCCGTCAAGGTCGAAGCGGGCGAAACGGTAACGTTTATGCTGGCGGCAACGGACGGCTCGGCGACCTCCTACGCGATACGGATAACGACCGACGCATAAAACCGAACGTATACGAAAGCCCGACCGAAGCGTTTCGCTTCGGTCGGGTAATTTTATTATCGATATTTCTTACAGTACGCTTTCGATCTGCGTTTGCAGACTTTCGTAAGTCATTGCGCCGTCTCCCTCGTAGACGACGATACCGCTCTTATCCACGATAACCGTCCTCGGCAACGACCCCGAGCACCCCATTGCCGTACACGTTTCCGTTTCCAGCCAACCGACCGTGAGGGAGAAATCCCGCCAATCGCTTTCGGGCGCGTACGACTTCCAACCCTCTCGATTCATCCATGCCGCCGCGGCGTCTATCGTAGAAGTCACGCCCGCAAGCGCGAGCACCTCCACCTTGCCCTCGTATTCCTTCTGTATACGGTCGAAATAAGGAAGCTCGTGCACGCACGCCGCGCACCACGTTTCCCAAAAATTTACCACGACCACTTTGCCGATCTGTTCGGAAAGGGTAAAGGTATTGCCGTCAACGTAAAATTCTCCTCTATCGTTTACGGCGTACGTCTGCGCCGTAAAGTCCAAACAGCGGTTCCCCTGCTTTATGCCCGATTCGGCTGCTTTATCGATGAAATTATAATACACGAGCGCGGTACCCATCACGACGGTCGCAAGCGTACCTGCCACTATTTTAAACACGGTAGGCTTATTCATTTTCTTTCACCTCCGTATTCAGCGTTTGCGCAACCTCTTCCGTCGTCGTTTCCTTGCGTTTGAGCATACCGTTTAAAGGCTTGATCTCGGTGTTCGCGGGCATATCCGCGTCGTTTTTGCGCACGAACAGAGACGAACCTTTCCACGATATCGCCTTTGCGGGGCATACGGAAATACATTCGCCGCAGTGGATACATTCGTGATCGCCCACCTTTTTCACGTCCATTTTGCAAACGCCGATACAAAGTCCGCAATCGGTGCATTTGTTTTTATCCAGCTTTACGCCGATGAGCGCGAGCTTACAGAAAAATCCGTACAACGCGCCGAGCGGGCACAGAAAACGGCAGAATACGCGGTAAATAAAGATACTCCCGACGATGACCGCCACGAGCACGGCGAATTTCCACGTGAACAGCGGACCGAGCACGGCGAGAAGCGTTTGATTTTTGACGTTGGACAACAGTCCCAATCCCCCCTCGAAAGTACCTGCGGGGCAGATATATTCGCAGAAGCCGGGGATCGCGAAGGACAGGGGCAGGATCACGACCAGCGCGATCAGAAGCACGTATTTAAAGTAAGAAAGCACGCGCGTCGCCTTGCTCTTTTTGAGCTTCGGCGTTTTGATCTTATAGAGAAGCTCCTGACCGAGTCCGACGGGGCACAGGAAACCGCAGATCGTTCTGCCGAGCAATAAGCCGAACAGAATGATGATACCGAATATGTACGACGGGGTGCGGGTCTTGCTTTCGATGAGCGCGTTTTGCAACGAGCCCAAAGGACACGCGCCGATCGCGCCGGGGCAGGAATAGCAGTTCAGTCCGGGCACGCACAGATTTTTCGTCGCGCCCTGATAGATCTGTCCGTTGAAAAAGCCCTTTATGTTGGCGTTGGACAAAAGCGCCGCATAGAGCTGGATTATTCTGCGTTTCGTGGGCGCGTGATTTTTAAACCACAAGCCGATCTTTTTGAAAAAATTCTTCATACGTTACCCCTCAGCCCAAACCTATACATTGCGTACAGATATTGATCGCTTTCATCAATACGTCGCGCATGCCGCCGTTGCTTATCCCGACGATAACGAGCACGACGCCGAGTACGCCGAGCGCTGCGCGAACGCCGATCTTCCAACCTTTCGTCTGCATAAACGCACATTTTGCCGCCAGCTTCTCCGACAGGGTAAGCCGCTTTTCTCCGCTTTCCGTTTTTATTCCCGCTTTCGCGTTTTCCGCGATCGCTTTCTTCACCCCGTCCGTTTCGCGGATATAGCTGTATTTGCTTACAATACCCGTGCCGATACATGCCAGCATTGCGCCGAGCACCCACGGGAACACGCGCAGAAGTCTGTCCGCCGCGCCGTAATGCGAAGTGAAAAACGCCGAACCGAATCTCGGCGCGTACGATTTATCGAGCAGGATCGTCAAAGAAACGACCAGCGCGATCAGGCACGCCGCCGCCGAAGCGATACGGAGCGTCAAACGGATATTTTTTTCCTTTTTAACAAAGCTTAAATCATCGCCGTTTGCGGGCAATCTGCGTTTGAGTTTTTCCAAAACGGCTTGCGTTTCGATATACGCTTTCGGCTTTTCTTTGTTTTGGGGGAACGTCCAACCGAGGATCCCTCCGCCGATCCCGCCCGCGATCCAAAGCCAAAACAATACGGCGATCTCTTGAAAATGCGCCGATATATTTTGGACGGTGTATTTATCCGCCGAAAAATAGATCGAATATATCTGTACGATAAACGCGACGCCGACGACCGCCGTCCATACGGCAAGACAAACCGAATAGATCCTGCGCACCGTATTTTTTCTGCTTTCCGTCATATCTTTTTTCGTCCTTTCACAGTCTACGCGACACACTCCGCTCGGAGTACGACGACTACATTATATAAAAAAGAACGGAGCTTGTCAAGCGTTTCTACGCGCACAAGCGGAAAAGGAAAGGTTTCCCTATGTGAAAATCGCATAAAAATCTCGAAATCCGCCCGTTTTTTCTTGTCATTTCAATCGATATATTGTATAATATTGTTATCCTCATTTTAATGGGGCAGTATGTGTTGCGCGCTTTTCCGAGCAACTTACCTCAGTAAATCATTGTTATACGGAGCTTTTATGAAAAAATTTCTGATCGCATTACTACTTTCTCTGTCCTGTGCGTGCACGGTTGTCGCGGCGGCGGGCTGTAAAGACGACGAGAGTTCCTCCACGCCCGACAATACGGCAACCGACACCGATTCCTCCGACTCGAGTTCGGACGATACGGTGAGCCACGCCCTTCACTTTACCCAAGACGGCACTTTCGATTACATAATGGAAACCGTCGACGGTACGGCGTACGAAAGCCTTGACGGCGTAAAGGTCAAAGAAGGCAGCTCGGTCTCCTTCAACGTGGAGCTCGGCGCGTTCTATACGGGTTATCCGATCGTTCTCGTCAACGGCAGTTCGGTCGCTATGGACGCCAACGGCTTGTATACGTTTACCGTCGAAGGCGAAACGACCGTTAAGGTGAACGGTATTGAAAAGGACGTCTCCGATATGCAGGGCGACGGCTCGTTCAGCAACGCATTCGTCGTTACGAGACCTATCGACTTGCTGTATATCGCGGAACAGGTGAACAAGGGCGTATCCTCGTACGTGAACGGCTCGTACGTATTGGCAAACGATATCGACTGCAAAGGCGCGGAACTCGAGATCATCGGCGATCTGAGCACGGAAAATTCCTACTTTAGCGGATCGTTTTCCAGCAACGATAACCCCGAAACGCCCGCCACGGAAAGATATACCATTTCCAATTTCACGATCTCTTCCGACTACTCCAACTACGTCGGGTTATTCGGCGCGGTATACGTAAATCCCGCCGTTACGAGCAGCGGTCTGTTCTACGGTATCAGTCTCGAAGATTTCACGATCAACGCGAGTCTCGAAAAACCCGTCGATCCCTCTTCCAAAACGATCGCTTGCGGGTCGCTGATCGCCTATGGCGTAGGCGTGCGCCTGTACATGTGCGATTCGACGAACGGCACGATCAACGTATATGCGGACAAGGACTACTTCTCCTACGTGGGCGGTCTGCTCGGCTTCCAGCAATCGTTGTATAACGAGGATTACGGCTCGTTTCCCGCCGAGGTCGCCTATTCGGCGGTAGACGTCGACGTCAACGTTTTACAGGGCTCGGTGCTGTATGCGGGCGGCGTTTCGGGTTATCTTATAACCAATTACGCCCTCACCCCCATTCTTATCCATAACGCCTATTCGACGGGCAATATAAGCGGTGCGTTCCGCGCGGGCGGCATTGCGGGTTACCTCGGGCAATACGGCTCGGTGAGCAATTGCTACGCGACGGGCGAGGTTTCGGCGAACGTATCGACGATGACGCTCGACACCACTCCCGAATCCTCCTACGAATATCTGCACGCCTATGCGGGCGGTTTAGTCGGCTTTGCGGATAACGACACGATCGTCAACGATTCTTTCTACGTAGGCGAAACGAAAGCGACGACCAAGAGCGGCGATCAGAACGTTTATACGCACACGGCTCCGTTGGTCGCGGGCGGCTACGAAGCGGGCGCGGTATATGCCACCTCGCAAAAATATATCGTGCTCGACTGTCTGAAAAACGAGGAAGTAAACACCGCCAAGATTTCCGAGCTGAAAGCGGCTTTGAGCTGGAACGACGCGGACTGGATCTTCTCTAATAACAGCTATCCCGTTATCAATTACGATCCCATCGAGGAGACGTTCGGCACCACGCTGACCATTCGTTACGTAACAAAGGCGACGGACGGCAACGGCGATCCCGTCGCGATCAAGGTGAACGAAAAGACGGAAACCACGCTGAACTATTTCGATTCCGCGGAGGGTCTCTACTATCCCCTCGCCGACGCGTTTGCGTTGGGTAGTTTATCCTATTATCTGACGGCGGACGACGGCAAATTCCTTTCTTACGGCTATTATTTGGACGAAGCGTGCACGCTGAAAGCGCCGCTTGCGTACCTCCCCACCAAGACCTTCGGGCTTTACGTCGGTTTTGCCGACCCCGATGCGATCCTCGGCGAGTATACCGCCGTCCTTGCAGACGGCACTAAGCCCGTTACGATCACGTTGACGGCGGACGGCAAGGCAACGTACACGGACGGTTCGACGACGCGGGAAACGAATTTCCTGTACGACGGCGAAACGCTTGTGCTCGAAAGCGCGAGACTTGCGAGATATTACGACGGAGCGATCGTTACGACGGACGACAGCGAGGACGCGAATTTCGACATCGACCGTTATCAGCTTTACGATTTTAAGGGCACCGTTGCAAACGGCACTCTGTCCCTTTACGACGGCGTTTATTTCACGGAATCCGATCCCCTCGTTGCGAAAAAGGCGTTGTTCCTCGGTGAATTTTACGGCGAGGACGGCGCGCACTACGCCTTCTGCGGCGAATCGGGCGTGAAGGAGCTCGACGACGCGGAAAGGACCTTTACCTATACGGTAAACGGCGACGAGATCACGCTTACGTTCGCGGATAATACGACGGCGACGTTGAACCGTTCCGAGCTTTCCGAATACGATATTTTCAAGGGCACGTGGACGAAAGCCCTTGCGATCAACAAAACGTACGCGTTCGACGGCAAAGGCGGCTGGACGGCGAAAGCGAGCGTGAACGGCATCACCGAAACCGCGAGCGGCACGTACGAGCTTGCGAGCGACGGCAAGACGGCGACGCTCGACAACGGCTACGTGGTAACGATCGGCACGACGGGTCATCTCGAGATCGCGGGCGGCGGCAAAACGCAAATCTATTACGCCGACGGCGACGCGTTTACGGGGAAATGGATAAGCGACCGCAGTAAATCGATCGTGCTTACGTTAAACGGTATTGCCGAAAACGGCGTCGGTACGGCAAACGCCGTTTACAGCTCGGGTTACACGTACGCGCTGACGTACGAAGCGAGCGAAACGGACGATTATTACGTTCTGTATACGGACGGCGCGGTGTTCGGCTATTTCACCCTTACCTACGCGAACCGCACCTATTACCTCGGCGCGGTGCTTTACAATCCCCTCGATCCGAACGAAAATTATACGTCCTACGCGCTTCAACCCGTGGACGAATACGACGGCGAATGGATCGGCAACAACGAAAAATTCAACACGCTTTCGTTCGAGGGCTTCGGCTTGATCGATAAAAACGGCAGCACTTTGACCGTGACCGACCTTTCGAGCGGTACGGAAACGGAGGTCGGGATCGAATATTACCTCAACGACGGCTTCACGTTGTCGGGCTTCTTCCTCTACGGCGACGAAATTTATACGCTTTCCTACGACGAGGACCTCAAGGTGGTAACGATCACGAGCGAATCGAACGTAACGACGGAGTTGCAACGCAAGGACCGCTTCGCAGGGTATACCTTCGTCGACGAAGCGGGAGACAAGTACGTATTCGACGGCAAAGGCGCGCTGGATAACGGCGGCAAGCTGACGATCAACGACGCAACGGCTTATGCGTATAAAAAAGTAAGCGAAACGGAATTTGCCGTTTACGAAGGCACGTATTCCGAATCGGCGACGGCGATCGGTTCGATCACGGTCGCAACCGAAAACGGAACGGAGAAATATTACAAGCTCACGGGAATCGGCGAAGAAAAAGCTTTGTATATCCAAAACACACTGATGGGCGATTGGGCGATCGGCGGCGAATACGCGATGGTAGAGATCGGCGCGACCACCCTCGACGGGAAAATCCTCTCCAAATTTATGAAAACGGAGAATTTCGGGGGCTACGCCTCGGAAATGACCTACGTCAATCCGACTACCTTGAAGGCATACTATAAAGCGGGTAACGCGCCCTATACCTATTATCTGTTCATTCAATCGAACGACGAGCTCCTGTTCTCGGAATCGTCCAATCTGTACAGCACCGATTGGAAAGCGATGTCGAGAGTAGACGATTTGTTCGGTACTTGGACGGACAAGGACGGCAAAACGACCCTTTCTTTTGACGGCGTGCAAAGCCCCTACGCTTACGGTACGGCAAAGCAGGTAAGTACGAAATACGGCAATACGCCTACCGAAACGGCTTACTACTACACTATTAAAGACGGCGGTATCCTGTTGTGGACGCAAAACTTGGCGTCTATCCGCTATTATAAGATAGAAATATTCAACGATACCACCACCGGTTCGTTGACAAACGGGAGCCGTTCGCTCAACCGTACGGAAGTGGATTCCCTCTACCTCTCGCAGGCAACGGATAAAGACGGCGTCGTGTACACCTTCGACGGCGGCAACGTGAACGGCGGGGCGGGCACGCTGACGGCGGTCAAGACGGTTGACGGCAACGAAGAAACGGTCGCGGTATACGCATATAAAGTGACCTCGTACAACGGCGACAGCACGGCGACGATCGCCCTCACGGATAAAGCGACGAACGAGACTTATCTCGCAACGCTCGATTACAGCGACGCTTCGGATATGAAGATCGAGCTTATCGAGGACAACGAACAAGCCGCGTAAACCGCATAGATCGAACTGACAAATAGCTATCCCCAAATTTTAATCGGGGATAGCTATTTTTGTATAGTAAACCACCCCGAACGACGCTGTTCGGGGTGGTTTATATTAAATTCCAAAACGGGAAACGAAACGCTTGCCGTTTAAATAGGATAATTCGCCGCTCATCTCAAAGGCAAGCTCCTTTGCCACAAGGCATTGCCGCGCGGCGTTTTTGGCACGGTTTTTCGCCGCGTCGCCGTATTTCATATCGCCCACGATCGGGTTGCCGATATGCGCAAGGTGCGCGCGTA
The DNA here is from genome assembly GCA_017463105.1 of Clostridia bacterium. Taxonomy (GTDB): domain Bacteria; phylum Bacillota; class Clostridia; order Christensenellales; family Borkfalkiaceae; genus Scatosoma. The sequence continues at coordinate 108,180 of JAFTPU010000014.1, forward strand.
TCTGATGCGTCTTGCCCGTATGTAGAATCAGTTCCGCTTTCGTGGTTTTTTCGTCGCTTTCTATCACTCGGTATTCGGTGACGATCCTTTCCGCGCCCGCCGTTTCCTTATCGTAAATTTTTACGAGCGCGTTCTTTTCGTCCTTTTTCAAATACGCCGTCAGCACCGCGCTCGGCTTTTCGAAAGCGCCGAAACAAAGGGCATGATAGCGTTTTTCCACCCGTTTTTCCTTAAACGCCGAAAGAAGCGCATTTTCCGTTTTTTCATTCAAAGCGAACGCCATAAGCCCGCGGGTATTTCTGTCCAGTCGATAAATAAACGCGCACCTGCCCCCCGTCTTTCTGTACAATTCGGCGAAAACGGCTTCGGAATTCACGCCGCTTTCCTTATCGACGACAAGCAGATTTTCGTCCTCGTAAACGGTATAAAACGCAGTTTTTTCCTCTTGCTTTTGCGTAAGATAATAGCGCACGACGTCCCCCTCTTGCAAAGTCACGTCCGCGCCCACCTTTTTTCCGTTGACCTTGATCTCTTTATCTTTTAAGAGTCGGTTCCAATAAAAGGACGCTTGCGCGCAATTGTTTTCGGTAAATTCTTTTAAAGACTGCGCCTTATCGCAAATAAGTTCTATCACGGTTTCACCTCTACACCATTATAAAGCGTTTTCATGAAAAAAGCAAATCTTTTCAAGCAAAAACACCCCGAAAGGGGTGTTTCGATTTATAAATTTTCTTTTGCGATCGCATACGCGCCGTATACGCCCGCGCGATTGCCGAGCTTTGCACCGACAATCTTCAGGGGCACGATATCCATGGCGATATACGTTCTTGCGTCGACCGCTTTTCTCAGCGGCTCGAAAAGCATTTCGCCCTCGCCCGAAATTCCGCCGCCGATCACGATCGCTTCGGGACGAAGAATATTGACGAAGTCGGCAATCCCCTCGGAAAGATATCCGACGAACTGCTCGATCACCTTTTTCGCCGTTTCGTCGCCTTGGCGAGCCGCAATAAACGCCGTGCGTCCGCTCACGTTTTCGATCTTACCGCCCGCGATCTCCCACATCGCGCTTTGCAGGTCTTCCACCATTGCATGACGGGTCTGGCGGATAAGCGCCGTGGCGGAAGCGTATTTCTCATAACACCCACGCCGTCCGCAAGCGCAGGGCAGACCACCCTCACGAATGGTGATATGCCCCAGCTCCGCGCCCGCGCTGTGAAAGCCCTCGATCAGCTTGCCGTCGAAAACGATACCGCCGCCCACGCCCGTGCCGATCGTCAGCAAAACGCTGCTTTGATACTGCGCCGTCGCGCCGAACTTCGCCTCGCCGAGCGCCGCCACGTTTGCGTCGTTGGCAACGTACACCTTTTTGCCCGTCAAACGGGAAAGCGTTTCGGTAAAGGGCGCGTCGTTCCAATCGAAATTGCTCCAACGGAGGATCACACCGCGCCGACTGTCCACAACGCCGGGCGCGCCCGCGCCGATCGCCGTCACGTCCGAAATCGAAACGCCGCCTTTTTGAGCCAATGTTTCCGCCAAAGCGGCAAGCTTTTGCAGCGTGCCTTCGAATCCGTCCACTTTATTCGTCTTGATCTTTTCTTCGCAGATCAACTCCCCGTTTTCGGAAAAGAGCGCGCCTTTCGCGCTCATTCCCCCGAGGTCGATACCGATGATATACTTCATTTATCTCTGCACTCTGCCGCTCGCGTCGCCGCCCGCAAGGTTCTGCACCTCCGCAACGGACATCATGTTATAGTCGCCCTCGATCGAGTGCTTCAGACAGCTTGCCGCCACCGCGAATTCGATCGCCGCCTGCGGCGCGTAGCCGTTCACGAGCGAATAGATCAAGCCGCCGCCGAAGCTGTCGCCGCCGCCTACGCGGTCTACGATATGCATCGAATATTTTTTGGAGAATACCGCTTCCCCGTTCGTGTACAGCATACCCGACCAGTCGTTGTCGTTTGCGCTCTTGCTCTCTCTGAGCGTGATCGCCACGCCTTTGAAATCGAATCTTTCCGTCAGCTTCTTCGCCACGGAAATATAGCCGTCGCGATCGAGCTTGCCGCCGTAGATATCCGTGTTGTCCGCCTCGATACCGAACACGTCCTTCGCGTCCTCCTCGTTGGCAATACAATAGTCTATATAATGGCAAAGCTTATCCATGACCTGTCCCGCTTTTTCCTTGCTCCACAGCTTTTTGCGGTAGTTCAGATCGCACGAAACCGTAATGTTTTTCGCTTTCGCCGCCTTGCAAGCCTCTTCGCAAATCGCCGCTACTTCATCGGAGAGTGCCGGCGTAATACCCGTGAAGTGGAACCATTCCACGCCCTCGAAAATTTTATCCCAATCGAAATCGGACTTTTTCGCCGTTGCGATCGAGCTGTTTGCGCGGTCGTAAATAACCTTCGAGGGGCGTTGGCTCGCGCCCTTTTCGCAATAATAAATCCCCACTCTGTCGCCGCCGCGAACGATTCTGCTCGTGTCCACGCCGAATTTACGCAAAGAGTTCACCGCGCTTTGACCGATCTCGTGCGCGGGGAGCTTCGACACGAACGCCGCGTCCAAACCGTAATTTGCAAGCGAAACCGCCACGTTGGCTTCCGCGCCGCCGAAGGTCGCCTGATATTTCTCGCTCTGTACGAAACGAAGATACCCCTCGGGGGCAAGTCTCAACATCAATTCGCCGAACGTTACTACCTTTTTCATTTTATATTTTCTCCTTGATTTTTATTCTCCATCTTAGCCAAAGCATCCTTCACGTAGAACGACCCGCCGACCGCCGCGATCTTCTCCCATGCGAGATATTCGTCGAGGTTGGTCGCGTCCACGCCGCCCGTGGGGATAAATTTGATCTGGGGGAAAGGTCCCGCCAAAGCTTTCATCGCTTTTAAACCGCCGTATACGTTTGCGGGGAAGAACTTCACCGTCGTGATCCCAAGCTCCAACGCCTGCATGATCTCCGTAGGCGTTACGCAACCGGGGTAGTACGGGATATTATTCTTATTACAAATTTCCGCAACCGCTACCGAAAGACCGGGCGACACGATAAATTTCGCGCCCGCCGCCAATGCCTTTTCGCACTGCTCGGCATTGATGACGGTGCCCGCGCCGATATTCATATCGGGATAATTTTTCACCGCGTACGCGATCGCTTCCGCCGCGCAAGCGGTACGGAAGGTGATCTCCGCGCAATTGATGCCGTCGTTTTTAAGCGCCGTCAGAATTTTGTCCGTTTCGGACGTTTCTTTAATGACGACTACGGGTATTTTTCTATCCATTTTTTATACTCCTTTATTGTTTGAATCTTCCGAATACTTCGTTTACTTTCGCAAAGCTTGCGAATGTGCCTTGGTAGCGTTTGATGATCTTCATCATCTCGCCGATCTGCTTTTTACGGATAATGCAAACGAGCATATATTTTTCTGTATGCGAATACATGCCGAGCACCCGAATTTCCGTAACGCCGTGCTTTAATTTTTCGATAAGCTCTGCGGAAAGCTCCTCGGGCTTATCCGTGACAATTTCGAATTTATAGCCGTTTTTGATACCCGTCAGCACGTTATCCACCACCACGTTGGCGATAAATAAGTTGAGCAAGGTACAAATAACAGGCGTGATTTTCATTCCGTACACAAAGAACGCGATAAACACCACGCTCGCGTCCATCAAAAAGGACACGTAGGCGATATTCGTCGCAGGCTTCGCCTTTTTGATCAGCGCGGAGATCGCGTACGTACCGCCGCTTGCACCGAACCGACGGAGCATAAACGAGAATCCGATTCCCGAGATGACGCCCGTCGCGATACACGCGAACACGATCTCGAAATCCTCGCCGTTATTCGCCGCGCAATACGGCTTCCAGCTAAGCGCTTCGAACGCGACCGCACTCAACGATTGCACCGCCATATACAAAATCAGGATAAAACCCAATCTGCGGTTGACGAAAATACTGACGAGCACGAAAATGGGGATATTGAACGCGAGCATCAGCACTGCCCACGAAAGGCTTTCGCCGATAAAATTCCCCACGAAATGGTAAGTGATCGTTGCCAAACCGCCCACGCCGCCGGGCGCGAACCCGTTGCTGTTCTGAAAGAAATAATAAGCAAAACCGACGAACAAGCCCGCTATGACTGCCCATAAGATATCCCCGACGGTCTGTTTTATCTTGCCATTCATCGTCTGAACGCTCCTTTACATTCCCAAATATTCGATCGCGTTATGATAGCAGATATCTTGCACCACCTTGCCGACGAGCTTTTCGTCCGTCGTCATTTCGCCGTTTTCCATCATCTTGCCGAAATAGTTGCAAAGGATCCGTCTGAAATAGTGATGACGGGGGTAGGACAACAGCGATCTGCTGTCCGTCAGCATGCCCACGAACGCGCCGATATGTCCCGTCGCCGTGAGGTCCTCGAGGTGCTTTTCCATACCCACTTTATTGTCCAAGAACCACCAAGCGGGTCCGTATTGCATCTTGCCTTTCGCCTCGTCGGATTGGAAGCACCCGATCAGCGTCATGATCTCCGCGTTCATTTTCGGATTCAAATTGAACACGATCGTTTTCGGCAGACTGTTTTCGCTATTCAAACGGTCGAACAGGCGGGACATATACTTGATCGAATTGTCCTCCGCGATACTGTCGTAACCCGTATCCAAGCCCAGCTTCGCGAGCATTTGCGAATTGTTGTTGCGCATTGCGCCCACGTGCAATTCCGTCGCGATATTATATTTCGCGTACAGCTTGAAAAGGAAATAGGTAAGATATCCTTTGAATATCTCGCTTTCCTTTTCCGTAACGTTTTCGCCCTTTCTGCGCTTGGCGAAAACTTTCTCCGCTTCCGCCTTTTCGCTCACGGGGTACACGCTCTGAAGCGCCACGTCCGCCGCCGTCGTGCCCACTTCGATGAACGCCCGCAAGCGTTCCTCGATCTTTTCCTCGAGCGCGGACAGGTCGTTCACCTCGCCGAGCTTTGCGACGAATTCGTTGTATTTCTCCGCCTCGATATTCATGATCTTATCCGCGCGGAAAGCGGGAATTACCTTGAATTTATATCCTTTCTTTGCGATCGCGGGGAAGGTCGACAGGTCGTCGAATATCTCGTTGGTCGTAAAGATGTGGGTAACGTTCGACTGCTCGATCAGCTTCTGCGGCGTGATTCCGTTCAGCTTTATGTAATCGTTACACCAATCCCAGATCAATTCGGCGTTTTCCTCGTTGATCTCGATCTCGCAATTAAAAAATTCTTTAAGCTCCGCCTGCGACCAATGGTACAGGGGGTTGCCGAACGCCGTGCCCAGCACGCGGCAATAGGTAAGGAACTTCTCTTTATTGCTCGTCGATTTGCCTGTGATATATTCTTCGTTGGCGCCGTAGTTGCGCATCAAGCGCCATTTGTAGTGATCGCCCGCCAGCCAAATTTCGAACACGTCGTTAAAGGGCTTGTTTTCGAGAATTTGTTTTTCGGGCAAGTGGCAGTGATAATCGAAGATCGGCATATCCTTCGCATAACCGAAATACAGTTTCTCCGCCGTTTTGTTCGTCAATAAAAAATTATCTTGGATATAGCTCATTTTTTTCACCTATAAAAATAATATATCTTTTTTTTCTCTTTGTCAATAAATGTTTCGAAAAACAGAAAGAAAAACAAAAAATGCAATAAAAATAGCAAAAAAACGCAATGTACTTTCGGGCAACGGAGCGGGCAAAGAGAAAAAAACTTTCAGAGGAAATAACAGATAAACAAACGTACCCTTTGCCGCCCGTTGACCCGCCTTAAAGGCTACTCCGCAAGGAGTATCCGATTAAGCAAAATCAAAGCGTAACGCCCGTTTTGTAGAACGCGATCTCGCGCACGTCCTCGCTCAGGCATTTATATTCGCCGTTGACCGTCTTGACGATCAATTCGAACAAGCCGTCCTCGTCCATATCGTAAGCGTTGAAATCGATCCAGCCCGTCTTGTGTTTTGCAAGCCGCGAATTCGACGATATCTTCATCGTCGGCACAAAGGTCGAAAACGGCGTGCCCCTGCCTGTCGTGAACAGTACGATCTGACAGCCGCTTGCCGCCAAAGCCGTCGCCGCGATCAAGTCGTTCCCGGGGGCGTTGAGTGCGGAAACGCCCGTTTCTTTCACGAGCTCGCCGTAAGCAAGCACGTCCACGATCTCGCTCGTACCCGCCTTTTCCACGCAACCGAGCGACTTTTCCTCCAGCGTCGTGATCCCGCCCTTCTTATTCCCGGGGCTGGGATTTTCGTACACGGGGAAGCCCTGCTTCGTATAATACGCCTTGAAATCCTCGATCATCTTTTTGTATTTTTCGAAGATTTCTTCCGATCTGCATTTATTCATAAGGAGCTGTTCCGCCCCGAACATTTCGGGCACCTCCGTGAGAATCGCACTGCCGCCGAGCGATACAACCTTATCCGTGATCTTCCCCACAAGCGGGTTTGCGGTCAAGCCCGAATAGCCGTCGCTGCCGCCGCATTTGAGTCCGATACAAAGCTCGGAAAAATCGACGTCCTCCCTTTCGAACTTCGCCGCCTTTTCGGCAAATTTTTCAAGGATCGCCATGCCGTATTCGTGCTCGTCCTCGACGTCCTGCGCGTTGAAATATTCGATATTGTCCCTTTCGTACGGCGCAAGATATTCTTTGATCCCGTCCATACCGTTGTTTTCGCAACCGAGTCCCACGAACAGCACGAAGGCGGCGTTGGGATTGAGCGCGATCGCGCAAAGCAGCTTTTTGATATTCGCGTTGTCCTCGCCGAGCTGTGAACAGCCGAACTGGTGGGTAAGCGCGAAAATGCCGTCGATACTGCCCTTTACGAATTTTTGCGCCTCCTTGGCGAGGCGAATACATACGTTGTTGACGCAACCCACGGTGGGGATTATGTAAATTTCGTTGCGGATACCCGCTCTGCCTTTCGCGCGCTTGAAGCCCTTGAAGGTCGCTTTCGTTTTGGGAAAGGTTTCCGCGTGGAAATCGTAAGAATACGCCACGTTTTCGTCCAAATGCGACCTTACGTTATGCGTATGTACCCATTCCCCTTTTTCGATCGCCGTGGTAGCTCTGCCGATGATCTCGCCGTATTTGATCACGTATTCGTCCTTAGCGATATCCGTCAAGGCGTATTTATGCCCCGCGGGAATGGTTTCCGTTCCGTCTAGACATACTCCGACGTTGTCCTTTTCATTGATAATTACGTTTTTCATAATATACCTTTATTTCTCGGGTTGAAAGTATAAGTTTATGCCGTACGATCTGCGCTAATAGTCTGCGAAGATTTCCGCATTTTTCGTGTAGTCCGCCTTTACCGATTCGAGCTCGCCCGAGGAAAGGCTGTCGCCGATACACGCGATCGTGCGGAAGATGGCGCAAAACCCGCCGTCCGTTACGTTCCGATCGAGCGGTTTTTCGTTTTCGTCTACGCGCATATACTCGTAAACGTTCACGATTTTACCTCAGATCAGGCAAACGCCCTTTTTGATTTCTTCAACGTTTTCCAAAACCGTATCGTAGAAGCCCGCGTATTTGGTAAGGTCCTCGCCCCAGATCTTCTCGTCGGACATAAACCCGCCGATCGATTTTTTCGCCGCAAAGTATTCGAGATACGGAAGATCGTCCTTGAGCTCGATCTCGCGTTTTGCAAGCTTCACGACGTATTTATCCTCTTTCTTCTCCACGCTCGAATACAGCGCCATAAGGTAGGAGAAACCGACCGTCAAACGGGGAGCGAGCTTGCCGTTCGCCTTATAATAATCTTTAAAGCTGGGCAGAACTCTCGCGCGCCATTTGGAAATGGAATTGAGCGCGATGCTGGTGAGCTGGTGATTTAAGTACGGGTTAAGGAAACGGCTCTTGATGCTTTCCGCAAACGCGGTCGTCACCGCAAGGTCTGCGGAAACGAAAGGATTGATCTCTTCCGTGAGCGTATTCTCCACGAACGCGGAAAGCCTTTCGTCTTTCATGCAATCGTACACCGTTTCCGCGCCGAGGATCAGCCCTGCGGGCACGAGGTTGGTGTGGCTGCCGTTTAAAACGCGCACCTTTCTCTTTTTATAATAGCCGATATCGTTCGTCAGAACGACCTCGATATTGTGCACGCCCTCTTTGATATAGTCGGCGATATCGCCTTTTTTCTCGACCGCCCAAAGTCCGAACGGTTCGCCGACGGAAACCAGCTCGTCCTTTTCGCCGATCAACGCTTCGAGGTGGCTCTTCGTCTCCTCGTCGCGGGGATAGCCAGATACGATACGGTCCACGAGCGTATTGCAATAGCAGTTGTTTTCGTCGTTCCATTTTTTGAACGCTTCGGGAAGCGACCAAAGCGCGATATATTTATCGACGCATTTTTTCAGCTCGTCCGCGTTGTTGTCGATCAGCTCGACGGGCATAAGATATACCCCGTCCAAGCCCGCGTTGAATCTTTCGTACAGGAATTTCGTCAGCTTCGCGGGGTAGGTGATATTTTCAAAACCGTTCATTTCGTCCGCGCCGTTATAGCATATCCCCGCCTCCGTCGTATTGGAAACGATGATCTTCAGCTCGGGGTCCTTTGCCAACGCGTAATAGCTCTCCGCGTCCTTGAACGGGTCGATCGCCGCCGCTACGCTGTCGATCGCGTATACGTTCTCCACGTCCTTATTATCCTCCACGCCGCGCAGAACGATATGGTACTTGTTGTTCTGCTTTTCAAACCGTTCGAGCGTACCGAACGTAATGGGCTTTACGATATGTACTGCGTATTCTCCTGCGTTTTCTTTGTTCAACGCGTCGAAATACGCGTCCACAAACGTGCGCAAAAAGTTGCCTTCGCCGTATTGCATGATCTTGATCATAGAAAAGATCCTCCTTTCTCTTTATTACACACTTATTATAACCTAATTTTACTTGACATTCAATACAAAAAATGATAATATTTTATTAAATTACATATATATTGAAAACAGGTGATTATTATGGCATTTATTGAGATCGAGAGATCGGTGCGTAAAAACGAGTGGTCTATGCAAGACCTACACTCGCACCCGCACTACGAGATCTATCTTTTAAAGAGCGGCACGCGGTCGTTTTTCCTTTCCGACGCGCTGTTTTGTCTGGAAGCGCCGATTATTATCGTGATCCCGCCCCACGTTCTGCACAAAACGGAGGGCGGACCGTTCGAGCGGTACAATATCAACGTATCGCCGTCCTATCTCGACGAATTTCAAACGGACGTGCTGAACGAGAAAGCGCTTCACGTTATCAAGCCCACGCCGCAGGAGCTGCAAAAGCTTCTCGGGATATTCGACGAGCTGAGCGAGGAAAAAAAGAAAAAGTACGAGGACTGTATCACGCGGGCGCTGTTTTCCTATTGTATTTTCACTTTGAACAAGTTGCAAAACGTAAAAAGTCCCAAAGTAACGACGAAGAGCAGTATCCCCCCGCTCGTATTGAAGATCATCGACTATCTCAACGATCACTACGCGGAAAAGCAAACGCTCGACGAGATCGCGGAACGGTTTTTCATTTCCAAAGGCGCGTTGATGTACACGTTCAAAAAGCATATGGATTGCTCGCTGATCGACTTTTTGATCTCCCTGCGTATCTCCAAAGCGAAGGAGCTTCTCATCAAAACGAAAAAAAGCGTGGAGGAGATCTCCGAGCTATGCGGTTTTTCTTCCGCCAACTATTTCGGGCTCATCTTCAAACGGAAAGAAATGCTTTCTCCCGTGCAATATCGGAAGCACCAAACGAACAAGCAATGAAAAAAGCGCACCTGCGGGTGCGCTTTTCGATTTTATTTCATTTTCGGATACAATGGTCGTTGCCGTACCGATCGACACGCCGTTCGCGCCGTAATTGACGAGCTCGTCAAAGTCCGTCTTTTGCCGCAACGTTTCCGCGAAATCGGGAGAAGCCACGGGTATTGGGCGGGTTATCGCCCTACGCCGTATACGTGCCTTTTTGCTTGAATCGCCGATCGTGACGATCTTATATTTTATCTTCGTTTTGCCTCTTTACGGACAAATTTCAACCGTTTCGCCCTCTCGCGCCTTTGCGCGTTTTTTACACGTTGGCGGGGAAGCTCGTTTTCATTTCCGCAAGCTGTTCGTCCGCGCTTTCCTTTTCCACCGTCCATTCTCCGTTACGGTATTTCACGACGGTCACGGACGCGTTGGATACCCAAGGCACGTTTTTCATTTCCGACAAAGGCAACCCTTTCCAGCGGCAAAGCAACGTGCGAATGGGCGTTGCGTGCGTAACGACCGCCACCGTTTTTCCCTCGTTTTCCTTTACGATATCGAGAACCGCTTCCCATATCCTCGCGGCAAGCTCTTTTACCGTTTCCCCCGACGGACACGCCGCGTTTCCTATATCCCGAAGCCATACGCCGTACGAATCCGCGTAACGCGTTTGCAATTCGTCGAAGCAAAGCCCCTGCCAAGTCCCCGCGTATATCTCGCGCAAGCCCGCCGTTGCGACGATCTCTTTTTCCCGCGCTTGCGCCAAAGGCTTCGCCGTAGCGTACGCCCGCTTTAAATCGCTGGAATATATCTTGTCTACCTTATAATTCTCCGCCACGTAACGCGCGGTAAGTGCCGCTTGTTTTTCGCCCTTTTCGGAAAGCTCTATATCCAAATGTCCTGCGAAAAAACCTTTGCCGTTCGCACTGCTTTCGCCGTGCCGTATCAATATCAGCGTGGTTTCCATCGTCTGAAATCCTCCCGTTTATCCGCTTGCTTTTACAACAAATAATAGGGCATATCTTCGCCGACGCTCGTACGGACGAAGCCGTTCTTTTGCGCGGGCTTTTTACACGTCGCCTTTTTTGTCGCGGGCTTTTTCGCCGACGTTTTCTTTGCCGCCGCCTTTTCCGCAGTCGACTGTTCCACGGGCGCGACGAGCTTTTCGACGACCTGTTCGTCGGGTTTTTCGATCACGTGGCTGTTCTCCATATCGGGAGCTTCCGTTTTTACCTTCGAATAACCGTTGTTTTCCACTCTCTTGATTGCGTTTTTACCGATTGGCATATTCCATGATCTCCTTCGTTAAATCGATATATTCCACCGCACTGCGGCTGGTTTTCTTATACGCCACGACGGGTTTCGAATTATCCTGCGCCCATTCCACCGCACTGTCCACGCGGATATAGTTTTCGAACAGGCGCGCCCCATCCGTGTTTTTCAAGGTCTCCAACGTCTGCTTGAAATACTTCTTCCTCTCGTCCGCTTTCGTAATGGCGATCCCGAGCACGTTCAGATTCGGCGCGATCGTTTTCGCCTGATTGCAAAATTCGAACATGTTCGCCAAACCGAACAACCCCCAAGGGCTTGCCTCGACGGGGATCACGAGGTAATCGGACGCACACATGATATTCATCACCCAACCGCCGAGCGTGGGCGGCGCGTCGATCAGAATATAATCGTAGTACCCTTTCGCCCTGACCCGTTCCAGACATTTTTTCAAAACGAACTCTCTCTGCCATTTGGAAAAGAGATCGAACTCTATCGAACTCATCAGCGAAGAGGAAGGGATAATGTCCAGCCCTTCGATACCCGTTTCCACAACGAAATCGGAAAGGTCTTTTTCCTCCTTGATCGCCGAATGGATATTTTTTCCGCTCTTTGCGTATTCGAGCGCCTGTTCCTCGTCGAAATAGGAAATGGTGAGATTGAGCTGCATATCGCCGTCGATCATCAACACCTTTTTCCCAAGGGTCGCCATTGCGCAACCGACGTTGGAGCAGGTCGTCGTTTTGCCGCTGCCGCCCTTATTGTTCGCAAACGCGATCACCTTCGTTTTACTCATATTTTCTCCTTTGTTATAACAGCCAAGCGTCCAGCTTTCCGCCTATCTCTTTCTTTTCCACCGTCGGTTTTTCCACCGTTTTCAACGCGAGCTTTTTCTTTTTTATCTCCTCGTCGTCGTTTAAAAACGCCGCCAATTCTTTGATCCCCTCGCCGGTGATCGAGCTGACGGGAAACACCTTTTTACAGCCGGCAAGCTTCAACCAACGGGTCACCCGTTCCACGTTCGCGTCGGGCTTGTCTATCCCCGTAACGATACCGATCGTCTCGCGGTTTACCATACTGGTAAGACAGGGCGAAAAAATGGAATACGGCTCGTTTGCAGAAAGCACCAGCCCCACCACGTCCGCCTCGTATGCGTACAAAGCGAGCGCGCCGCTTGTCTCCCGCCGCTCGGTATATTCCCCGGGAGTGTCGATCACGGTGTCGAGATAATTGACGTATTGCGTCTTGAAATATTTAATTTCTTCGCCGCGCAGAGCTTGCGTAAGCGTGGTTTTTCCCGCCGCCACTCTGCCGAACAACATAATCTTCTTCATTGTTTATAATCAGGTTTTGGTCAACTCGCAGCAAGTATATCCGAGCTTGCCGATAAAATATTCTCTGATCGCCGTAAAAGCGGATTCGACGGACGAAACGCTGCCCGTTATGATGAGGGTACCCGTGAATCTGTCCACGAACCCGATCTCCGCGCCCGAAGATTTCATTGCGATATCCGCCGCGATCACCGCGCTTTCGTAGGGAATCACCGTCAATACGCCGATCGCGCTTTTGGTGTAATCGGTCTGCGGATCCAAGCCGAGCTTGGTGTACAGCGTTTCCCCGGGGTTTGCGATGATATGGCAAAGGGTGATCTGTTTACCGGGAACGAATTCCTGTATGATCGTCATTTTATCTTTCAGTTCCATAATGATACTCCTGTAAGAGTTTGTTTTTTTGGGGGGCGGTTAAGTTATGCCCGTACAACCAAAGCGCAACGCCGTATTGCGTAACGAGCTCTTTATTTCATCCGCCGATTTGGCACTTTAAACCGCTCTCTTCGGCTACGCTCAAAAGATATTCCATTCTTTCTTGCGTGGGAGGCTCGATTCCTTTTAACGAATAGTTTCTGTCCAAGCCCGCGTATTTGTCTTGTCCCAGCCTATGATAAGGCAACAGATGATGTTCTTTTACGCCTTTGAGCGTCGCCGCAAACCTCGAGATCGCGCGGATCTCCTCCGCCGTATCGTTGAAGGTAGGCACGACGGGCGTGCGGACGATCAGCTCGACGTCGCTTTCCGCGATCTTCTTCGCGTTTTCCAAAATCAGTTCGTTGCCCGCGCGGGTGTATTCCCTGTGCTTCGCCGAATCCATATGCTTGATATCCATCAAATACAGATCGAGATAGGGCAAGATCTGCCGTATGCTTTCAAAATCGGCGTTTGCCGTCGACTCCACCGCCGTGTGTAAGCCCGCGTCCTTGCAAGCGTGCAACAGATCGCGCGCAAATTCGGGCTGTGCGAGAATCTCCCCGCCCGAAAGCGTCACCCCGCCGCCGCTGCGACGGTAATAGTTGACGTCCGCAAGAATTTCGGGCAGGATCTCGGCGACCGTAACGTCCTTGCCGACGATTTTTTCCTTGCCGTTTTCGACGAGCGTTTGAATTTTATATTCCTGCGATTCGGGATTACAGCACCAAGCGCAACGCATATAACAGCCTTTGAAGAACACGATCGTACGGATCCCCGGTCCGTCGTGGATCGAGAACCGTTGGATATTGAATATTCTTCCTTTGGTTTCGTATATGCCCATTAAATTATGCCTCTTGTAAACCCGTATTTGTCTGTTTCGAGCGCATTAAAACGAAGCAGATTCTTCGTTTTATTAAAAGCCTTGCTCGGTGCGGTTGATAATATCGTCCTGCAACGACCGCGACAGCGTCGTAAACAACGCGCTGTAACCCGCCACGCGGACGACGAGCGTCTTGTATTTTTCGGGGTTCTTTTGCGCGTCGAGCAACGTTTCTCGCGTGACGACGTTGAACTGCATGTGCATGCCCTTCTGATCGAAATACGAGCGGATAAGCGCCACGAATTTACTCAATCCCGCCATGCCCGCCAATGCGGAGGGATGGAATTTCTGATTCAAAAGCGTGCCGTTCGAAGCAATGCCCTGTTCGAGCTTCGCCACCGAGTTCGCCGTCGCCGTAGGTCCCTTCACGTCCCTGCCCGAAGCGGGACCGATACCGTCCGCAATCGGCGTAAACGCGAGTCTGCCGTCGGGCGTCGCGCCCGTCTGCGCACCGAGGGGCACGTTCGCGGATACGGGATACAAGCCCGCTTGGAAAATACCGCCGCGAGGGTTTTTATACTGCGGCAATTCTTTCGTATAGCTGTTCGCCACGTCGCGGGCGAACATATCCACCTCGTAAATATCGTTGCCGTATTTGGGACACGTCTCGTCGATCAGCTTCTTGATCTCGCGATATCTCTTTTTCAGCGCGGGATCGACCGAACCCGCCGTCGTCACTTCGTCGTAAATAGTACGCACCACGTCCGCCGTGATCTCGATACCCTGCTTTGCAAGCTGACAGGCAATGTCGTTCGTTACGCGCTCCGCCGCCGCGCCCTGCAAGCCGTAGCCGAAGTTCGCGTTCAGCGCGTCGCGGTATTCCGCCATCGTCACCTTCTTTTCTTCGAAAACAAGTTGCTTTATCGCAATCAGACCGTCCGTGTTATTAGCGATACCGAAGCCCTGCGGTCCCGTGAAATTGTAGATCGCGCCGCCCTCCTGCAACGATTTGCCGCGACCGATACAGTCGTCGACCATACACGATTGGAAAGGAAGCGGGCAACGGGTCGCATGCGCCGCGTCGATCGCGTTGTTCGCGTTCACGAGCAATTTGATAAAATAGCTCTGTTGCGTTTTGTAAGCGTTATAAAATTCCTCGAACGTCGTCATTTTCGTGACGTCGCCCGTATCGGGACCGATCTTTACGCCCTTATCGTACCCGTTCGAGAACACCATTTCCATCGGACGGCACATGTTAAAGAACGCCGCGTCGTGCCAGCCGTCCGTCTTTGCGCCCTTCTGCGGCTCCACGCAACCGATGATACAGTAATCCCGCGCGTCCTCCAACGTGAGTCCCCGCGCCATAATGGAGGGAATGATGATCTCGTCGTTATAATAGGCGGGCAGACCCGTACCGAGACGCGTGAGCGCCGCCGCCTTGAGCAGGAAGGATTCGGGCGAACCGTTCCACACGCGCACGGAGATCGAAGGCTGGGGCAGAGGTACGTGCATCGCCGCCTCCAAACACATATAAGAAAGGTCGTTCGTCGCGTCCATGCCATGCTCGTTCTGTCCGCCGACGATCAGGTTTTGGAACATACCGTAGCCCGCAAACCCGTCCGCCGAGCCCGCGTCGCGCACCTTGTTGATATCGTTGAGCTTTACCCAAATACAGTCGATAAGCTCCTGCGCCTGCTCGAGCGTGAGCTTGCCCGCGTCGATATCCTTTTTGTAGTAGGGATACATATACTGATCGAAACGCCCGGGCGAAATGGAATGTCCGCTCGACTCGATCTGCAACAGAAGCTGTACGAACCAAAAGGATTGGCACGCCTCTTGGAAATCGGTTGCGGGGAATTCGGGCACGCGCGCACAGGTCGTCGCGATCTTTTCCAGCTCCGCCTTACGTACGGGGCATTTTTCCTTTTTCGCCATATCCTTGGCGAGCGCCGCATAACGCCTTGCGTACAGAATGACCGCTTCGCAGCTTTCGATCACGGCGTTTAAAAAGTTGCTTCTTTGTACGTAGTCGCCGTCGCTGATCTCCAGCTTATCCAAAGCCGTCTGCGCCTCCGCGATGATCCCTCTGTACCCCTTTTCGAGTACCTTTTTATAGTTCACGTTTACGTGACCGATGCCGTTATAAAAATAGTTGCCGGGCGTGAACATACCGTGTACGGTAAACGCCTCGTACGCCTCGGTGGACATATTCGCTTTCGCCAGATCGCTGCACGTTTTGCCCTTCCAATAGGGATATGCGGCGCGAAGCTCGGCTTTCGTCTTTTCGCTGATATAGAACGGGTCCGCGGCACGGGTAGCCACCGTTTCGAATTCCGCCTCCAACCATTCGTAGGAATATTCGGGGAATACCTGACAGCCGCGGGGCGCGATGGTCGCACTGCCGACGATAAGTTCCCCGTCTCGAATCACGATGGGGAGATTTTCAAGGATATGCGCAAACGCCGCGCTACGGCGACGAACGATCGGGAGCGATTCCGTCGCTTTATAGCTTTCCGTTACGAGCACGCCGCGCGCCGATTCGATCTCGGGCATTTTTTCGTAGAGATCGTTCACGAGCTTATCTATTCTCGCGCTTTTTTCAATTACGAATTTGATGTTTTCCATATTGCGTTACCTTTCGCAAGCAAGGCTTGCGCCGACCGCTCCGCGGTGGCAAATCAAAGATTTCCTTCTTGGGGCTGACTATGCGAGGGCGCTGCCCTCAACCTCCCGCAAGGAACTGAGTTCCTTACCTCTTAACTTATTAAAGCTGCTCCCAAAGCTCTGCGTGAGGGGCGGCGATAACAGAATACGACGAAAGCTGACCGCTCGTCTTAGCGTAGTTTGCGCCCGCTTCGACCGCCGCCGTCACGTCGCCCACTTCGCCCGTGATCATCACGACGCCCTTGCCGCCCATACCGCGGGATACGCGCAAATCGAAAACTTCCACGCGCGCCGTCTTTACCGCGATATCCGCCGCCTTGATCGTCGTTGCCGCCGAGAAGGTTTCTATCAAGCCCAACGAGCCTTTCTTTTCGCTCTTTTGCGTACCGAAAAGCGCCGTGATCACCTGCTCGTCGATCCGACCCATTACGGAGGAATCGATCACGTAATTGCCGAATTTTTCCAGCACGTGGTCAACCGAAGCCGTTACGTTGGAGATCGAACCCGTCAGAATGATCTCGTATTTACCGGGACACGCGGGATGCGCGGAAACCATTTCCACGCCCGCGCTTTTCAGCGCCGCGTCCGTCGCCTCCACACCTTTGGGAATACTCTTTAATTCAATGACACCGATCGATTTAAACATTATGCTCTATCCTTCTCTATGATGATTTTCACGCCTTCTTCCACCGTGATTCTGCCCGAAACGGACGCGTATTGCGGGAGCGAAAGCCCCTCCGCGCTCTCGGCGATCTTGTCGCCTTTTTGCACGATATCGCCGTCCTTTACGATCGGTACGCTCGGCGCGCCGATATGTTGACGAAGCAATATCTCCACGCGCGGGAAATCGTTTTGCTCGCCGATATATTTCGCAAGCTTATCGAATTTTGCAACGCCCAGCACGCTCGCCCAACGCTCGGACGGGATCATTCTGTATTCCCGTTCGGGGGCAGGCTCGACGTCCGTTTTACCGACGTAACGGAGCTTGTTTTTCGCAAGCAACGCCTTATACTCGTTGATGACCGCTTTCGGCGAAATCCCTTGGCAGCAAGCGAGCGATTCGCACACGCCGCACCCGCAACAAAGGGTAGCGGACAACACCATCTGCGGCAATGCCGTCACCGCCGATTTCGCCGTACGCACCATTTTGTGCGGCTCGAGCGGATAGCCGAGCAAGGCTCTGGGACACATGTCCGTACACCTCGTACATTGACAGCACGCCGTTTCCGCGCGGGCGATCGACTTCGCTCCGTCGATAAATTTCGAAACGATCGCTTCGCAATTGTCGGGCAGGATCAGAAGTCCCTTGGTCGTTTTGGTGATCACCGCCGTTTCGGGATCGATCGCCTTACCCATCGACGGACCGCCGTCGAGCACGGTATGCTCTGCGGGAACCGCGATCCCGTTCTTTTCGAACAGCGCCCAAACGGGCGTGCCGATCGGGACCTTTACCACGATAGGCTCGGGCACATTTCCCGCCACCGTCACCCATTTTTCGACGAGCGGTTCGCCGCGCTTCACCATCTGCGCTACGTTGTACATCGTTTCGACGTTATAGACGATCACGCCCGCGGTGATGGGAAGATTCCCCGGTCTCACCACGCGTCCCGTCGACTGATAGATAAGACTGATCTCGTCGCCCATCGGATATACGTCGGGCAACGTTTTTAAAAATATCTTATCCGCCAGCTTCGCCCCGTCGGTAAGACGGAGACGTTTTGCGGTATGCTCTTTTACGCAAAGCAGGGCGCGGGGAATATTCGCATATTCCAGCACCTCTTTAATGCCCGTGAGCACCGCGTTTATTTCTTTATGTAAAAGCACGTAATCGGTATACAGCAACGGCTCGCATTCCGCCCCGTTGATCACGAGCGTGTCCGCCCCCTCGGCAAGCTTTGCATACGAGGGGAAGCCGGCGCCGCCCGAGCCGACGATCCCTGCTTCTTTCATAAGTTCTTTCAAGTTCATATTACAGCCTATATAATAACCGCTAAAACGCTTTTACGCGTTCGGCTCAATCTACGATACCGACGATCACCGCATCGCACGGTGCGTTCGTATTGTGCAACGCCAAACGAGCGGAACTGCCCGTCGTGATGAGTACCGTTTCGCCGATACCTGCGCCCACGCTATCGACCGCGATAACGTATTTGCCCGTCAACTCGCCGTTCTCCATGATCTCCACTTCCATGAACTTCGAGCCGACCAACGCTTCCTGTTTTCTCGTGGAAACAATGTTTCCTCTGATAATGCCTCTTAACACTTTTTCACTCCTTGACGACTTTTACCTTGAAGCCGTTGCCGATCCCCGCCGCATTGGCGTCGTCCGTATCAACGTGCATTTCCAAACGGAAATCGGGGTGCACGCGCACCTGCACGTCATACCATCTCGTACGGCGTTTGCCCTCTACGTCCACCGTTACCGTATCGCCGTCTTTCACGCCGAATTTCACGCCGTCGCTCGGGGACATATGAATGTGTCTGTTCGCGATGATACAGCCCTCTTTCAGTTGCACCACGCCCTTGGGACCGACGATCGTAACGCCCGCCGAGCCCTCCGTTTTGCCCGATTCGCGTACGGGCGGTTTTACCTTTAAAACGTAGGAATCGGTCATCGAAATTTCCACCTGCGATTTGCTTCTGAGCGGTCCCAATACGCGTACGCCTTCGATGGGTCGCATGGCGGGTCCTATCAGCGTCAAGGTCTCCTTGCACGCATACTGCCCCGGTTGCGACAGATCTTTGAGCGGCGTAAGCTCGTAGCCCTCGCCGAACAACGTGGCAAGATCCGCCTTGTTCAAATGAATATGTCTGTTGGATACGCCTACGGGCACTTCGTTGTCGCTTCCCGCCGACGCGCCGCCCTCCATATCCGCCAATACCTTTTTCACGAGTTCCGCAATTTTTGCACTTGAAATTTCCATAACGTTCCTTTTCTCTTTTTACTACCGTTTTCGGGGAAATCCCCTGTTTTTGGGCGCAATACGCCCGTAAAGTCTGTTCTTTGCGTCTTTTTACGCAATTTTCGCAATCGAAAAACCTCCGTAGTATCCGAAGCGTTTTCTTCGGATACTACGAGTTCCTTTACCGTTAAATAAGTAGAAAATTATTTAATAGCGGGAAGAAGTTTTTCAACGTCTGCGTGAGGACGAGGGATTACGTGCGTTGCGATCACTTCGCCGAGCGCCGTCGCCGCTGCCGTACCTGCTTCCACAGCCGCTTTTACCGCGCCTACGTCGCCGCGGACCATAACGCTTACCAAACCGCTACCGATCTTTTCGCTGCCGATAAGTACGACGTTCGCCGCCTTTACCATTGCATCTGCCGCTTCGATCGCCGCTACGAGACCTCTCGTTTCTACCATGCCCAATGCTTCCATTTTTAAAATCCTCCTGAGATTTTTTTGTTTTTCTTTTTTTATTTAAAGCTTTCGCTTTTAAATACCGTTTTTAACCCGTCGTTAAAAATTTCATAACGTCGGGATGCGGGCGCGCAATCACCTCGCACACTTTTACGTTGCCGACCTCCGCCGCCGCCTTTGCGCCCGCTTCGAGTGCCGCTTTCACGGCGGAAACTTCACCTTCGACCACAATCGTTACCAATCTGCCGCCAAGCCGTTTTTCCACGTGGATCAGCTTTACGTCTGCGGCTTTTACCATTGCGTCAAGCCCGGTGATTGCGGCAACCATGGCTTGCACTTCCAGTAACGCTATTGCTTTCATTGTCTTGTTCTCCTTGCTTGTTTTTAAAACTCTTACCCCTTTCTATTATTTGATCGAGGGAAGAAGCTTTTCAACGTCTGCGTGGGGACGAGGGATTACGTGCGTTGCGATCACTTCGCCGAGCGCCGTCGCCGCCGCCGTACCTGCTTCCACTGCCGCTTTTACCGCGCCTACGTCGCCGCGAACCATAACGCTTACCAAACCGCTACCGATCTTTTCGCTGCCGATAAGTACGACGTTCGCCGCCTTTACCATTGCATCCGCCGCTTCGATCGCCGCTACGAGACCTCTCGTTTCTACCATACCTAATGCTTCCATCATTGTTGTAATTCTCCTTAAAATTTATTTTTTATTTTTTATCTTAATTTGTCTTTTCCGAGGGCGTTCAGATGGGCGAACCATTCGATTTCCTCGCTTTGTCTTGCTATCACTTTGTGCGTGATATACAATTCTCTCTTTTCGGCTTCGAGCTTTCCCGCCTGCACAGCCGCTTCCACTGCCGCCGCGTCGCCTTCGATCTTGATCGCCATCACGAGCGGAACGCGCGCGGAATCCCCCGCCGCAGGTTTGTTTTTGTCGATCGCCACCACCTTTACGTCGGCGGCTTTCGCCATTTTATCGGCAACTACGATAGCGGTAGCGAAGCCGAATACTTCTATCATGCCAAGTGCCATAAGTGTTTTACCTCAAACTTTTCTGTTTTCTTTAAATGCGGAGACGCAAGCAAGACAAGGCGTACGCGGCTTTCCCGACGGGAGTTTACTTAGCGTAAACGAGCGAGGGAAAACGCAAGTACAACGCCGTATTGCGCAACATATACGCATTTAAATCATTTCGCTACGTAGCAGATCTTTATACCTTGCTGCGCCACGTTCACTTCCATCGCCTCGTTCAACTGATCGAGAGGGAATTCATGCGTGATCAGGTCTTTGATGGGAATGTTCATTTCCCTTGCCTGACGCAGGAACGCCATCGTCGTAGGATAGTCGTCCGCGCTGTAATCCCACGAACCGACGAGGTTGATCTCCTTGTTGCACATAGCAAAGTGCGGGTTGACGTTGTATTCGCCGTTGTTGACGAAGAAGCCCATTTCGCAAAGCCCGCCGCCGCGACGAATATATTCGTAAATATCCTTTGCCGCCGCAGGTGCGCCCGTGCACTGGAACGCAAAGTCCGCGCCCACGCCGTTCGCTACGCTCTTGACAAGTTTCACTCTCTCCTCGAGCGTCGTCAATTCACGGAAGTTTACGATCGTTTTCGCACCCAGCTTTTTCGCCATATCCAAACGCTTGGGCGTGCCGTCGATCGCGATGATATGGTTGATACCCGCCGCGCGAAGCACGCTGATCATGACCAGACCTACGGGACCGAGACCCTGTACGAGCACCTTCGAATTGAAGTTGATAAGTCCCGTCGTATTCGCTCTCTTCAATGCGTGCACACATACGCATGCGAGCTCGAGCAACATTCTTTCCTTCAGATCAAGATCGTTCACGACGAAATACGTCGCGCCCTTGCCGCGGATCAGAAGATGGGTCGAGAACCAGCCCGTAAGCGGCTGACCGTCGCTGTGAGGAATAAGCCCGAACACGCCTTGCTTATCGCAAAGGTTGGTGTTTGCGGGATGATTACGGCAGACGTGGCACTCGCCGCAGCTGATAACGCTGGTGACGATCTTGTCGCCCACTTTAATGGGCTTGCCCGCCGTATCGGTCTTGATGTTTTTGCCGAGATAAACGATCTCGCCCGTACCCTCGTGACCGAGCGTTACGGGAATGATCCCGAAGGGATCGCCCTTCCATTCGTGCACGTCCGTACCGCAAACGCCGCATCCTTCGACCTTTACGAGAATGTCGTCGTCACGCAGCTCGGGAACGGGAAACTCTTTTACTTCGATATGTTTGGGGGAAGTAAGCATCGCCACTTTCGCAGTCTTGGGAATCGCGCCGTTCGAAGTCGACTTCGAACCGCCCATCTCGCCGAGTATCTTGCGAACGATACTTTCCACCTGAGAAGACGTAATATCCATGTTCTTTTCTCTCCTTTAAATGATTCTGAACGACTCGGAAAGCACGCATCTTCTGTAACGCGTGAAGCTTCTCGCGCTCGTCAGACCTTCGCCCGTGGGACCCGCGATCGTGAAGGTCGTATGACCTTCGCCGCCGAAGCCGATACCCGCGTACGAGGGTGCGTTTTTCACGAAGATCGTCGTTTCCACCGCCCGCGCGAAACGGGTAAGGTTGTCGATATTCTTCGAGTGCATATGCGCCGTATGTCTGCAACCGTGCTCCGCCTTCACCGCCAGATCGATCGCCTGATCGATATCGTTCACGCGCACGATAGGCAGGATCGGCATCATCAGCTCGTTCTGTACGAAAGGATGTTCGAAATCCGTTTCGCAGATGATACAACGTACGTCGTCGCTCACCTTTACGCCGATCTTGGCAAGAAGCACCGCCGCGTCTCTGCCGACGCATTCGCGGCTGACCGTCTTTTTCACGATACCCGTTTTGGGGTTCTTGCTCTCGACGAGCACGATCTCCGCAAGCTTGTTCGCCTGTTCGAGCGTGATCTTGTACGCGCCGTTTTTCAGCATTTCGGAAATGAGCTCGTCTGCGATATTCTTGAACGCAAACACTTCTTTTTCCGCTATACAAGGCAAGTTGTTGTCGAACGAGCAACCGTCGATGATGTCCTTGCCCGCTTTCTTGATGTCCGCGGTATCGTCCACGATAACGGGAGGATTTCCCGCGCCCGCACCGATCGCTTTTTTACCGCTCGAAAGCACGCTCTTTACCACGCCGGGTCCGCCCGTACAAACGAGCAGACGAATGTTGTTGTGCTTATACATGATTTGCGCCGTATCCAACGTGGGCTTGACCACCGAAGCCACGAGCACGGCGGGTCCGCCCGCCATAGCGCTCGCACGGTTTACGAGGTCCACCGCATAGTTGGAAGTCGCGATCGCATTGGGGTGAGGATTGAATACCACGCCGTTGCCCGCCGCGATCATGCCGATACTGTTGCAAATAACCGTTTCCGAAGGATTGGTGCTGGGCGTAATACTGCCCACGACGCCGAAGGGAGCCATTTCCGTGAGGGTCAGACCGTAGTCGCCCGTTTTCACCTGTGCCACAACGTCCGCCGTACCGGGCGTTTTATCGGCGACGAGGATATGCTTTGCGGTCTTGTGTTCGACCCGTCCCATCTTCGTCTCCGCCACGCCGAGCTTCGCCATGATCGGTGCTTCTTTACGGCACAGCTCGCGGATCGCGGAAATGATCTTTTCCCGCTCTTCGAGCGACATCGCGCGTACGGCTTTGTACCCTGCCGTCGCCGCGTCGATTGCGTCGTTCATATCCGCGTATATACCGATCAGCTTGCGTCCGTTATACTGCGTCGAATCCCAATCGCTTCTCGCGGTCGAAACGCCGCCGCCGAGGCTTTTGATCACGCTTGCGACCACTTCCTCGATCTGGGCTTCCGTCCAATTGATTGCCATTGTTTTTTCTCCTTATTTACCGAGCGCCGCCAATACCTTTTTGGTGATCGCTTCTACCAGCTCTTCTTTGCCGCAATTGCAAGCGGATTCTTCGCCGTAGTCGATACCGGGATGACGTCCGGGAAGATTCATCTTCTTTCTCAGATCCATAAGCTTTTTAAGCTGTTCGTTGGAGATCTCGTGCACTGCGCCGAGGTCCATTGCGTGCTTACAGATGATCGCGTTGAATTCCACTTCTTCCATGATGAAGAACGCTTTGGTAAGGTTGCAACCGACCGTCAACGCGCCGTGGTTACGAAGCAGGAACGCGTCGTGATTCTGCAGATACGGCTCGAGCGAATCGGGAATTTCCATGGTGGAAGGCGTACCGTAATCGCAGGTGGGCACGTTACCGATCGTCAATACCGCTTCGGGCAGAATATACTGATCGAGATCGATATCCGCAACCGTGAACGCCGTAGCAACGGGAGGATGCGCGTGAACGACCGCCGTAACGTCGGGGCGTTCCTTGTATACTCTCATGTGCATTTTGATTTCCGAAGAGGGATTGAGTTTACCCTCGATCTTTTTACCGTTCTCATCGACTTTAATGATCATGTCGGGGGTCAGGTCGCCCTTGGATACGCCCGTGGGGGTGCAATAGAATTCGTGATCGTTGATCTTAACGGAGATGTTACCGTCGTTCGCCGCCACAAAACCTTTCATCCAAAGCTTGTGACCTACTTCGCAAATTTCCTTCTTGATTTCGAATGGAGATTTCATAATGTTTTTCCTTTCCTTTATAATATTTTTTATTTTGTCAAATTGAGTGTGTCGAGGGCGATCATATACTCCTCGTTGGTGGGGATAACGTACGTTTTCACTTTCGCGCCCTTCGCGCTTACGTCCGCGATCTCCCCTCTGGGACAAGTAGCGTTTACGTTCTCGTCCATCTCTATGCCCAGCCACGACATATCCTTGCACACAGCCGCGCGAAGTTCTCTGTCGTTTTCGCCGATACCCGCCGTAAATACCAGCGCGTCGACGCCGTTCATTTCCGCCACGTACGAACCGATGATCTTCTTAATGTTATGTACCAAAATATCCAAAGCCAGCTTAGCCCGCGCGTTGCCGTTTTCCGCCGCTTCGCTCACGTCGCGGCAATCGCTCGAAACGCCCGAAACGCCGAGAAGCCCCGATTTCTTGTTCAGGATCGCGTCCGCCTCTTCCGCGCCGACGTTCTTGACCTTTTGGATATACGTTACGACCGTGGGATCGATCGCGCCGCTTCTGGTTCCCATCGGCACGCCGTCCTGCGGCGTGAAGCCCATCGAGGTGTCGATCGCTTTACCGTTCACCGTCGCCGTAATGGACGAACCGTTCCCCAAATGGCAGGTGACGATCTTCGCGTTTTTATTGCCGAGAAGCTCCGCCGCCTTCGCCGCTACGTATCTGTGCGAGGTACCGTGGAAGCCGTAACGGCGGATACGGTAGTCTTCGTACAGCTCGTAAGGGATCGGGTAGATATACGCTTTCTCCTCCATGTCCGAATAGTAAGAGGTGTCGAACACGCCCACGTGGTTGATATTCGGCATGACCTCTTTACAAGCCTTGAAACCGCTGATCGCGGGAGGTCCGTGCAAGGGATTCAAGCCCACGATACTTTCGAGGTATTTTATCTCGTCCGCACCGAGCGCCGCCGAAGCGCGGAGCTTTTCGCCGCCGTGAGCGAATCTGTGCCCCACCGCCGAGATCTCGTCTACGCTTCCGATCACCCCGAGCTCCTTATCGGTGAGAAGCTTCAGTACACATTCGATCGCCGCGCGGTGATCGGGGAAAGCCGCTTCCGTTTTATAATCGGGTTTACCGGGACATTTGTGCGTTACCACGCCGTCAATGCCGATCCTTTCGCAGTTGCCTTTGGCGATCGCCGCGTTCGTATCCATATCGAAAAGTTGATATTTCAGCGAAGAACTACCCGCGTTTACAACCAAAATTTTCATGTTTTAACCTCTCTTGGCGATCACTTCTTTTTCGAATTTTTCGATCGCGTCGTACCAATCTTCGCTCAGACCCTGACGACGGAGATATTCGTCCCAAACGTCCGCGTACGGCAGGAATTTCACGCGTTCGTGCATATACAGCACTTTCGTGAAGTTCGCTTCGTCCTGCAATTTTTTCATTTCCGCATACGGCTGCAGGATCGCGCAAAGAAGGGATTTTTGCATCGAGCGCACGCCCGTTACCCAAGCGCAGAGACGGTTGATGCTTGCGTCGAAATAGTCGAGCGCGATCATCACCTTTTCGTCCGCGTCGTTACGGATAATTTCTTTCGAAAGCTCTTTGAGCTCGTCGTCCACTACGATCACGTGATCGGAGTCCCATCTCACGGGACGGGATACGTGGAGCGCCACCTTATCGTAGAACGCAAGGAGGGAAGGGATCTTGTCCGAAACCACTTCCGTGGGATGATAATGACCCGTGTCGAGCAGACAGCAGATACCGCGCGTCGCCGCATAGTTCTGATAAAATTCGTTGCTGCCCACCGTATAGCTTTCGATACCGATACCGAAAACCTTGCTCTCCACAGCGGGAATTACCCATTCTTTGTCGTAATCTTCCAAAATCTCGTCGAGGGATTTTTTCAGACGCAGACGGGGTCCGAGACGGTCGGCGGGAATATCCTTGCACCCGTCGGGCACCCAAAGATTCACCGCGCAGGGGCTGCCCATCGCCTTACCCATTTCCGCAGCGATCTTTAAACACGCTTTACCGTGCTTTACCCAAAACTTTCTCGTTTCTTCGTCGGGGGAGGACAGCGACAGACCGTCCTTCATCTTGGGGTGCGCGAAGAACGTGGGGTTGAAATCTACCCCTTCCAGCCCGATCTCCTTCGCCCATTTTACCCACGGCTCGAAATATTTGTAGGTGTATTCGTCGCGATCGACCTTGCCTTTATCCTCGCCGAGGATCGCGTAGCACGCGTGCACGTTGATACGCTTTTTACCGGGCATCAGCGAAAACGCAAGCTTTGCGTCTTCGAACAGCTCCTCGGGCGTTCTCGCTCTGCCGGGATAGTTACCCGTCGTTTGGATACCGCCCGACAGCGAATCGCTGCCGTCGAAACCGATAACGTCGTCGCCCTGCCAACAGTGTACGCTTACCGAGATCTTGCTCAATCTTTCGATCGCCGCTTCCGTATCGATCCCGAACGCCGCATACGCTTTCTTTGCTTCTTCATATCTGGACATAATTTTCTCTCCTTGTCCTCTTATTTTTCTATTTCTTTTTTAAATAACGCCAACCATTCGTCCGCGATCAGCTTCGCGCCCGCCACCGTCGGGTGTACGCCGTCGGACAAATATTTCTCCGCCCCGTACTTTTCCGCCGCCTTGTCGAGCGTTTCCTGCAAAGGCAGATAATACAAACCGTATTCCTCCGCCAGCCTTTTCGCTACTTTTGCATACTTCTTCACTTCGAGGAACTCGGCGTACTTTTCCTTCGTCGCCGCGCCCTCCAAAACGAACGGCTCGCAGATTACGATCTTCAGCTTCGGCAACCGTTCTTTCGTGTCCTCGATCAGCATACGGTATATTTTCTCGTATCGAACGAGATCGACGCCGTTGCCGTGCCCCAGCTCGTGCCAAATATCGTTGATACCGATCAGAATACTCAAAACGTCGGGCTGTAAATTCCAAACGTCCGCTTTGATACGCGCGTACAGATCGACGACCCTGTTCCCGCTGATCCCGCGGTTTATGATATCGTACCCGTTCGGGTCTTTCGCGAGCAACTCGCCCGCAATAAACGAGGGATAGCCGAAGCCGTAGCTCGATTTGTCGTAATCGACCGAACGGTTTCTGCCCGCGTCGGTGATAGAGTCCCCGAATAACACAATTTTCATAATCTTTTTCCTTTAAAGCTGTGCGATATCGAACGAATTTTTAATGATCTCTCTGCCCGCTTTCACGTTTTCGATCTCGCCCGAACCGACCATCTGCATCATCAGATTGCCGATCGCCGTGCCCTCTGCGGGACCCGTGATGATCTGCTTGCCCGTATACTTTGCCGTCAGCTCGTTGAGAAGCATATTCTTGCTTCCACCGCCGATGATATTCAGCGTTTCGTATTTCTCGCCCGTCACGCCCTCCAAGGCTTTGAGCGAAAGGTCGTAATATTTCGCAAGGTTGTTATAAATCACGTACGCCATCTCGCCGACCGACAGTCGTCTGCCCACCGCCTCGTTGATGGCGTCGATCATGCTTTCGGGTGCCATGTATTTCTGCTCGTTTACGTTGATCTCGTCGTCTACGGGGTTCGCTCTCGCCATGTCCGCAAGCTCCGCGAAGCTATACTTATCGCCCAGCTCGTGACGGACCTGCTGGATCATCCAAAGCCCCATAATATTGATCTGCAAACGGAAGGTGTTTTTCACGCTCCCCTCGTTCGAATACCCCGCTTCTCTCGCCGCTTCGCTTGTGTGCGCAAAGTTTTGCTCCACGCCGAGAAGCGACCACGTGCCGCTGGATATATACGGCGTCTGCGCCGACAGGGGCGCCGCCAAGACCGCGCTCGCCGTATCGTGCGTCGCAGGCAAAACGACCTTCGCTTTATACCCTACGAACGAAGCCACCTCGTCCGTGAACTCGCCCACTTCCGTACCCGGCTGGCTCAGCTCGCCGAACAGCTCCTTTTTATAGCCGAGCTTTTCGAGGATCTCCTCGTCCCACGTATGCGTTTTCGCGTTCACCATGCCCGTCGTCGTGGCGTTGGTGTATTCCTGTTTTTTTACGCCCGTCAAGCGGTAATGGAAATAATCGGGCAACATCAACAAAGCTTTCGCCTTTTCCATTCTGCCCGTCTGCTTGTCGTGCAGAAGCTGGTATACGGTGTTGAACGAGGCGAATTGGATACCCGTTTTTGCGTACAATTCCTCGAAGGGAAGAATACCGTGCACCTGCGGGATAGTTTTATCCGTCCGCGCGTCGCGGTAGCAATACACCCCGCCGATCGCTTTGCCGTCCTCGCCTATGAGCGCGTAATCGACGCCCCACGTGTCGATACCCACGGAATAGGGAATTTTCCCCACTTCCTTGGCTTTTTTCAAACCGTTCAGTATCTCCGCAAACAGACGGTCGGGATCCCACGTCAAGTGCTTCTCGCCGTCGTAAGCGACCTTGTTTTCGGGACCGTTTTGGAAGCGGTAAATTTCCTCCGTGATCATTTTTCCGTTTTCGAGATGCGCCACGATGTGTCTGCCCGACGACGCCCCGATATCGATCGCAAGATAATATCTCATGTTTCTTTCTCCCGTTTTTTGCCCGCTTTACGGCATTCTTTTCTATCTTGCATATATTATATCATACTTTTTTATTTTTGTCTATATATGTTCGAAAGATTGACAAAAAAAATTTTTTATGATATAATTCGAACATAAACGAAAACAAACGCGCAAAAATCGCACGTTTATTTTGCGAAAAGAAAGAAAAAGAAGGACCGTATTTGTTTTATGGCATTAAACGAACGACAAAACGAGATATTGCGCATCCTGAAAGAGCAAAAAAAAGTAAACGTAAACCGACTTTCGAAAGCGTTTTACGTAAGCGAAGCGACCATTCGGCGCGACCTTTCGGAAATGCACGCGATGGGGCTCGTCGAACGCAGCCACGGCGGCGCGTTGCTTCCCGAAAACTCGGAAGAAATTTCGATCTTTTTCCGTATGGAAAGGAATGCGACCGAAAAGGAACGTGCGGCGACGAAGGCGCTCCCCTATATCCCCCCGTTCAAATCGGTGTTTATCGACAGCTCGTCCACGGCGCTCGCGCTTGCCGAGCGTATGGATTTCAGTCATAAGACGGTGGTGACGAACAATCTGCAAGCGGCGATACAGCTTTCCAAAAAGCCGAACACCACCCTTATCCTTTTGGGCGGTACCGTGCAGTACAACACCATCGCCGCGGTAGGTAGCTGGACGGCGAGACAGCTCGATGACTTCGCGTTCGATCTCATGATCGCCTCCTGCGCCGCGGTGCTGGACGGCAACGCATACGAGCGCTCGCTCGATCAGAAGGAGATCAAGCGCGCGGCGTTCGAGCGTTCGCAAAAACGGGTGCTCCTGATCGACCATACCAAATTCGGCTCGCACGGGGCGTACCGTCTGACGGAGCTGGAAAATTTCGATCTCGTCGTCACGGACGCGCCGCCGCCCAAAACGCTCGAGGGCAGGAAGATCAATTTTATTTTCTGATTTTCCGTCTTTCCGCTTGCAATATTTTTCGCATTGTATTATAATAAATCCGATCATACGTTAAAAAAGAGGAAAAACGAATGGTATTTCAGGATCTGCATGCACACACCTATTACTCCTTCGATTCGGACGATCGTCCCGAAAAGGTGATCGAAACCGCGATCGCGGGCGGGATCAAAACGCTCGGTATCACCGACCACAACCACGGCGTGGGGCTTGCGCGAAAATCCCTTTGTTATTATAAAGGCACCGATCTTTCGACCGACTACGAGCAGACGCTCGTCCGCTATTTCGACCATATAAATCTGTTAAAAGACAAATACCGCAACAAAATCAATATCCTGCGCGGTATCGAGGTGGCGACCTGCGTGGGCAAGGACAATTACGCGCTTCCCGAAAACGCGGATATCTCCTTCTTCGATTATTGTCTCGTCGAGGGCTTGGACAAAGCCAACTCGATCACAAAGGGCGACATCTTCGCGTTCGCGAAGCGTTGCGGCTGCACGACGGGTATCGCGCACACCGACCTGTTTGCATTTATAAAATCGATCGGCGAGGAGCCCTTCCGCTACTTCCGTAAATTGGCGGAACACAATATTTTTTGGGAAATCAACGTAAACCTCGACAGCTCGCACGGCTTTAAAGCATACGACTACGCGACCGAATTTCTGAAAAACAAAGAACAACAGGACGTCGTAAAAAAATCAGGCGTACGTCTTTCCGTGGGATTCGACAGTCACGCGATCCGCGAATACAAGCCCGAACGTATCAAGTCGGCTTGCACCGTTATCAAAAACGCGGGGATCCACCTCGTATTCGAGGGCATTTAAACGATGAAAAAACAGTACTCCCGAGGGCTTATCCCTCGGGAGTATTTTTAGATTTTATTTGATCGCTTCTTTCAGATATGCAAGCGACTGCCGCACCATCTCGTCGCCGATCTCCTTGCTCGCTTCGCGCGCGCTTTCGGTGAACCAATGCTTGATATCGTCGATCCTGTCAAGCTGTACGCAATCGGGATACAGCGCCATCAAAATGGAACTCTCGTATTTGCCCGCGTGATCGTACCCCGTCGCGTTCTGCACCGCCGTCGACATCGTGGGGATTACCTTGATCCAGCTGAACGGATCGTTCGCCCCTTCCATTTCTTCGTAATAGTTGGAATAACTCTCGCTACCCCACCAGCCTTCGCCGAGCGTCTCTTCGAGATATTCCATCGTCGCGCGTTTCGCCGCCGTGCGATAACACAGCGTCATCGGCATTTCGTGCTCCTGCTCGAATTGGTGATGAATGACCACGTAGACGTTTCTGAAGCCCGAATACAACATACTCTTGAATACGTAATATACGTAATCCTCGAACGCGCGTTCGGGTACGTGCACCGTGCCGCTCTTTCTGCCGCCCACGGCGTAGCTCGAGGGCGAATAGGAAATGGTGGGCGCTATCATGAGCTCTTTCTCTTTGGCGAGAAGCTTCACCAAGCCCTCGGCAACGAGCGTATCGCAACCGTACGAGCAGTGCGGGCCGTGATATTCGACCGTACCGCCCACGATCACAAGGGGAATATTTTTTTCTTTTACGTAATCCGTTTCACGCGGAAAAGAATGGTCTAAAATCATAGTAATTTTCTCCAAAATTCTTATTTTCCAAAAGCAACGAAGATACAAGCAGTTCAAGGCGTATTGAGCACGCCGACGGGAGTGTACAAAGAAGTACACGAGCGAGGCGCGCGGAAATACAACACCGAAATGTGCCGTATATGCGTTGTTTTTTCTCCTTAAAACGCCAAAGTCGTATAATACGCGAGATTCGTTTGGCGGTTGTCCAATCTGCCGTATTGTACGACGATGGGTTCGGAGCTTTCCAGCTTCATCGCATACTGCGTTTCGAGCGGTACGACGTAACCGCACATATGCTCCACGTTGTTCATGCGGAAGCATCTTACCGTTTGAGGCTCTACCTCCCAAGTGATACCCTCGTAAGCTTTTTCTTCCACGAAATACAATTTTACTTTAATCACCGCTTTTTTATCGCTGTCGTTGACGATCACCACGCTTTCGTGACCTTTCAGCACGCCCTCGCCCTCGGGCGGAAGCTCGCAATCGGGAATGATCCAATCTTTTTTTCCTACTACTGCCATAATTTTTCTCCTTATGATTTAAACAAGCCGAGAAAGCCAAGGGAAAATCCCTCGGCTTTCCCTATATCCTATTTATCAAACTTAGATTCTTCGAACTTAGAAGCCCAATTCGATCAAACCGTGCTTTTCAAGATAATCGGTGTAAGATTCTACCCCGTTTTCCTTGATAGCAATACCCTTTTCCCAACGGCAGCCAAAGGTCGAGCCCGAAATAAACGTATCTACTTGGAACGTCATATTCTTCTTCAAGATATAATCGGAGGAGGTTTCCATCCAAGGCGCTTCCACTTCGATCATACCCGTACCGTGGCAAGGTCCGTATACGTAGTTCTTTTCATAGCCCGCGTCCTTGAACATTTGCAAGAATTTCTTGGGAACGACGTCCGCTTTCATGCCCGCCTTCAAATTTTCCGTCGTCCAATTGTGCATCTTCAAGCAGAAATCAACCAATTCTTTCTTTTCGCCCTCTGCTTTGCCCATAAATACGGGCAGACCGATCGCGGGGGAATAACCGTCGATTTTCGCCGAAAGATTGAGCTGAACGATATCGTTCTTACCAATCGTTTTGTAGGTCGAACGGCTGATTGCGTGACGGGTAGAAGACTCGCTGAATACGTACATAGGCAGACCTTCGTATTCCGCGCCGTTTTCGTAAATAACTCTTTGCGCAATACCCACCATTTGCAATTCGGTAACGCCGGGCTTCAAAGCCTTGATAACTTCGTCCGTGGCAAGCTCAACGATTCGAAACCCTTCTCGGATACACGCGAGCTCGTTGTCGCTCTTAATCGAACGGAGCGCGACCATGATATCGCTGCAAATGCTGATTTCCGCTTTGGGGAAAGTATCCTTCAAGCCTTCCATAATAGGCAAGGTACATTCTACGTAGCTGCCCAAACCGATTTTAAGATTTTCGCCCGTTGCGCCAACGTAATCAAACGCCATTTTGAACGTGTCGGGAACAAGCTCGGGATATGCGGGGTCAGCCGATTCACGGAATTCTTTTAAAACCATAACCTTATCGATCTTACCGAAATCTTTTGCGAAAATTGCCGATTCGGGACCTACGAGCAACACCGCTTTACCGCTTGCGCCGATCAATACGCCCGCTCTTTCGAACAAGGGCCAGAAGCCCGAGAAATATCTTGCGTTTGCATAGTCGCTTTCCGTCGATACGACGAGCATTGCGTCAAGACCTTTTGCAGCAACAAGCTGCGCCGCTTTTTTAATTCTTTCTTGATATTCCCAATCGGGGATACATACTCTTTGCATAATTTTTCTCCTTATTGATTTTCCTTGAATATTCATATTATGCCCCTTGCATAATACGCCCCTATTATACAATATAATTTTTATTTTGTCGTTAGAAAATCCTCAATACTTTTTGCACAATCGTAAATTTTGTTATGTTTGGTAAGTAAAAAACGGGGCGCGTAACGCCCCGTTTTGTTTAATTCTGAATTAGGAATGCGGAATGGCGGCATGTTTATAAATCATTCCGTAATTTTGCATTCTGCATTTTACATTTTGCATTTATTAAAGTCGTAACAGTCTATTTATGTACGCGTCGTTGTAATTCTCCGAATCGAGCAGGATAAAGACGTCCACGCTCCCGAATTCACGGTCGGTGAAGCTGTCGCGGGAAACCTTCGCGCCGAAGCCGAGATACGCTCTTATCAGCGGCGGCAGACTGCGCTTGATCGTCGGCGCGTCGAGCGCCTCTTTGGGCAACAATCCGATTTGCTCCTTCTCCAACGAACGGATATCGAAATCGGTGATCGCGTGATACGCCGCCAAATAGGAAAACTCGTTTTGCCGAACGGTTTTGTCCGTGCCCAGAAAGCTGGCTTCGCCGATCACGAAACGGTAGTTTTGCTCGCGCAGATATTTTACCACGAAACGGAGCAGAAGCATCAGCACTACGCTGTTTCTGTATTCGCGTTTTACCACCGCGCGGGAAAGCTCGGCAATGCTTTCGCCCGTGGCTTTGAGTGCGGAGATGTCGAACTCGTCCTCGCAGACGAAGCGCTCGTGTTCGGGAAGGGAATCGGAAGTGATGATCCGATACGAACCCACGACGTCGCCCGTGGCGTTATCGATACACATCGCGTGCTTGGCAAAGGCGTCGGCGGGCGAAATATCGAGTCCGTCCTCCTTTACGTTTTCGGGGCGGTATTCGAGGATCATATCCCGATACCGAAGCGCGTATACGGCGTTACGTTCCTCCGCCGTTTCCGCAAATTTCAACGTAAATTTTTCGCTTTCCATCTTTGTACCGTCCAAATAGCTTTTCACCATTTTATCACATTATTTTTTAATATGCAAGCGTTGAAACAAAAAAATTTTTCCGCTGTAACAAATTTAACGTTTTCGTTTTATACAAAGCAACGTACAAACGCTCGTCAACAGCCCCGTTACGGCAAATCCGCTTACCGAGGAATTGCACCCCCCTTCTTCTATTTCCCTATACCGCGCAAAACCGCAAGTCTTGCAAACGCGCATCTCCGCTTTCGTACCGTCCTCCCGCGTTACGATGAGCGGTTCGCCGTATACGTGCTCACAAACGTTATCACTTACGGTATCGCTATCCGTTGTGATATCGCTGTCGCTTACGGTATCGCTGTCCGTTGTGATATCGCTGTCGCTTGCGGTATCGCTGTCCGTTGTGATATCGCTGTCGCTTGCGGTATCGCTGTCCGTCGCGGTGTCGGTATCGCTATCGCTTGCAACGGGCGGATTTTGGGCGATCCCCGAGGGCGTGGGCATATTTTCGGGGATATCCTCGCCGAATAAAAGCCACGCGTATTCGGGGTAATCGACGAATACGTTACGCGTACCCGTAATTGCCTGTACGGCGTCGTTCCTGCCCATTTCCCACGTATCGACGGGGTCGGATTCCATCCATGAAAGCAATACTTCGAGACTTTCCATTACTCCCGCCGAGCCCCACATATACTGCGTATTTCCCCAGCGCGTATACGTATACAGCACGATACGGGCGCAATCCCCTTTTACGTCGTCCGCAGGCTCGTAATACCCCGCGCTTTCGCCGTAACCTTTATTCCCACGACTGCTGTTTTCGCTTGACACCGTGGGACGGAGCATCATGATATCGTTTTCATCGCTTCCGCCCAAGCCCTTACTGTTGGGCCACGTATGTTCTTTGTTCCACGGCGAATCATTACCGCCGACCCACGTTCCGTCGAATTCCGTTCCCGAATAAAAAGAAGAAATGGTGGAATGATCGCTTTTCTGACAATCGGTATAACGATAGAGATTATTTGTTTCTTTATACCCTGTTATATGCGTATGCTTTGTTTTCATCATCGCTTGCAACGCTTTATACAGCTCGCTTTCGTGCGCGTCCGATTGCGAAGTCCCGCCCTCGTTTTCCGACAGCGTTTCATACGTATACGCGCCCGTGTAAAACGCCTCGGCGTAAACGGAAAGAAATTTGCTTTCCGCGCCGCGCGTCCCCCAATTGGCGATATAATTCCCGACCTTGACGTATTCCACGTCCGCGGCAGACGGCGCGTCCTCGGTCGCCCGCGCGCGCACCGTACCCAAGGGCGACAATATCGCAATCAAAACCGCCGCAAAGCTTACGATCTTCTTTTGTGTGTTCATGACAACCGATACGGTTTCCCGCCCTCTTTCTTATTCTTCCGTAAAATTTTCTTTGCCTACGCCGCAAAGCTCACATTCGAATCCGTCGGGCAGATCCTCGAATTTCGTGCCCGCCACGATCCCTTTATTCGGTAAGCCGTGCTCCTCGTCGTATACCCAACCGCATACCGTACAAACGTATTTGCTCATATTTTTCTCTCCTTATCTATCATTTATTTGCAAAGTTCTTGCGCCAACGCGCTTATTTCCCCTCGGTTTTCTTCCGTCATCGCCGAAAAGATCTTTACCGTCGCTTCCGTATACTCCAGATTTTTACATTTTTCCAGCATACCGCGCATCACTCTCGTCGCCATCGGCGCCCAGCTCCCGTTTTCGATAAACCCAACCGTCCTGTTCTGCCAATTCCGTTCGACGAGATTCGCGATAAACTCCCGCATAAACGGAAATATCTCGCCGTTATAGGTCGTCGTCGCCAAAACGACTTTACCGTAACGGAACGCGTCCTCTACCGCCTCCGCCGTATCGCAACGCGCCAAATCGTTTACCGCCACTTTTTCGCAACCGTTTTTCTTCAACTCCTCGGCAAGCAATTCGACCGCCTTTTTCGTGTTGCCGTAAACGGAGGTGTACGCGATCATAACGCCCTCGCTCTCCACGCCGTAGCTCGACCACGTGCTATACAAATCGAGATAATACCCCAAATTCTCTTTCAGCACGGGTCCGTGCAACGGGCAGATCGTTCTGATCTCCTTGCCCGCCAGCTTCTTCAAAAGCCCCTGCACCTGCACGCCGTATTTGCCGACGATACCGAAATAATACCGCCGCGCCTCGCACGCCCATTCCTCCTCCGTATCCAACGCGCCGAATTTCCCGAACGCGTCCGCGGAAAAGAGTATCTTGTCCGTTTCGTCGTAGGTCACGACCACCTCGGGCCAATGCACCATAGGCGCGGTAATAAACGTAAGCTTATGCTTACCAAGCCCCAACGCGCTCCCCTCGCCCACGACGACCTGCCTCTCCGCAAAATCCGTGCCGAAAAAATTCTTTATCATCACGAACGCTTTCGAGGAAGCAACGAGCTTTGCGTTCGGGTATTCCCGCATGAACGCAAAAATATTCGCCGAATGATCGGGCTCCATATGCTGTACGATCAGATAATCGGGCAATCTGCCGTTCAGGGCGCTTTTCACGTTCTCCAGCCATTCGTCTTTGAACGCCGCGTCGACCGTATCGAGCACGGCGACCTTTTCGTCGAGTATCACGTAAGAATTGTACGCTATACCGTTCGGCACGGTATACATGCCCTCGAACAGATCGATATTTTTATCGTTTACGCCCACGTATTTCACGTCCGCTTGTATCCGCATTTTTTCTCCCCCCCCTTTTTAATAATATGTCTTATTTCCCTGTAATTTAACCAAAGCTCACAGGAATATATATTTGAGGATAAACAGTACGGCGAGCACGTACATGACGGGCGACACCTTTTTCGCCTTTCCGCTCACAAGGTGCAAAAATACGTAGGAGATGATCCCCAGCGAAATGCCCTCCGAAATGCTGTAAAACAAGGGCATCGCAATGATACAAAGGTATGCGGGAATCGACGACGCGTAATCCCCCTCCTCGAATTTGAGGCTGGTGATATTGGTGAACATCAAAAACCCGACAATGATGAGCGCGGGTGCCGTGGCAAACGAAGGGATCGCCGTAAAGACGGGCGCAAACAGCATAGACAAAAGGAACAAGACCGCCGACGTCAGAGCGGTAAGACCCGTTCTGCCGCCCGCCGAAACGCCCGAAGCGGATTCGACGAAAGTCGTCGTCGTGGAGGTCCCCAAGAGCGCGCCCGCACTTGTGGCGATCGCGTCGGCTAAAAGCGCGGGACGGAGATTCGGTAGCCGTCCCTCTTCGTCCAGCATGCCCGCTTTTGTACTGACTCCGATAAGCGTACCCATCGTATCGAACAGATCGACGAACAGGAACGAGAAGATGACGACGATGAAATTAAATATACCGACGCCGCTCAGATCGACGTTAAAGCATTGTCCGAACGTTTTTCCGAGCGTGGAAAAATCCGTCAGTGCAAACGTAGGGAACAGGGAATAATACCCCTCCGCCGCATTCGGAACGTACAGTCCCACGAGCTGGCAAAGCATACCTACGATCCACGTCGCCAATATGCCGAACAGAATAGAACCCTTTACCTTTTTTATATAAAGGAATGCGGTGAAAAGCGTGCCCAAAAGCGCAAGCAACGCGCAAATGCCCGCCGTCGTGAAGTTTTGGGTAAACATGATCATCGACACCAACGTTCTGTCGTTGTTTACGCAAACGCCCGCGCTCTGCAAGCCGATGAACGCGATATATACGCCGATCCCGACCGAAACCGCGTTTTTCAAGGACATGGGAATCGCGTTGAAGATCGCCTCGCGCACGCTCGTCAAAGAAAGTATGATAAATACGATACCCTCTATAAACACCGCCAACAACGCGACCTGCCACGAGTATCCGAGCACGTCCACGACGGTGTAGGCGAAATAGGCGTTCAAGCCCATACCCGCCGAAAGCACGAAGGGCAGGTTTGCCATAAACGCCATGCAGATCGAGCCGATAAAGGAAGCGAGGCAGGTAGCCAAAAGCACCGCGGTGGGGTCCATTCCCGCGTCCGCGAGAATACTCGGATTGACCGCGAGTATGTACGCCATCGTCATGAAGGTGGTGAGTCCCGCGCTAAGCTCCGTCTTTACGTTCGTATTGTTTTCTTTTAATTTAAAAATTCGGTCCAACTTCGACATATCTTTACGCTTCCTGATCGTATTCCGCTATATACGGGAGATTTCTGTAATATTCCGCGCAATCGAGTCCATAGCCGATCACGAACAGATCGGGAATGGTAAACAACGCCATATCCGCATTAAAATCCACCAACCGCCTGTCGGGCTTGTCGAGCAAAGTCACCACGCGCAGGGAAAGCGGATTTCTCGCTTTCAACATTTTCACGACGTCGTTGAGCGTTCTGCCCGTGTCGATGATATCCTCTACGATGACTACGTGATATCCGCTGATATCCCGATCGAGATCCATCGTGATCTTCACGACGCCCGTGGACACGGTACCGCTGTAATAACTCTTCGCGCACATAAACCCGATCTCGCACGGCACGCTCACCGCACGGCACAGATCCGCCATAAACACGAACGCACCCTTTAAAATACTGACGAGCAGGATCGGTCTGCCGTCGTACCATTCGTCGATCTGTTTTCCGGCTTTTTCGATCGCCTCGGCGATCTGTTCTTTCGTAATGATCACTTTTTTGATCTTACGGCAGTATTCTTCTTGCGTACAAAATTCTCCCATCTTTAAAAGCTCCTTTGAGGGTCTATATGAAAATTATAGCACATACGTATTTTTTTTTCAATTATAATCGACAAATATCGGCAAAATATTTTACGCGTTTTTACGTAAAAAAAATAAATCCGCCCTAAGCGAACGGATTTGTTTTTGCGTCAATCGATCTTATTCTTATAATGCACGTTGATCTTTTTCGTCTCTTCGTCGTACGTTGCCAAAATTATATTTTTCAACTCCCGCCTATTCTTCACGCGCAGTTTTTTGAAAAGCCACGCTTTATCTTTTTTCAGCTCGGACAAGCCCGATTTCGATATCTCCCCGTCCACGACGAGCGTGTTCGTCAAAGACGCCTGTTTGATCTTCCGTTTATCCACGTCCTCGATGACGACGGGCTTTTGATTGCCTTTGGGCAAAACGGACAATTGTCCGCTCGTCTCGAAAACCGCGTACGCCACGTCCGCGATATCGAAATATCCCTTCTCCCGCAGCATGGAAAGCAGGTCGTTCGCGTCTATTTTACTTTTTACCAAACCGTCGTATACGATCTCCCCCTCGTAAATGAGCGTAACGGGCTTACCTTTGAACAATTTCTTGAAAAAACAATTTTTCCGACCAAGCAACGCAATGCCTATGGCAAGCAGAAAATAAATCAACATAGCGATCGCGTAATAATAAAACGGCCGTTCCGTCCCTACCGCCCATTCCGCGGCGATCGATCCTAACGATATCCCGACCGCGTAATCGATAAACTCCAGCTGCGCGATCTGTTTTTTTCCGAGCAGCTTCGATATGATAAACAAAAATCCGAAAGAAACAATCGAATTGATAAACACCCAATAGATCTCATCGATACCGAACATAATAAACCACCTCGTTGTCAGTATGACGATTCCGTTGAAAAATATCCTCTCGATTACCGATTGCGTTTCGGAAAAAATATTTTTTACGCCCCTAAGCGATAAATTCTCTTTTGCCGTTACGGCTCGTCTTTATTTGGTTTCGAGTCTTTTATGCGCCAAACGAAAAACGACGGACGCGCGTAGCGTAGGCAGCCATTTTTTTCACAATTTTATCCACGCCGCAATATACTATTAAAAGGAGGTCGAATCATGTTTAATTTTCTTAACAATTCCTACAATAACAATACTTATTCCGAAAACGCCAACGTAGTGGATTTCGATACGTTGCAAAAAGCCCGCCAAGATCTGGCAGGCGAAATTCAAGCCGTCATAGAATACGACGCGCACATACATAGCACAAACGACAGACTCGCAAAGGAAACGTGGAAAAACATCAAAAACGAAGAATTGACCCACGTCGGCGAGCTTTTGGCGTTGCTCAACTATTTGGATCCCAATCAAAAACAATTCGTACAAAAAGGGATTGCGGAATTCATGGAAAGATTGAAATAATGACAAGCGAAGAGAACAGCCGCGAGAGCTGTTCTCTCTTTTTGGTGACCTTAGCCAACCTAAATCGAACCTTTTACTGCCCGATAAATTGGAATTTGATTATTATATTTGCAACTCAAAGTTGCCGCCTTGGAATGAAAAAGTATTATCGAAGGATATGGTTTCGGTCGAAACACAGGCAAATCCTAACTTTTCTAAAAGCTTACACGAGGGCGTGTTATCTATCGCAGTACCTGCGGTAAAACTTGTCACACCGTAGTTATTGGCGAAGTATTTTACAAGAGCATCCGTGCTTTCGTATGCATAACCGTTGGAGTGATACGCAGAGTGGAAGCAATATCCCAAATCGTATTTGTCACCGTTTTTATGGAAGCAAACGTACCCTATCATATTATTTGATTCTTTCAGAAAAACCGAAAAGAATAGATTGCTGTCAGCAAACCTTTTTGTCAATGCCTTGCTTTCCTCGTTCTCTGTTGGTAGAGGCATATCATAGATAGCGTATTTTGAGTTGTTGAAATCTATAAACAGTTTTTGCATCTCTTGCCAATCCGACTCATTCAGCCTACGGATGAACAACCTGCTCGTTTCTAATCTCATACTTTTAACCCTTACAAATTCTTATTTATCGGTGAGTTTATTATACCGTACTTTTGTTTATTCATCTCTTTTATCCTCTCTTGCTTTGATCATTTCAAGCACTAATAAATTCCAGCTCAAAAAACCCGCGTGCAAATTTTCTTCGCCCGTATCGGGTTGATAACTTTCAAACAAATCGCCTTTTTCCTCTAATTTCTTTCCCAAAAGCTCTATCGTCGCCACACGCAATTTTTCCGCGAGCGCGTTAAAGCCGTACCGTTTTAAGCCTTTCCAAACACAATAGTTCGCAATCGTCCAAATCGCGCCCAGCCAGTTAGAGGGATTACTCGATTTTTCCAAATCGTACATAGGTTCGTCCGAGGCAAGCGTGCGCACGCCGTAGCGGGCAAACACTCTTTCGTCTTGTAAATGCAAGACGAGTTTTTTCGCACGCTCCTCGTCGCATACTCCCACAAAAAGAGGCAAAAAACAGCCCCAAAACCGTATTTTAATCGGAACGGTTTTCCATTTCGGCGCAAGATTTTTATGAAACTCAAAATTTCCCGCTTTTAAAATCGTTTTATGAAAACCAACGTCTTGGGTATAATAGATCCCGTCGCGTTCGTCCCACGCATACGCGTTGATCGCCCGTATTAAGCTTGCCTTCTTTTCTCGCCAAACGGTTACGCGATTATCCTTTAACGCCGTTAAAATGCTTATTAACGCGTCATATTCGGCAACCATAAAACAATTCAAATAAATATCTGCACTGCTTCTTGGCGGTCTAAAAAAGACGGTGGGATTGTTGTCTACGCCAATCATAATATCGTCCTGCCAAATAAACAATCCCGTACCCTCGTCACGCTGATACTTTTCGTAATAAAGCAAATATTTGATTGCCTTTTCCACATCAAACCAAGCGTAATCGCCCGAAAATTCGCTCGCGTTTACGATAGCTTGACATAAAAAGGGCTTTATTTGATTGAGCGGCGTACCCTTTTGATGTTCCGTTTCAAAAAAGTCGCAAAAATCACCGTCGCCCGTCATCATAATCGGCACGAACCCGTCGTCCGCTTGCGCGGACAAAAAATTGAGCACGCAACCGCGTATATGTAAAGCCAGCTTCTCTTTGGAGATTTCCGCTTTGAGAAAACGCATCTCTCCATACAGCTCGTACGCGCGACAAAGCGCGTACGCCGTCCAGAAAGAATCCCAATCCCATAAGTTGCCGTTATACCCCTCACCGGGATCGATAAACGGATACTTTATTTTTTTATAGGGTTCTTTCAATACCCGCTTGGCTTTTTCAAAAATATATTCTTCTAACAAACGTTCGTATTTTTGCATACGCCTCTATCCTTTCCTAAATAGTAAATAAAATTGATGAAATTGTGAAAACGGTCATTTTTACAACAAAAAACCGCCAAAATCGGCAGGTTTCGTTTGGAGCTACTAGGCGGATTTGAACCGTAATCGTAGCTCCTAAACCCCTTTAAAATAAAGCATTTCAGCGTTTGTTCACCAAATGTTCACCAAAAAAAATCAAGATTATTGTTGCTCGTTTTTTGTTTTTTACATTATAACATAATGTCGATTCATAATGCAAGTATTTAAAGCAATATTTTTTCGTTTTTAACAGCAAAAAAAGACGGCTACGCCCACGCGTAACCGTCTTTTGCTATTGCATTATTTCTTCTTTCGAATTCTGTCTACAGCCTTCCGCACTCCTTTCTCCTGTCAAGAGTCTTTCGCGGCATAAACCGCCGTTTTTAGCGCGATTTTTCATAAGGGCAGGTATTTATTCAAGGTAAAAAGAAAAGCGTTCCCAAGCCAAAAGGAAACGCCTTAAAAACTATTTTAGAAAATGAAACAACCCAAACCGTCCACCCTCTAATTGAGGGGTTCGATTTAGGTTGTTACTGGTGACCTTACCGGGACTCGAACCCGGGTTTACGCCGTGAGAGGGCGTCGTCTTAACCGCTTGACCATAAGGCCGTCAC
>JAFTPU010000002.1 GCA_017463105.1 Clostridia bacterium
CGTAGGCGACGAAAGGCAGAAGGTATAATGATACTTACGTCCAGTCACAGGTCGAACGGTAACCAACCCGTCGCAACCAATGAGGGCGTTCGGGTGAGAACCACGCGAAGGTGAGATTCCTATGAGGGGCAAATGCATGCCCGGAAGACTGCGTACCCACGTTCAGGGATGTGAAGGACAAATGTGAACGAAAAAGAAAACGATTGATACAAAAAAAGCGGTCGTTTGTAATAAGCGACCGCTTTTGCTTACTTAAAAATGAAGAAGGAGGACAATACAATGTCAACAAAAAATCAAGCAAAACCAAAAACGCAGTCAAGTAAACTCGAACCCAAGAAAACGCAAACACCAAAGATTGCCGCAAGAATTGACTCTCTTGTCGATTTCGAAGGCAGTAAGACAAAAGCGTTTGCAAGCGTGAATATCGGTGATGCGTTCGCTGTTCACGGCATTAAAATCGTTGAAGGCGAGAAAGGCGTGTTTGTTTCTATGCCGCAAAGGAAAGACGGGGAAGATTACAAAGACGTTTTCCACCCGATAACGGCGGAAGCTCGAGAGGAAATGAACAAGCAAATCCTTAACGCCTATGAGCAGAAGTTGGAAGAAGAACATGGCGAACAATTGGACGAAGGTGCGGACCAAGAGCCTGTCACGCAAACAATGTAATAAAATCGAAAAGGCGGTCGTTGAGAAAAACGGTCGCCTTTTTTACTTAACGGAGGCAATTATGAAAGATATAAAAAGAAGTGAAATATATTATGCGGATTTGAATCCTGTGAAAGGAAGCGAGCAGGGCGGTATACGTCCTGTTTTAATTTTGCAAAACGATAAGGGTAATCAGCACTCGCCCACGACGATTGTTGCGGCTATTACGAGCCAATTGGCAAAAGCAAAATTGCCTACACACGTACCTATTCAAACGGAAGGCTTGAAAAAGGATTCGATCATCTTACTGGAACAGATACGAGTGATTGATAAAATCCGCATTTCCGAGTTTGTAGGTGTGGCA
Source organism: Clostridia bacterium (assembly GCA_017463105.1). Taxonomy (GTDB): domain Bacteria; phylum Bacillota; class Clostridia; order Christensenellales; family Borkfalkiaceae; genus Scatosoma. The sequence continues at coordinate 1,010 of JAFTPU010000002.1, forward strand.
GATAAACACACGATGGTGGAAGTGGATAGAGCAATTATTATAAGTTTGGGGGTAAAAAGGTAAATATGAATACGGAAGAATTAGTTGATATCACTACTATAAAAATAAATAGAATGGAGGATAAAGAAAATAGAATAATTCAGTTCATTGAACAAATAAAAAATCCGTATGCCTTTAAGGTGGGGGGAATAACGGTACATGTAACCTTTAAAAAAGAGGGACCGTCATTTCAAGAAATATTTGAAGATTTAGTAAAAACAAATTTGGGTAAATGCCCTTAAAATGCTGGAGTTTTTAGGAACGTTGTGATATATTGTTCGTGCTATAGAAAATTCATGCGTCACCTTAAACTCGTGAGGTGATATAATGATGAATAGAATGGAAAGAAATAAAGGTCGTAACCCCACAAGGATTTGGAGTTGTGGCCTTTATTTGCGTTTATCGCGCGAAGACGGCGATAAATATGAAAGCGACAGTATATCTTCACAAAAAGAGTTGTTATTGGATTTTGTTGACCGTAACTCGGATTTGAAGATATACGATACGTATATAGACGATGGGTGGTCTGGAACAAATTTTAATAGACCGAGATTCAAAGATTTGGAAGAGGATTTACGAGCAAAGCGTATAGATTGTATTATCGTAAAAGATTTATCGCGATTTGGTAGAAATAGCATTGAAATCGGAAATTATTTAACGGTTTTATTTCCGTATTTAAAAACTCGATTTATATGTGTAAATGATAATGTTGACAGTTATCTTGACCCTGATTCATTAGATAATCTTTCAACGAAATTTAAAAATTTAATGAACGATGAATTTTGTCGTGATATATCAATAAAAGTAAAAAGCACATTAACGCTTAAACGTGAGTGTGGTGAATTTATTGGTTCGTTCGCATCCTACGGATACAAAAAAGACCCAAACGATTGTCATAAGATTGTAATTGACGAAGAAGCGGCAGTAATTGTTCGGAGAATTAAAGATATGTTCCTTGGGGGTGAAAGTATTCGTGGGATAGTTCGAGTATTGAATGCTGAAGGAATACCTTCTCCTGCGGTATATAAAAAGATGAAACATCCTAAATATCGACCTGCGGGTGTTACGGAAGGAACGACATGGACTCAACGAACGGTACGTCGAATTTTAGTCAATCGCATGTATGTTGGAGATATGGTGCAAAATGTGATGAATACGATTAGCTATCGAGTGCAAAAATGTCGGGCAGTTGACAAGGAAAATTATATTATAGTTGAAAACACGCACGAGCCAATTTACACAAGAGAAGAATTTGCACAAATAGCGGATTTATTGTCCAGAGATACAAGAGAATCGCCAACCACAAAAAAATTAAACGTTTTATCAGGGTTTATTAAATGTGGTGATTGTAAACGTGGTATGATACGCAGGACGATGGAAAATGGTTGGAAGGTATATAATTATTATTTTTGCTCCACCTATAAAAATAGAGGAAAAAATCTTTGTACGAAACATACAATACAAGCCGATAAAGTAGAGCACGCGGTTTTGGAATTTATTAAATTAAATATAAAATTGGCAATAGAAGTTGAGCCGATATTGGAATTAATAAATCAATCTCCAATTAGAAAAAACACATCTAAAAAATTGCAAACGATTGCGGATACTCAGCAACAAGATTTAGAAAAATTCTATAAATTGCGAGAAGATTTGTATCCCGATTATAAAGCAGGGTTAATTGATAAACAGGAATATGAGAATTTTCGGCAACGTTATGAGAAAAAGATAAGTGATTTAGAAGAAAAAATAAAAGGGTTAAAACTGAAAATAGAAGAAATTGATAAAGGGGTATCCCCTGAAAACAATTTTATAAAAGCATTCAAGAACACTCATAACGTTAATGAGCTGACGAGAGAATTGGTTTGTGCTTTAATCGAAAATGTCTATGTGTACGAAGACGATAGGATAGAGATTGTTGTGAGATATAAAGATGAGTATGATACGATTATGGAATATGTATCAAATAATCATGCTCTGTTTGCAAAAAGAAAAGATGTGGTTAAGGGAACAGTTAATCAGGCGATAGGAGTTGCTGTTTAGGGTGGATAAATGAGTCGGAAAAGTAGATATAACATAGAGGAGCAAAAACCAAAAGCGATAGAATGGAAAGCGGCAGGGTATATTCGTTTATCAAGAGAAGACAAAAAGTCAAAAGACTTCGACAGTTTAAGTGTTTTTCATCAAAAACGATTAATAAGCCGCTTTTTAGAGAAAAATCCCGAAATACGGTTGATCGATTATTTTATAGATGACGGTTATACGGGAACAGATTTAGAACGCCCTGATTTTCAACGCTTACAACGTATGTACGAAAAAGGGGAAATAAATTGCATTATAGTAAAAGACTTGTCAAGATTAGCGCGAAATAATGAAGAATCAAGTAAACTAATATATGTTATTTTTCCGTTTTTCAAGATAAGATTTATTTCAATTAACGATAATGTTGACTCTTATCTCAATCCGGAATCTGTGGAAAAACTTGATGTAAAATTCAAGAATATAATGCATGATGAGTATGCCCGTGACAACTCAAAAAAGGTGATTTCTGCCTGCCGATTAAAACGAAGTAAGGGGATTTTTTTAGGGGCGTTCGCGAGGTACGGTTATAAAAAAGACCCAAACAATAAAGGGAAGTTGATTGTTGATGAATATGCGGCGGAAGTGGTAAAGTATATTTTTGCGGAATTCTTAAAAACGAGAAATCAAAACCGCATTGCAAACACGCTTACGGAGAAAAGAATATTACCACCGGCAGCCTACAAACAAGCGAATGGTGAGAAATATAAAAATCCAGCTGGCAAGACAATGCGGTGGAGCACAGCCACCATTAATGAAATATTAAAATCCGATGTTTATATAGGTAATATGACACAAAATCAAAGACGAACGATATCCTATAAGGACCATCGGATAATTAGAGCAGAACGCGATTATTGGATAACGGTAGAGGGGACGCATGAACCGATAATATCAAAAGAAGATTTTGATAAGGTTCAGCAAATATTGGCTGAACAAGCCTCTCGAAAGTGTGGTTCGGGATATCGCAATAAAAGAACAAGACCTAATGTTATGAAATGCGGACATTGTGGTCGCACATTAAGCGTTGTTCAAAGGTCAAAAAAGACAAAATCAGTATATTGTGAAAACCTATATAGTCCCTTAAAATGTGGTTTTGAAAAGCGTATCCATTTGGAACTTATTGAAAATGTAATTTTGGAGGTATTAAACCGCTATATAGATGTTTGCACGAATATACGCAAATCAATAAATGATACTAATGATAATTTACGCCGAACAAATCCAGAGAAAAATAGGTTGCAAGAAATACAAGAGGAAATTGAAAGGCTTGCTGTTAAAAAGGGGGAATTGTATTCAACCTACAAGCAAGGTGAATTGAAAGAAAATGAATATTTAGAAGAAAGGCAAAGGATTGACGGAAGAATCGTATTTTTGCAAAACAACATTAAAAAGGTAAAAGAAGAACGGAGTGCGAAAAAAGGTTATTCGGTTGATGAAAATGCGGTTTTAGTTTCGGCTGGAAAGTATAAAAGAATTAAAAAATTATCAAATGAAATAATAGATGAATTTATAGAAAAAGTGGACGTTTACTCCGAAGAAAGGATAGACGTCCACTTTAAATTTAAAGATGAATTTCAAGAAGCGATAGAATTTTTACGGGAAAATGAAAGTGAAGAATTATCTCAAGGATTTACTATGACATAATTGAAATGTGCATTGCATAAAAATCGTATGTGTTTTCCATACTACTTTTAATTAAGAGGTGGAGAATGCATACGATTTTTTTTGAAAATAAACCACGAATCATCGCAACGGGAACGATTGCAGGGCCAAAGGAATGTGCGGGCGTGGTAGGCAGGTACGTGGACAAAGCCCTTTCCGAAGATACTTTCGGGGAGAGTACGTATGAAAAAGCTGAATGTAAAATGCTTTCCTATGCAATCAACCAAGCCATCAAAAATGCGAATTTGGATGAAAAAGAAATTGATTTACTTGTATCAGGCGACTTGCTTAATCAAATTATTTCGGCTTCGTTTGCGGCACGAGATTTTGATTTTCCTTTCCTTGGGGTATACGGCGCTTGTTCTACGATGGCGGAGAGTATGGCAATAGCAGCCTCTTTTGTGAATGCAGGATATTATAAAAAAATTGTTTCTGCGACGGGCAGTCATTTCTCATCAGCGGAACGACAATACCGTTATCCCTTGGAATTAGGTAATACTCGTCCGCCACAAGCACAATGGACGGTGACAGGTGCGGGTGGAGCTTTAATCGCAGACATGGGTGGTAGAAATAATCAAAAATCATATCCTGCTATCACTTCAGCAACCTTTGGTAAAGTTGTAGATTTTGGCATAACGGACGTGAACAACCTTGGTGCAGCTATGAGTCCAAGCTCTCAATCAACGATACTAAATCATCTCCGTGATACGGGTAGAAATGCGGATTATTACGATCTTATTGTGACGGGTGATTTAGGGGCGTTAGGTAGCCGAATTTTGAAAGATTTAATGTGGGAAAAGGGTGTAGACATCGAACCCAATCACGTCGATTGTGGGGAGATAATTTACAACGTAATCGAAGATGAATTTCAAGGCGGTAGCGGTGCAGGTTGTAGTGCCGTAGTTTTTAATTCTTACATTATGGACAAGATAAAAAAGAGAGAGTTAAACAAGGTGCTTTTCGTTGCGACAGGGGCGTTATTGTCTACCGTGTCGAGTGGTCAAGGCGAAAGCATTCCTTGTATTTCACATGCGGTGGCAATAGAAAATTTATAAGAGATAGGAATAGAAATTAAAGTGTAGCGCAAACTGTTGGCAAGGGATATGAAGAGAGTGAAAAAATAGTCAAAAAATTAAAGAAAAATTTTGCGATTTCACTATGGTTCTACTTGACACATATCCCCCGCGGCGCAATCGGTCGTGCTCGAGCACCTGCGCGATGCGGGGCGTAGCGCCGATTATTACGACCTGATCGTAACGGGAGACCTCGGCGCGTTGGGGAGCAGGATATTGAAGGATCTCACTTGGGAAAAAGGCGTTGATATTCAGAAAAATCACGTTGATTGCGGGGAGATCGTTTACAACGTGATCGAGGACGAATTTCAGGGCGGCAGCGGTGCGGGTTGCAGCGCGGTGGTGTTCGGGTCGTATATTTTGGATAAATTAAAAAAGAGAAAGCTGAACCGCGTGCTGTTCGTGGCGACGGGCGCGTTGTTGTCGACGGTGTCCAGCGGGCAGGGGGAGAGTATACCCTGTATCGCGCATGCCGTTGCGATAGAAAATATACAAAATTAAAACGCATATATACTTGCGATACGTTGGTTTGGCGACAGACGTTTGGGGGGATAAGGAGAAAAATGTTCGAACAATATCTTGAAATTTTATGGGGATTTGCAAAAGCGTTTGCGGTGGGCGGACTGATCTGTATGATCGCGCAGATCGTGATCAATTTTACCGATTTGACGGCGGGGAAGATACTCGTCATGTTTATGCTGATCGGCGTGGCGTTGCAGGGCTTGGGGTTATATCAATACATTGTGGATTTCGCGGGCGCGGGGGCGACGGTACCGATCAGCGGCTTCGGATATTTGCTTGCAAACGGCGCGATCAAGGGTGCGCAAAAAGGATTATTCGGCGCGTTTACGGGCGCGCTGAGCGCGGCAAGCGCGGGGGTATCCGCCGCCGTGATATTCTCGTTTTTGATGGCGATGCTGTTTAAATCGCGGACGAAAAAGAATTAAAGACCGAGGTGTGTATTTTCGAAAAGGGTCCCCGCCTGCCTAAGTTCGGACAGGCGGGGACCCTTTTCAAAGCATATCAGAAATTTCTTCTTCCGATCAAAAAGTCGATCGAGACGTCGAAAAAGTCGGCGAGCTTCCATAAAGTTTTTAAATCGGGCTCGATTTTTCCCGATTCCCAATAGGGAACCTTTCTTTGCGCTGTTTCCAACGCATCTGCCAATTGCCATTGCGTCATATCCATTTCTTTGCGGAGCGCCCTTATTTTGTCGGAAAATTCGAGACGTATCATTTTTTCCTCTTGCAAGGTTTTATGCTTCATAATTATATTATAGACAAAAAAAGTCTAAATTGTTATTTTAGACTAAAAATGTCTAAAATATTAAAAAGGTTAAGATATCAGTCAGTAGCGTTATAATGCGTGTGTAGACAGAAAGTGTCTTGCCTGTGGATATGGCATAAAAACAGAAGTAAAGACAGTTGGTTTGGAGTAAACGGAATGGAAGAAAAACAACCCAAAACCGAAAATATTTTTCGGTATGCCCGAATTGGCAAAATATTTCGAGCTTTTGGAAAACGAGATATGCCTTGCGAACACGGCAGAGGAAAAACGAAAATCAGAAAAGAAACGCTGAAAAGAGGGCGGGAGGAGCTTTTAAAAACCGTACGAACTTTGACGATACGGGAAATAACGGTCGTCTACTATCCGCGCGAGCTTGACGGCGTAAATACTTTTGCGGCGTATGATCTATTGAAAAAATGTACGAGGCGGAGTGCGCGTTTAAAAACGAGGTTTTGGGCGAAAAACGCTATTCGGATATCATGCGTTTATGTCCTTAACTCACGCCGATAAGTTCGGCTTGTTGCCGAAAATATCCGATTGCAGATACGCGTCGGGAATATCGCCCACGATGACCCATTCGCCGACGAGTATCTCCGTCAAAACGGCGAAATTTTCCGTTCGCGAGGGCATGACGATGCTGATATCCGCAATAATATTCAGATAAATAGAATGCTTGGTCTGGTTGATGCCCACGCTTTCGAACGTGGATGAAAAATCACAGGAAACGCTGCTTACGGGTATGATACGGAAATGTATGCTCGGTCCCAAGCCCGCGAACGCTTCGATCCCCGTCAGCGCGCCGAGCGGGACGGGTATGCCGTTCAGGCTTAGGTTTTTGAGATTGGATTGCGAAATGGACGCCGTGTCGCGCGCGATCTTGTTGATCTTCAAGGGGTTTGCCGCGACGGCGACGATGTTGCCGTCGTTATCGCGCGTGATCGTCACGAGGTCCTCGTACCGCATTTCGTCGGACAGCGTATAATACACCGCGTCGTTGACGGCGACCGTCGTGCTTGCGCGCATCGTCGCTTCGCTTATGGAAATAAGTACCCGCGTAACGTTGCGTTGAAAGTAGATAAACAACAGCAAAGCCGCGATCGCAAAGGAAATAAGAAGGAACCAAAAACGCCTTTTTCGACGGCGTTTTTTATGCTTTTTACCTCGCGGATAGGCGAGCAGGGCGTATTCGTTGAATCTGTTCATTGCAACGCCCTTTTCAATTCCCGCAGAATAAGATCGTTGCCCGATCGGTAATCCGATCCCGCCAAACGCGCTTTCAGCTTATCGTCGTCGAGCGTTTTTTCGATCTCGTCGGGGAGGCGGTCGAGCTCCGATTGCTTTAAAACGCGGCACAATCCCTTTTGGCGGAAATATTCCGCATTCTCCGCCTGATCGCCGCGGGTCTGCCCCTCGAGCGGGACGAGAAGGGCGGGTTTTTTAAGCGCCATAAGCTCGAACACGGTTCCCGCTCCCGCGCGGGAAACGACGAGGTCGGCGCATGCGTACGCCCCACCCATGTCTGCGACGAATTCGAATTGACGGTAATTTTTAATATTGCTTTCGACGGCGTTGCCCTTTCCGCAGACGTGGAGGAGTACGTATTTTTCCGTCAGCGTTTTAAGGTGCTTTCGCACTGCTTCGTTGATCGCCGCGCTCCCGCTTCCGCCGCCGAATACGAGCACCACGGTCTCGTCGAAGCCGATCCCCGCGTTTATCCGCGCTTCGGCGCGCGAGGCGGCAAGGAGCGAACGTTTCATCGGCGCGCCGCTGTAAACGCCCCGCTTGATCTTTTTCGCCGTTTCGGGAAAGGAGGTGAACACGCATTTGCAATACCGCGCGGAAAGACGGTTTGCGAGTCCCGCGGAGAAATCGCTTTCGTGCGCAAAACAGGGGATCTTCAGGCGTTTTGCGGCGATCACGACGGGGAGAGCGACGTAGCCGCCCTTGGAAAATATTGCGTCGGGGCGGAAGGTCCGCAAGCCCTTTTTCGCTTCGCGTACCGCTCGGATAAATTGCGCGGGGATCTTTAAATTGCGCTTGAATGCGGCGAAGCCGCCCCCGCGCACGAGCTTGGGACATTCGATCGTATAATAAGGGAGCTTCCACGCGGAAACGATCTGTTTTTCTATTCCGTCCGTACCCATGTAGCAGATATCCGCGCCGCCCTCGGAGAGAAGCTGTTCGATAAGCGCGACGTTCGGTACGACGTGCCCCGCGCTCCCGCCGCCCGTAAAAAGGATCTTTTTCATACTCGTCACTCCGTTTTCCGTTGATCTTTCACTATTATTATAGACGGAGAAGCGGGCGGATATTCCCCTTAAAAAACGGGGCGGGTCGTTTGACCCGCCGTTCGGTTTTTATTCGTATTGCTTTGCGATCGTTTGCGCTACCGTTTTTACCCGATCGCGCAAGCTTTCGGGCTTTACGACCTTTACGCCCGCGCCCATGCCGAGGATATTTTCCGCGAGCGCGTCGTCGTCGGGGAGCTCCGCTTCCGCATAACGTTTGCCGTTGCGCACGCGTATGCGGTCGGCGCCCAGCTTTGTTTGTACCCGTTCCAAAGCCTCGTCGGCGATCTCCAGCCGTACGCGTACCGTCTGCGTTTCTTTCGTACGGAAATCGAGCGGGATATCCTCGCGGGCGAACGGGCGACGGCGGAAAAGCTCCTGCGTCTTTACGACCGAACGGATATCGGCGAGGCGGAAAAGCCCGAAATCGCGTTCCGTATGGCGGAACGCGTATACGTACCATACGCCCTTACGGAAAAGGAGCGCGTGCGGCTCGATCCTGCGTTCGCCGTCGAGCTCCGCCACGGTCCTCTCCTTGATACATTCTTCGAACACGCGAAGCGTTTCGGCAAAGGCGGGGTCGTCGCCCCAAACGCCGCCGTCGGTGAGAAAGGCGCCCGTTTCCAGCGAGTGGGCAAGGTCGCGCGTTTCCGTTTTGATCTGCGCGGAAAGCTTGCGCCGCGCGGATAAAAAGCGTTCGTCGCCGCTATGGGCGTACGCTTCCCCGATCGCTTCGATCGCCGCGTCGTATTCGTCTTTCGTCATAAAATTTTTCGGAAGCTTGTACGAATCGGAAAGCAGGATGCCGCCGTTGCGCCCGCGTTGGATCTGCACAGGGACGCACGCGGACAGGGCGTCGATATACCGATACACCGTCCGAGGGGAAAGACCGAATTTTTCCGAGAAAAAGCTCGCCGTTACTTTGCGTGCGGTCAAAAGATCGAAAAGCATTTCCGCGAGTATGGCGAATTTCATTGATAAACACCTCGATTGTCGTAAGTATTTCTATTGTAACAAAACGGGCGGGCGTTCGTCAAGTTTTTTGCGGGCGTGGATTTTTACGGCTTTCCGTTAAAATATCGGCAAAACGCTTGACAAGATAAAGAAAATGTTGTAAACTGAAAGTACTATGAAGGATTTTTTCGGTGAAAACGGGCGTTATTATATCTACGCGTACGTCTACCAAGGCGGGACGAGATTTTAACGCGCGGGAAAAACCATATCTTAGAAGCTAAGAAAACGGTCTGCGCGGGCAAACCGTTTTTTGATTTATACGGAGGTAACAAAATTATGGCAAACGTAATGGACGAATTGAGAGCCAGAGGGTTCGTGAAACAGACGGTATTCGAGGAGGAGCTGTATGAAAAGCTCGGCAAAGAAAGCGTGCCTTTTTACATTGGTTTCGATCCCACGGCGGATTCGTTGCACGTGGGGCATTTCATGCAGCTTATCGCAATGCACCATATGCAACAGGCGGGGCATAAACCCATTATCCTCATCGGCGGCGGTACCGCGATGGTCGGCGACCCGTCGGGCAGAACGGATATGCGTTCGATGATGACGAAGGAAACGATCCGTCACAACGTCGAGTGCTTCAAAAAGCAGATGTCCCGTTTCGTGAGCTTCGAGGGCGAAAACGCGGCGGTGATCGTCGACAACGGGGATTGGTTGCTCGATCTCAATTATATCGATTTCCTGCGCGAGATCGGTACGCATTTTTCCGTGAACAGAATGCTGACCGCGGAGTGCTTCAAGCAGCGTTTGGAGCGCGGACTTTCCTTCCTCGAGTTTAACTATATGCTGATGCAGGCGTACGACTTTTTGGTGTTGTACAGAAAATTCGGGTGTCAATTGGAGTTGGGCGGCGACGACCAGTGGAGCAATATTTTGGCGGGGGCGAATCTCATTCGCGTGAAGGAGCAAAAGCCCGCGTACGCGATGACGTTTACTTTGCTCACGACCTCCGACGGGCGGAAGATGGGCAAAACGGCGAAGGGCGCCGTTTGGCTGGACGAGAACAAAACGACTCCGTACGAATTTTACCAATATTGGAGAAATATCGACGACGGCGACGTGGAGAAGTGCATGAAGCTTCTCACGTTCCTGCCCGTGGCGGAGATCGAGGAGCTGTGCGCGTTTAAGGACGAGCGTATCAACAAAGCGAAGGAAACGCTTGCGTACGAGCTGACGAGAGAGGTGCACGGCGAGGAAAAGGCGAATCTTGCGCAAAACCAAGCGAAGGCGGCGTTCGGCGGCGGCGACGCGGAGCTTTTGACGAAGGAAGTCGAGGGCGTGCAGACGGTCGTGGACGCTATGGCGGCGGCGGGGATCGCGAAGTCGAAGGGCGAAGCGCGCCGACTCATCGAGCAGGGCGGGGTTTCCGTGAACGAGACGAAAGTAACGGACGTGAACATGCCCGTGCCCGCGGCGGAGTTCGTGTTGCACAAGGGCAAGAAAGTGCACGTGAAAATTATCGTGAAATAAGGCAAAAGGACGGGGATAAACCGTCCTTTTTGTGAAGTTTTCACTTTCACAAAGTGAAAACTTCACTCTACTGAGGTGTTTATGGAAAAATCGATACGCACGGTATACGCGCCGCACGAAAGCGAAAAGGTGATCGAGAAATCGAGATTTATCACCTATTCGACGCACGCGGAAACGGAAGAGGAGGCGCGCGCGTTTATTGCGGACGTCCGTGCGAAGCATACGCTTGCCTCGCACGTTTGTTACGCTTTTATTTCCGATAAGCTGGGCAATCTCCAACGCTTTTCCGACGACGGCGAGCCGCAGGGCACGGCGGGCGTGCCGATTTTGGAAGTGCTCAAAAACAAAAAACTGTTCGAAACGGCGGTGGCGGTCGTGCGTTACTTCGGCGGCGTAAAGCTGGGCGCGGGCGGGTTGGTGCGCGCGTATTCTTCCTCGGCGGCGGAGAATCTCGACGGCGCGGATATCCGTGTCTTGCAGATGTGCGCAGAATATGAAATAGCCGTCGAATATACGGGTATCGACGGAGTGCAAAAATTCCTCGCCTCGCGCGATTGTGCGTTGCTTTCCGCCGATTACGGGGAGAAGGTGCGTTTTCTCGTCGCGGTGAAAAAGGCGAACGAAAAGGCGTTCGTGAAAGAGCTCGTCGATCATATGCAAGGGAAAGTGGTTTGCGAACGCGGGAAGGAATATTATTCCGCTTTCAAGGAAAATTAAAAAAAGAGTATTGACAAAAAAAGGGAATCGTGATAAAATAAGCGAAAAGGAGGGAACGGCGTATGAGATATTGCAACCTTCGCGGGATAAGGGCGTCGCGGGTCGTGATGGGATGTATGCGCATTGCGGATAAACCGTTGCAACAGACGGAAAGCCTTATCGTGGAAGCGGTGAAAGCGGGCGTAAACGCTTTCGATCTCGCCGATATTTACGGCAAAGGGGATTGCGAACGTATCTTCGGCGTAGCGGTCAAGGATTTGGGGCTTGCGCGTAAGGACTATATAATACAGACCAAGTGCGGGATACGTAAGGGCGACACGGGCACGTGGTACGATTTTTCGAAAGAACATATCGTGTCCTCGCTCGAAAACAGTCTGATCAGACTGAACACGGAATACGTGGACGTGTTTTTGTTACACCGTCCCGACGCTTTGATGGAGACGGACGAGGTGGCGGAGGCGTTCGATAAATTGCACGGCGAGGGCAAGGTGCGCGCGTTCGGCGTAAGTAATTTTTCCGCGGGACAGATGAAGCTGCTCGACGAAAGCGGGGTCGATATCGTAGCGAACCAAATGCAGTTTTCGCTGTGCCATACGCCGCTTATCGACGCGGGGTTCAACGTAAATATGAATAAGGACGAATCCGTTTCGCGCGCGGGCGAGACGTGGGAATATTGCAGACTCGAAAAGATCGCGTTACAGGCGTGGTCGCCGTTGCAATACGGGTTTTTCGGGGGCGTATTCGTCGGGGACGAGCGTTTCCCCAAACTCAATGCGGGGCTGTCCGCTTTGGCGGAAAAGTACGGCTGTACGCCGTCGGCGATCGCGCTTGCTTGGATACTGAAAACGCCCGCGTTCGCGCAGGTGGTCACGGGTACGACCTCGCCCGAGCGTATGGCGCAGCTGTGCGCGGCGGGGGATATCGAGCTGACGAGAGAGGAGTGGTACGGATTGTATCATTCGACGGGGAAGGCGCTTCCTTAAATGCAGAATTCGAAATGCAGAATGCAAAATGATTGAAATATTTATAATTTTACCGTAATTTTGCATTTTGCGCTTTGCATTTTGCATTAAAATAATAAAACTCAACGGGGGATATCGCGATGAAAATGGTCACGGCTATCGTAAACAAAAAGGACGCGGGGGAGGTGTGCGACGCGCTCGCCGAGGAAAAGATCACCTTCACCAAAATGGCGACTACGGGCGGGTTTCTGAAAGCCGGCAACGTAACCCTTTTGATCGGCGTGGAGGACGAACAGGTCGAGAAAGTGCTCGAGCTTATCCGCAAGCATTGCGCGCGGCGTATGGAGCCGATGCCCGCCGTCGTCAACGCGGGCGTGCCCGCATTCGGGTATTATAAAACGGAGGTGCTCGTCGGCGGGGCGACCGTATTCGTTTCGCCTGTCGAACGCTTCGAGAAGATGTGAATATACGGAAACCTCTTTTATTTAAAGTCGGGGCGGCGTTAAAGACGTTTGTCCGATTTTCTTCGGCGGAAAGGGAATAAACTTGTGCAAAGTATACAAACGGAAAGGACAAGTTTGTTTAATTTGCCCATTGTATTTTTTTTGCAAATATAGTAAAATAATAGTATCGAAAAATATGTAATCCATTTGGAGGAAAAAGATTATGTCAGGACTTTTGCTGAAAGGCATTAACAAAGTGTACCCTTCCGGCGTACAGGCGGTATTCGATTTCTGTCTCGATATCAGAGATAAGGAATTCATCGTTCTCGTAGGACCTTCCGGTTGCGGTAAATCCACCACGCTTCGTATGATCGCGGGTCTCGAAGAAATTTCTTCGGGCGAGCTGTATATCGACGGCAGACTTGTGAACGACGTCGTTCCCAAGGACAGAGATATCGCCATGGTTTTCCAGAACTATGCGTTGTATCCTCATATGTCCGTTTACGACAACATGGCGTTCGGTCTTAAACTCAGAAAGGTACCCAAGGAAATCATCGATCAGAAGGTGAAAGCGGCGGCGGAAATTCTCGGTATCACCGATTATCTGTCCAGAAAACCGAAGGCGTTGTCCGGCGGTCAGCGTCAACGTGTTGCGCTCGGTCGTACGATCGTCCGTGAACCCAAAGTGTTCCTTCTCGACGAACCTTTGTCCAACCTCGACGCAAAGCTCCGTGCTTCGATGAGAACGGAGATCTCGAAGTTGCACGCTCGTCTTGCTACGACGTTCATCTACGTTACCCACGATCAGGTCGAAGCAATGACCATGGGTACGCGTATCGTCGTTATGAAAGACGGCTTCATGCAACAGGTAGATACCCCGCAGAACCTTTACGATTATCCCGTAAACCTGTTCGTTGCGGGCTTCATCGGAACCCCTCAGATGAACTTCTTCAAGGATTCCACGCTTACCTCCTCGAAGGGTAAAGTGTACGTCGAATTCATCGGCGGCAACAAGATCCTCCTTCCGAAGAGCGTTGCGGCAAGAATCAAGAATATCAACGAATATCTCGACACGGGCAAGAAAGTAACGCTCGGCGTTCGTCCCGAAGATATCCATCAGGATCAGATGTTCATTTCCAATTCGCCCGACACCGTGGTGAAAGCGCGTATCGAAGTTATCGAAAAACTCGGTGCGGAAACGCAGATCTATTGCGAGCTCGACCACGAAGGCAAGGAAAGCTCGGTTATCGACAACTCCACGCAGATGATCGCGAAGATCTCCAGCCGTGCGGTAGTTGCGTTGAAAGACGTTATCGAATTGGCGTTCGACGCGCATCACATTCATATGTTCGACGGCGAAACGGAAGCTACGCTTCTTGAAAGAGACGAGGGCTACGAAGTGATCGAAGAAAACGCGGAAGGTTCGGCTTTCGTTCCTCCTACACCTCAGGAAATGCGCGCTCGTATCGACGCGGCTCGTAGCGAAACGAAAGAAATGAAAGCGTTCAGAAGAAAGGAAGAAAGAAGAGCAAAAGCGGCGGAAAGAGCCGCGGCGAGAGCGGAAGCTGCGCAGGCTGCCGAAGAAGTGGCAGAGGACGTAGCGGAAGAAGCTCCCGTTGAAGAAGAAAAGAACGACAACGAATAATTCGCCTCCTTTGAAATATTTATAGAAAACAACCGCCCTTTGCTAAAAGCAAGGGGCGGGCTTTTTTACGTGTGGGCGTTTTTACGTATGGGCGTTTTTGTGGGCGGGCGTTTTGGCGTTACGCCACGCTTTTGAATAAGCGTACCGCGACCGCCGTCATATCGTCCTTGGCTACGCCGCCGTACGATTGCAACGCGCACTCCAATAAAAGATCGGTGAGCTGTTGCGGGTTTTGGCACGGCATGTTTTTCAATGCGTCGTACAGATCGGTGGTCGAGCCGAACGCGCCCGTGATCCCGTCGCTCAAAAACAGCAGGGTGTCGTTTTCCTGTAGATCGTACGAGGCGGAATCGGGACGGAGGGAATCGAGGATCCCGAGGGGGAGCGAGCCGCCCTCCAGCACCTTCACCGTGTTGCCCGAGAGAATAAAACCGACGGGCGAGCCGATTTTGACGATATCCGTTCTGCCGTCGTCGAGATTCACCACGGCGACGTCTACGCACGCAAACGTCTCCTCTTTGCTGAACGTGAGTAATTTATTGATCGTGGAAAGCACGGTGTCGGGCGGCATTTTCGCGCGGTAAAAGCTCTCGAGAAGGGAAATGGTGCTTTCGGAAATACGGCGGGCGTATTCTCCGCTCCCCATGCCGTCGGAAAGCGCAACCATAAACCGCCGTTCGTCGATCTTGATAACGGAGTGCGTATCCCCGCTCGCCGATTCGCCCGCTTTACGGGCGGAGGACACGCCGAACGCCGCGTCGAAGCTCGGGCGTTTGCGTAAAATACAGCAGAATTTATCATTGGAAAGAGTGAGACGTTCGGAAATGATCATCGGGGCGCCGAACAGGTGAGAAGCCACCGCGGCGATCTTTTTTACGTCCGACTTTCCGAACGTGATCAGCGAAAGGGTGGGGTTGCTTTCTTCGCCGTAGACGAGTACCTCCGAGCAGACCACGCCCGCGCCGAGCAAAGCAACGTTGAGGGCGCGTTCTTTTTCCGTGTAGATATGCAGAGGCTCGCTTTGCTCGAGGGCGAGATTGCGCAGGATCTCGCTTACGCCCTGCGCTTGTCCCGCAAGGAGCGCTCTGCCCGACGCGGCGTTTTCCGTTTCCAGCATATATTTTTTATATTCCCCGATACGGCGGTTGACGGCGTAGAGTACGTTGCTTTGGTTTATGCACATATCCGCGAGCCGTTTGGGGACGTCGATCAGGCTGGTCTTGCCCTTTAAACACCCGACTCCGACCAGCTTGTCCAGCTCGAGCGTGAGGTCTTTACGCATACATACGCGGTATTGCGGACAGGTCTTGCACGCCTCTTCGACCACACAGCCGCGAATGTATTCCTTTGCGCCCTCCTCCGCTTCGTTCGTGCCCAGCGCGGAAAAGGTCGTTTCGATCTCGCGGAACACCGCGGAGATCTCGTAGAGCTGTTTGCCGATTGCGGCGCGGTTACGGTTGATTGCCACGCGGGAAAGGTGTTTTTCGCGATAGAATACGAGACGGTTTTCCATTTCGCGGAGCAGGGGCGCGGGAAGCAGGATAAAAAGCAAGGCGGGCAGTACGGCGGATAAGATCGATTGTACGAGCCGCGAGCTTTCGAAAGCGTAGAGTCCGTCGGCGTAGCCGTAGGCAAAGAACACGGCAAGCAGTCCGCAGGCGGCGGCGAGCCGACCCGATTTCATAAACAGGGAGACGGCGACGCCGTAGACGAAGAAACGCTCGGGAGAAACGCCCGCCACGAGCGCGGGCGGGAGGGAAAGCGCGAACGCGCAGACGATCGCGGAGGCGTCCTTGGTGATACAGGAAAACGCGAGAAGAATGAAAAACGCGATACCCATGTACGCGTTCACGCTCAAAAATTTGCACACGCCCACGCCGACGAGCACGAAAAAGAGTACGCAAAAGACGATCTCTTCACCTTTCAGACGGCATTTGAGGAATTTTTTCAACATGGCTTTGAGCGCGACGGTGAAAACGGCGGAAAGCAGGAACACAAACGCGGCGACGAGTATTTTTTGCGGGATCGCGCCGAAGCCTTGCAGGAAAGAGAAGGGTAGCGTGTACGCGTCGAACGGGGAAAACGCCACGAACGCGCCGAGGGATAAGGAGAGGGCAAACAGGGGCAGAAAGCCTATGCGCGCGTGCGATCGGCGCAACTTTTCGTGCAGTGGGAAAGCGATCGCGAAGAAAAGCGATTGCGCGGCGGCGATGAGAATGGGGATACCCTGCCAACGGATAAGATTGACGAGAAAGAAAGAAAAAGCGGCGGCAAACGGGGAAAGTCCCGCAAGCGGCATGGCGTAAACGAGCGCGAGCGCGAGCGGCTCGCAGTTGTCGCCCACGTACTGTAAGAAAAGCATAGCGAGAGCGAAAAGGATATGTAAGCCCACGCGGGTATAGTTGACGGTTTTATAAGTCATAAACGTCCTCCGAAAATTTTCGTATGCGCTCATTATACAATAAAAAACCCCGCCGAATTTGTCCTTTTTTAAGGAAACGGCGGGGATTATATCGACTTGCATGGCGTCAATGATTGACGGGGAAGCCCAGACTGATCAGAATGGCGCGGTTGACGCGCAGCATCGTGGCGGGCGGAAGCTCGCCGATACGTTCCTTTAAACGGCGTTTGTCGAGGGTACGGATCTGTTCGAGCAGAATCACGCTCTCTTTCGCCAGACCGAAAGAGGGCGGTAATTCGATGTGCGTAGGGAGCTTCGCTTTATTGATCTTGCTCGTGACGGCGGCGGCGATGATGGTGGGGGAATACTTGTTCCCGACGTCGTTCTGTACGACGAGTACGGGGCGGATACCGCCCTGTTCGCTCCCCACGACGGGGGAAAGATCCGCATAATACAGTTCACCGCGTTTCACGTTCATAACAAATACCTCTTTTGAAAAACCGAACACTCCCTTACCGTATTATATGTAAGGTAAGCGATTTTTCGTTACCGATTGATTTACGGATTGAGTATTTCCAAAACGCGTCGGAATTATACCGTCGAAGCAAAAAAAACGCCGTTCCCCGACCGAGGAACGGCAGCCATAATTTCGCTTGTCAAATAATGCAATTTCCGTCTTTTGCGGGAAGGGAATCGAGCTCCTTCTTCTTTTCCGCATAGCCCGATTTGCCGAGCAGGGCGAAGGTCGCTTTTTTGCCTTCCTCTACGCCCGGTTGATTGAACGTGTTTATGTTCAACATCGCGCCCGCGTACGCCGTCTGCAATTCGAACAGGAACAGAAGCTGACCCAGCGTGAATGCGTTGAGTTCGGGGATCCAAAGCGTATAGTTCATTCTGCCCGCTTTCGTCAGCGCGTAAGCCGTCGCCGCATTCTCCGCCTGAATGAGTTCCTCCATCGTATGACCGCCGAGGAACGCCACGTCGGGGATATTTTCGCAACCGTGGGGAATGGGCATTTCGCAACCGTACTTTTTAAGGGAAAGGAAGGTGACTACCTTGTCGTAAGGACCTTCGGTATAGAGCTGGACCTGCGAATGTTGGTCGGTAACGCCGAGCGATTTGACGGGGGTCTGTCCCACGTTGCAGGACTTGCCGTCGAGGGTGACGTTTTTGCCGAGGGATTCCGCCCAAAGCTGGCAATACCAATCCGCGATATATTTGAGGTTATCCGAATAAGGCATCATAACGCCCACGTTCTTGCCCTGTTCCATCGCCGCGATCTGCAACACCGCGCACATAAGGGCGGGGTTTTTACGCATAACGGGGGTACGGCAAAGATAATCCATATACGCCGCGCCCGCAAGCAGACCTTTGATATCGATACCGAGCACCGCCGCGGGGAGAAGTCCCACGGGGCAAAGCTGGGAGAAACGTCCGCCGACGCCGTCGGGAAGCACGTAGCTCTTGATCCCGCCCACTTCGTCGGAGATCTTTTTCAGATTGCCTTTGTTTGCGTCCGTCGTGAAGATCACGTTTTTCTTTACGTCCACGCCCGCTTTGGTGAGCAGGTCGAGAACGATCAGATACTGCGCCATCGTTTCGCTGGTCGCGCCCGATTTGGAGATGACGTTGAAGCAGGTTTTTTCCGGCTCGATCACGTCGAGAAGGTCGCGCATTCTCACGGGGTCTACGTTGTCCTCCACGTAGAATTTGGGACCCTTTCTCTTGGAACGGGGAAGGTCGTTATAGTGCAAATGGCACAGCGCGTTGAACGCCATGATGGGACCGAGCGCGCTTCCGCCGATACCGAGCACCACGAAGTATTGGAAGTTCTTGCGGATCTCTTTCGAGGTACGAACGATATCCGCAACGATCTCGTCCTGATTGTAGGGAAGCTCCGTCCAACCCATATAGAGTTCGTCTTTGCCTCTGTTTTCCTTTACGTAACGGAACGCTTCGTTCGCTTTCGAGGCGTAGGCGTTGAGGTCTTTCGCGGAAAAGCCCTTGTCGCCGAGGAATTTGTCCGTCATGTTGTTGTAATCCAAGGTTACGCGCATGGAATTGCGCCAATCTCTGGTTTTGTAGCCCATAAAAATCTCCTTACTGTTTTTAATTCACGTAACCATTTTACTCCGAAACGGACGAGTTGTCAAGGAGACGGAGCGGGAAAAGGCAAAAAAGGTTTGTAAAAATTTCCTTTTATTTTTTTCGCGCGCCGTTTTTTCGCTTCCCGAAAAGGGATTTTACGGGCAGAACGCCGAGCAATATCCAAGTTGCGAGGGTGAGCAGGGCGAGCACGACCGCCGCGAATACGGCGGAGAGGAATTGCCCGAATATCCGTTTGAACAGGGCGGCGAAAAGACTGCCGACGAGGGCGAGCGGGAGTATGGCAAGCGTAGCCCGCAAAAGGGGACGAACGCTACCCTGCCCCCGTCCTTTCCACATCGATTTATAAAGTTCGGGACATTTTTTGCCGAGCAAGACGAGGTTCAAAACGGCGGTCACGGCGTAGCTTGCGCCAAGTCCCCATACGTAGGCGTACGCACCGCAGACGGAGGGGAGAATAAGTATGCATACGAGCAATACCGCCGCGCCGACGAAATAATAAATAAAGGTCTGTTTTTCGAAGCCCATCGAATTGAGCATGCCCGTCGAGATCATGGTAAGGCTCATCGGAAGCAGGATAATACAGCCTTTCGTGATGAAGTCGCCGACGAGCGGTTGGGAAAATGCGAGGTTTCCCAGATCGCCGCCGAGCGAGTAAAAGAAGGGGATAAGAAATACGGAGATAAGTACGGTGACGGAGAGTCCGCGTGCGAGATTCTGATACAGGCGTTTGGTATTTTTGCGGTAGAAATCCTCGGAAAGCTCGGGGACGAGCACGAGGGAAAGGGAACCGATGATCGTCGAGGGGATAAAGAGCACGGGCATCGCCATGCCGGACACGATACCGAAAAGGGAAAGGGCTTCGGCGTCCGTTGCGCCCGCGCGGACGAGCATGGCGGGCAGGAGTACCGCAACGGCGGAATTGACGAGCGAGCCGCTCGCACGGACGGAGGTAATGGGCAATGCCGCGCGGAAAAGCGGCTTGAGTTGCTTTTCGGGCTTTGCGAGCTTGCCGCCGAAGAGGAAGAAGCAGACGGAGGAGGCGGTGAAGGAAAACAGATAGGAGATGACGACCGCCCACGAGGCGCGGTTTGCGCCGTCCACGACGGAGGAAACGTTTTGCAGCAGCAGAACGCCCGCGATGACCATGACCGCTTCCTCGGCGAGCTCGAGAACGGAGGGGGCGAGGAACTGTTTGTTGCCCCAAAAGCTGCCGCGAACGACGGCGTACAGCGAGGAAAAGACGAGCCCGATCAGAAGGATACGGAACGCGGATACGCCCCGTTCGTCGGAGAAAAGGAAAGAAACGGTTTGCGGAAACAGACCGAGGACAAGGGCGACGGGGAGGGTGAGAAGCAGACAAAGGCAGACGCCCGCGCCGACGGCGGAGCGTTCGCCGAGGGGGTCGTTTTCCGCTTTGCTTTTGGAAATAAGGCGGGAGACGGTGATGGGAATACCGCCCGTGCCGATCGTAAGAAAAACGGAAAAAAGGGAAAGCGCGACCTGATACAAACCGAGCCCTTCCGCGCCGATCAGGCGGGAGAGTACGATACGGTAGAGAAAGCCGAGCGCGCGTTCGGCAATCGAAAGTATCGTAACGACGGAGGCGGTGGCGAGCACGGTGGTGCGGACGGTCTTATGCGGGGAAGGAGAGGAAGTTATCGTTTTCATAGTATTATTGTACGAGCCCTCGGGCGGAAATTATGACAATATAAAAATACGGGGGAAAGCATATTCGATTTTCCGCTTGCATATATTGCTGTATGTTAAAGCTCGAAGTTCGTAATTATTATAAAGTGAAGCGGGGACAAAGTCTGCGCGAGATCGCTTCGGCGTTCTGCGTTGCCGAACGTCTCCTTATCCTCGAAAACGGATTGACGGAGGAGGTACGCGAAGGACAGCTTCTGCGTATCCCCGCCGAGCGCGGGAACGCATACGTTGCGCAATGCGGGCAGGATAAAGCGCTTCTTTGCGGAAGCGGGGAAAATTTCCGCAGGAAAAACGGAACGGATACGCTTTATCCCGGTATGCGCGTGATCTTGTAAAAGGCTGTCACATTCCGCCCGAGACGGCGCATACGATATAATAAGTAACGATTATGCGAAAGACCGAAAATCGCGGCGAGGGTGATCGCGCGAAGGGCGAAAGTGACGGGAGACGGGCGGCGGGTGACGCCGCCGAACGCTTCCCGCGCCCGACAAACGGGCGTACGCCGCGAGCTCGGAGATATTCGTAACAGGAGGTATACCATGTCCTTTTTTTCCAATTTTCAATCGGATAAATGTCCCGGCACGATCACGGGAAATCCGTTGAACGGTCTGACGGAAAAAGTCTGTATTCAGGCGGAAAAAATTTTCGACGCGGGCATCAAACAAACGCAGATCGAAAACTATTCGCTTACGCTTACCGATCTTTCTCCCAAATGTCCTACATATCCTTTGACCTTTATCAGCGCGCGCTCGATTTCCTCCGACGCGACCGTGACCAATCTCAATATCGAACGTCAGGCGGATAAGCATTGCGCTCGCGTGCAGGCGACCGTTTGCGTTCCACTCGAGGTGTTGTTCACCGACGCGGCGGGCGTGGAGGGTTGCGCCAAAGCGACGCTGTCGCTCAACGAGGACGTTCTGTTGTCCGTGCCCGCACCGTCGATCATTCCCTTTACCGTAAAGGCGGTGGTAAGCGCGGTTGCGCCCGAGGGCGTTTTCAATTGCGAGACGAAAGGATTTACCGTTTCCATGTGCGCGACGGTGATCTTGAAGATCTCGATGCCCGTCGAGCTCCTCGTGCCCTCGTACGGCTATTGCGTGATCCCGCCCGCACAGGATTATTCGCAGGAGATCTGCGCGGGCTTCTTCGAGCTGCCGCTGTATCCGCAGACGAAGAGCTGTAAATGCAAGGGATAAACGGTGAAGTGAAAACGGATAAAGGCAGTCTGATTTTTTCGGACTGCTTTTGTCTTTTTCATTCCTTAAAATCTTGCTTTTTTTATAAAAAACTGCTATAATAAAACCATGAACGTTTACGCAATCAGCGATCTGCACCTTTCCGCTACCGCGGACAAGCCGATGAACGTGTTCGGCGGGAATTGGGACGGGCATTTCGAAAAAATAAAATCCGATTGGCTTTCGCTGGTCCGCCCCGACGATATCGTACTGATCGCGGGCGACATCAGCTGGGCGATGAAGCTCGGCGACGCGGTTTTCGATCTCCGCGCCCTCGAAGGGCTGCCGGGGAAAAAGATCTTTATCCGCGGCAATCACGACTATTGGTGGAGCGGGATAGGAAAGGTACGCGCCGCCGCGCCCGACGACAGCTTCGTGTTTTTGCAGACGGACGCCGTGAAGATCGGCGGGTTCGTGATCGTGGGCTCGCGCGGGTGGGCTTGTCCGGGGAGTCCCGATTTTTCCGAGCAGGATCAAAAGCTCTATCTTCGGGAGGCGGAGCGCTTTCGGCTGGCGTTTGCGGAGGCGGACAAGCTGGCGGACGAGGGAGATAAAAAGATCGCGATGATCCATTATCCGCCCTTTACCATGAAAAACGAGGATACCCTCTTTACCGAGCTGTTCGAGAAGAACGGCGTGCACAAAGCGGTGTTCGGGCATATCCACGGCGCGGCGTATTTTCCGCTCAAAACGGAAAGGAACGGGATCGAATATTATCTCACCTCCTGCGACAAGGCGGCGTTCAAGCTCGTAAAGATATTCTGATTTTACGGAAAACGGCGTTCGTATTCTTTACAAGACCAAGAAAAAGTGCTATAATAAGTATCGAATAATAATTCTCACGGAGAAACTGTATGCTCAAAAGAAAAGATCTGATAGGGCTGATCGACGCGACGAAGGAGGAGATCACCGAGCTCCTTGACGTCGCGGAGGAAATGAAACGCCATTTAAAAGCGGGCGAAAAAAATCTGCCTTATCTCAAGGGTAAGACGGCGACCATTCTCTTTTACGAAAACAGCACGCGTACGCGTACCAGCTTCGAGCTGGCGGCAAAGTACCTCGGCGCGACGGTGATCAACATCGCGGCGAGCTCGTCCTCGGTCGCCAAGGGCGAAACGCTGGTGGACACGGGTAAAACGTTGGACGCGCAGCTCAACGACTTTCTGATCATGCGCCATCCTATGGGCGGCGCGCCCTATCTTTTAGCCAAGGTAGCGAAAGCGGGCGTTTTGAACGCGGGCGACGGCATGAACGAGCACCCCACGCAAGCGCTTCTCGATATGCTTACCATGCGCGAATATTTCGGGCGTTTGGAAGGCTTGAAGGTGGCGATCGTCGGGGATATCAAGCATTCGCGCGTGGCGAAATCGAATCTGTTCGGCTTGAACGCGATGGGCGCGGAGGTGCGTATGTTCGCGCCCGAAACGCTTATCCCGAAAGGAATAGACAAGCTGGGGGCAAAGCTTTGCAAAACCAAGGAGGAGGCGCTTAAAAACGCGGACGTCGTAATGGGGCTTCGTATCCAGCTCGAACGTCAACAGGCGGGCAACTTCCCGTCGCTGAACGAATACGCGGAGTTTTACGGCGTGGACGGCAAGTCGCTGAAGCTTGCGAAGCCCAACGCGATCGTGATGCACCCCGGTCCCGTAAATCGCGGCGTGGAGCTGACGGGCAAAGTGATCGATTGCGAGAGAAGCTATATCGAGGAACAGGTGTTCTCGGGGATCGCGGTAAGAATGGCGGCGCTCAAGCTTTTGAACGATTACAGAGAAAGTACGAAGTAAAAAACAGGAGAAATACGTATGATCATCAGAAACGGAAACGTAGTTTTGAAGGACGGCGTGCAAAAATGCGATCTGCTTATCGAAAACGGCAGGATCGTGAAAATAGCGGAGAATATCCCCGCGAACGGAAGCGAGGAGATCGACGCGGCGGGGAAACACGTTTTCCCCGGGCTCATCGATATGCACGTGCATTTGCGCGACCCGGGTTACGAATATAAAGAGGATATCGAAAGCGGGTCGAAAGCGGCGGTGAAGGGTGGCTTTACGCAGATCTGCTGTATGCCGAACACCAATCCGATCATGGACAATAAAGTGGTGGTAAGCTACGTAAAGCATAAAGCGCGGGAAGTGGGGCTTTGCAAGGTGCACCCCATCGGCGCGATCACGAAAGGCGAAAAGGGCGAGCAGCTCGCCGATATCGGCGAAATGAAAAAGGCGGGCGCGGTGGCGATCTCCGACGACGGCGTTTCCGTAAAGAGCTCGAGGCTTATGCGTCTTGCGATGGAATACGCAAGCGGCTTCGATATCAAGTGCCTTTGCCATTGCGAGGATAAAGAGCTCGTGGACGGGGGCGTGGTGAACGAGGGCTTGAGCTCGACGGTCGCGGGATTGAAGGGTATTCCCCGCGCGGCGGAGGATATCATGATCGCGAGAGACATCGCGCTTGCCGAAAGCTTGGACGTGCCCGTGCATATCTGTCACGTATCCACGCACAGCGGCGTGCGCCTGATCCGCGACGCGAAGAAAGCGGGCGTGAAAGTGACGGCGGAGACCTGCCCGCACTATTTCGCCGTGACCGACGAGCTCGTAACGGGCTTCGACACGAATACGAAAGTGAATCCGCCCATTCGCGAGGAGATCGACAAACAGGCGATCCTGACGGGGCTCAAGGACGGCACGCTCGATTGTATCGTCACCGACCACGCGCCCCATCATATCAACGACAAGAACGTCGAGTATAACACGGCGGCATTCGGGATCAGCGGTATCGAGACGTCGTTTGGATTTGCGATCACGTATCTGTATAAAACGGGCGTGCTTACTCTGCCGCAGATCGCGGAAAAGATGTCCGCGGCTCCCGCGAAGATACTCGGGCTGGACGGCGGCGAACTTAAAGAGGGCGGCGTAGCCGATCTGACGATCGCCGATCTCGACGAAAGCTTCGTGATCGACCCCGCGAAATTCGTGAGCAAGGGCAAAAACAACCCCTTCGGCGGGTATAAGCTGGACGGCGTGGTGAAATATACGATCGTCGACGGCGAAGTAAAATATAAAGCGTAAACGGAGGAAAGAAAAATGATCGCGGATAGATTGATAGAAGGGATAATCTCTATGCAAAACCCCACGTGCGTGGGCTTGGACACACTGTTCGATTACCTGCCCGACGAGATGAAAGCGGGCGTGAAATCGTTCGACGGCGTGGCGGAAAGGGTGTTCGATTTCAATAAAAAACTGATCGATACCCTTTACGACGTGGTACCGTCGGTAAAGGTCCAGATCGCGTACTACGAAATGTACGGCGTGGCGGGCATGAAAGCGTACGAGGAGACCTTGAAATACGCGGCGGAAAAGGGCTTGGTGGTGATCGCGGACGCGAAGCGTAACGACATCGGCTCGACGGCGGCGTGCTATGCAAAGACCTTCCTCGGCGAAACGCAGGTGAACGATATCGCCGCGAAAGCGTTCCCCGCCGATTACGTAACGGTGAACGGATACCTCGGCACGGACGGTATCGCGCCGTTCGTAGACGAGTGCCAAAAGCACGACAAGGGTATTTTCGTGCTTGTAAAGACCTCCAACCCTTCGGGTGCGGAGATACAGAACGTGGTGCTGGAAAACGGCGTGCCCATGTACGAATACGTAGGCGGGCTGGTGGAGAAATGGGGCGAAAGCACGATCGGCAAATACGGCTATTCGGCGGTAGGCGCGGTAGTCGGCGCAACGCACCCGACGGAAGCGGCGCGGCTTCGCGCGGTATTGCCGCACACCTTCTTCCTGATCCCCGGCTACGGCGCGCAGGGCGGCAACGCGGAAATGCTGAAAAGCTGTTTCGGCGCGAACGGCTTGGGCGGGGTCGTGAACAATTCCCGCGGGATTTTGTGCGCGTATAAAAAGAACGGCGGCACGTACTACGAGGCGGCGCGCAAGGCGGCGCTGGCGATGAAGGACGACCTGTGCTCTGTAATCGGTAAAATGGGCTAAGAGGTCAAGGAACTTAGTTCCTTGCGGGAGGTTGAGGGCAGAGCCCTCGCATGCTTAGCCCCATTGAAGCAAAGCATAGCTTTGCGCTAAACACCGCGAAGCGGTAAACCCCAAAGGGGAAAAAGGAAAACAATGAAAGATTATATCGCAACGATCGTTAAAAACGAACAAATCGCCGAAAATATCCACGCGGTGACTTTTGCCCTCGACGAGGACGTAAAAGTGCGCTGTGGTCAGTTTGGCGATATCGCCGTGGGCGGAACGCATCTCCTGCGCCGCCCGATCGCTATTTGTAAGGCGGAGGGCAGAGAGATCACTTTTTGCTACCAAATCAAAGGCGAAGGCACGCAAAAGCTGAAAACGATGGGGGCAGGTACGCGTTTAAACGTGTTAATGCCGCTCGGGAACGGCTTCTACGTAGAGAAAAACGAAAAGAAAGTCGCGCTGGTGGGCGGCGGCGTGGGCGTATTCCCGCTCGTCTCCGTTCTGCGCGAATACGGCGCAAGCAAGGAAGTTTCCGCGTATATCGGCTACCGCAACAAAAACGCGGTGTGCGGCGTGGAGGAATTTGAAAAAGCGACGAAATTCGTGGGCGTAACGGACGACGGAAGCTACGGGGAGAGGATGAACGCGGTGCAGGCGTTTGCCAAAGACCTCGAAGCGGGCAACCGTCCCGACGTAGTGCTCGCTTGCGGTCCCACGCCCATGCTTCGCGCGTTGAAAGCGCTCGTGGAGAAAGAGGGCTTGAACTGTTACGTCTCTTTGGAAGAAAGAATGGGCTGCGGGATCGGCGCGTGCCTTGTATGCGTATGCGATCTCACCAACGGGAAGAAAGCGCGGGTATGCAAAGACGGTCCCGTTTTCAAAGCGGACGAAGTCACGCTTTGAAAATAAAGCGCAAGCGGGGCTTGCGTTGACCGCTTTGCGGTGGCAAATCAAAGATTTGCAATTTGGGGCTAAAAATGCGAGGGCTCTGCCCTCAACCTCCCGCAAGGGACAATGCCCCTTGCCCCCCTAACATCAGAGCAAGAGGAAAAACACAATGGCAAACTTATCGGTTAGTATTTGCGGCGTACAATTGAAAAATCCCGTGATCGCCGCGTCGGGAACGTTCGGCTTCGGTCGGGAATTTAACGGACTTTACGATATCGGTACGATCGGCGGCGTGTCCACGAAAGGGCTTACCCTCGAACCCCGTCTCGGCAATCCCGTGCCCCGTATCGCGGAAAGTCGCGGCGTTATTTTAAACGCCGTCGGCTTGCAAAATCCCGGAGTGGAACATTTTATCGAAAACGATCTCGATTGGCTCAAAGCCACGGGCACGTGCGTGATCGCCAACGTCGCGGGCAAGACCCTCGACGATTATAAGGGTATCTGCGAAAGGCTGGACGGCAGGGTGGATATGATCGAGCTCAACATCTCCTGTCCCAACGTAAAGAGCGGCGGTATGGCGTTCGGTATCAAGCCCGAAACGGTCGAGGAAGTGACCCGCGTTGCCAAATCGGGCGCGAAAAATACGCCGCTTATCGTCAAGCTTTCCCCGAACGTGGAAAGTATCGTAAGCAACGCAAAGGCGGCGGAACGGGGCGGTGCGGACTGCATTTCGCTCATCAATACGCTGACGGGTATGGCGATCGATATCGAGCGGCGCAAACCGATCATCGCCAACAACACGGGCGGCGTTTCGGGCGCGGGCGTGAAGCCGATCGCCGTCAGAATGGTTTACGAGGCGTCGCAAGCGGTGAAGATCCCCGTGATCGGTATGGGGGGTATCACGTGCGCAGAGGACGCGATCGAATTTTTAATGGCGGGCGCGACCGCCGTACAGGTCGGTACGGCAAACTTCACCGACCCGTACGCAATGCCCAAAATAATCAAAGGCTTGAACGATTGGTGCGATAAACACGGCGTTGCCAACGTAACCGAGCTCACGGGCACACTGCAACTCAATCAAAAATAAGGAGAAAGATTATGTCATATACGTACAAGGAAGAATTTATCAGATTCATGGTCTCGAACGGCGTTTTGAAATTCGGCGAGTTCACGCTCAAGAGCGGCAGACTTGCTCCCTATTTCATCAATACGGGCAATTATAAAACGGGCAAACAGCTCGCCAAGCTCGGCGAATATTACGCCGCTTGTATCAAGGAAAACAACCTCGAAGCGGACACGCTCGTCGGTCCCGCGTATAAGGGTATTCCCCTCTCCGTCGCGACCGCGATCGCACTTTATAAAAATTACGAAACCGAGATCAATTACTGCTTCGATCGGAAAGAAGTCAAAGATCACGGCGAGGGCGGACTTTTCGTCGGTGAGCAACTCAAAGACGGCGAAAAAGTGATCATCATCGAGGACGTTATGACCTCGGGCAAAGCCCTGCGCGAAATTCTGCCCAAACTCGAAGCGGCGGCAAAGGTACAGGTGGTGGGTATGATCATCTCCGTCGACCGTAGGGAAAAGGCGCTCAACAGCGAGCTTTCCGCCGTATCGGAGGCGAAAAAGGAATTCGGTATCGACGTATATTCCGTCGTGACGATGGACGATATCATCGAAGCGATCGAAAAGGGCGTCATCGACGGCAAGGAACATCTCCCCGCAATGTATAATTATCGCAATACTTACGGCGCAAACTGAGAAAATACCCGCTGATGCGAAACTGCGGGCGCGGCTTTGCGCGGCTCGAACGAGTGCGTGGTGAGCACGAACAGCGCCATTGCGCAGACGAACAGGATCGCGGTTGCATATAAAAATATCCGTTTCATATCCATAGTATGCGTAAAGCTTCGCGCGGATATGCAACGCAAAAAGGAACGACTATGAAAAACATCATCTTAACGGGCGACAGACCCACGGGGAAATTGCACATCGGACACTACGTCGGCTCCCTCCGCCGCCGTGTGGAGCTGCAAAACAGCGGTAAATTCGACGAAATTTATATCATGATCGCGGACGCGCAAGCGCTTACCGACAATTTCGATAATCCCGATAAGGTCCGCGCCAATATCACCGAGGTCGCGCTCGACTACCTCGCGTGCGGACTCGACCCCGAAAAATCGACGATCTTCGTGCAATCGCACGTCGAACAGCTTACCGAGCTGACTTTCTATTACATGAATCTCGTCACTCTTTCTCGGTTGGAACGCAATCCGACGGTGAAAACCGAGCTGAAATTGCGCAATTTCGAACAGTCCATTCCCATGGGCTTTTTGACCTATCCCGTTTCGCAGACGGCGGATATCACGGCTTTTAAAGCGAACACCGTGCCCGTGGGCGAGGATCAGCTCCCCATGCTCGAACAGGCGCGCGAGATCGTGAGAAGCTTTAACGGCTTATACGGCGAAACGCTCGTCGAACCTAAGGCGGTGTTGCCGGAAAACAAATCGTGCTTGCGTTTGCCCGGTACGGACGGTATGGCGAAAATGAGTAAATCGCTGGGAAATTGTATCTACCTTTCCGACAGCGCGGACGAGATTAAGCGCAAGGTCATGGGCATGTATACCGATCCCAACCATATCAAGGTGACCGATCCCGGGGATACGAAAAACAATCCCACGTTTATTTATTTGGAAGCGTTTGCAAACGACGGGCATTTTGAAAGATATTGTCCCGAATACGCCAATCTCGACGAGATGAGAGCGCACTACGAGCGCGGCGGCTTGGGCGATATGAAGGTGAAGAAACTCCTTAACGCCGTAATGCAGGAAACGCTGGAGCCTATCCGCACGCGCAGGGAGGAGCTGGCGAAAGATCTCCCCGCGATCTGGGCAATGCTCAAAGAGGGGAGCGATAAAGCGCGTGAAGTCGCCGCGCAGACCCTTGCGGAAGTGAAACGCGCAATGAAGATCAACTATTTCGAAAATTAAAAACATACGGTCATATAAATCCCGCCTTGACAGCTAAGTGCCAAGGCGGGAAATTTTTTTGGATTTTTTTTGTAAAAATACTTGCTTTTTCCAAAATTGCGTGTTATAATATACACAACATATGACACGACACAGTACATAACATAAAAACAAAGGAGGACAGAACGGCGATGGCGGAGAATAAGAAAGGTAGCGTAAAATCGAAGATATTACACGCGGCGGCGAAGCTGTTTCTGTCGCAAGGGTACGAAAAATCGACGATCAGGGAGATCGCGGAAGAGGCGGGGGTCAACAGAGGCTCGGTGTGTTTTGCTTTTAAAGACAAGGAAGCGATCCTTTGCGAGCTGGTGGCGTACGTGCTGGACGGACAGTTTGAAGCGATGACGAAGTTTTTGGCGGGAAAAACGGTGGATAAAATTTTATTCTACGCCGCGGAGACGACCTTACAGCTTTATATGGCGGAAAGCAGCGAGCATATGCGGGAGATGTATAACGTTTCCTATTCGCTACCCCATTCTTCGAACGTGATATTCCACGCGATCACGGGCAAGCTGGAAAATATATTCAAAGAATATCTGCCCACTTGGGAAACGAAGGATTTCTACGAAAAGGAAATTTCCTCGGCGGGGATCATGCGCAATCACATGTCCGTGCCCTGCGACGTATACTTTACAATGGAAAGAAAAGTGCGTGCGTTTTTGGAATCGACCTTTCTGGTCTACCGTGTGTCGGATGAAAAGATAGAAGAGGCGATCGCGTTCGTTTCGCAGTTTGATTGGAAAACGATCGCGCAAGGCGTGATAGACAATATGCTGAAATATTTGGAAAGCAACGTTTGATAAATGCAAAATGCAGAATGCAGAATGCAAAATTGTGGAAAGATCAGAGGTCAAGGAACTTAGTTCCTTGCGGATTGTAAAGGCAGAGCCTTTACGCCCCGAGGGCAGTCGCCGTCCGTAGGACGGAGCGTACCCCCCATAAAGCAAAACGCAGTTTTGCGCTAATACGCCGTAAGGCGTTAGTCGCTATGGCGAACAACGGTAAATGCAAAATGCAAAATGGTGGAATGATTTATAAAATATACCGTCATTCCGCACTAAATATAAAAAAGGAGGATAACCTTATGAATAAAAAGACAAAACTACTTACAACTCTTGCTTTTGCCACCGGCGCGCTGGCTACGCTCGGCGTGGGTGCGGCGGTAAACGCAGACGATACGGCGTTGCTTGCTTCGGCGCAGGATACCGTCGCCGCAACCGTGACCGTGGGCGAAGAAACTACTTCTTATGCGGATTTCGCTTCGGCGCTTGACTACGCTAATACGCAGGAAAGCGCGAAGATCACCCTTGTTGCCGCCGAAGTGGAAGGCGTGGATGATTGGATAGATACCGATCTTACGCTCGATCTTGCAGGAAAATCCATCAATCAACTTTCTTTATCGTTTGATTCGGACAGTTCGGGAAGCCTTGTGATCGAGGATTCGAGCGGGGATAATTCGGGTAGGCTTACTTCGATACCTGGTTTATATTTTTCTACAATGCTTAGCGGTAGCGTAACAATTAACGGCGGTACGTTCGTGGGAATGGGCTTTTCTATTACAGAAATTGCTCCCGCCGAAAGCTCGGTTACAATCAACGGCGGCGTTTTCGAAGACGGTATAGATATTTCGACTAAAACGGGCACGGCAACGATCAACGACGGCGTTTTTGAGAACGCTAATTTTTGGTTTTACGAAGGGGGCGAGATTTTTGTAAAGGGCGGCAGTTATAAAGATCTGTATGTTGCTACCGGCGAGTTTGCGGACGTTCTCGCAGACGGCTACGCGTTGCAAAATTCCGCGGGCGAATACGAGGATATCCATTCGAATTCTATATTTGACGGCACGTGGGATAGTGAAAATCAACAATATATATACAACGACGAATATACCGTTGTAGAGCACACCTGCGAAATCGGATATCAAGCGGACGAAACGCAGCACTGGATGGGTTGTGCGTGTTTCAGAGGTGCGCTGACCGCTGAAAAAGGCGACCACACGGGCGGAACGGCTACCTGCACGGAAAAAGCGGTTTGCGAAACCTGTAATGAGGCATACGGCGAAGAACCCGCGGGACACACGGGCGGAATGGCTACCTGTACGGAAAAAGCGGTTTGCGAAACCTGTAATGAGGCATACGGCGAAGAGCCTACGGGACACAGTTTAGACGACGACGGGACTTGCGAGAATTGCGGGGACGAAATCGTATTTATGGTGGAGTCCGACGAGGGAACGGTATATTATACGGAAATGCCCGATTTAGCGAAATTCAAATATGCAACCGGGAAATTGCTTGCCGACGTTACGGTGGAAACGGAAATGAGCACGGGAAGCGCCGGGGAGCCGATCCTCGATTTGAACGGATATACGATCCGCGTATCGGAAGAAGCAACGATATCCGACGCGTTATTTAAAACTTCAAGCGGAGATTCGCGCTTGCTTATCATAGACACTTCCGAGGATAAGACGGGCGCGATCGATTACGACGGCGTGGTCTTCGGCGGAAACGGCGAGATAAAGGTAGAGCAGTGTATATTCCCGAGCGGGCTTCGTGTGGCGGAAGGCTATACGGTCGCGGGGCTCGTCGCGGAAGGCTCTTGCTTGGGCGGAACGACGGTTGCGGAAGACGCGACGGAGGTAAGCGACGAGCTTACGATCGGAGCGCACGAATACGAAGTAAAATACGATGAAACGCAGCACTGGACGGAGTGCGATTGCGGGGAAGAAACGGAAAAATCCGCGCATACGGGCGGGGAAGCGACCTGCAAGAAAAAGGCGCGCTGCGAGGAATGCAAGCAAAGATACGGCGAGCTTGCCGACCACGCGGACGAAGATAGCGACGGCGAGTGCGATACCTGCGATGAGGAAATGGAAGTTGGCGGCAATACCTCGAGCGATACGACAAGCGACGGCGAAGAAACGGACGGCGGTTGCGGCGGTACGGCTACGGACGCCGCGGCGGGGTTGCTCGGCGTACTTGGATTGGCGGTCGTTGCGGTAATAATCCGAAGAAGAAAAACAAGCTCATAATACTTCCTTATAAAAAATAGAAGACTCCCGTGCTTCCCGCGCGGGAGTCTTCTTTTAAATGAAAAATTGTGGAAAGATCAGAGGTCAAGGAACTTAGTTCCTTGCGGATTGTAAAGGCAGAGCCTTTACGCCCCGACGGCAGTCGCCGTCCGTAGGACGGAGCGTAGCCACCATAAAGCAAAACGCAGTTTTGCGTTAATACGCCGTAAGGCGTTGATCGCTATGGCGAACAACGGTAAATGCAAAATGCAAAATAGTGGAAAAATTTATAAAAATATACCGTCATTCCGCACTCCGCACTCAACATTCCGCATTAAAAAAACCGACGCCCAAGCGTCGGTTTTTCGTTCTCTTCGATTAGCCGTTGATAACGTCTTTGTAAGCCTTACCGAACTTCATAACGGGCTTCTTGCAAGCCGCGATCTCAACCTTTTCTTTCGTCGCGGGGTTGATACCGGTTTTCGCCGCTACGTTCTTCACTTCGATGGTACCGAAGCCGACGAGCTGTACTTTTTCGCCCGCTTTCAGAGCTTCCGTAACGGTTTCAACGAATGCTTCGTACGCGATAGCCGCGTCTTTGTTCGTAAAACCTGCTTTTTCTGCCATTGCTTTGATCAATTCGCCTTTGTTCATAAGAGTTTGTCCCCTTTAAATTTAATTTCTTAAAAACGGCTGAGTTTTTAAGTAATTTTATTATACAGTATAGAAAACGTTTTGTCAAGCCTCAACAGGAAAAAAAACCCGAAAAAGCTTGAAAAATAAAGGTTTTTTTTGATTTTTTGCGTTTAAAATCCTATTTTGCGGAAAATGGGCGCAAAAATTCCCGCAACTTGCGGGAATTTCAGGGAAAATCGTATTTTGAGAGGTCACATTTCGCTTGTATAAAAACCCAGCCCCAGCACCTGCGAAACCGCCGACATAACGGCGAAAGAATCGGGGTCCGTCTCCTTCATGATACGGCGGAGCGTCGCCACCTGTCTGCGGCTGACTACGCAGAGGAGCATCGTGCGGTTCTCTTTCGTATACATGCCCTTGGCGGGTTGTGCCGTCACGCCGCGGCTGAGCTCCTTCATAAGCGCGCGAGCCATTTCCTCGGGTTTGTCGGTGATGATACGGAACTCGATCGCCGATTGAAAACCGTTCGTCAGCGCGTCGTTCGTTTTGCTTTCGACGTACGATTCGAACGCGGACATCATAATGGGGAGCAGGGTCGCCGCGGGGGTGTCGCCGCGGAATACGAATACGGAGCAACAGATGATGACGCAATTGATGACGAACAGCATCCACGCGATAGAACCTGCGGCGAATTTACGCTGGATCATAACGGCGAGAATATCCGCGCCGCCCGTACTGCCGCCGATCTTGAATGCGAGGCAGATCGCCACGCCGATACAGATACCCGCCGCGATCGCCGCGAAGATCTTTTCGCCGCTCGTGCCGAATTTGATCTCGAACGTAGGCAGAGCGTTTTCGAGGAGCAGGAGCCAGAGAGTCTGCAAGCCGATATTCGCCGCCGTGAGGAGCGCGAACTTTTTCTTGACGAAAAAGAAAGATAAAACGACGAGGGGGAGATTGAACGCAAAAACGATAACGCTTTGTTGTATCTTGCCCGCGGTGGCTACGTTAAGGAGTATGGCGATACCCGTGATACCGCCGATCGTGAATTCGTTGGGCGCGATAAGCGCGTACGAGGTGAACGACACGAGAAAGGAGGAAAGCAAAAGGAAAAACACGGCTTTCGTCCAATAGAGAATTTTACTTCTTCGCGACGCCGCGTTTCTTTCGAAATCCTTTTTCGTGATCTTCGGAGGCAGGGTTTGTTCCTGTGTCTTTGAAGCTTCCGAAACCGTCGTTTCGGAAACAGAGGATGATTTTTCTTTCATAAACACACTGTCTGATCTATTCTTCTCCATTATCATATGCGCGCGCACGCGCGAGACGTCAAAGCGCGACCACTTGCACGGTGATCTTCGCGCTCACGCCTTCCATAAGGCGCACTTCGGCGGGGTAAGCGCCGAGCGTTTTCACCGCGTCGAGCTTGATCTTCTTTTTGTCCACGTCGAAGCCGATCTCGGAAAGCGCGGCGGCTACGTGGGAAGCAGTGACGCTGCCGAACGTTTTGCCGTTTTCGCCCGTTTTGATCTTGACCTCGACGGTTTTGCCGTTGAGCTGTGCGGCGAGTGCTTTGAGCGCCTTTACTTCTTCCGCTTTATGGAATGCGGCGGCTTCCTTTTGCTGTTGCGCTTGGTGTACGTTGGAAGCGTTTGCGGCGGTGGCGAGACCTTTCTTCAAAAGAAAGTTTCTGCCGTAGCCGTCGGCAACCTCCACGACTTCGCCCTTTTTGCCCGTGCCTTTCACGTCGGCGGTTAATAAGACTTTCATATATTCGTCCTCCCGTTAATTTTTCTTTCGTATCTATTTTACAGTAAATTTTTGTAAATGTCAATAATCTTTGATAAATTTGCGTATACTGTTTCTACCTTTAAAGGAGGTTTTTTGATATGATGAACGAACATGGACAGGAAGTAAACACTTGTATCGGTTGCGGCGTAACGGAATGTAAGTATAACCGCTCGGGCGATTATTGCACGCTCCGTAAAATTCACGTGGGCAACACTTGCAGTTGCGATACGGAAAGCTGTACTTGTTGCGACAGCTTCGAGAAAAAATAAGAAGCCGTGTAACGAAAACCCGTCCGTTCCTTCGAGAGCGGGCGGGCTTTTACTTTGATTCGGTTATCTTTGCGGCTCGCAGGTGACGTGCATGCCCAACGCCTTGAACGTTCTTTCGTCCACGTGCGAGAGCATTACGGTCGAGTGTATCTCGCTGTTTTTCAGCTTGTCGAGCTGTTCGACGGCGAGCTTTGCCATAGGGTCGGAAACGGCGCAGATCGAAAGCGCCATCAGCACTTCGTCCGTATGCAGACGGGGATTTACCGCGCCCATGTGGTTGACCTTCAATTTTTGGATGGGTTCGATAATGGTCGGGGAGATGAGCTCCGTTTTATCGCAAATATCGCCGAGGACTTTGAGGGCGTTTAAAAGACAAGCTGCGCTTGCGCCGAGAAGATCGCCCGTTTTGCCCGTAACGATACGACCGTCGTTGAGCTCGATCGCCACGGCGGGAGCACCCGTTTGTTCCGCCTTTTTCAGCGCGGGAGCGACCGTTTTTCTGTTTTCCGTCGCCACGCCCGCTTTTTGCATCAAAAGCTCGAGCTTGCCCACGACGTCTTTCGAGATCCTGCCCTTTTTCGCGTCGCACAGCGCGGCGTAGTAGCGGCGGACGATCTCGGCGTTGGAGGCGTTTCGGCACGCCTCGTCGTCGACGATACAAAAGCCCGCCATGTTCACGCCCATGTCCGTGGGGGATTTATAAGGGGAATAGCCGAGAATCTTTTCCAGCATTGCCGCCACGACGGGGAAAATTTCCACGTCGCGGTTATAATTGACGGCGAGCGATTGATACGCTTCGAGATGATAGGGGTCGATCATGTTCACGTCGTTGAGGTCGGCTGTCGCCGCTTCGTACGCGAGATTGACGGGGTGCGAGAGGGGGAGATTCCATACGGGGAAGGTCTCGAATTTCGCGTAGCCCGCCTTTACGCCCCGCAGATTTTCGTGGTAAAGCTGTGAAAGGCAGGTCGCCATTTTGCCGCTCCCGGGACCGGGCGCCGTGACGACGACGAGGCGACGGGTGGTGGGGACGTATTCGTTGCGTCCGTAGCCCTCGTCGCTTACGATCTTTTGCACGTCGGAGGGATAGCCCTCGATCGCATAGTGCTTGTAAACGTTGATGCCGAGATTATTCAGACGCTTGATAAAGCCGTCTACGCTCGGTTGGGGACTGTACATCGTCATGACGACGCTGCCCACGTAAAGACCCTTGCTTTTGAAAACGTCGATGAGGCGGATCACGTCGGCGTCGTAGGTGATGCCGAGGTCGCTCCTGTATTTGTTTTTAACGATATCGTTCGCGCTGATCACGACGAGGATCTCGGCGATATCCTTGAGCTTTAACAGCATTTTGATCTTGCTGTCGGGCTCGAAACCGGGCAACACGCGGGAGGCGTGATAATCGTCGAACAGCTTGCCCCCGAATTCGAGGTACAGCTTGTCCCCGAACGATTGGATACGCTCCGCGATTTTTTCCGATTGCATGGAAAGGTATTTTTTGTTGTCAAACCCGATTTTGTTCATACCTGCTTCTACCTTACTTTATTATCGCTTCTATTGTATCAAATCTGCGGAAAAAAGTCAACGCTACGAGAGAAAAAAACAGACGAAAAGCAAAAGAAAAACGGACGGAATCTCCGCCCGTTCTCCGCTCAGATCTTCTTTTTCAGTTCCCGTACGGCGTTGCCGAGGAAATATTCCGCGGTCGTGCCCTTGCGAATGAGTTGCATCGCTTCGTCGGGCGTGCACCAGCGCGCTTCGGACACCTCGTCCTCTTTCAGCTTGATCGGTTTTTCCTCTACGACCACGATGAAATTCAACATCAGCACTTCCTTTTTCTGATGATAGCGCGTGGACATGAATTTCGCTTTTACGACGTCCAGACCCAACTCCTCCTTGATCTCTCTGGGAATCGTTTTTTCGGCGTTTTCGCCCTTTTTGACGTATCCTGCGAACAGGATGAAATCGTCGTCCTCCACGTGCTTGGCAAGCAGGATCTTGTCCTGCTCGCGGTTGGTGACGACCATCGACACCGCAACGGAAAATTGCGGGAACATATACGATTCGCATGTTCCGCAATAGGGAATCAGTCCTTCGTTTTCGCAAAAACGGAGCGAGAGTTTTTGTCCGCATTCTCTGCAATACATAGCGTTACCTCCTTATCATAAATCGTTATTCTATATTATAATACCGCTTTTTGGCGTATTTGTCAATAGCGGAGAAAAAATTTTTTTGAAATTTTCACTTTTTTCTTTTTCATGCGTTTTCAAGCCGTTCCGTCGGCGTTCAAACGCTTGACGGCAAGGAAAAACGTAAGTATAATAAAGATGTCGGAAAAGGAGGAGAAAACCAATGAAACGGCAGGAAAAAACGAGCGTGCTCGTAACGGGCGCGGCGGCGGGGATCGGGAAAGCCGTCGCCGAGTATTTTTTGCAAAACGGGCATACCGTGTACGCGTTGGACGTACGTTTGCCCGAAGTGGGCGAAGCGTTCGAGGCGGACGTTACGGACGAAAAACGTCTGCGGGAAGTGAAAGCCGCGCTGGAAGAAAAGGGCGCGGAGCTGGACGCGATCTTGAATTTCGCGGGCGTGCATACGATGGGCTCGTTTATCGAAGAGGAATATTCCGCGATCAAGCGTCTGTTCGAGATCAACGTTTTGGGCGCGGTGCTCGTGAACAAGACCTTTCATTCGCTATTGAAAAAGGACGGGCGGATACTGATCACGAGCAGCGAGGTGGCGGCGGGCGCGCCTTTGCCTTTCAACGGGATATACAACGTGAGCAAGAGCGCGGTGGATTGCTATGCGCACGCGCTTCGGCAAGAGCTCAATCTTCTCGGACAAAAGGTCGTCACGCTCCGTCCCGGTTCGGTGGAGACGGCGTTGGCAAAGGGAAGCACTGCGGCTACGGAAAAGCTTTGCGAGAGTACGCGGCTGTATAAGGCGGAGTCGAGAAATTTCCGCGTGCTCGTGGAGAGGTTTACGGGCAAGCCGATGAAAGCGGAGAGGTTGGCGGCGTTCGTGTATAAGATTGTGCGAAAAAAACACCCGAAATACGTATATACCAAGAATCGGCATTTTGGATTGGCGTTGTTGGCGTTGTTGCCCAAACGTTTGCAATGCTTCGCGGTGAAAACGCTCGTGAAAAAATAAACGGGCGTTCCGCATAATATAATTTCGATAAAATTGGCGGCGGGCGGGATTTCGGCTTGACAAGGAAGAAAAAATAGTCTATAATGTAATAGTTGAAAAGACGGAGACGGGGCGTTGTCGGTGGGGAGAAAGCCGAAACGTCGGTCTTTTTGCGGTTTACAAGCCGTTGCAAACGGGAAAAACCAAAGGAGAATTATAAATATGCTCACATCTATTTGCGGTATCAATTGGGGCGACGAAGGCAAGGGCAGAATGGTCGATTTGCTTTCGCAGAGCTTTGACGTCGTTTGTCGTTATCAGGGCGGCAACAACGCGGGACACACCGTTATCAACGAGCGCGGAAAATTCATTTTGAATCTTTTGCCCTCGGGGATCTTGCGGGAAGAAGTGGTCAACGTGATGGGACCCGGCATGGTCATCGATATCAAGCACCTTTGCGGGGAAATGGCGAAATTGCAGGAGGCGGGAATCAAAATTACTCCCGAAAATCTCAAAATTTCCGATCGCGCGGTGATCACGATGCCGTATAACGTTTTGCAGGACTGTCTCGAAGAGGACAGACTCGCGGGCAAGAAATTCGGTTCGACGCGTCGCGGTATCGCGCCCGTTTACGCGGATAAATATTACAAGAAAGCGTTCCGCATGGGCGAGCTTCTCAACACGGAAAAGCTGTATGCGCGCGTGGCGGATATCGTGGAATGGAAAAACCTCACCGTTGTCGGCGGCTATCACGCGGAAGCGGTAAAGACGGAGGATATCATCGCGTATTTCGAGGAATACGGTAAGAAGCTCGCACCCTTCGTTTGCGACGTGGGCGAATATCTCACCAAGGCGAATGCGGCGGGGAAGAACATTATGTTCGAGGCGCAGCTCGGCGCGATGCGCGATATCGATTTCGGCATCCACCCTTACACCTCGTCCTCCTCGACGATCGCGGCGTACGCGCCTATCGGCGCGGGCGTACCGCAGTTACAGCTCGATAATTCGATCGGTATCATGAAAGCGTATTCCACCTGCGTGGGCGAGGGGCCGTTCACGGCGGAATATTTCGGCGACGACGCGAAAAAGCTCCGCGATCTCGGCGGGGAATACGGCGCGGCGACGGGCAGACCGAGAAGAGTGGGACCCTTCGACGTGGTGGCGTCCCGCTACGGTATCCGTTGTCAGGGCGCAAAGCAAATCGCGCTGACGAAAATGGACGTGCTTTCCGCTTACGAGGAGATCGAGGTCTGTGTGGCGTACGAGCTGAACGGCAAGATCATTCACGAGTTCCCGTTCATCGACGTGCTCGACGATTGCAAGCCCGTGTTTGAAAAGGTGAAGGGCTGGAATTGCGACATTTCGAAGTGCCGCAAAAAGGAAGACCTGCCCAAGGAAGCGCTCGATTATATCGAATATCTCGAAAAGGCTTGCGATTGCAAGATCAAATACGTATCTGTCGGTGCGGAACGCGACGCGTACGTGGAAATGTTTTAAAGAAAAGAAGATCGGTCCTTTCGGGGACCGATTTTTCAAACTATAAAAAAATTGCATACCCGTTATAAAAAAATCGTTTGAAAACGCGAAGGATTTTTTCTTTTTCAACGCTTGAAAAATACGGGGGCATATGTTATAATATAGTCGAAAAAGAAAAGGAGCAAAGTAAAAATGGCAATTCGAATCGGTATTTACGGCTACGGCAACCTCGGCAGAGGGGTGGAGCTGGCGATCGCACAAAATAAAGATACGACGGCGGTGGGCGTGTTTACCCGCCGCGACCCGAAAACGGTGAAAACGCTGACGGGCATACCCGTGTACGCGGCGGACGACGCGTTGAAAATGACGGACGAGATCGACGTGATGATCTTGTGTGGCGGGAGCTCCACAGACCTGCCCGAACAGACTCCGTACCTTGCGAAATATTTCAACGTGGTGGACAGCTTCGATACGCACGCGAAAATTCCTCAGCACGTGAAAAACGTAGAAGCGGCGGCGAAATCGGCGGGCAAGACGGCGCTCGTTTCCGTCGGCTGGGACCCCGGTATGTTCTCGCTCAACAGATTGTACGGCGAAGGCGTGCTTTCGGACGGCAAAACGTATACCTTCTGGGGCAAGGGCGTGAGCCAAGGACATTCGGACGCGATACGCCGTATCGAGGGCGTGGCGGACGCGAAGCAGTATACCATTCCCGTACAGTCGGCGTTGGATAAAGTGCGCGCGGGGGAGAATCCCGAGCTGACGACGCGCGAAAAGCATACGAGAGAATGTTTCGTGGTCGCGAAAGAGGGCGCGGATAAAGCGAAGATCGAGGAGACGATCAAAACGATGCCCAACTATTTCGCCGATTACGACACGACGGTGCATTTTATTTCGCAGGAGGAGCTCAACGAAAAACACGGCGGACTTCCGCACGGCGGCTTGGTGATCAGAAGCGGAAGCACGGGCTTGAACGGCGAGCATAAGCACGTCATCGAATACAGATTAAAGCTCGATTCCAACGCGGAATTTACGGCGTCCGTGCTGGTGGCGTACGCCCGCGCGGCGGCGCGCATGAACGCGGCAGGACAGGTCGGCTGTAAGACGGTATTCGACGTTCCGCCCGCATATTTAGCGGAAAAGAGCCGCGAGGAATTGTTGGCGGAATTGCTTTGATGACGGCTCGATTATAAGAAAAAGGACGGGGCAGGTATGCGACGAACGCGTATCTGCCCCTGTTTTTTGCTTTCCGTAAGGACAAAACGCGCGGGAATGACAACGCGGGCGCGCCCGTAACGCACGAGCAGTTGACGGGAGGAAAAAAAAGGTATATAATAAATACGTTGATTTGTTTTACAAGGAGGGCGTTATGGGCGATACGTTCGTATACGAATTTTTCCACGAGGGATTTTTCGGATACAGTCTCGAACAGGACTTTACCTATTTCTCGTTTTGGCATTTCCTGCCTATCATCTTGTTGGGCGTGGCGATCTGGCTTACGTGGCGTTTCCGCGAAAAGCTGGCAAATTGGAAGGGGGAAGAGCACTTCCGTTTCATTCTCGCCGCAATACTGATCCTCAACGAGGGCTTTTATTATTGGCGACTTCTCTACGTCGGCAACGGCGGGGGAGATAGTACGCAAAAGCAGTTGATCACGTACCTTCCGTTGCAGGTCTGCGAATGGATGGCGTATCTGTCGGCGTTCATGCTCATGAAAAAGAGCAAAAGCATGTTTGATATCTGCTATTACGTATGTCTGACGCTGGGTATTATTCCCTACCTCACGCCCGCCGTCATCATGCAGACGGGTCCCGCGTACGCGCGTTATTATCAGTTCTGGCTGGAACATATCCTGCCCGTTTACGCGGTGTTCTATATGATCTTCGTGCACGGCTTCCGTGCGAATTGGCGCAAAGTCTACAAGCCCTTCGCGTTGCTCGCCGTTATGGCGACGCTCGCAATCATCGCGAACACGAATATCCCCGACGCGAATTTCATGTACCTCGCTTCGGGTACGGCGGGGGACTCGATCGCGAATATCCTCCCCGAAAGTATTCCCGTGCGGTTGGTTTTGTACGTAGGGATACTGATCGTACTGTTCACGCTCATATCGCTCCCGCACCTTATTCCCGAGCTCAAGGCGTGGCGCAAAAAGAAAAAAGCGGCGTCGGCGTCCGCCGACCCGATCGCTGCGGAAATCACGGAAACGGCGATAGCGGAAGTAACGGAAGAAACGCCGCCCGACCCCGAAACCAAAGAAGAATAAGCTTAAAAAAATCACCCCGCTCGGGGTGATTTTCTTTACCGTTTTTTCAAGG
The DNA here is from genome assembly GCA_017463105.1 of Clostridia bacterium. GTDB lineage: Bacteria > Bacillota > Clostridia > Christensenellales > Borkfalkiaceae > Scatosoma. The sequence continues at coordinate 43,655 of JAFTPU010000002.1, forward strand.
ACAGCTTTTGTTTTTTGTACAATTCCTCCGCGGCGAAACGCGCTTTCACCACGACGCCCTCTTGCTTGGGGAAACAATAATACAGCCGTTTCTTGTCCCCGATACAGATCACGTCGCCCATTTCGTACCAATAGAAATCGGAGTTCAAACCGTACGAGGCGAGCGGGGCTTGTTTGTATTCGAGCTTTCCGTCGCAATCCGTCAAAACGAAACCGTTTTCGTCGTGGATAAGTCTGCCCGAGCCTATCTTGTACAAAGCCTTGTAATCGGCGAGAACGGCGATATCGACGTCGAGCCCGAGCCGATACGTTTTTTCCTCCAATTCACGCCGTACGCATTCCCGCTCCCAATCGTACCAATCGGGAATATGCGGAAATTCCGTTTCGCCCTCGAGCGCCGACATTCTGCCGTATACGTCCATTTCGTACGCCTTTCCGCAATGCCCGCAAACGAGCGAAGTCCCTTCGCCCAGCATTTCGCCCTCCGTCCCGCATTGCGGGCAACGGTAGAGGATACGGTGCAGACCCTGCGCGCGGAAGGGCTCGGAAATCTTCGTTTTCGTGTCGTACTGCTTGCGGAAATTATCGAACGAGAATATCTCGTCGATCAGCGCGCCGATCTCGTCCGCGCTCTTTTCCTTTACTTCTTGCGCCGTCAAAAGGCATTGCATGTGCGCGGAGGCTTTTACCTTCCGCACCCGCAGATCGTTGTATAACGGCTGGTATAAAAACGCGCCGTCCGTGATCGCCGTCACCACGGGCACGCCCAGCTTTTTCACCATCGCGCCCAAGCTTTTCGGGAGCGTGGTCGTGCGGCCGTCGAAGGTGTAGCCCGCTTCGGGGAAAAGCAGAACGCTCGTCTTTTTCTCCTGCACTGCGCGGAGCATATCCAAGGCAAGCGGCACGTCCGTCGTGAATTTCTGCGTGGGGATACACCCGATCTTTCGCATCAGCCATTCCTTGCCGACGAGCCCGTCCGACGTGCTCACGATAAAATACCGTTTGGGATAGAGGAGCTTGGAGGCGATCTTTAGATCGAGAAAGCTCGAATGGTTCATAAGTATCAGCCACGGACCCTTGCCCGCTTCCTCCATACGGCTTTTCGTATACGTAAATTTCGTCGCCCACAGCGCAGGGACAGACAGAACGCGCACCAGCGTTTGGAAAAGCCGACTCGGCTGTTTCAGCTTCCTGCGCTTCGGCGGCTTTACGTTCAACGCATACTCGGGCGTCACGGTTTTCGTTTTTATCTTCATTGCATTTTCCTCACTCTATTATTGTACAGTATATTAACTAAATTGTCAATGAAATAAACAAAGCTTTTTTCTTCGAAAAAAATATTTATTTTGCGACAAAATTTTTTTATGCACGGGAATGGTATTTACTTGACAAATTTTCAGGGGGGGGGGTATAATATTTTATGAGATAAAAATAAAATATAAAAAATCGGGAGGATTTTATTTATGAAAAAGAACAAGTTTCTGATCGCATTGTTGGCGGCGTTGATGAGCTGTTCGTTTGCCGTCGGCTTTACCTCGTGTAAGGACGACGATTCATCCTCGGGCGGGATCAACTCCGAAAGTCCGAACGGCGACGATACGGATGACGAAAGCGATTCGGGCAACAAAGACGATTCCGACGACGGCTCGGGCGGCGACGAGGATTGCGAGCACGACTACAAGGAAACGGTCAAGAAAAAAGCGACCTGTACCGAGGACGGCTTGAAGGAGTTCAAGTGTAAAGAGTGTAAAGATACTTACACGGAAGTCATTCCCGCGACGGGACACACGATCGAAAATTACAAATGTACCGTTTGCGAATACGAGCAGTATAGCAAAGGGCTTGATTACGCGTTGAGAAAGGACGAAGAAACGGGCGAGGAATATTACGCGGTGACGGACAAGGGCGTTTGTACCGATCTGATCGTCATCATTCCCACTTCTCACAACGGCTTGCCCGTAAAGGAGATCGCGGCGTACGCGTTCTGTCAGAGCGGCAACGGTTCGAAGAACATCGACGTGCTTGCGTTCGTGTTGCCCGAAACGATCGAGATCATCGGCGAAAGAGCGTTCTATGCCACCGAGGCGTTGGAGCTCGTCAACCTTTCCAAGCTGCCTATCGTAAAGGTGGCGGATATCGGCGACTCCGGGTGGAACGACTACGGTACGGCGGGTTATTACGTAAACCATATCTGCAACGGGCAGAACGAGGCGAAGGTCGTGCAATACGAAAACGGCTGTATCGTTTACGATACGGTGAGATACGTGTTGGACGAGAGCGGCAATTATACGTACGATGAGGAAGGGAACAGAATCACCGAGCCCGTGAAAAAGCTGGTCGCTTTCTTGGGGGCAAAGGCGGAGGACGCGGAAACGTTCGAGATCGTCGTGCCCGAGGGCGTGCAGGAGATCGGGGCTTCCGTGTTCCGCAATACGCAGATTACGGGTATCACGTTGCCCTCTACGTTGGACACGATCGGCGATTACGCGTTTGCGAATTGTCAGGATTTGCAGGAGATCGTCGTTCCCGACAGCGTAACGAGCTTCGGTAAAAACGTATTCCAATCTTGTCACGCGTTGGAAAGCGCAAAGCTTCCCGCTTCGCTTACCGCGATCCCCGAATATACGTTCAACGGCTGTGAAAATCTCAAGAAGTTCAATATTCCCCAAACGGTGACGACGATCGGACAATACGCGTTCAGCGGAACGGGTGTCGAGGACCTCGAGTTGTCCGATACCGTGGCGTTTTTACATGATTACGCTTTCAGCGATTGCGAAAGCCTCGCAAGAGTGAGGGTGTCGCCCGCATTGGAATATTTCGGAAGCTACGCGTTTGCAAATTGTACCGCGCTTACCGATCTGACGTTGCCCGAGGGGTTGAAGATCCTCGGCGGCGCCGCGTTCAGCGGTTGTACCGCGCTGGAAAGCGTTACCTTCCCTTCGACGGTCGTGCCTTCCGCTTTGAAAGTGTTTGAAGGTTGCTCGTCGCTGTCCGAACTGAAAGGCGTTAAAAATTGGGAAAACGTTCCCGGTTATATGTTCAAAGGCACGGCGCTTACCGATCTTTCCGCTTTCGAGAACGTGAAAACGATCGGACAGTTTGCCTTTGCTTATTGCTATAAATTGAATCCTTACCTCACGATCCCCGAAACGGTAACGGAGCTGGGAAGCTATGCGTTCGGTTATAACGATATCGTCAAGGTGACGATCGGCGGAGAGATAAGCAACGCGAGCGACGTGTTCAACTATTGCTGGCGTTTGCAAGAGGTATATAATAAAGGAACGAGCGAATTTTATAACAACTCCTACTGGGCGAATTATGCGGTAATGGATAAGACGATAAACGCATACAGCGATACGGAGGGCGAATCCAAGCTGATCGTGGTCGACGATTTCGTATTCTGTGACGTAACGAGCAGGAAATACATATCCGGAAGATATCAGTACGTTACGCAAACCGCGTTGATCGCTTATCTCGGCGACGGCGAGGAGGTCGTAGTACCCAACGCCGTAACGGTGGGCGAGGAAACGAAAACCGTGCAGACGATCGGCGCGTGGGCGTTCCATAACAACGATACCGTGAAGAAGATCACGTTGCCCGCTTATATCGAGGACGCGATGTACGAACGTATCGGTAATTGCACGGCGTTGGAAACGGTGGCGTTCGCTTCCCCCGAAGCGGACAACGAGCTGTCGGCGTTGTCGATAAGCGAGACGTTCTTTCAGGCTTGTCCCAAACTTGCGACGATCACGTTGCCCGCAAACAGAGAATTGACGGTACCTACGTTCGATAAGAGGGAGGTGCCCAATCTCTCCACGATCGATTACGGCGGTACGCTGGAGGGTTGGCTGACGGACGTTACGAACAACGGCAGCGGCGCTATGGCGAACGGCGCGGCGTTTGCGCTTCAGGGCGAAACGGTGTCCGATCTCGTGATCCCCGAAAGCATTACGGCGATCCCCTCGTACATATTCCGCGGTTGTACCTCCATTCGCACGGTTGAGTTGCACGAAAACGTGAGCAGTATCGGTTCGAATGCGTTCTATGCTTGCTACAACCTGTTGGAGGTGTATAACTATTCGACCTCGTTGACGCTCACGGCGGGTTCGACGGGTAACGGCAATATCGCGACGTATGCCAAGGCGGTATATACGGAAGAGACCGAATCCGCTATTACGGTAGTGGGCGATTTCGTGTTGTATAACGACGGCGAATACGTTTCCGTCGTCAGCTACAACGGTACGGCGCAAGACGTGGTTGTGCCCGAACAGGCGACCAAGCTCGATCTTTCCGTATTCAACGAAGACGAAAATCTCGTAACGCTTACCATTCCTAAGTCGGTAAAAGCGATTATCGGTACGCTTTGGGTGGAAAATATTACGACCGTATATTACGAGGGCGACGTAAACGATTGGTTGGCAATGGAAAGCTACGGTACGTTGGGCGGTAAGAAATATTTCAACGACAAGGAAGTGACGAAGGTCTCGATCCCCGAGGGTATGGAGATCGTGCCCGAAAACGTTTTCTACGGCTTTACCGATCTGAAAGAGATAACGATTCCTTCTTCCGTAACGGAGATCGGCGCGCGTGCGTTCTATAAAACGGCGATCACCGAGCTGGTGCTCGGCGATAACGTGGCGAGCATAGGCGCAAGTGCGTTCTGTGATTGCGAACAGCTCGAAACGATAGACTTCGGCAACGTGCGCGAGATCGGAGATTACGCGTTCGCGGGTGCGGCGGCGCTTAAAGAAGCGGAGCTTCCCTCGTCCGTAAAGACGATCGGGCAATATGCGTTCAGAAACAGCGGCATTGTCACGCTCGATCTTAATCAGGTCGAATCGCTCGGCTTGGGCGCGTTCGAAAATTGCTACGGCTTGAAGACGGTCACGGTGCCCGAAACGATCAAATCGATGGAAGGCAACGTATTCAAGAACTGCGTCAATCTGACGACGATCTATTATAACGTAGACGGCGAGACGATCAGCGGCGAAGAGGGTGTGAACGGAAGCGTGGAAACCAGCTCGTTCGGTATAACCACTTACGTCGTAGACCAATATCAGCTCGAGCACGACGCGTTACCCTCGAGAACGGTGATCATCGGCGCAAACGTGAAGAGAATACCCAACAATGCGTTCAACCGCGAGAGAGACCCCGTAGATACGGGCTATGCTTGGTACAACTATATCGACGTAGTGGAATTTGCGGAAGACTGTCAGGTGGAAGAGATCGGCGCGTACGCGTTTAAGTGGAATCCGATCAAGGAGATCGTCATTCCCGATACGGTGAAGAAGATCGGTTATCAGGCGTTCGTGGATACGTCGCTCGAAAAGGTAACGATCGGCAACGGTATCGAGGAAATCGGTCAGGTGGCGTTCGGCTATTGCGACAATCTCACGGAGGTCGTCTTTAAAGAGGGCGGCGAGGTTGGAAGCGTCGTGATCAAGGGCGGTACCTCGCAGGGCGGTGCGTTCTATAGCTGTACGTCCTTGACGGAGATCACGCTTCCCGCGTCCATTAAGACGATCGAATCGTATGCGTTCCAAAGCTGCTCGAGACTGCAAAATATCGTTTTGAACGAGGGCTTGGAATATATCGGCGATTACGCGTTCCCGGGAAGCGAATATTACACCAAGACGGTAACGACGGCGGGCTCGGATAACTATTTGCCCTCCACGCTTACCTATATCGGTAATTCGGCGTTTATCTACACCGATTTCACGGGTACGCTTGTGATTCCCGAAAAGATCACGGAGATCAAGAACAGTGCGTTCGCGCATTGCGAGCTTATGACCGAGCTTGTAATCGGCGATAACGTAACGACGATCGAATCGTATGCGTTCGGCGACTGTCACCGCCTTGTAAAGGTCACGGTCGGTGAAAGCGTGGAAGTTATTTACAACAATACCAAAGCATTCAAGAATTGCTTGAATATCGTAGAGGTTTACGATAAATCGAATTTACGGATATATTATAACGGTTCGGACTTGAATTCCTTCGGCGGTCTGTGGACGAGTACGACGAACGTCTATACGCCGAATTACGGCTCGACGAAGCTTTCGACGGATGGTAACTTTATTTACTATCACCGCACTCTTACTTCGGGTACGGATGCGGGTAAAGTTTGGATAGATGTTATGGCGTACGTAGGCAACGAAGAGAACGTTACGGTTCCCGATTATACGACGATCGATGAAAACGCAGTGGGCTGTACGATCAAAGGCTACGCCTTCTACAAGTGCTTCTCGGTGGAATCCGTTTACGTTCCCGACACCGTAACGTATATCAATTATAACGCATTCTACTATTGCGCATATCTTAACAGCTTGACTTTCGAGGCGACGGAAGGCGGTTATTGGGATTATACGGTCAAAACCGAAACCTATAACGGTCAGTCGACTACCAATCGTAAATTGACGGCAGAAGAGCTTGCCGATCCCCATACGCTTGCAAGGCTGGCAAACGAGAAAAACGTTTTCTTTACGTGGAATGCAAATTCTTAATTGAAAAAAGGCAACGAAAAAACTCCGTTTCCGAACGGAGTTTTTTCGTTACGTTAATTTCGCATTAATTTTGCATTCTGCATTTATCATTTTGCATTTAAGTTTAACGCTTTGATCATCTGTCCCACGTATTGCACGGGGATCAGCTCGATCTTGTCCTTGAATTTCTCACAGGACTTTACGTTTTTGGCGGGCAATATCACCCGCTTGAAGCCCGTTTTTATACATTCGTTCACCCGTTTTTCCGCGTAGGTGACGGGTCTGATCTCGCCCGTTAAGCCCACTTCGCCGAACACGGCGGTGTATTTGTCGATGGGCACGTCGCTCACCGCGCTGGCAAGCGCCGCGCAGATCGCAAGGTCGACGGAGGGCTCGCTCAGCTTGATACCGCCCATCGCATTGATATACACGTCCGACGACCAAAAGGGGAGTCCGCAACGTTTTTCCAATACGGCGATGAGCACCACCAGCTTGTTATAATCGACGCCGAGACTCATTCGGCGGGGCGCGCCGAACGGCGTTTTGGAAATCAGCGTTTGAATTTCCACGTTCATACAGCGGTTGCCGCTTTCGGAGGGGGTGACCGCCGAGCCTGCCGCCACACCGCGCGTTTCGGATAAAAACAGATTCGAATAATCGCGTACGCTTTTGATTCCCGCGTCCGTCATCTCGAACACGCCCACCTCCTGCGCCGAGCCGAAACGGTTTTTCACGGCGCGGAGAAGCCGATAATTGTCCTCCTGCTGTCCCTCGAAATAGAGCACGGTGTCCATGATATGTTCGAGCACTTTGGGACCCGCCAGCGCGCCTTCCTTGGTAACGTGACCGATGATAAAGAAGGTGACGTTTTTCGATTTTGCAATGCGCATGAGCTTCGCCGCACATTCGCGCACCTGTCCAACGCTCCCCGCCGCGGAGGATAACGCCTCCGTATAGATCGCCTGTACGGAGTCGATCACGACGAATTCGGCGTCGTCGAGGGAAGCCTCGATATCCTCGAGACAGGTCTCGTTCAAAAGATAGAGGTTGTCGGAATCGAGTCCCAGCCGTTCGCAACGCATTTTTACTTGCGAACAGCTTTCCTCTGCGGAAACGTAGAGGACCTTGCCTACGCCCGCGAGGTGCGCGGACACCTGCGTGAGCAGGGTGGATTTGCCGATACCGGGGTCGCCGCCGAGGAGCACGAGCGAGCCGCGGACGATACCGCCGCCGAGGACGGTGTCGAATTCGGCGATACCGCTTTTCACGCGGTCGAATTTTTCATAGCCGATCTTGGAGAGGGGCATGGCGCGGGTTTTCATGACGGAAACGCCGACGCGTGCCGAGGGCGCGGCTTGTTCGACGCGGATCAGCTCCTCCTGCATGGTGTTGAAATTGCCGCAATCGGGGCATTTGCCCAGCCATTTCGGGGCGGCGTAGCCGCACGTCGAGCAAACGAATTGACTTGTGGGTGCTTTGGATTTTGTTGCCATGATCTGAGTTCCTTTTTATATATTGCGAAGCAACGCATAGGCGTTGACCGTAATGCCTTTGCCCTCGCCTACGTAGCCCAAACCCTCGTTCGTGCCTGCGGAGATCCCGACCGCCGTCGGGTCGAGTTTTAACGTATTTGCCAGCGCGTTTTTCATTTCGTCGATATATTTCGCCAGACGCGGCTTTTCCGCCTGTACGGCAACGGACAGATTTTGCACGGCGTATCCGCGTTCGTTCAACATGCCGACCACGCTTTCCAGCATTTTCATCGAGTCGGCGTTTTTCCATTTTTCGTTGGAGTCGGGGAAGTAGAAGCCGATATCCCGAAGTCCCGCCGCTGAAAGGAGGGCGTCCATCACGGCGTGCGCGAGCACGTCGCCGTCGCTGTGGGCGATAAGCCCGCTGTCCGAGGGAATCTTTACGCCCGCGAGAACGATATACGGTTGATCTTTCCCGAAGGCGTGCGTATCGACGCCGAAGCCGCAACGGGCGACGGAGCGGAAATCCTCCGAATACGTCAATTTAATATTATCGCGCGCGCCCGCGCAAAGGCGGGGCGTGCCGCAGAACTGCGCGAACACCGACGAATCGTCCGTGTACGACGCGTTTTCTTTTTCAAACGCGCGCGTGTATGCGGAAAGAATATTTTCGCGGAAAAAACCCTGTGGAGTTTGAATAGTGCACAGCGTTTCGCGGTCGGGCACCTCCGTAATTTTGCCGTCCTTATGCACGGCAACGGTGTCCGAGCAAGGCACCGAGCAGATACCGCTCCCAAACGCTTTCACGCTTTGGATACAGCCCTCTATAATTTCGCGGGTGACGAACGGGCGCGCGCCGTCGTGGATAAGCACGATATCCGATTTCGCCGTTTTCAGGGCGTTGAAAACCGACTCGGAACGGGTCTTGCCGCCGAGCACCGCGCTCGTTCTGTCGAACACCTCGCAAAGGGCGGAAATTTCGTTCATGTCCTCCGCGGACGCGGTTACGATGATCTCGTCGATCGCGGGGAAATCGAAGGCGGAGAGCGTTTTTTTCAACACTCTGTCGCCGCCTAAGGAAACGAGCAGCTTATTCTTTTCGAAGCCCGCGCGGAAGCCCTTGCCCGCGGCGCAGACGATGGCGCAAACGGTATATTTCATAAGATCACCTCGTAAAGGGAAGCGGCTTCGTCCTTTTTCACCGTTTCCTTGATATTCAAAATACGGAACTTAAAGCTCCCCGCGGCGTAGAGCACTTCTACGGTGTCGCCGATCTTGACATTTGCGGAGGGCTTGGCGGGCTTGCCGTTGATAAGCACTTTTTCCTCCGAGCACGCTTCCTGCGCCACCGTGCGGCGTTTGAGTATATGGGATACTTTTAAAAATTTGTCGATTCTCATGGGATTTTGTCCTTGTAGATAACTTTTTTCGATTTTTCTCAAATTCGCTTTCAAAAATGCTTGACAACTTTTTTTTCGAGGGGTATAATTAGATAATGTATCATTATGCTTATGATGGCGTAATGCCGCTCGGCGTTGATTTTTCCGAAAATCAAAAATCGGGGAAGCCCTTGAAAACAAAGGGAAAACGCAAGGCATAGACAAGCGTTCGTATATTTATTATAACGCAAAAACGCCCGAAAGTAAAGCGTAAAGAGAAAATTTTTGAAATTGTTTGTAAAAATTCGATTTTTATCGATGAAAAGATATACTCGGTAGATCGCTGAAAAATATGTAAGGAGCAACTAAACAGATGGATTTACCTATCACCAAGTATGGAAAGACCGAAAGAAGAAAATTCGGTTCGATCAACGAAGTCATCGACATTCCCGATCTCGTTGAAATCCAGAAAGACAGCTACAACGCCTTCATCGAAGAGGGCATTGGCGAGGTGTTCGAGGACTTCTCCCCGATCACCGACTACTCCGACCATTTTGAACTCTATTTCTTAGAGCATAGATTTGGCGACAAACCCAAGTATGACGAAAAAGAATGTCGTACGCGCGACGCTACGTACGCGCTTCCTTTGCGCGTAAAGGTCCGCCTCGTAAACAAGGTGAAAAACGAGGTGCTCGATCAGGAAGTGTTCATGGGCGATATGCCGCTCATGACCGAAAACGGCGCGTTCATCATCAACGGCGCGGAGCGCGTTATCGTTTCCCAGCTCGTCCGTTCCCCCGGCGTTTACAACGCTTCGAGCAAGGACAAGACGGGTAAGGAAATGTTCGCGACCACCGTTATGCCCAACCGCGGCGCATGGCTCGAACTCGAACAGGACGCGCAGGACGCACTCTACGTCCGCGTGGACAGAAAGAAAAAGCTGTGCATCACGGTGCTTTTGCGCGCCCTCGGCTTCGGCTCCAACCGCGCGATCGAGGATCTGTTCCCCGGCGATAAGATCATCGCGGCTACCCTCGCGAAGGACACCGCGAAATCGGAATCGGACGGCTTGTACGAGCTGTACCGTCGTCTGCGCCCCGGCGAAGCGCCTACGGAAGATTCCGTAAGAGCGCACCTTTTCAATCTGTTCTTCGATCCCCGCCGTTACGATATCGCGAAGGTGGGCAGATATAAGTACAATAAAAAACTCAACCTCGCTTACCGTTTGCCCGGTTGCAGAGCGGCGGATACGATTGTCAATCCCGAAACGGGCGAAGTGCTCGTAAACGAAGGGGAGAAGATCTCCGAGAAACAGGCGAGAGAGATCCAAAACTGCGGCGTGAACGAAGTGTTCGTGCTTGTGGACGATCCCGAGGACGGCGAGATCCGTCATAAGATCATCGCGAACAATACGGTCGATTTCTCGGAAATTTCCGATATTCCCGTACAGGCGAGAGCGAAAGACTTCGGTCTGCTTCCCACGATTTTCTATCCCAACTATAAATTCTCCAAGCTCATCGCAGAGGAATGCGCGAGTCTGAGCGTGGAGGAAGTGGCGGAAAAATACGTCGACGATATCAACGCGTTGTATTACACCGCGGAAAAAGCGGAGGAGCCCGACGAAAAGCCCGAGGAAAAGAAAAACCGCGACAAGAGACGGGACAACCGTCGCAAGTTCGTTGCGGCTTGTAAGCTTTTCCACGAGATCATGGCAAGCGAACGTCCCGTTCCTACGAAAGAACAGAAGAAGGAACTCCGTCCCCTCATCGACAAACTTTGCCATAAGCACGTGACGGTGGACGATATCGTCGCTTCCATTTCGACCAATCTCGACCTTAAATACGGCATCGGCACGATCGACAACATCGACCACCTCGGCAACCGCCGCGTGCGTTCGGTGGGCGAGCTGCTTCAGAACCAGCTCCGCGTCGGTATCGCGAGATTAGAAAGACTTATCAAAGAGAGAATGGCGACGCAGGATCCCATGGAGATCACGCCGTCCGCACTCATCAATATCCGTCCCGTATCGGCGGTCATTCGCGAATTCTTCGGTTCGTCTCAGTTGTCCCAATTCATGGACCAGACCAACCCCATCGCAGAGCTTACGCACAAGCGTAAACTTTCCGCGCTCGGTCCCGGGGGCTTGAACCGCGACCGCGCTACGTTCGAGGTACGTGATATTCACCATACGCATTACGGCCGTATGTGTCCTATCGAAACGCCCGAAGGTCAGAACATCGGTCTGATCACGTCGCTCGCTACGTTCGCGAAAGTGAACGAGTACGGCTTCATTATGAGCCCGTACAGAAGAGTGGATAAGGAAACGGGCGTCGTTACCACGCACGTCGACTATCTGACGGCAGACGAGGAGGACAAGTATATCGTCGCACAGGCGAACGAACCGCTCGACGAAGAGGGTAAGTTTGTCAACGAACGCGTAGGCTGCCGTCATCAGAACGATATCACGGAAATGCCCCGCGAAAAGATGGACTATATGGACGTTTCGCCCAAACAGCTCGTTTCGGTTGCGGCGGCGCTCATTCCTTTCCTTGAAAACGACGATACCAACCGTGCCCTGATGGGCTCGAACATGCAACGTCAGGCAGTTCCTCTGCTCAAGACGGAATCCGCGATCGTTGCGACGGGTATCGAAGGCGACATCGCGAAATATTCGGGCGTTATCGTCACCGCGAAAGAGGCGGGCGTAGTCGTCGGCTGTGCTTCCAACATGATCAAGGTGAAGCGCGACGACGGTACGATCGACGAATACCCCTTGAAGAAATTCGAGCGTTCCAACGCGGGCACGTGCTTGAACCAGCGTCCCATCGTTTCGACGGGCGACAGAGTGTTCAAGGGCGAGATCATCGCCGACGGTCCTTCGACCAACAACGGCGAGCTTGCGCTCGGTAAAAACATTCTCATCGGTTATATGGAATGGGAGGGCTACAACTACGAGGACGCTATCCTGCTCAGCGAAAAGCTCGTACAGGACGACGTGTTCACCTCCATTCATATCGAAGAATACGAAACGGAAGCGAGAGATACGAAGCTCGGTCCCGAAGAGATCACGCGCGATATTCCCAACGTGGGCGACGACGCGCTGAAGGATTTGGACGAGGACGGTATCATCCGTATCGGTGCGGAGATCCAAAGCGGCGATATTCTCGTCGGTAAGGTATCCCCGAAGGGCGAAGCGGAGCTTACGCCCGAAGAAAGATTGCTCCGCGCGATCTTCGGCGAGAAGTCGAGAGAAGTGCGCGACACCTCTTTGAAGGTGCCTCACGGCGAGGGCGGCGTCGTCGTAGACGTGAAGGTATTCACCAGAGAAAACAAAGACGAACTCGAGCCCGGGGTCAACAAGCTCGTGCGCGTATATATCGCGCAGAAGCGTAAGATTCAGGTCGGCGACAAGATGGCGGGTCGTCACGGTAACAAGGGCGTCATCTCCCGCGTGCTTTCGCAAGCGGATATGCCTTTCCTTGCGGACGGTACGCCTTTGCAGATCCTTTTGAACCCCCTCGGCGTTCCTTCGCGTATGAACATCGGTCAGGTGCTCGAAGTTCACCTCGGCTACGTATGTAAACAGCTCGGCTGGAAGATCGCGACGCCCGTATTCGACGGCGCGACGGAGAAAGATCTCGAAACGATGTTCCGCGAGAACAATTTGCTCAACCCCGACGGCAACGTCGACGGTAAATTCCAAGTGTTCGACGGCAGAACGGGCGAAGCGTTCGAAAACCGCGTTACGATCGGCGTTCAGTATATGATCAAGCTGATCCACCTCGTAGACGACAAGATCCACGCGCGTGCGATCGGTCCTTACAGCTTGGTAACGCAACAGCCTCTCGGCGGTAAAGCGCAATTCGGCGGTCAGCGTTTCGGTGAAATGGAAGTGTGGGCGCTCGAAGCTTACGGCGCGGCGCACATCCTGCAAGAGATCCTTACCGTAAAATCGGATGACGTCGTGGGACGCGTCAAGACGTACGAATCGATCGTTCGCGGCGAAAACATTTCCGAGCCGGGTATTCCCGAAGCGTTCAAGGTGTTGCTCAAAGAATTGCAGAGCTTGGCGCTCGACGTGAAAGTGCTTACGGAATCGGGCGACGAACTCATCATTCGCGAATTCGAGGACGAAGAAGAGATCGCGGATAACGAAGCGAGCCGCAGAGATAGCCTGAAAGAGGAAGAGCTCGAAGAGATCGACTTCAACGTGGACGACGACGAGGACGAGGACGACGAATTCGACGTCAAATCGATCTTCGAGGACGAGGGCGACGACGAGGACGGCTTCAACGGCGCCGTTTCGGACGACGACGAGGAATTCGAGGACGATATCGACGACGAGGATTTCGGCTTCGGTAAGCTTTTCGACGACGATGATTCGTTGGACGATGAGGAGTAAGGAGAAAAAAATATGTACGAATTAAACGATTTCAATTCTATTCAGATCAGCATCGCTTCTCCCGAGAAAATCAGAGAATGGTCGTACGGCGAGGTCACCAAGCCCGAGACCATCAACTACCGTACCCAAAAGCCCGAAAGAGACGGTCTTTTCTGCGAAAAGATCTTCGGACCGATGAAGGATTGGGAGTGCCATTGCGGTAAATATAAAAGAGTAAAATACAAGGGTCACGTCTGCGAAAAGTGCGGCGTTGAAATTACCCGTTCCAAGGTAAGACGTGAAAGAATGGGGCACATCGAGCTTGCCGCTCCCGTTTCCCATATTTGGTATTTCAAAGGCGTGCCTTCCAAGATCGGTCTGCTTTTAAATATGGGTCCCAAACAGCTCGAGCAGGTCATCTACTTCGCTTCCTACGTGGTGCTCAGCCCCGGTAGCGTGGAAGAGCTGGAATATAAGCAGGTCATCACGGATAAACAGCTCCGCGAGATCGAAGAACGTTACGGCGATTCTTCCGTGACGGGTCTTAAAGTCGGTATGGGCGCAGAGTCCATTCGCGAGCTTTTGATGGCGGTCGACCTCGACGCGGAAAGCGAAGCGTGCAAAAAGATCCTCGACGAGGGCGCGAACAGCCCGAAGGGTCCCGGACAGAAAGCGATCAAGGCGATCAAGCGTTTGGAAGTTATCGAATCGTTCAGAAAGAGCGGCAACCGCCCCGAATGGATGATTTTGACGGTGCTTCCCGTGATCCCGCCCGATATCCGTCCCATGGTGCAGTTGGACGGCGGCAGATTCGCCACCTCCGACTTGAACGATCTGTACCGTCGCGTCATCAACAGAAACAACCGTTTGAAGAAGATGATGGAGATCGGCGCGCCCGACATGATCATCAAGAACGAAAAACGTATGTTGCAGGAAGCGGTGGACGCGCTTATCGACAACGGCAGAAGAGGGAAAGCGCTCAGCGGTCCTTCCAACCGCGATCTGAAATCCTTGTCCGCAATGCTTCGCGGTAAACAGGGTCGTTTCCGTCAGAACCTGCTCGGTAAACGCGTCGACTATTCCGGTCGTTCGGTTATCGTCGTAGGTCCCGAACTGAAAATTTATCAATGCGGTCTGCCCAAAGAAATGGCGATCGAGCTGTTCAAGCCGTTCATCATGAAGCGTCTTGTGGAAAGCGGTCAGTGTCACAACATCAAAACGGCGAAGCGCGCCGTGGAAAAGGCGACGAAGGATATGGTCTGGAACGTTTTAGAGGACGTTATCAAGGACCACCCCGTGCTTTTGAACCGTGCGCCTACGTTGCACCGTCTGTCCATTCAGGCGTTCGAGCCCGTTCTGATCGAGGGTAGAGCGATCAAAATTTCGCCCCTTGTCTGCGGACCTTTCAACGCCGACTTCGACGGCGACCAAATGGCAGTGCACCTTCCCCTGAGCGTAGAAGCGCAGGCGGAAGCGAGATTTTTGATGCTTTCGGCAAACAACATTCTGAAGCTTGCCGACGGTAAATCGGTAATGTCTCCCACGCAGGATATGATTATCGGCGCTTACTGCCTGACGATCAAACGCCGCGAGGAGGGCAAGAAATACGACGAACAGGGTCGTCCTTCCGAGAACGGCGAGGTATATATCCCGCCCGTATATTCGTCCGAAAACGAAGCGATCCTTGCTTATCAGAACAAGGTCGCGCACGAACAGGACGAAATGTATCTCAAGCGCGTGGTAGAGCTTCCCGACGGGAAATTCGACGATCTGCCTCTGCCTTACAGATGCCCCGTTGAAAACAAAGAGGGCGAAACGCTCATCAAGAGTGCGGAGGTCCGTCGCAACGAAAAGACGGGTAAGCTGGAGGTTTCGGGTATCATCAAGACGACGATCGGTCGTCTGATCTACAACGAAGGGCTCCCTCAGGATCTCGGTTTCGTAAAACGCGAAACGCCCGAAGCGTACCTTCGTCTCGAGCTCGACACCGAGTTCATCGGCAAGGCGCGCGCGATCGGCAAGAAGCATCTTTCCCGTATCGTCGAAGCCTCGTTCAGAACGGGTAAAGCGCCCAAGGCGGCGTACGTGCTCGACGCGATGAAGGAAAGAGGTTACAAATATTCGACGCTCGCCGCATTGACGACGTCCGTATTCGATATGAAGATCCCGCCCGAAAAGCAGGAGATCATCGACAATGCGGAAGCGGAAGTGAGCAAGATCGCAAAGAAATACGCCCGCGGTCTCTTAAACGAGGAAGAACGTTACGGCGCGGTGATCGCACAGTGGGACGCGGCGACCGACAAGGTGGCAAATCTTCTGAAATCGCAGGGCGAGCAGGATAAGTTCAACCCCATTTGGATGATGGCGGACTCGGGTGCCCGTGGTTCGATCGACCAGATCAAACAGCTTGCGGGTATGCGAGGACTGATGGTTAACCCGCAGGGTAAAAAGATTGAGGTTCCCGTTAAATCGTGTTTCCGTAACGGTCTTTCCGTTCTCGAATACTTCATTTCCTCGCACGGCGGTCGTAAAGGTTTGACCGATACCGCGTTGAAAACGGCGGACTCGGGTTATCTGACCCGTCGTCTCGTCGACGTATCGCACGAGATCATCGTACGCGAAGAGGATTGTTGCGCGGGCAGAAAGCCGCAGGGCATGAAAGTGCGCGCGATCTATGACGTAGTGGGCAAAGAGATCGAGGGCTTGAAGTCGAGAATTCTCGGCAGATTCGCGGCGGAGGACGTGATCGACCCCGCAACGGGCGAAGTGATCGTCGGTATGAACAAGTTCATCGACGAAAAGGAAGCGAGCGCGATCTGCGACGCAGGTATCACGGAAGTTTCCATTCGCAGCATCTTCGGTTGCTCGTCGAGATTCGGCGTGTGCGCGAAGTGCTACGGTAAGAATATGGCGACGACCCTTCCCGTACAGGTGGGCGAGGCGGTCGGTACGATTGCGGCGCAGTCTATCGGCGAGCCCGGTACGCAGCTTACGATGCGTACCTTCCATACGGGCGGTATCGCGGCGACGGGCGACATCACGCAAGGTCTGCCCCGTGTCGAAGAATTGTTCGAGGTGAGAAAGCCGAAGGGCTGTGCGACCGTCTGCGAAGTGGACGGTATCGTGTCCATCGACGATTCCGACGGTTCGAAGCACGTCAAGATCACGGACGAAAAGACGGGAGAACTCAAAAAGGAATACACGCTGTCCTTCAACGCCGAGATCAAGGTGAAGGAAGGCGAGAAAGTAACGCCGGGCGTTCTGCTCAATGCGGGTAGCGTATATCCTCAGGATATCCTGCGCGTACAGGGTGTTAAGGGCGTACAGGACTATATCCTCGAACAGGTTCAGTCCGTATACCGTTCGCAAGGCGTTGAGATCAACGACAAGCACGTCGAGATCATCGTTCGTCAGATGTTGAAAAAAGTTCGCGTAGAGAATGCGGGGGACACGAACCTGCTTCCCGGCGAGCTTGTGGATATGGTCACGTTCCAGGACGAAAGCGCGAAAGCGATGGCAAACGGAGGCAGACCCGCCCTTGCAAAGCGCGTACTTTTGGGTATCACCAAAGCCGCGCTCGCAACCGATTCCTTCCTGTCCGCGGCTTCCTTCCAAGAAACGTCGCGCGTACTCACCGAAGCGGCGATCCGCACTAAGCGCGATTACCTCGTCGGCTTGAAAGAAAACGTTATCATCGGTAAGCTTATCCCCGCAGGTACGGGTACAAAGGCGTACAAGAGCGTTACGCCGCAGTACATCGGCGGCTACAAATCGACGGAAGTAAAAGAAACGACCGAAGAGGATGTGGCGGAAGTCGAAGCGGCGGATGCGGAAACGATCGCATAAACGAAAGAAATCCTTCCCGATTTTTCGGGAAGGATTTTTCCGATTTCCGCCTACCATGTACGCGTTGAGTGCGTTTTGATTTAAATAACCCCCACCCATGTACGCGTTGAACCGCTTCGCGGTTTTCGGCTCGAAACGTTGACAAGCGCGGAAAATAGTAGTATAATGATATACGGAAAGGAGCGAGGTACGCCGTGAAACAAACGAAGAAACAACTTTTTTTCGAGATCGTGCGTTTTTTGCTCGTCGGAGGCTTGGCAACGCTTGCCGATTATCTCTTATTTTGGATATTGGACGCGTGGCTGTTTCCGCTTGTAATGCCCGTGGAAAAACCCGTTTGGGCGACGGTGTCGCTCGTGCTTGCAACGGGCGCGGGATTTTGCGCGGGGCTGCTCGTAAATTGGGTGTTGTCCGTGCGCTTCGTGTTCCGCGCCGTGAAAGATGAAAAAGAGGCGCGGTCGAAAAAGTCGTTTGCGGTGTTTACGGTGATCGGCGTGATCGGGTTGATATTGACGGAGGTGGGCGTGCTTGCGCTCGTGGCGGTATTTCCGCCGATCGCGATCTTCGGAAAGACGGCGCTTTTCGGTACGGAGACGGAAAAATGGATAGCCAAAGGGATCATGACCTGTCTCGTCTTGATCTGGAATTATATCGGCAGAAAGCTGTTTGTGTTTAAATCGAAATAAATATTGAATTTACGATAAAATTGTAACATTTTTATAGTAAAAACGTTGAAATTTCTCGAGATTTGGTTTATAATATTTAAAGTGGTTTATATATAAATATAAAAGCTTACCAAATTTAGCAAATTTATAAAAGATAAAAACGATTGCAAAGGCTTGACAAATCGGCGCGCGTTTGTTATAATAATAATCGTGAGACAAACGGGGCGTCGCGCGGACTTGCGTGTCGCCTTTTTTAAGAAAGTGCTGTCTTATACTCGCTTGATTTTTTACGGAAAAATCCCGCGAAATTCTGCGTATGGAAGGAGGAAAAATGGTCGGACGTATTCATTCATTCGAATCCTTCGGTACGGTGGACGGACCGGGTATCCGTTTCGTCGTGTTTTTGCAGGGGTGTCCTCTGCGTTGTAAATACTGTCACAACCCCGATACGTGGGGCGCGGGCGGAAAGGAATACACGGCGGAAGCGGTCGCGGCGCAGGCGATGCGTTATAAAAATTATTTCGGCGACAAGGGCGGCGTAACGGTGACGGGCGGCGAACCGCTGTTGCAGATCGATTTCGTTACCGAGCTGTTCACGATCCTCAAAGAGAAAGGGATCCACACGTGCGTGGATACGTCGGGGATCACGTTCGATCCCGATAATCCCGCAAGCGTCGAAAAGCACGAAAAGCTGTTGGAGGTCGCCGATCTGTTCCTGCTCGACGTCAAGCATATCGACGAGGAAAAATGCAAAAAGCTGACGGGGCACGGAAACGCGCACACGCTGGCTTTCGCAAGATTTTTAAGCGAACGCAAGAAACCGCTTTGGATAAGACAGGTGCTCGTGCCGGGGGTGACCGACGACGAAGACGATCTTAAAAAGACCCGCGCGTTCATCGATACGCTCGAAACGGTGGAGAAGGTCGAGGTGTTGCCCTATCACACGATGGGCGTCGTGAAATACGAAAAGCTCGGTATCGACTATCCGTTAAAGGACGTGGAAGCGCCTTCGAAAGAACGGGTACAAAACGCTCGGCGGATATTATACGGTGAGAAACATGAGTAAAGATTACAAAGTACAATTGAAAGGACTTTGCTGTGTGGAGATCAGCGGAGAATCGTGCGCGAACTGTTTAACGCTGATGCCGATTCTGGAGCGGCTGTGCGCGGAGCGGAACGATATCAAGCTCGTGCACGTGGAAGCGGACTATACGACGACGGCGCTGATGGAGGAATGGGACGTGACCCGCGTGCCGACGATCCTGCTCACCGACGGCGAGGAGATATTCGCGAGGTGCTCGGGTTTTCAGCCCGAAGAGATCCTCGAGCTTTGGCTGGACGCGAAGCTCGAAGAACGCAAGGCGCTTAAAAAATGAAAACAATGCCCGATCGCGGGCTTGTAGATAGAAGAAAAAAATATTATTTTTAGGAGTATACTGATATGATGCAATACAAAGGTTGGGAAGGATTCGTTCCCGGTAAGTGGTGCGATGACGAAGTAAACGTGCGCGATTTCATTCAGCGCAACTACACGCCTTACGAGGGGGACGCAAGCTTCCTTGCGCCCGCGACGGAAGAAACGAAGAAGCTGTGGGATATCGTTTGCGATCTGTCCAAAAAAGAACGTGAAGCGGGCGGCGTTTTGAACGCGGATACGAAGATCGTTTCCACGCTCACCTCGCACGGCGCGGGCTATCTTGACAAGGATCTCGAGAAGATCGTCGGCTTGCAGACGGACGAGCCGTTCAAACGTGCTTTGCAACCCTTCGGCGGTATCCGTATGTCGGAAGGCGCGTTGGAAATGTACGGATATAAGCTCGATCCCGACGTAAAAGAAATCTTCACGAAATACAGAAAGACGCATAACGAAGGCGTATTCGACGTATACACGCCCGAAATGAGAGCCGCTCGTTCGGCGCATATCCTCACCGGTTTGCCCGACGCTTACGGTCGCGGCAGAATCATCGGCGACTACCGCCGCGTAGCGCTGTACGGCGTTGATTACCTCATTCAAAAGAAAGAAGAGGACAAACTTTCGATGAACGGCGACATGACGCCCGATAAAGTAAGAAATCGCGAAGAAGTGGCGGATCAGATCAAAGCGCTCAAGGCTTTGAAGGAAATGGCGGCTATTTACGGTTGCGATATCTCCAAACCCGCGGAAACGGCGCAACAGGCGATTCAGGCTCTGTACTTTGGCTACCTTGCGGCGGTCAAGGATCAGAACGGCGCGGCAATGTCCATCGGCAGAAACACGACCTTCCTCGATATCTATATCGAACGCGACCTCAAGAAAGGTCTCATCACGGAAGAACAGGCGCAGGAATTTATCGATCACTTCGTAATGAAGCTGCGTATCGTGAAATTCATGAGAACGAAGGAATACAACGAATTGTTCTCGGGCGACCCTACGTGGGTTACCGAATCGATCGGCGGTATGGGCGTAGACGGCAGATCGCTCGTCACCAAGACCTCCTTCCGTATCCTGCACACGCTTGACAACCTCGGTCCCGCTCCCGAACCCAACCTTACGGTTCTGTGGTCGAAAAAATTGCCCGTGGCGTTCAAGAGATACTGCGCGGACATTTCGATCCGTACCTCCTCCATTCAGTACGAAAGCGACGATCTGATGCGTCCCGAAATGGGCGACGACTACGCGATCGCTTGTTGCGTAAGCTGTATGAAAGTAGGTAAAGACATGCAGTTCTTCGGCGCGAGAGCAAACCTTGCGAAGTGCTTGCTGTACGCGATCAACGGCGGTAAAGACGAGCTTATGAAGGACAAAAAGACGGGCAAACCCATGCAGGTATCCCCCGAATTCATGCCCATCTTCGGCGACGACGCGCTCGATTACGATGAAGTCGTTGCGAAATTCGAAAACATGATGACGTGGCTCGCGGATCTGTACGTGAACACGCTCAACCTTATCCACTATATGCACGATAAGTACAGCTACGAAGCGTTGGAAATGGCGTTGCACGATACGAAAGTACGCCGCTTCTTCGCAACGGGTATCGCAGGTCTTTCCTGCGCGGCTGACTCCTTGTCCGCGATCAAGTATGCGAAAGTATACCCGATCCGTAACGAGGACGGCATCGTGGTGGACTACCGTATCGAGGGTGATTATCCCAAGTACGGTAACAACGACGACAGAGCGGACGAGATCGCGGTTTGGATCCTCAAGACGTTCATGAAGAAGGTCAAGAGCCACTACACCTACCGTGACAGCGTTCCTACGACCTCGATCCTTACGATCACCTCCAACGTCGTATACGGTAAAAAGACGGGTAACACGCCCGACGGCAGAAGAGGAGGTACGCCTCTTGCGCCCGGCGCGAACCCCATGCACGGCAGAGATTCGAACGGCGCGCTCGCTTCGCTCGAATCGGTTGCGAAACTTCCCTACGAATATTCGAGAGACGGTATTTCGAATACCTTCTCGATCACGCCCAGCTCCCTCGGTAAAGAGGACTAAGGCGGACGAATAGAGTATTGACGGCTTGCGCTCGGGCGGAGAAGCTCGGAGCGCAGCCGAATAAAAACGAGCATACAATAATAAAAAAGGAGATAATATTATGTCGAACAGAGTTGATAATTTGGTAAATATGTTGGACGGTTACGTCGGCGACGGCGGCTACCACCTCAACGTGAACGTTTTCAATCGTGAAACGCTTTTGGACGCACAGGCACACCCTGAAAAGTATCCTCAGCTCACCATTCGCGTATCCGGTTACGCTGTAAACTTCATTAAATTGACGAAGGAACAGCAGGACGACGTTATTTCCAGAACCATTCACGAATCCATGTGATCGGGTTTGCGGTTGATTCGGAATAAAAGACTAACGGAAAACCGCCGCGTTTCGTGGCGGTTTTTTTCTCAATCGGGAGTGAACGTATGAAAAAGCTTAAAAAACTTCTTTGCTGTATCGTTGCGGCGTTGTCGTGCGTGACTTTTTCGGCGTGCGATCTCGGCGGAATGATGGACGATATCGGTTTCCCCTCGGACGGTATTTTCGGGGACGGCGGCGATACGGATAGCGGCGACGGCAGTTCGGACAGCGGTTCCGATAGTAGCGGCGATACGGGCGGCAGTGACGAAACTTCTTCCGACGATACGGCTTCGGGCAGCGGCGATCCGTCCGACGGATCGTCAAGCGGAGAAGAGCCCTCCGACAGCGGGGACGAGCCCGATACGCCTGTCGATATCGTCACCCACGAATTGAGTATACATTTTCCGTTTTTGGGAAATGTAACTTCCGGAGATTGTGCGCTGATCAAAGTGGGCGACACGGAGGTGCTGATCGACGCGGGCTCCACGACGGGTTCACCGGCAACGACCGTACCGTACATACGGCAGTATTGCACGGACGGAATACTCGAATACGTGATCGCCACGCACGGGGATTCCGATCATATTTCGGGATTTGTAGGCGGTAGTGCAGCAGGAATTTTCGCGAGTTTCGAATGCGGAACGATCATAGATTTTCCCCAAACCACAAAAACGAAGACTTCGGAAAACACACAAGTGTACAATAATTACGTTGCTTTGCGGGACGCGGAGGTGGAAGCGGGTGCCGTGCATTATACGGCGCTTGAATGTTGGAACAATGCAAACGGTGCAAAACGCTCGTACGAGTTGGGTGAGGATATCACCTTGAATATTTTGTATCAGAAATACTACGAAACGAGCAGTTCAATCGAAAACAATTATTCCGTTTGTCTTATGATCACACAGGGCGAAAATAATTATCTGTTTACGGGTGATCTGGAGGAAAGCGGAGAGGAATCGTTGGTGAAAAGCAACGATTTACCGAAATGCACGTTGTATAAAGCGGGACATCACGGCAGTAATACGGCAAGTTCGAAAACGTTGATCGACGTGATACAACCCGAAATCGTAGTGGCGTGCTGTTGTTGCGGAGATAAATACGATTTCCCGCATCAGGAATTTATCGATAATATTGCTCCGTATACCGATAAACTGTATATTCCCTCGATGAAGAAGGCTGATAAAACATCTGCACTTTTGAACGGCAATATCGTCGTTTGGAGCGACGGCAAAGAGGTTACGGTGAATTGCTCGAACAATAATACCTTGTTTAAAGACACCGAGTGGTTTAAAGAGAATAGACAAACTCCTGAAAAATGGTTGAATTAAAATGTTTTCAAGAACGGTATCGCTGATCGGCGAAGAAAAATTGCATAAGCTTTCCGCTTCGCGCGTGGCGGTGTTCGGGCTCGGCGGCGTAGGCGGTTACGCCGTGGAGGCGTTGGCGCGCGCAGGCGTCGGCGCGCTCGATCTTATCGATAACGATACGGTCGCTTTTTCCAACCGTAATCGACAAATACTCGCCCTCGAATCGACGACGGGGAAACGTAAAACGGAGGTCGCGGCGGCGCGCGTAACGGATATCAATCCTAAGATAAAGGTGCAAACGCACGACGTGTTTTTCCTGCCCGAAACGGCGGATTCGTTCGATTTCAGCGTATACGACTACGTGGTGGACGCGATCGACACCGTAAGCGGAAAGATCGCGATCATCGAAAAGGCGAAGCAAAGCGGCGTACCCGTGATCTCGTGTATGGGTACGGGAAATAAGCTCGACCCCGCCGCGTTCGAGGTTTCGGACGTTGCGAAAACGAGCGTTTGCCCGCTTGCCCGCGTCATGCGCCGAGAACTGAAAAAACGGGGGATAGAGCACGTAAAGGTGGTGTATTCCAAGGAGGAGCCGCTTCCCCCGACGGGGCAGATCGGGGAGAACGGAAAGCCGATCCCCGCAAGCATATCTTTCGTCCCGCCCGTCGCGGGCTTGCTGCTTGCGAGCGAAGTGATAAAAGATTTAATCAAATAAAACGAAAACACCGTTGCGATAGCGACGGTGTTTTTCTACGGTAGGGTATGGGCAGGTATGCGTTGAAAGGTCATTCGTCCGCTTTTACTTGCTTGATATCGTACGGGGTACTCTGGTAAACGAAATAGTTCAACCAATTGCAGAAAAGCAGGTGCGCGTGCCCGCGCCAAGTAACCAAAGGCGGCTGCGTGGGATCGTCGTTCGGGAAATAATTTTCGGGAATTTTGATCGGTTTGCCCTGCGAAAGATCGCGCACGTATTCGTTGTTCAAGGTTTCGGGGTCGTATTCCGAATGACCCGTGATAAAGATCTGTCTGCCGTTTTTCGTGGCGACGGCATAAACGCCCGCGCGCTTGGAGGACGCCAAAATCTTCAGCGCGGGCTGTTTCTCGATATCCTCGCGGAGCACCGTCGTGTGGCGGGATTGCGGCACGTAAAACACGTCGTCGAAGCCGCGGAAAAGGATAGAGGTCTTGTGCTCGACCTCGTGCGGGAACACGCCGAACAGCTTTTCGTCCAAGCCGTGCTTTTGGATACCGTAATGATAGTAAAGCCCCGCCTGCGAAGCCCAACAGATGTGGAGGGTGCTGTGCACGTGCGTTTTGCTCCATTCCATGATCTCGCAAAGCTCCTCCCAATATTCGACCTCTTCGAATTCCATATGCTCCACGGGCGCACCCGTGATGATCATGCCGTCGAATTTTTCCTCTTTCACGTCGTCAAAGGTCTTGTAAAAGGCGAGCAAATGCTCCTCCGTAACGTTTTTCGATTGGTGGGAGGTGGTGTGGATAAGAGTGGGCTCGACCTGCAAGGGGGAATTGCCCAAAAGCCGTGCGAGTTGCGTTTCCGTTTCGATCTTTTTGGGCATCAGATTGAGGATAAGGATACGCAAAGGGCGGATGTCCTGCGTCATCGCGCGGGTCTCCGTCATTACGAAAATATTTTCCTCCGTTAGCGTTTTTACCGCAGGAAGATTGTTCGGGATTTTAATAGGCATAAATTTGCCCCCTTTTCTTTAAGTTAAATGGTGTTTAAAGCTTGCTCGATATCGTCGATGAGGTCTTGATAATTCTCGATACCGCAGGAAAGGCGGACGAGGTCGGAGGGCACGCCCGCGGCGATCAGCTCCTGTTCGTTCATCTGACGGTGAGTCGCGCTCGCGGGGTGCAGACAGCAGCTCCGCGCGTCCGCAACGTGCGTTTCGATCGCGATCATTTTGAGTGCCCTCATGAATTTTTCCGCCGCTTTTCTGCCGCCCTTTACGCCGAACGAGACTACGCCGCACGTGCCGTTCGGCATATATTTTTGCGCAAGATCGTAGTATTTGTTCGATTTCAGCGCGGGATAGTTCACCCACGAAATTTTGTCGCTCGCTTCAAGATATTCCGCGACCTTCGTCGCGTTTAAGCAATGCCGCTCCATTCTCACGTGCAGACTTTCCAATCCGAGGTTGAGATAGAACGCGCTCTGCGGCGATTGCGTGCATCCGAAGTCGCGCATCAGCTGTGCGGTCGCTTTGGTGATATACGCGCCGCCCTGCCCGAATTTTTTCGCGTACGTAATGCCGTGATAGCTGTCGTCGGGAGTGCAAAGCCCGGGGAATTTATCCGCATGCGCGAGCCAATCGAACTTTCCCGAATCGACGATACAGCCGCCGATCGCCGCGCCGTGCCCGTCCATATATTTGGTGGTGGAGTGGGTCACGATATCCGCGCCGTGCTCGAAGGGACGGCAATTGATCGGGGTCGCGAAGGTATTGTCGACGATGAGGGGCACGCCGTGCGCGTGCGCCGCTTTGGCGAATTTTTCGATATCCAGCACGGTGAGCGCGGGGTTGGCGATCGTTTCGCCGAACACCGCTTTGGTGTTGGGCTTGAACGCCGCGTTCAACTCTTCTTCCGTGCAATCGGGATCGACGAACGTGAACTCGATCCCCATTTTTTTCATCGTGACGGCGAAAAGGTTATACGTACCGCCGTAAATGCTTGCGGACGAAACCACGTGGTCGCCGCAGGACGCGATATTGAATACGGCGAAAAAGGACGCTGCCTGCCCCGAGGAAAGGAGCATTGCCGACGAGCCGCCCTCCATCTCGCAGATCTTCGCCGCAACGGTGTCGCAGGTCGGATTTTGCAGACGGGAATAAAAATATCCGCTCGCCTCCAGATCGAACAGTTTGCCCATGTCCTCGCTCGTGGCGTATTTAAAAGTCGTACTTTGTACGATAGGTATCTGACGGGGCTCGCCGTTCCCGGGCGTATAGCCGCCCTGTACGCATTTGGTTTCCATACGAAGTTTTTTATCCATAGTCGGTCGCCTCCTCGCGCGCGTGCGCACGCATGAATTGCATAAAGTATATCACAAACGCCGTTTTTCGTCAAGTCTTTTGCGGTATAAAAACCGCGCGGTCGTACAAAATAGTAGATATGAACAAGAAAAAAACTACGACCTTAATAGCAGCGCTCGCGCTTGCCCTCGCGGGCTGTACGGGCAATAGCGGCGACGCGTTTATCAACGATGTCGTGACGAGGGAGGATTACGCCTCCGTTTACGGCGCGATCGGGAAAAACGTCACGATCGACATGGTGACGGAAAAAGAGGACGGCAGGGCGTTCGTGACGGTGGACGGCAGGGAATACGAGCTGGGCATGGATTTCCTGTCGATGGCGATGGTCTACAACACCGCCCCCGCAGGAGGATTCTCCACGCCCACCGACGTGTATAACGAATGGTGGCGGTTGTTTATCCAACGCTGGAATTTCCTCGTGCCCGAGGTGCCGCTCTACTCGAATCAATATTACGACGTGTACAACGCCAAGATCGAAAGCTTGCAGACCAATCCCTATTGGAGCGTTACGGACGCGATCGTGGGCGCAAAGGTAACGACGGCGGATAATTCCGTCGTGCTCGGCAGCAATACCGAGCTGTCGGGGGCGTTCCGCAATTCCTCTTTCGGCAAATCCTCGCCCGGGGCGGCGGACCTCGCCGTGCAGACGCTCACGAGCGGTTATTCGACGGTCGTTACGGACATGGGTGGCACGTTCGAGTGGGCGGGGAGCGATATTTTGCGTTGGCACACGGAGACGGAGAACGCCGACGGCACGAAAACGTTTACGATGCACGTTGCCGACGATCTCGCTTTTTCCAACGGCGATAAGATCACTGCGGAAAACTATCTCGTCGCATATCTGGCGGGCAGTACGCCCGTTATGAAAGAGGCGGGCGGCGGCGACGCGGCGGGGCTGACGGCGGTCGGTTACGAGGACTTTAAAGGGTATACGGGCGACGGCGAGCCCGTGCCCTTCTCGGGCGTGCGGTTGCTCGACGAGTACACCTTTTCCGTTACGGTCAAGGAAGAATACGCGAATTATTATTACGCACTCCGTTACGGGGAATTTACGCCCGCGCCGACGGCGTTGTATTTGGGAAATAACAGGATCAGAGACGACGGGCGGGGCGCGTATATCGAAAAGGGCTTTTACGACCGCACGGAAAAGAACGGCGTGACGGCGTATGCGCAAGCGTCGGAGATCACGAAAAACATGAGCGAGACGAATGCGGACAAGTTCCCGTATTCGGGTCCGTATTACGTCGATAACTACGACGCGGGCACGAAAACGGCGACGTTGAAACGCAACGAGGGATATAAGGGCGACGTGCGCGGCAAGGCGACGATCGACAAGATCACGTACGTGAAGATCGTTTCCGAGACCCAGCTCGACCAGCTGAAACAGGGGCGAGTGGACGTGCTCGCCTCGGTGACGGGCGGGGAGGAAACGAAAGCCGCGTTGGCGATCGTGGATAACGTAAAATTCAAGGAAACGCATTACGATCGGGCGGGCTACGGCAAGCTCGCGTTCCGTTGCGATTTCGGTCCCACGCAGTTTGCGGAGGTCCGCCGCGCGGTGATGCACACGATCGACAGAAACGAGTTTGCACAGACCTTTACGGGCGGTTACGGAAGCGTAGTGGACGCGCCCTATTACGTGGGGTCGGAGGCGTATCTTGCCGTAAAGGACAGGCTGAAGCTGAACAAATACGAGTACAGCGTCGAAAAGGCGAAGGAGTCGCTCCGTGCGGGCGGCTGGACGTATAACGCCGACGGGAGCGCGTATGACGAGACGAAAGGCGGCGTGCGTTATAAAAAGCTGACGGGATACGAGCTGACCTACAACAATCTTGCGTTCGCTTCGACGGACAACAAATATAAAACGGTGAAAGCGGACGGGGAATATTATATGCCGCTTGTGATCAATTGGATGGGAACGCAACCCAATCCCGTCACCGATCAATTGATCACGGCATGGCAGAACAACCCCTCGGCAGGGGAGAAGATCGGCGCGTATATCACGTACGCCACGGGGGATATGACCTCGGCTTTGTACGGCGAATATTGCCAGATGCCCGCATACGGTTTCACGAAAGCGCGTTACGGTGCGGTGAACTTTGCCACGGGCTTCACGAGCGCGGTATACGACCAGTCCTTTTATTGGACGATCGATCGGGATATGTATCATAATTACAGCAGTAACTATCTGATGGACGAAGCGGACTTTTTGTCTGTTTATAACAGCTAAACGCATATATACTTCGCAAATGTAAAATGCAAAGTGCAAAATGCAAAATGGCGTAAATTTATAAATGATTCGGTCATTTTGCATTTCCGATTGCTTGTAAAGGAGGGAATTTATGTCGAGATATATTTTAAAACGCATACTCTACCTTTTCATGTTGCTTTTGTTGCTCTCCTTTCTCATTTTCGTCGTGTACAACCTGATCCCCGTGGATAAGGCGGCGGATATGGCGATGCAGGAGATCGCCGCGAATAAAAATCTCAATTACGCCGAACGCTATCTCTATTGGCAACGACGGTACGGCTTGGACGGGAATCTCATCGTGCGCTACTTCCGCTGGCTGGGGCTCGCTTCCTTCTACGACGGTTCGTATAACGGACTTTTACAGGGCAATCTGGGCACCTCCGTCGCATACGGAAAACCCGTTGCGGAGATCATCAAAGAACCCCTCTTAAACACCGTGTTCCTCAATCTGTTCGCCACCCTTTTGGCGTTCGTGATCACGATTCCGCTCGGCGTGTTCTGCGCCACGAAACGGGGGAGCAAGCGGGACACCGCCGTGCAGATCGGCACGATCGTGGGGTACAGCATGCCCGCGTTCATCATCGCCATTCTGTTCATTTGGCTATTTTCGATCAAGCTCGGCTGGTTCCCCGTTTCGGGAATGGCGTCGGTCGGCAAGGATTATACGGGCTTCCGCGCCTTTTTGGACCGATTGTACCATTTCGCGTTGCCCTTGATCGTGATGACCTTCTGTTCGCTCGGCGGAATGACGCGTTACGTGCGCGCTTCGATGATCGACGCCTTGCATATGGATTGTATCCGCACGGCGCGCGCAAAGGGGTTACGGGAACGGCTGGTCGTGCGTACGCACGCGTGGCGGAACGCCCTGATCCCTATCGTTTCGATCGTCGTCGGCTGGTTGATCGGGATATTCTCGGGCTCGATCATGATCGAAAATATCTTCGGGATCAACGGTATCGGCAAGGTCTATTTCGACGCGCTTACCGCAAACGACAACGAGATCGCCCTCGCCATGCAGATGTTCTATATCTTTTTGGCACTTATCGGCAATCTTCTGACGGATATTGCGTACGGGTTGATCGACCCGCGTATACGGGTAAATAGGTAAAGTATGAGAAACTTCTTTAAAAAGACATTCGAACGAGGCAGGTATGCGTTGAAACGCGTCGGCGGGTGGTTTAAGCGCGCGTTTTTCAAACGGGAAGAGACGGGTGCGGAAACGATCGAGACCCCTTCGAAAATGCTCAGAGAAGCGTTTTTCGGAAAAAAGACGGCGGTCGTCGCACTCGTGCTTTTGGTCGCCCTGTTTCTGTTTGTGTTCCTTGCGCCTCTGTTCGTACCGATGGACGTGAATTATACAGACCCGTTGCAACAGAACGCCGCGCCCGTAACTTCCTTGCGTTCCGTGCCGAAAAAAATGAAAAACGCCGTGCGGGAGATCGACGGCTTCGCGGGGTTCACGGCGGGGCTTTCGTCGGACGGAAAGGCGTACGTGTGGGGGAATACGAAGAACAAATTGCAAAAGATAAACCTGAAAGACTTCCCCTCCGAGGTGGCGGAGGGCGAAACGGCGTTCCTTGCCGCGGGCAAGGATCATATGCTCGCCGTAACGAAAGCGGGCGAGCTGGTCGGCTGGGGGGATAAAAGCTGCGGGCAGTACGGCTTCGAACCCGTACTCAACGCCGTCGCCACGCCCGAGGAACTGAAAAACGGCGTCGATCCCGCTACGGTAAAGCAGCTCGTTTGCGGATATCAGACCTCCGCGCTCGTAAAAACGGACGGAAAAGCGTACGCGTGGGGGAATACGAATATCGTCAAAAATCTTGCCTCCATGAACGGTGCGGAGGGGATCGAGAAGCTCGTATTTACCAATTCGGCGGCGGTGGCGATCACGAAAGACGGAAAGGTGTTCACGGGAAACGAAACGCCGTTCACCTCGCTCGTGAGCTCGAAAACGGGCGCGCAAAGCTCGTTTTTTGAGTACCTTGCGGATAAAAAAGCGATCGAGATCGCCGCGACGAATAAATGCGTCGCGCTCGTGCTGGAAAGCGGCGAGCTGGTCGTTTCGGGCGTTTTCGAGAACGGCGAGGAGGTTTTGCCCAAACTCCAAGAGGGGGAATATTTCGTGTCGCTCGACGGCGGCACCCGTCATTTCGTGGGCGTGACCGATCGGGGCAACGCCTATGCGTGGGGGCATAACGCCTACGGACAATGCAACGTGAAAGCGGACGGCGGCGCCGCGCGGGCGTTTGCGGGCTCGGCGCAGTCGTATATCGTGGATAAGAGCGGCGCGCTTACGCAGAGCGTGGGCTTGAAAGGGTATATCATGGGCACGGACGGACGGGGCAGGGACGTGTTCACGCGTATCGTGCACGGCGGAAAAATGACCATGACCATCGGCGCGGTGGCGGTGCTGATATCGTCTGCGATCGCGATCGTCGTGGGCTGTGTGTCGGGCTATTTCGGCGGCGCGGTGGATACGTTTTTAATGCGCGTGACGGAGATATTTTCCTCGATACCCTTCCTGCCGTTCGCGATGCTTCTGTCGCAGATCATCAAACACTACAACGTTTCGGAAACGATGCGGATATTCATTATCATGCTGATCCTCGGCGCACTGTCGTGGACGGGGCTCGCGCGCATGATACGGGGGCAGGTGCTTGCCGAACGGGAAAAGGAATTCGTCGTGGCGGCGAAAGCGATCGGCGTAAAGGAGCGGACGATCGCCTTTAAGCACATTTTACCGAACATCGTGTCGGTGATCCTCGTCAGCATGACGCTCGATTTTGCGGGCTGTCTTTTAACGGAGTCCTCGCTGTCGTATCTCGGCTTCGGGGTGCAACAGCCGCAACCGACGTGGGGAAATATGCTCAACGGATGTAACAACAGCGTCGTGATACAAAATTATTGGTGGCAATGGCTGTTTCCGTCGTTGTTTTTGTCGCTTGCGACGATCTGTATCAACGTGATCGGCGACGCGTTGCGCGACGCCCTCGACCCCAAAGGGAGAAAATAGAAATAAATGTAAAATGCAAAGTGCAAAATTACGGTAAATATTTTAATTATTCAATCATTTTGCATTCTGCATTCCGCATTTTGCATTTTCGGAGAATCTTATGTCCTTACTCGAAGTTAAAAATCTGCATACCTGCTTCAAGACTCGCAAGGGCACGGTGCGGGCGGTAAACGACGTTACCTTCTCCCTCGACGCGGGCAAAACTCTTGCGATCGTGGGCGAGTCCGGCTCGGGAAAAAGCGTGTCCGCCATGAGCGTTTTAAAGCTTCTCGACGAAAACGGCTATATTGAAAGCGGCGAGATACTCTTCGACGAAAACGCCGACGGCAACGCGGTCGACCTCGCGCAATTGCCCAAGGAAAAAATGTACGGCATACGCGGCAATAAAATTTCTGTTATTTTTCAGGAACCCATGACCGCGCTCAATCCCGTTTTGACGATCAGGCGGCAGATGTGCGAGCCTTTCCTAATTCATCGTAACATGACGAAAAAACAGGCGACGGAGGAGGCGCGGAAAATGCTGGAGGCGGTGCGTATCGTCGGTCCCGAACGGGTGCTCAAGGGTTACGCGCACCAGCTTTCGGGCGGTATGCGCCAACGGGTCATGATCGCCATGGCGCTCGCCTGCAAACCCAAAATATTGATCGCCGACGAGCCGACGACCGCCCTCGACGTTACCATTCAGGCGCAGATACTCCGCCTCATGCGCGAGCTGCAAAAGGAGAACGGTACGGCGATATTGTTCATCACGCACGATCTGGGTGTGGTGCGGGAAATGGCGGACGACGTCGCCGTCACCTATTGCGGGCAGATCGTCGAACACGCGTCGAACGAGCTTCTTTTCGGGGGGAAATATTCCCACCCGTACACGGAAGGTCTGCTCGCCTCGATCCCCGCCCGAAACAAAAAGGGGGAGCGGCTCAAACAGATACACGGCAACGTGCCGTCGCCCTTTCGCTTGCCGAAGGGCTGCAAATTTTCCCCGCGCTGTCCCTACCGTACGCAGAAATGTATCGACGACGAGCCCGCGCTTCTGCCCGTGGGAAAGGGCAGATACGAACGCCTGATCCGTTGCCATTATCCGAACAAGGAGGAGAGAAACAGCGATGCCCACCGACAGCTTATTATCCGTCGTTGAACTCAAAAAATATTTTCCTTTACCCAAGACCTCGTTGTTCTCCGTGAAAAAACGGTATCTCAAAGCCAACGAAAACGTCTCTTTCGAGGTGAAAAAGGGGGAGACCTTCGGGCTCGTCGGCGAAAGCGGGTGTGGAAAGTCCACTTTGGGAAGGGCGATCCTACAACTTTACCGCCCGACGTCGGGACGGGTGCTTTACTATGGCGGCGGTGCGCCCGTCGACCTTACGAAACAGAGCGACAAACAGATGCGCGCCCTGCGTAAAGATCTTCAGATCGTGTTTCAGGACCCCTACTCCTCCCTCGATCCCCGCATGACGGTGGGACAGATCATCGGCGAGGGACCGATCACGCACGGTTTCTTCAAACGCGGCTCGAAAGCGCTTAAAGATTACGTGCTCGACGTCATGAAAAAATGCGGTCTGCAACCGCATATGGCGGGGAGGTACCCGCACGAATTTTCGGGCGGACAACGCCAACGCGTGTGTATCGCCCGCGCGCTTGCCTTGCGCCCCAAATTCGTCGTTTGCGACGAGTGCGTTTCCGCGCTCGACGTGTCCATTCAGTCGCAGATACTCAACCTTTTGAGCGATCTGAAAGAACAGGAGGGGCTGACGTATCTTTTCATCTCGCACGATCTTTCCGTCGTGCGGCACGTTTCCGATCGCTTGGGCGTGATGTATTTGGGCGAGATCGTGGAGACGGGGGACGCGGAACGGGTGTTTGCCGACCCCCGTCATCCGTATACGATCGCGCTGATGAGCGCCGTGCCCTCCACGGAAAAAAAGGGCGTCGGCGAAGAACCCATTCTGCTCGAAGGAAGCATGCCGAGCGCGGTAGAGCCCCCGACGGGCTGTAAATTCCACACCCGCTGTTTTATGGCGCAGGAGGTGTGTAAGCGCGAGGCGCCGCCGCCGATGGAGGTGGAGCAAGGGCGCTTCGTGCGCTGTCATTTCGCCGATATTCCCGCCGAAGAAAAACGGAAGATTGCAAAAAAGAAGTAAAACGACGCCGTGCGGAAAGCGCGGCGTTTTTCGTAAAAGGGAGAGGAAAAAGGCGAAAAAGCGTAAAAATATGAAAATAATAATTCTTTCGTGTTGACAAATTACGGAGAAATGTATTATAATATTGCATACAGGATATTATCCTGAATAATTTATTTTATCGGAGGATATTTAAAATATCACTATGGACACAATCCCTCTCCTATCTGTCGTTATCGTAATTTTGATAATTATGTCGGGGCTTTTTTCCGCCACCGAAACGGCGTACTCCTGCGCGAACAAGGTCAAGCTTAAAAGCATGGTCGTGCTCGGTAAGAAAAACGCGAAAGCAGTGAGTAGATTCGCCGACGAAAAATACGACAAACTCGTAACGGTCATTCTTATCGGCAACAACATCGTCAACCTGACGGCTTCCGCGCTCGGTACGATCCTGTTCGCAAAGCTGCTCGTGGGCACGGGCGTCGATCATACGACCGTTTCGACTGCGGTACTCACCGTAGTCGTGCTCCTTTTCGGCGAGATCACGCCCAAATATTTCGCAAGCGTGTATCCCGAAAAATTCTGTTTTATTCTCTATCCCTTTATACAGCTGTTCTTTTGGATCCTGTTCCCGCTCGGAAAGGTTTTCGATTGGTATAAAACGGGGCTGGCAAAACTGTTCAAGCTGAAAAGAGACGAAACGGTCACGGACGAGGAATTGATGTCCCTCGTCGACGAAGCGGAGGAGAGCGGTACGCTTAAAGAGGACGAATCGGAACTCGTCCGTTCCGCGCTCGAATTCGACGATCTGAAGGTGGAGGACATTCTCGTGCCCCGCGTCGACGTGTACGCGGTCAGCGAGGATTCGTCTATGGACGAGGTCCGCGAGGTATTCGAAAAGACGGGGTATTCCCGTTTGCCCGTGTATAAGGACACGATCGATAACGTGATCGGACTTATCCACGAACGCGACTTTTTCAGCGGCTATTTAAAGGGCGAAAAGGAGATCGGGCATTTGGTGCAGGACATCGTTTTCACCTCCGAATACACCCGCATTTCGACCTTGCTTCGTCTGCTTCAAAAGCGTAAGGTGCACATGGCGGCGGTCTCGGACGAGTACGGCGGCTTGGTCGGTATCGTCACGCTCGAGGATATCCTCGAAGAGCTCGTCGGCGAGATCTGGGACGAACACGACGAGGAAGAGGTGCTGTTCGGCAAGATCAACGACGACGAATATTGGGTGGACGGCAAATACCCCCTCAACGAGTTTTTCTCCCTCTACGACATGGAGGACGAGGACGAAAATTACGAGTCGAACACCGTCGGCGGCTGGGCGACCGAGCAATACGGCGGGATACCGCCCATCGGCGAGACGTTGCGCTGTAAGGGCGTCGAGATAAAAATCGTCAAAGCGACGAAACAGAAGGTCCTCAAGGTCCGCTCGAGATGCGTGGAAGACGACGAAAGCGACGCGAAGGAAGCGTAAAAGCAATAGGAAAAAAGTGTGAAAGAATCCCAAATTCCCGCGAAAAAATAGCACTTGCTTTTTTGCGCGGCGGCGGGTATAATGTAAGAAAAATCAAGAGAGGTACGAACAAATGGCAACGATTCTCGTAACGGGCGGCAGCGGCTATATCGGCTCGCATACCGTTTTGGAACTTTTGAACAAAAATTACGACGTAGTCGTCGTGGACAATTTCAGCAATTCCAGCTTCGAAAGTCTGCGTCGCGTACAGAAGATCACGGGCAAGACCGTTACTTTTTACGAAGCGGATATCCGCGACGCGGCGGCGATGGAGAAGATCTTCGACGCGCATAAATTCGACGCGGTCATTCATTTCGCGGCATTCAAAGCGGTGGGCGAAAGCTGTAAATTGCCCTTGAAATATTACGAAAACAACATCAGCGGCACCGTTTCGCTTTTGCAGATCATGGAAAAACACGGCGTGAAGAAGATCATCTTCTCCTCGTCTGCGACCGTTTACGGCGATCCCGAGCGCTTGCCGCTCGACGAGACTTGCCGCCTTTCCACCACGAACCCTTACGGGAGCACCAAGCTCATGATGGAAATGATCATGCAGGATCTGTATAAAGCGGATAAGGAATGGAATATCATTCTGCTCCGCTACTTCAACCCCGTCGGCGCGCACGAAAGCGGACTGATCGGCGAGGACCCGAAAGGGATCCCCAACAACCTCATGCCTTTCGTGGCGCAGGTGGCAAGCGGGAAGCTTTCCTGTATCAACGTGTTCGGCAACGACTACGACACTCCCGACGGCACGGGCGTGCGCGATTATATCCACGTGGTCGACCTTGCGCTCGGACACATCGCGGCGATTGAGCATTGCAACGAGAGCGGCGTACATATTTATAACCTCGGCACGGGTCACGGCTACAGCGTGCTCGATATGATCCACGCGTTCGAAAAGGCTTGCGG
Source organism: Clostridia bacterium (assembly GCA_017463105.1). Classification (GTDB taxonomy): domain Bacteria; phylum Bacillota; class Clostridia; order Christensenellales; family Borkfalkiaceae; genus Scatosoma. The sequence continues at coordinate 79,899 of JAFTPU010000002.1, forward strand.
CAAAACGCTGCCTTATAAGATCTGCGAACGCCGTCCCGGGGATATCGCGGCGTGCTACGCTTGCCCCGATAAGGCGAAAAACGAGCTCAAATGGGAAGCGAAATTCGGTATCGAAGAAATGTGCGCTTCGCAGTGGAAATGGCAGAGCGGTAATCCCCGCGGGTACGAAGCCTGAGCAAGGTTTTCGAAGTGATACGAGCCGATCGGATAATCCGTTCCAAACGCAAGACGCTGTCCGTCGCCATCGACCATTTCGGTCGGGTGACGGTGCGCGCGCCTATCCGTTGCGATGAGAAACGGATTTTTGCTTTTTTGGCGGAAAAAGAAAATTGGATATTGCGGAAAAAGGAGCAAATCGAGGGGGCAGGTATGCGTTTACCGCCCGAAAATCTCGACGGCTACCGTTTGCTGTTGCTCGGCGAATTTTATACGCTGAGGTACGTAAACGACCGTTCCGTGCGCCTCGACTCCGTAGAGAATATTCTTTATCTGCCCGATAAAAATCCCCGCGAACGGCTTGTGAAATGGTTGAAAGAGAACGCGAAACGTATCTTTACGGAAGCGACGGCGGAAAAGGCGCGGGAAATGGACGTGGAAGCGAGAAGCGTTTCCGTGACGAGCGCGCGGACCCGTTGGGGGAGCTGTTCGCAGGATAATTCGATCCGCTACTCCTTTCGCCTTTTGTATATGAAAAAGGAGCTTGTCGAATACGTGATCACGCACGAGCTCGCGCATATCAAGCATAAAAACCATTCGCCCGCGTTTTGGCGGGAGGTGGAAAAATACGTGCCCGATTGGCGGGAGAAACGTAAGCGTCTGAAAAGCATGGGCGCGTATATGGAGGTGTTCTGATGAAGAAAAACGACGGAAAGAAAAAGGGACTGCGCTTTCTTTGCGCGCTCCTCGCGCTTTGCTCGGCGTTCGCTTTCTCCGCATGCGACGTAGCGGATATTCTCGGCGGCATCTCTTTGGGCGGCGACAGCTCGTCCGCCCCGCCTTCGACGGAAGAGGACACCGATTCGAGCGACCGTCATTCGGATAAAAATACCGATAAGGACAGCGGTTCGGACGGCGAAAGCGCGAACGAAAATACGGGCGACGAAACGTCGTCGGGCGCAGAAGATACGGGAGACGGCGGCGCGGAGAAGGAAGCGCCGACGGGAAACGTGCCCGACCCGCAGAAGCCCGATCTCGAGCCGCAGGCGATCGGAGAAAAATATGGCTATCGGCAGCTTGCGACGTACGAAAACGGCGACGGGCTCCGCGCTTTTTACGCCGATCTGTACGAGGCGGCGCGCGCGTTTGCGGGTTCGGGGAAAACGGTGCAGAGCGACTCTGTAAACGGCGAAATGCGTTACCGTATCGGTACGATGGATTACGCGCAATATGAGATCTCGCTTGAACAGGCGGTGTCCGTGTGGCGGACGGTGCGCGCGGAATATCCCGAATTTTACTTCCTTTCCAACGGGCTTTCTTTTTCGAAAGACGAAGGGATCCTGTATTTTGAAATATATCCCGAATACGCGAAAGCTTCCACGCGCGCGGCGATCGACAAAGAGATCGAAAGCTTGGCGGAGGAGTGTTCGACGTATATCGACGAATCGATGACGGAGGAAGAAAAAATACTCGTCCTGCACGATTTCGTGGCGGCGAAGATCACGTACGCGTTCGAATCGGACGGCGTTACGCCGTTGGAAACGAATTGGGCGCACAACCTCGTCGGCGCGGCGCGATACGGCGCGGGCGTTTGCGAAACGTATGCGGAAACCTTCGATTATCTTTGCGGCGCGTTCGGGATAGAATGTCTCACCGTGGTGGGAGAAGCCGACAACGGCGAGGGTCGCGGCGGACACGAATGGAATCTTTTCCGTATCGGCGAGGGTGAAACGGCGAGCTGGCACGCGGCGGACGTCACGTGGGACGACGGCGCGGACGCGCAAAGCTTTTTGCTTCGTAAATGGCTGGGCGGAAACGAGACGGAGTATTGCGAAACGCACTTTGTCGAAACGGACGAGGTGTGGGGCGAAACTTGGCAGGTCAGGCTTCCCGCGCTTTCCTCCAAACCGCTTTCGCCCGTGCTTTTAAGGGAAAACAGCGGGGAAAACCAGCTTTGCTTATCGATCGACGACGCGTTCGAAAAAATGACGAACGAGGGGAGCATGTACGAGATCACGCTCTATCCCGAAACGTCGGTAACGGAAAATTACGGGTTGACCGTCTATTCCGTGTGCGCGGAATTTGCCACGGCGGAATTGCCCGAGGTCGCGCAGATAAAAATTGTGGGCACGGGCTTTTACCCCTGCGAAGTGACGGCGCTGAACGAGCTTACGCTCACGTGCGAAACGGTGCTGACGGATTGCACGCTGTATGCGGATATACCGTTGACCGATGAATGGCTCGAATACGAAAACGGCGAATGGATAGAAAAACCGTAAAAGCGTTTAAACGCGCGGGTTTTGCGGTATAAATTTAACGAGAGAAAAAATTTCCGAAAGAGGAAAGAGATGTTAGAGCTGAAAAACGTGTCCTACCGAGTGAAAGAGGACGGCAGGGAAAAGGAAATACTGAAAAACGTAAGCCTTGCGTTGGACGAAAGGTTCGTGGCGTTTACGGGACCCAACGGCGGCGGAAAATCGACGCTCGCCAAGGTGATCGCGGGGATCGTCGCGCCGACGGAGGGAAAAATTTACTTGGACGGCGAGGATATCACCGCGCTTTCCGTCACCGAGCGCGCGCAGAAAGGGATATCTTATGCGTTTCAGCAACCCGTGCGTTTCAAGGGCTTGACGGTGCGCGATCTTATCAATATCGCCGCGGGGAAAAATCTCAAGGTGTCCGACGCGTGCGCCTATCTTTCGGAGGTGGGCATGTGCGCGCGGGATTATATCGACCGCGAGGTGAACGCTTCCCTTTCGGGCGGAGAGCTGAAACGTATCGAGATCGCCACCATTCTGGCGCGGTCCACAAAGCTTTCCGTGTTCGACGAGCCGGAGGCGGGGATCGATCTGTGGAGCTTCGGCAATCTCATCAAGGTATTTGAAAACATGCACGAAAAAACGCAGGGGAATATCCTCATCATTTCCCATCAGGAGCGTATTTTGAACATTGCGGACAAGATCGTGGTGATCGCGGACGGACAGGTGCAAAACGTAGGCGCAAAGGACGAGATCCTGCCCAAGCTTTTGGGCGCGAAGGATTGCCGAGTTTTGACGGCGAAGCTGTAAGGAGAGGAACATGGACGCGATAGAAAAGGATTTATTGCTGAAAATAGCCGATCTGCACGGCGTGCCCGAAGGGGCGTACAATATCCGCGGGAACAGCGAATTGCAGGGCAGAAACACGACGGCGAATATCGATATCGTCACGAAAACGGACGGGAAATCGGGCATCGATATTTATATCAAACCGAACACGAAAAACGAAAGCTTGCACATTCCCGTGATCATCTCGAAGGCGGGCTTGCAGGAGGTCGTGTATAACGATTTCCATATCGGCGAAAACGCGGACGTCGTGATCGTCGCGGGTTGCGGTATTCATAATTGCGGCGGGGTGGATATGACCTCCCGTCACGACGGCGTGCATACCTTTTACGTGGGAAAAAACGCCAAGGTCAAATACGTAGAAAAGCACTACGGCGAGGGGGACGGTAACGGCAAAAACGTGATGAATCCCGAAACGGTGGTGCACCTCGAAGCAGGCGCGGAAATGACGATGGAGACGACGCAGATCAAGGGGATCGATTCCACGAAACGCATTACCCGCGCGGACATGAAGGCGGGTGCGAATTTCGTCGTGAAAGAAAAGCTGTACACGCACGGCAAGCAGCAGGCGGACACCGATTTCGTGATCGACATGAACGGCGAAAATTGCAGCGCGGACGTAATGAGCCGTTCGGTGGCGGCGGGAAATTCGGTACAGAGATTCGTTTCGACGATGAACGGCAACGCGCCCTGTCACGGGCACACGGAATGCGACGCGATCATCATGGACGACGCGTCGGTGACGGCGGCGCCCTGTTTGTCGGCGAATAACGTCGACGCGGAGCTTATCCACGAAGCGGCGATCGGCAAGATCGCAGGCGAACAGCTGATCAAGCTGATGACCTTGGGCTTGACGGAAAAGGAAGCGGAAGAGCAGATCATCAAAGGCTTTTTACATTAAACTTCACTTTCACACGGTGAAAACATCACAAAAATAAAAATACAGGAGAATAAACAATTATGAGCGAGCTGGCTTACAAAAGAACGAACGTTTACGAAATCGCGGACGAAAAACTCATGAAAGAGATATTCGATTACGCGGAGGGTTATAAGGTTTTCCTCGACGAGGGCAAGACCGAACGCGAGGCGTGCGCGTGGGCGAAAGCACAGGCGGTGAAAAACGGCTACAAGCCTTATAAATTCGGGCAGAAACTGAATAAGGGCGACAAGGTCTATTACGACAATCGCGGAAAAAATCTCTACCTCATCAAGGTGGGTAACGCGGACGTGGCGGAGGACGGCGTGCGCATCATCGCTTCCCATATCGACAGCCCCCGCATCGATCTCAAACAGGTGCCTTTATACGAGAGCGACGGGATCGCGTTTGCCAAAACCCACTATTACGGCGGTCTGCGCAAATATCAGTGGACGACCGTACCCCTTGCGCTCCACGGCGCGGTCGCGCTGAAAAACGGCACGGTTTTGAACGTGAAGATCGGCGAGGACGAGAACGACCCCGTATTCTACATCAGCGACCTGCTTCCCCACCTCGCGCAAAAACAGAACGCGAAAACGCTCGGTGAAGCGATCGAGGGCGAGGGCTTGAATATTTGGCTCGGCAACATTCCCTACACGGCGGCGGAAAACGAAAAGGACAAGACCGTTAAGGAAAATCTTCTTAAAATTTTGCACGAAAAATACGGTATGGAGGAGGCGGACTTCCTCAGCGCGGAGCTTTCTCTCGTGCCCGCATTCAAGGCGAAAGATATCGGCTTCGACCGCGCTTTGATCGGCGCGTACGGTCACGATGACCGCGTTTGCTCCTATCCCGCGTTCACCGCGCTTTTCGATACGCCCACCGACGAGCACACCGTGATGGTGGTGCTTGCGGATAAAGAGGAGATCGGCAGCGAGGGCACGACGGGTATGCAGTGCGCGATCTTCACCGATCTCATCGACGCGATCGCGACCTCGTTCAACGTGACGAGCGCGGCGGTGCGCGCAAACTCGAAATGCCTTTCCGCGGACGTCAACGCGGCGTACGACCCCAATTATGCGGAAGTGCTTGAAAAACTCAACGCAACCTATCTTTCCCACGGCGCGGGCGTGACGAAATTCACGGGCGCAAGAGGCAAGAGCGGTTCTTCCGACGCGGACGCGGAGTACGTAGGCTTCCTCCGCAAGCTTTTCGACGATAACGGCGTGATCTGGCAGACGGGCGAGCTGGGCAAGGTCGACGTCGGCGGCGGCGGTACGGTCGCGAAGTATATCGCGAAAATGAATATCGACACGATCGATATCGGCGTGGGCGTCGTCTCTATGCACGCGCCCTACGAGGTGATCTCGAAAGCCGATCTCTACGAGGAATACCTCGCTTTCCGCGCTTTCTTGAAATAAGCAAGATAGAATGAATACGAAAAAACGGCTTACCTTCGCGGTAAGCCGTTTAAAATTGCTTTCGTTTATCTGATCACAAACCCGTCGTCCTCGGACAAAAGGTCGGACGAATAGAAAGCTGTGATCCCGTTCACCAGCTCCGTATAGTCGTCCTTGGCGAAACATTCGCATGCGGAGTGCATCGCAAGCTGCGCCAGCCCGATATCCGCGCCGCGCATACCCAGCCTCGTCGTCGCATACCTGCCCAGCGTGCTCCCGCTCCGCATGTCCGAACGGTTGAAAAAATTTTGGTGCTTCACGCCCGCCTTTTCGAACACCGCTTTCACAACGGCGGAGGAAAGCGCGTCGGTCACGTACGCGCCGTTTGCATGCGACTTGATCACGACGCCCGCGCCCGCCTTCGTCTTGTTGGTGATATCGCTCTTTTCGGGATGTGCGGGGTGCACCGCGTGCGCGTTGTCCACCGATAAAAGAAAGGACGACGCCAACCCCTTATAATATTCGTTGTCGTCGAAACGGAGCGCGTACGCGATACGCTTCAACGTGCTTTCCAAAAAATCTCCGCCCGCGCCCGCGATCGTCGAGCTCCCGATCTCTTCGTGGTTGAAAAACGCCGCCACGCAGATCCCGTCGCTTTCGCCCTTGTCCGATATCCCTTCGAGCGTAGCGTATACGCTTGACAGATTGTCGATACGCGGCGAGGCGAGAAACTCGCCGTTCACGCCGAACGAATAGGGCGTTTCCGCACTGACGACGAACAGATCGTAAGAGAGGACGTTTCCCTCGCCCGCCACCGCTTCCACGCAGGAGGGAGCGTCCTTGCCGTCGAGCGCGAACAACGGCAGAAGATCGGTTTGCGCGTTCACGGAAAATTTATCGTTCACCTCGCGGTTGATATGCACCGCTTGCGAGGGGATCGTGACGAGGAAAGGCGCTTCGACGTTTTCCGTAAACAGCCGCCCGTTCTCGCTTTTCACCACCTGTCCCGCGATCTTCAACGGACGGTCGAAGAAGGAGTACCATATCCCCCCGCCGTACGTCTCCGCGTTCAGCGTCACGTACCCGTTCGCCTTCACCTCGGGCTTTTCCTTAAGCTTCAGCATAGGCGAATCGAGATGAGACGCCACGATCTTGTAAGAAAAATTATTCAGTTCCCCTACGGTGAAAGCGATCAACGCGCCGTTTCGTTCGACGAAATATTTCCCGCCTTCGCTTATCGCCCATTCTTCCGTTTCTTTCAAAGCCGCGAACCCGTTTTCGAGCAGACGCGCCTTCGCGTTTTCCTGCGCGTGATATGCCGTCAACGACGCGTTTAAAAATCGGATCAACCTCTGTATCATACACTTGATTCCTTTTGTTTTTTACTACCTATATTGTAACACTTTCCCGCGCTTTTGACAAGCTTTTGCGTGCAAAAATAACGCACCGCGTTTTCTTTTTGCTCCTTGTCATAAAAAAAGATGACTTTTTTATGAAAATATGATGAAAAGACCAATAAAAACGTTGTTATGTGCTTGACAAACCCCGTTGGCGGGTATATAATAATGACGATAAAAAACGATTGTCGAGGAGAGCAAATTTTATGGTTGCAAATGACAAGAGACAAGATTACCTTATAAAGATATTCGCGCTTATGAGAGACCGCGAAAGCATTACGATCAACGACAAAAACACCAATTTCAAAAGCACCGAAATGCGCCTTCTCACGCAAGTGATCCTTGCGAAATACGAGGGAAAACGCCTGATCTCGGCACAGCTTGCGAAGCTTTTGGGCGTTACCCGTTCGGCGATCTCGCAGATCGTCAACGTGCTGGAAGCGCGCGGCGTGGTGGTGCGCGTTCCCGATTCGATCGACAAAAAGATCGCGTACATAGAGCTTGCCGACGGCGTGTTCGACGCGTATAGCGAGGATCTCGAAAAGGGATGCGCGTTCGCGGACGAGCTCGTGAAGGAATTCGGCGAAGAAAAATTCGATACGATGTGCGAGCTGTACACGAACTTTGCGGCGTTGGTACAGAAAAAAATCGGAATGTACGAAGAAAAATAAAAAAGAATTCTTAACGGGAAAAGGATAATGCTGCAATTAAAAGACATCAAAAAGGATTACGAAACGGCGGGGAACGTCGTGCACGCGTTGAAAGGCGTCACCCTCCGTTTCCGTAAAAACGAATTCGTATCCGTGCTCGGCGCTTCGGGTTGCGGAAAAACGACCCTTCTCAATATCATCGGCGGGCTCGACCATTACACGTCGGGCGATCTCGTTATTTGCGGAAGATCCACAAAGGATTATAACGACCGCGATTGGGACGTTTACAGAAATCACCGTATCGGCTTCGTTTTCCAATCGTACAACCTTATTCCCCATCAAACGGTGCTGGGGAACGTAGAGCTTGCGCTTACCATCGCGGGCGTTTCCAAGACGGAACGCCGCAGAAGAGCGGAAGAAGCGCTTATTAAAGTAGGACTTAAAGACGAGCTTTATAAACGCCCCAATCAGCTTTCGGGCGGACAGATGCAACGCGTGGCGATCGCCCGCGCGCTCGTCAATAACCCCGAGATTTTGCTCGCGGACGAACCGACGGGCGCGCTCGACACGCAGACGAGTATTCAAATTATGGAGCTTATCCGCGAGATCGCGGGCGAGCGGCTCGTGATCATGGTCACGCACAACCCTGAGATCGCGGAGCAGTATTCGACCCGTATCGTACGCTTGCAGGACGGACTCGTGGTTTCCGACTCCGATCCCTACGAACCCGTAGAGGAGGAAACGGAGCAAACAGAGGAGATACAAGAGGATAAGAAGGCGCAAAGGCTCCGTGTGAAAGAGGAAAAGAAAGCGCGCGAGCGTTCGTCGATGTCTTTCAGAACCGCGCTGGGACTTTCCGCCCGCAATCTGCTTACCAAAAAGGGCAGGACGGCGCTCACGTCCGTGGCGGGCAGTATCGGTATTATCAGCGTATGCTTGGTGCTCGCCCTGTCCAACGGCTTCAATAATTATATTTTGCAGACGGAGGAGCAAATGCTTTCCTCCAACCCCGTGCAGATCACCCGCTCGAGCATGGATATCACGTCCATTATGGAAAATATGAACTCGGTGGACGAAATGCCCGATCTCGACAGACTGGGCGACGAGGTTTACGTCAATTCATTGCTTACCAATATGGCGAACGATATGACGGTGACGAACGATCTTTCCCGCGGTGAGGGCGGATATATCGAATATCTCGAAAAGCTGGACAAAACGCAGTACGCCGCCATTCAATATAATTACGGCATGAGCGTTACCGATCTTTTATATACGGACGTGATAACGGGCGAAGGGGCGGAAAAGACCACGCAGTATATGTCCCTTGCGGAACTCAAAGCCTTCTATAAGGCGGAGATCGAAACGCTCGATCCGCAGTATGCGTCCATCAGCTATCTCGTCGATTATATGAAAGCGATCGTAAATAAGATACCCAATACGGCGGATATGACGGACGCGACCAATCTCGATTACGTAAAGGATCAATACGAAAAGGTGGCGGGCGAATGGCCGACAAACCCGAACGAGGCGATCTTCGTTGTCGGCAGTCATAACGACGTGTTCGACCTTTCTTTGGCGCAACTCGGTTATATCGCCGAGGAGGATTTCGTCGATCTGTTCGAACAGACGGGCGAAGTTGATACGCAGGGGTACATGAGTATCCCGTATGCGGATATCCTCGCCAAGGAATACTTGCTGATGGATAACGACGCGATCTATACGCCGACTACCGACCCTGCGGCAAAGTACGAATTCGACAGTCGGAAACGGTTGAGTAAAAGCGAATACGAAAGCTATCAAAGCGGCGCTACGGCGGGCGCGACGAAGATCGAAGTTACGGCGGTCGTGCGGCTGAAAGCGGATAAAACGTACGGCTGTCTGAAAAACGGTTTAAACGTTACGGAACAGGTGATCGAAGAATATATAGCGCGGAACAAGACCTCCGCAATTGCGAAAGCGGTAACGGAAAAGGCGGTGCCGCCGCCCAATCTGCCCGGTATGGAGGCTTTGCAGGGCATGAAACTGTTCACCCGTCCCTTGGCGGAGAGTATGGAAACGTATTTCCGCGATCTGAAAACGCTGACGGAGAGCACGGCGTTGCCCACGACGGGGTACGTGCTCATCAACGAAACGGCGGCGTTGCAGCTTATCGGCGCAAGCGAAGAGATCTCGGCGATCTCCATTTATGCGTATAATTTCGAGAATAAGGAAAACATTCTTTCGTATCTCGACGGTTGGAACGAAATGCACGAGGACAATCGGGCGAAGCAGGTACAGTACACCGATTCGATCGGTTTGATGATGACTATGGTCGGCACGATCCTCGACGCGGTGACGTACGTGCTCGTGGCGTTCACGGCGATATCGCTCGTGGTCTCCTCGGTTATGATCGGTATCATCACGTACGTATCGGTGGTAGAGCGTACGAAAGAGATCGGCGTTCTGCGCTCGCTCGGCGCGCGGAAGAAGGATATCAAGAATCTGTTCAACGCCGAAACCTTTATCATCGGCTTAACGTCGGGTCTGTTCGGCGTGGCGGTCACGTACTTGCTTGCGTTGGGCGTAAACTCGATATTGGGGATCTTTACGGGTATCCCGAACCTTGCCTCGCTCCCTATCCTGTCCGCAGCGATCATGGTATGCGTAAGCGTAGCGCTCACCCTTATCAGCGGTCTTATTCCCGCGCGTGCGGCGGCTAAAAAGGATCCTGTGGTTGCTCTCCGCACGGAGTAAAACGAAGAATACGACTTCGCAATACGTCGTCAAGCTTTGCGTTTTCCCTTGCTCGTTTACGCTGAGTAAACTCCCGTCGGGAAAGCCGCGCTTTCCTTGTCTTGCTCGCGTCTGGCTTCGTTTTACGACGCTCGGCTCGAACGGAGGGGAAAAACCGACGGCACGACTTCGCAATACGTCGTCAAGCTTTGCGTTTTCCCTTGCTCGTTTACGCTGAGTAAACTCCCGTCGGGAAAGCCGCGCTTTCCTTGTCGTGATAACAGCTTGTGTTTTTTAACGCATAAACCTTTTTAAACGGTACATACTGTTTGCAGGAGGAAAAAGACTATGCGTATTGCAAACATTATCGCTTATATTTTGGTGATCCTCGGCGCAGTGAATTGGGGGCTGTTCGGCTTCTTCGATTTCAATCTCGTGTCCTCGATTTTCGACGGCGCAAGATCGATGGGGGCGGTCATTACGTACGCGCTCATCACGCTCGCGGCGCTTTGGCTTATCCTTTCGCCCATTATCACGGGCGGCGTTTTGTGGCTGAAAAACAGACGCGCGGAAAGATAATTTCCCCGCTCGGATTTCCGAAAAACGAAAAAAACGGACTTTTTCTTCGGCTTTGCCGTCGAAAAGGTTCGTTTTTTTTTCTTTAAAGTATTGACAATTTTCACATTTTCGTAGTATAATAAGCGTACGATAATACGAGGCGGGCAACGGTTTCCCGCCGAAAGGAGAGAACTATGTTAAACGGATTGTTATTAACGGGCGGTCAGATCGCCGGCATTGTTATCGCAATCGTCGTCGTGATCCTCGTGATCGCGCTGGTCGCGTGGTGGATATCCACCCGCAACGAGTTCGTTCGTTTAAAGAACAAGGTCGAAGAGGCGTGGGCGACGATCGACGTATACTTAAAGAAAAGATACGATCTTATCCCCAACCTTGTGGAGACGGTGAAGGGCTACGCCAAGCACGAAAGCGAGACCCTGAAAAACGTGGTGGCGGCGAGAAACGTGGCGATGAACGCGAGAACGCCCGACGAAAAGGTACAGGCGGAAAAGAATCTGAATTCCTCCCTCCGCACCCTGTTCACGGCGGTTTCGGAAAGCTATCCCGAGCTGCACGCAAACACCAATTTCCTCGATCTTCAGAATCAATTGAAAACTCTTGAAGGCGAGCTGGAGGGCTCCCGCCGCTATTATAACGGCGTTGTGAAGAGCTTCAACACCAAGTTGGAACTTTTCCCCTCGAATATCGTGGGTAACCGTATGGGCGAGGATTATAAAAAGCGTCCTTATTTCGAGCTGGACAGCGCGGAAGAAAGACAGAACGTAAAGGTACAATTCTGAAAAAATTATGAAACATAAAACGAAAACAAGAGGGCGGCGCGGCTTTTTCAAAGCCGTCCTCCTTGCGCTTCTCGCCGCGTGCCTGTTTATTCTGCCGTTTTCGTGGAAAGACGGCGGGGTCACCGCTACGGCTCAGGTACGCTCGAACGACAGTATAAAGATTGAAAAATACCACGTGGAAATGGATATCCGCGAGGACAGAAAGGTGGAGGTCACCGAATGGATCACCGTCACCTTTTTGAAAAGCGGACTTTCGATGTTTTATCGGAGCTTGCCCATTGAAACGGCACGCTACGAAAACATTTCCGCCAAATGCGAGGGGAACGATAAATTTTCCTATTACGTGGAAGACAATCCCGATATGAGCGGATTTTTCGATATCAACTGCGTAGGCAACGCGGGCAAGGGCAAAACGTGGACGTACGAGATTTCCTATACGATGGAAAACGGACTCGGCGCGGGCAGCTCGAGGGACGGCATGAACATCGACGTGATCCCGTTCGGCTTCACCGTCGATTTGCATAACGTGTCCGCGGAGGTGCGTTTCCCGTACGCGGTGGCGGCGGAAAATTGTATTCTTCGAAGAGGCTACGGCTCGACGAAAGAGGATACCGCGCTGAATAAGAAAATTTCCGACGACGGCAAAACGCTTACGTTCTCGAAAGACGTGCTTTCCGTCAATTACAACGAAACGTTCGACGAGGAGGTTGCGGACGGCGTAAGCGTAGAATTTACGTTCACCGACGGCAAATTCAAAAGCTATACGGCGACCCGACTTTTTACGGACGGAATATGGAAGGTGCTCCTGATCGGGCTGGGCTTTGCGGCTTTTTCCGTGGGCGTACTCGTGTTCACCCGCAAAAAACGTGATATCGTTACGACGGTGAATATCACGGCGCCCGATAATATGTCGCCCGTAGAGATGGGAAAATTACTCGACGGAACGGTGGATAACGAGGATATCACCTCGATGATCTACTATTTCGCGCATAAAGGATATCTTACGATCGACTTATCCGATGAGGACGATCCCAAGTTGAACAGACAGATCTCCGAGCTCCCCGACGATGCGGAGGCGTATGAAGTAACGCTGTTCGAGGGACTGTTCCGAAACGACAATATCGTTGCCGTATCCGAGCTTCAATACAAATTTTACGAGGACGTAGAAAAGGCGAAAATGCAGCTTCCGCACGTAAAAATGTATGAAAAGAAATCGGTTTTCGGGTATCTCCTCGGCGGTATCTTCGCCGTGCTTTCCGCCTTTGTTTCCATGTGGATCTTAGCGTCCGCAAGGCTCGGAAACGGCTATTCGTACGGGGTAAGCCTTGCCTTTGCCATTCCCGTGGCGGCGATCCTTTTGATCGGCTATATCAGCGAAAATTACCGCTATAAATGGAAAAAAGGCGCGCTTTTCGGCATTCGTTTGGTGCAGCTCGCGGTCGCCGTGTTGTTCACGTTGATCTTCACGTTCGCTTTCGCCAACCATTTCTCGACGGAATACGAAAAGCTCGCGGTCTCGCTTCTTGCCTTTGCGTGCACGTTCATCACGCAACGCGCGATCTCGAGACGGGAGGATTATCTCGAAACGCTCGGACAGATCCTCGGCTTCAAGGACTTTATCGTGTATACGGAAGAGGATAAGATCAAAGCGATGCTGGAGGAAAATCCCGAGCTGTATTATAAGGTGTTGCCTTACGCGCAGGTGCTGGGCGTTACGAACGAGTGGGAGAAGAAATTCGAAAATATCCTCATCGAACCGCCGCAGTGGTGCAGAGGCTCGCATATGACGGTGTTCGATTATATGATACTCAACCGTTGCATGACCCGTGCAATGATCTTGGCGATGGCGCGCCCGCAACCCAAAGGCGGCGGCTCGTTCATCGGCAGAAGCGGCGGTGGCGGAAGCTTCGGCGGCTTCGGCGGCGGCGGTTTCGGCGGCGGTGGCGGCGGCGCCAGATAACGCCGTAAATAAACGAAAAAAATCCCTGCGTCAGCAGGGATTTTTCTTGTACGTTGTTTATTTCGTCAGTTCGGGATCCGCCAAAACGGGGGAGTTCGCCGCGAAACGTTTCACCGATTCTACGGCGTTCAGACAGCGGCGTTTCGTTTTGTAATGCTCGCCGAGGCACAGGAGCTGTCCGTTGCCGTTGAGGATCTTGTAGATATAATCGCCGCGTTTGGTAAGGGAGATACGGAAATTGCCCTTTTCGATATTCGTCTTATGCGTTTGGATACCGTTCACTGCACCGATGTAAGAAGCGTATTCCTCGCTGGAAAGGAGCTTTTCGCCGTTGTTCGCGTACAGCTCGAAATAGAACACCTTTTCACCGTCCGCACCCACGCCCGAGCTGATCAGCCATTTGCCGTTGTAGCCGTCGGGAACGGGGATTACCTCCGAATCGTCCTCCGCAGGTACCTTGATAATGTGGTCCTGTACGTTTTCGTCGATAACGGCGGTCTTGGCAAAACGCTTCGTCGACTCGATCGCGCTTTCGCAACGCGCTTTCGTGGGATAGTTTTCGCCCATGCAAAGGAGCATGTTTTTGCCGCTGAGCAGCTTGAAGATATAGTCGCCTTTCTTGGAAAGCGTCACCTTGAAATTGCCTTTTTCGATATTCGCCTTATGCGTTTCGATGCCGCGGAGCGCGCCGTTATAGGAGGTGTATTCTTCGCTGGAGAGGAGCTTCTCGCCGTTGGAGGCGTGCAACTCGAAGAAATACATTTCCTCGCCCTCGTTTACGTCGTCGGTGAGTACGCGGAAGATCGTCCATTTGCCCTTGTATCTCGCCGCCTTTTCCGTTTCGCTCTCGTCGTACCAGATATCGTCCTCGACCTCGGCGTCCTTCATTTCATCGTAAAGCACCGCTTTCGTCGTTTTCGCCTTTGCCGGCGCAACTTCCTTTTTCACCGTCGATTTGCTTGCGGTCGATTTCTTGGCAGCGGGTTTTACCTCCGTCGCTTTTACCGCGGTCGCCTTCTTGGCGGCTTTCTTTGCCGCTTCCGCCTTTTTCACGGCTTCTTCCGCTTTCTTGGTCGCTTCCTCGGCTTTTCTCGTCGCCTCTTCCAGCTTTCTCGCGGCTTCCTCGTCGGCGAGCCGTTTCGCTTCTTCGGCGGCGGCTTTTTCCTCGGCTACGCGCCGTTTTTCGGCTTCCTCGGCGAGCCGTTTCTCTTCCGCTTCCTTGGCAAGCCGCTCGTGCTCCGCTTCCGCTTCCGCACGGCGTTTCGCCTCCGCTTCCGCCGCGACCCTCTTCTGTTCGGCGAGCTTCGCTTCGACCGCTTTCTTCTGTGCGAGCTTCTCCGCTTCTAATTTTTCACGCTTCGCGTGTTCCTCGGCGGTCTTTTCTTCCGCGCGTGCTCTTGCTTCCGCTTCTTTCGCTTCGATCGCCAAACGCTTTTTCGTTTTGGAACGCTTCACGCACAGCGCGATGATCACGATCAGCACCACGACGATAAACGCCGCAAGCCCGATCAGGATATACGCCAACGTGGGATTGGCTTTCAGCTTGTCGATGCAGGAGCTTACAAAATTTTTAATAGCCTCCATAACGCCTTTCTCCTTTCGTGCGTCGTTTTTTTAAAGGACGCGCCCATTGAAAATATACGCCGCTTTCCCGTAAAAAATTCCGCAATTTATTTTAACACTTCTATTTTAATATAAAACGCCGAAAAAGTCAACGGCGAAAGGAAATTTTTTTGCTTCTTTTTTCAAAAAAATTGACTTTTTTCGGCAAATGGTTTACAATGGAAATATGAACGGAACGAAAATCAAAACGGCGATCGTCGGCGGCGGCGCTTCGGGGCTTATGCTCGCGGCTTTGCTTGCGGAAAACGGCGATAATATCCTTGTCCTCGAACGGGGCGAACGGGTGGGCAGAAAGCTGTCCGCCACGGGCAACGGACAGGGGAATATCACCAATCTCGCCGTAACGGAAACGGAATATTTTTCCTCTGTGCCCACGGGTGCGGAGAGGGCGCGCGCGCTTCTTTCGGCGTTTGACCATCGCGCGTTGACGGCGTTTTTCGAAAGGCTGGGCGTATTGCTTCTCCCCGACGAACGGGGCAGAGTCTATCCTGCGGGACGACAGGCGTCCGCGCTCACCGACGCGCTTCGTTTTTATCTTGCGGACGCGGGCGTACGGACGGCTGCGAACGCTTGCGTCGTCGCGATCGAAAAGCGGGACCGCGGCTTTTATCTCACGGCGAAAACGGAGCGCGGAACGCAGGGCTACGAGGCGGAAAACGTCGTGCTTTGTACGGGCGGCAAAGCCGCGAAAAATTTCGGCACCGACGGCTCCGCTTACGTGCTGGCGACGAAACTCGGGCATACCGTTACGCCGCTTACGCCCTCCCTCGTGCAGTTGAAAACGGACACGGCGCACACGAAAACGCTGAAGGGTATCCGCGCGGCGGACGCGGAGCTCACGGCGCATTGGACGGAGAAGGGCGAAAAAAAAGCGACCTCCCTGCAAGGGGACGTCATCTTCACCGATTACGGAGTCTCGGGCGACGCGGTGTTCCGCATTTCGGCGTTCGTGACGGACAAAACGGAAAAGGGCGTGACGCTGACGATCGACTTTTTGCCCGCGTTCACGGAAGAAAAAATTTACGCGACGCTCACGGAAAAACGGCGGACGTTTCCGTCGCTTGCGCAAACGGAGCTGCTCGGCGGGATCGTGAACAATCAGATCGGCAGGGCGGTGATGAAACGCGCGGGCGGGGATATCCGCGAGGCGGCGCTGCTTGTCAAGGCGTTCCCGCTCCGCGTTACGGGCACGTTGGGCTTCGATTACGCGCAGGTGACGAAAGGGGGCGTGCCGCTTGCCGAGGTGGATGAAAACCTGCAAAGCAAGCTCGTAAAAGGACTGTATTTCGCAGGGGAGATTTTGGATATCGACGGACAGTGCGGCGGCTTCAATCTGCAATGGGCGTATTCGTCCGCGTGCGCGGTCGCACGGGCGATCGGGACGAAAACAAGGGGGCAGGTATGAGTTTACACACCCTTTCGGACGTAAAATTACCCTTAGATAAGGACGAAAGCGAGCTGATAAAGCTCGCCGCGAAAAAGCTGGGCAGACAGCCCGCATATTTCGCCATAAAGAAAAAATCGCTGGACGCGCGGAACAAACGGGACGTACGGTTCGTGTATACGATCGAGTTCTCGGCGGACAAATACGAGGAAAAAGAGGAAACGCCCGAACGGCTTCCGCAAGGGAAAACGCCCGAAAAAACCGTGCTCGTCGTGGGGAGCGGACCCGCGGGGCTGTTCTGTGCGTTGCGGCTTTTAAAACGCGGGATCACGCCGCTCGTGATCGAACGTGGCGCGGCGGTAGAGGAACGCGAGCGGAAAATACATTCGTTTTTCGATACGCGGAAATTGGACTGCGAAACGAACGTGCAATTCGGCGAAGGGGGCGCGGGTACGTTTTCGGACGGGAAGCTGAACACGCAAACGCACAGCCCGCTCAACGGAGAAGTGCTGAAAACGTTCGTACGATTCGGCGCGCCCGAGGAAATTTTGTGGTTGAACAAGCCGCATATCGGCAGCGACAATCTGAAAAAGATCGTAAAGAATATGCGCGAATATATCCTCGCGCAAGGGGGACAGGTACGCTTTCACACCCGCTTGGAGGATATCTGCGTGAAAAACGGCAGAGCGGTTTCGGCAACGCTGACCGATACGAAAAACGGCGGGCGGGAAACGCTTGATATTTCCGCTTTGGTGCTTGCCGTGGGGCATAGCGCAAGAGATACGTTCGAAAAATTGCTCGCCCGCGGCGTGGCGATGCGCCAAAAGGATTTCGCCGTCGGCGTACGTATCGAGCATTCGCAGGAAAAGATCGGCTTCGCGCAGTACGGCGAGGCGTACAAACGCTTACCCGCGGCGGATTACAAACTCGTTTCCCATGCAAGCGAACGGGCGGCGTTCACCTTCTGTATGTGCCCCGGCGGGCTGGTGATGCCCGCGACGAGCGAGGACGGCGGCGTGGTGACGAACGGCATGAGCAACTATGCCCGTAACGAACGCAACGCGAATTCCGCCTTGATCGCGCAAGTGACGCGTGCGGATTTCAAGAGCGATTCCCCGCTTGCGGGCGTGGAATTTCAGCGCATGATCGAGCGTGCGGCGTATAAAGCGGGCGGAGGAAATTACGGCGCGCCCGTGCAGCTCGTCGGCGATTTTCTGCGGGATAGAGTAAGCGATAAATTCGGCGAGGTCACGCCTTCTTACGCGGCGGGTACGGCGTTTGCGGATATGCGCGCGGTATTGCCCGACGGCGTGGCGAGCGCGCTTAAATGCGCGATCGCGGATATGGATAGGCGCTTGCGCGGCTTTGCCGACCCGAACGCGGTGCTGACCGCGGCGGAAACGCGCACCAGCTCGCCCGTGAGAATGGAGCGGGACGAAACCTTGCAATCGGTGAGCGTGAAGGGCTTGTATCCTTGCGGAGAAGGCGCGGGGTACGCGGGCGGTATTACTTCGTCGGCGGCGGACGGGATTCGTATCGCGGACGCGGTATTTGCCGAATTTTTGCGATAAAAAGAACAAAAAACATTCGTTTTCATTATTCTATCACCTAATTTTCATTTATTTTTCACAAAATGGGAATAAAATAAAAAGAAGAAAACACAGGAGAAAGAAAAAAACGGACTATTCTAAACTTTTTTCATATTCTCTCACTATGGTATGCGGCGCGCTCTCGGGCACGCCGTATATCTTTATAAAGAAAAGCACGGATACGCTCCGTGCTTTCGTCGTTTAATCCAATTCCAATATAGAGGGGGAGAAAAATTCACTGTGTAAAAATTCTTCAACCGAAACGTTCGGAATTCATAGAATATTCTCTTATTTCTCGTATTTCGTCTTGATCCACGCTATGCGCGTGTAATTCGGTTTCGTCAGCTCCTTGATCGCGTCGTAATAGATTTCGCTCAAAAGCCGCAATCTGTCGAACGTTATATATTCGTTCGGTTGGTGAATGGTGTCCTCCTCGCCGTTTATCTCGGGACCGAACGCGCACCCGCATTTGAGCGCCCGCGCGTACGTGCCCCCGCCGATCGCGATCGGCTGTTCGTCCTTGCCCGTTGCGCGGTTATACACCGCCGAAAGCGTCTTGATCAGCTCGCCCTCCCGATCGTTGTAAAGAGGAGCTTGGTAATTCGCGATCTCATACGAAACGCCCGCTTGCTCCAGCCGTTCCGTCACCGTTTCTTTTGCGTAGGTCGCGGGGAAACGC
Organism: Clostridia bacterium; assembly: GCA_017463105.1. Taxonomy (GTDB): domain Bacteria; phylum Bacillota; class Clostridia; order Christensenellales; family Borkfalkiaceae; genus Scatosoma. The sequence continues at coordinate 98,827 of JAFTPU010000002.1, forward strand.
ACGTCCGTCGTGATCTTCAAAACGCCGTCCTTGAACGTAGCCACGTCGGGCGACATCGTCAGCGCGCCCGTCTCGTCCTGCAATTCTTGCAAGTTCGCGCTGTCGTTAAACAAAATATCGTACGCAAACGCGCAGTCCTCGTTCAAGCCCGCAAGGAAACACAGCAACGCCTGCAATGCGTTTGCGCCCCGTTGCGGGGTGGAGCCGTGCGCCGATCTTCCGCGCGCTTGTAAAATATTCGTCGTATTATCGTAGGAAAGCGTCGTGCCCTCGATCGGGTTTTCGTAACCGACCAGCTTCTCCGCCGCCTTTCTCGTAAGTATCGCGGAAGCGTGATCGCATACCATGTTCGCCCGCTCGCCCGCTTTGAGCGCGGTGAACGGCGCGTTCTTGATCTCGAATGCGGAGGTAAAATGCAAAATACCCTTTTCCGCATAGATCACGGGAAAATTCGCGTCAGGCGTGAAGCCCTCGTCGGGCATATGCGCCGCTTTTTTATAATGTTCGATACATTTCCAGCCCGTTTCCTCGTTGCAGCCGACGATCAGCTTGATCGTGCGACGGGGCTTGAAGCCCTCGTCCTTGAGCGCTTTAAGCGCATAAAGGCATACCATGGCGGGACCTTTGTCGTCCATAGCGCCCCGTCCCCAAAGTTTTTTGCCCGTCACGCCGCCCGCCGAAACGTCGTCGTTGATCACGCCGCCGAAGGGGGGATACGTCCACCCGTTCCCCGCGGGCACCACGTCGAGGTGCGCCAAAACGGCGAATTCTTCGCCCTTGCCGAAGATCACTTCGCCCACGTAATTGTCGTAATTATGCACTTCGAACCCCATGTTTTCGGCAAGCGAGAGGAAATACGCAAGGCAGTCCGCCGTTTCCTTACCGAACGGATATTCGCCCTCGGCGGGTTTTAACGAAGAGTCGAATTTGAGGAGTTCGGCGGTCGAATTTACGAGCTCGTCGAAGTATTTTTTCATTGCGTGTTCCATGGACCATTCTTCCTCCACGATTATTCTATTATATATTATACACTTTTTTTGCGGCTTGGTAAAGGGAATAAGCGAAAAAGTTTGAAAAAAATAATTTTTTCCTCCGCAACAGAGGGAGTTTTCGCGTAAAACTTTGACATTTTTATAAAAGTATGTTACAATATTCGGGTAAGAAAGACGACGGAGAACGGTTGGCATGGCAGACGAGAGCTCGCGCAAGGGCAAAAACGATAAGATCAAGTCGAAAAAGGGACTTCACGACGGGCACCGTATGCGTCTGCTTGCGAAGCTCGATACGGACGGACTTTGCGATCACGAGTATCTCGAAGCGTTGCTTTTCAACGCCGTGCCCCGTAAAAATACCAACGATCTGGCGCACCGTCTGCTTTTCGAATTCGGCTCCCCGTTGGGAATATTTCGCGCTTCCTACGAAAGGTTGACGCAGGTGGAGGGCGTCGGTCCCGCCGTCGCCTCCTATATCCGCTGTATCGGAGCGTTCGTGCCCCGACTTATCGCTTCGGGAACGACGACCTTTCCCGCCGATTTCACGCCCCGCAAGTTCGGCGCGTATGCGAAACGGGAGTATGGGACTTTGGGAGAGGAGGTACTCGACGTATATCTGCTCGACGAACGAGGTAAGGCGTTTGAAAGAAGGCGTATCGATTCGCCCGAGGAGGGCATGGTCGAGGTGGACGCAAAATGGTTGCAGAGCGTGATCGCGGCGGGCGGGCCGTCGGGGATCGTGGTCGTGCATAACCACCCGCAGGGCGACCCGTTCCCTTCCCGTGCGGACGAGCTGACGACGGAAAAATGTCAGTATCTTTGCAATAACGCGGGCATCGTGCTGTGCGATCATCTTATTTATGCGCCTACGGGCATATACAGTTATTACGAAAGCGGACGGCTTCTAAAGATTGCGGAAAATTGCGCGTTGCAAAACGCGGGACCTTTGCGGGAACTCGAGCGGGAGGAAACCAAATGAAAAAGTCCGCTCCGAAAACAACGTCACCGACGGAAAAAAAGAGAGAAGAGCGGGGCTTGCGCACCTACTTTATCCGTCTGTTCGGAAAATACGATATCCGCAACGAGCGGAAATTCGTCACGTTCGGCAAATGGCTGATCTTTATCATTCTCGTTTGCGTGGAGGCGTTGCTGCTCCTCGGTCATATCAACGATTTCCCCAAAAGCGGGGGCTGGAAAACGCTCGGCGCGATCCTTATCCTGAGCGGCGCGCTCACCCTTTCGCAGACGCTCAAGCTGTTCGTCTTTAAGGGCAACGCCATCAAAATGGGGTTTTACGTGCTCGATACGTTGGCGGCGTGTGGGTTCACTTTCCTGACAGACGGTACGTATCCACTCGTCCTTTTTATGCTTATCCTGACGGAATTTTATATCACGGCGGAAAAATCCAAGCCCTCGTTTATCCTGCTTTGTGCGAGCACGCCGTTATACGTGGCGGCGCAGGTCGTGCAATCGTATATTCTCTTGGGCGGCGGCGATATCCTTATGCTCGTCGCACAGTCGTTCGGTTCGGTGTTCGCGCTCGTCGTGCACTTTCTCGTGGTACAGGTCGCGCTCGCGTTTTATCGACAATTCTTACGGCTGGACAGAGCGCTCGGCGAATTGAAAGAAAGTAAAAAAGAGCTGGAAAAGGCGTATGCGGTAGTGGCGGAAGTGACCGCGCTCGAAGAACGTCAGCGTATCGCCAAGGAGATACACGATACCGCGGGACATTCCATTACGACGGTCATTATGCAGACGGAGGCGGCAAAGCTCATCATCGATAAAAATCCGTCGGAAGCGAAAAGCAAATTGATCGCGGCGAATCTGCAAGCCAAGCACGCGCTCGAGGAATTGCGCGACAGCGTGCACCTGCTTTCGGGCAGTAACGCGGGCGATACCCTGAAGGCGGCGTTGGAGGATATTATTCACGAATCGACGGACGGCACGGGGATTACGATTCGTTCGGAGATCGAGGATACGCAGGTATCCTCGGCGAAATACCGCTTCCTTTGCAATACGCTCAAAGAGGGGATATCGAACGGCTTGCGCCACGGCGGCGCAACGGCGTTTTGGTTCGAGCTCAAACGTGAGGGCAACGAGATTCGGTTTTTCCTTTCCGATAATGGGAAAGGCGTAAAGACGGACGAGCTTGCGCTCGGCTTCGGATTGACCTCCATGAAGGAAAGGGCGAGGTCGTTCGGCGGCGAGGTGCGCGTTTCGTCCGAGGCGGGCGAGGGTTTCGAATTGCGGCTGAGCTTACCCGCAGACCATAGCCGTTTCGAAACGGCTGACGATTGAGGAGGAGACAGGATGGAAAAGAAGATCAAGGTACTCGTCACCGACGACCAAAGAGAGCTTGCCGAGGAATTGAAGAACGTGCTGGAAACGGACGAACGTTTGGAGGTAACGGGGATCGCGACGGACGGCTTCGAGGCGCTCGAAAAGATGAAAGAAAACACGCCGGACGTGGTGCTTTTGGATATTCGCATGCCGAACATGAACGGCGTGGTGGCGACGCGTCATATCAAGACGGAATATCCCGACGTGAAAGTGGTTATTCTGACGACTTTCGACGACAGCGATTATATATTGAACGCGATCAACAACGGCGCGAGCGGTTATCTTCTTAAGGATATCGGCGGGAGTACGCTCATCGACGCGGTGAAAAACGCGTATGCGGGGGACACCATTTTACCCGCGAAGATCGCACGGCGTATCGCGGACGCGGCGAAAAACGTCTCCGCCGATCGGGAGATCAAGCTGACCCGTGCGTTCGCCCTGTCCGATCGGGAAGTCGAGATCGCGCTGATGATGTACGAGGGATTTACCAACCGTCAGATATCTTCCGCGCTCAAGCTCACCGAGGGCACGACGAGAAATTACGTTTCGTCCATTTATATCAAAACGAACAGCGAAAACCGCGCGGAAGCCGTACAGGCGATCAAGGCGGTGTTATAAAGGAGTATTTTTATGTATAAAACGGTTGTTTTCGATCTCGACGGAACACTTCTCGATACGCTCGACGATCTTGCGGACGCGGTAAATTTTGCGCTTGCGCAACACGCCTTGCCTACGCGCTCCGTAAAAGAAATACGCGCGTTTCTCGGCAACGGTATGGCGAATCTGATCCAAAACGCGGCGGGCGGCGCCGAGGATACGCAAGAGATTCTTGCGACCTTCAAGGCGCGTTACGCGGCGCATTCCATGGACAAAACGAAGCCGTACGAGGGCGTCATGGAGTTGCTTGCCGAGCTGAAAAAGCAAGGGATAAAAACGGCGATCCTCTCCAATAAGGCGGATTTTGCCGTGCAGCCCTTAACGAAAAAGTATTTCGGCGCGCTGATCGACGCGGCGCAGGGAGAAAACGAGGCGGAGGGCGTATTGCGCAAGCCCGACGCGGGCGGCGTGTACGAGATCATGAAAAAACTGAACGCAACGGCGGCGGAAACGGTATTCGTCGGGGATTCGGAGGTGGATATCCGCACGGCGGAAAACGCGGGCGTGGATTGCATTTCCGTAACGTGGGGCTTCCGCGACGAGGAAGAGTTAAGGAAAAACGGCGCGAAAACTTTGGTTTCCGAGCCGTTGAAAATCCTCGATCTTTGTAAGTAAAAAAGTAATTCGGTAATTAAAAAAAACGGCTTCGGTTTTATTCCGAAGCCGTGAATTTTTTATACCGTGCCCAAGATCCAAATGGCGAACGCGCAGTAGAGCGTGAGGGACAAAACGTCGATGATCGTCGTGATGAAAGGGGAGGCGACGACGGCGGGATCGAGTCGACATTTCTTTGCGAGAAGCGGGAGCATTGCGCCGATCAGTTTCGCGACGATGATCGTCGCAAGCATCGAAAGGCAGATGACCGCCGCGACCAGCGTGCCGTTCTGTATGGCGTACAGCCCGTCGATCAACATTACTTTCGCGAAGCACGCGACGGACAAGATCGCGCCGAGGATCACGGAAACGCGGATCTCTTTCCATACGACTCGCCAAAGATCGGAAAATCGCACTTCGCCCAAGGCGATCCCGCGAATGATCATGGCGGACGCCTGCGAGCCCGCATTACCGCCCGTACCCATGAGCATGGGCATACACGCCGTCAGAACGATGCCGTAGATCGGCATGTTCAGCGTTTCCTCGTTTGCGGAAATGATCAGTCCCGAGAAGGTAGAGGACAAAAGCAATAAAAGCAGCCACGGTAAACGGTTGAGACATATCCTCCAAACGCTCGTTTTCAAATACGGCTTGTCGGTGGGCGTGACCGCCGCCATTTTCGCGATATCTTCCGTGTTTTCCTCTTGCAGGACGTCCATTGCGTCGTCGACGGTGACGATACCGACGAGCCGCGTTTCTCTGTCTACGATCGGAAGCGCGAGGAAACCGTAGTCGGAGATCGTCCTCGCAACGTCCTCCTTATCGTCCTCCGTATGGGCGTAGATCACGTTTTCGTGCATAATCTCGCCGACCGTCGCCGTTTTTTCGGCGAGCATAAGGTCTTTCGCGGAAACCAGACCCAAAAGCTTGTTCGTCGGGTCGGTGACGTAGCAGGTGTAGATCGTTTCCTTATCGATCGCGGTGAGACGGATTCGCTCGAACGCCGCCTCGACGGTCATGGCGGGGCGAAGCGCGACGAACTCGATCGTCATGATGCTTCCCGCGCTGTCTTTGGGATATTTTAAAATTTCATTGATATACGCGCGCGTTTCGTTGTCGCTTTGCGCAAGCACGCGCTTGACGACGCTGGCGGGCATTTCCTCGATAATGTCGACGGTATCGTCGAGGAAAAGTTCGTCCATGACGGCGCGGAGCTCGCGGTCGTTCAGTCTGTGGATAAGCGTTTCCTTTACGTCGCTGTCCATTTCGACGAACGTCTCCGCCGCAAGGTCCTTCGGCAGAATACGGAAGAGTACGGGCAGATCGGCGTCCTCGCGGATCTCGTTGAACACCTCGGCAAGGTCGATCGCGTTCATGGACGAGATGAGGGGCTTGAGCACGGCGAAATTACGTTCGACGAGGAGCTGTACGATCTCTTCCTTTTCGGCGATACGGCGCACGATGTCCTGCGGCATATCCTCGATGATGTCGACGGTGTCGTCGACGGAGATCTCGTCGAGCACCTTTTCCAGCTCGTCGTCGCGCAGACCGTTGATAACGTTTTCCTGCAAGTCCTTATCCAAAAGTAAAAGCGTCTCGGCGAGCAGATCGCTGTCGAGCGCACGGCAAAAGGCGGGAATATCCGCCGAAGAGAGTTCTTTGATAACGTTTGCCAATTCCTCGCAGGGAAGTTTATTTGCGAGGGCGGCGGCGTTTTCGTAGTCCTGCGTTTGCAGGAGATCGAATATTTCTTTTTTCATATAAATCTACCTCCGAAAAAAATCAAGAATAATCAAAAGGTAGCGTATACGGGCTTAAGGGCGAGCGGAATCAACCGCCGTCCATAGCGGGTATGCGCTGTTGGTACTGTGATAATCAGACATAACGGTTGTTCCTCCTTGTGTTTTTTTGGGGTAAAGTTTTCACTTTTGGCAAAGCTGAAAACTTCACTGTTCAGTCGTCTTTTTTCTTGCGTAAGATAAGGTAATCGACGAGGATACCGATCGCGGCGAAGCCGAGAAGCAGATATGCCATTCTCCATACGGAGTCCTTATCGCTTTCCGCGGCGCCATACGTGCTTTCTTCCGTCTGCGCGGGCGACGCGTCGAACGGCACTCCGTACGATTGCGGAATATATCCCGTTTTCGTTTCGCCGTTTTCGTCCGTGTACGAGATCAGATAATACTCGTGATCCAGCTCCCCGATCTCGCCGAGCAGCTTCACTTCCGCACCGCGCGGCAAACGCGCCGCCGTTAAAAGCTCGCAAAGATAGGGGAATTTGTAAAGCGATACTTCGTTCGTCAGATACGCCGTTTTGCCCGTCTCGTAGGTCGTGCGATAAACGCTCGGGTCGAGATCTTCGCACGCGCTCTTCAATACGAGGTAGGTGAAGTATTTGTTTTCGGCTTCGTCGAATACGGCGATCAGATTATATTTTTCCGTTTCGTCCAATTTGAGCGCCGTCTTTTCCGTTTCGCTTCTGTTATAGGAAAGATAGGGGAACGTCGTCGCGCCCTGCAACGAGCTTAGATCGAACTCGACGAACAGCGCGTTTTTCTGCGTTTTGACGATCTCGATCTCCGTCGATTGCGTGCTGAAAATACGTTGGTCGACGTATTCCGTCGCGATATTTTTCACCGTCGGGAGCTTCAAACGGGAGGAACGTACGAGGTAATTGCCGTCGAAAAGCAGATACGTATCGTTGTTTTCGATACCGAACGCAAACGCCGTCATTTTCGTGTCCGCTGTGTATACGAGCGGGGCGGAAAAGTCCGTCTGCGTTACTCCGTCGCCGAATCTCCGTATCACGTTACCCGATAAGATATAAACGTTTTGCTCGTAGTCGATCGCGATTTTTTCCACGTTCGGCAGAGAAAGAGTACATTTTTTCGTTCCGCTTCCGTCGGGGTCTAAAAGCTGTTCCTCCGTGAAACGGAAAACGGTGTTGTTTTGCACGGTGTACAAATTCCCGTATACGTCCGCGGTGAAAAGGTCGGGGAAGAAGGAGGTCTTTTCCGTTTCGGAAATAACCCATTCGCCCGTTTCCGCGTTTTTGAAAAGCAGATAGACGTAGCCTTCCGTCGCGACGTAATATTTTCCGTAAACGATAGCCACGCCCTTGACCTTACCCGTAAAGCGTTCGAAGGAAAACAGCTCCGCGCCGTAAGCGTCGGCGGAAAGACTATAAAGTACCGCTTTTTGTTCGTTTGCCGTAAGCAGAGTTTTCTCGTCTGCGCTCATAAACGAGGGGGACAGGGTCGAGTTCAACGGCGTTTTAAATGAATTTTCTTTCGTATCGTATACGGAAATTCTCGCATTGCCGTTGTCTGCGATAAACAGCTTGTCGCCTACGAGAAAACTCTCGCTTGCGCCGTTTAAACGGTTGACTGCGGAAGAGTCTGCGCAGATCTCGTAAGCGGTGAACGCTTTATTTTCTTGGGAAAACTGTTTGACAACGTTGCCGTTCACGGCGTAGATATATTCGCCGAAAGCCGTGAGCGCGGTATACGCGCCCTCCTCGTAAAAGAGCAAGGTGTCCTCCTCCGCGCGGGGCAGAGCGTAGGCGTAAAATTCCTTGGCGTTGGTGGAGAAAGCGAGAATACCGTTTGAAACGGTCATCGAATGGATATCCCAATCGAAGGAAGCGATCTGCATCTCCGTGAAATTCAGTTCTCCATTCTGCGAAGGGTCGAATTTATATAAATCCGTTGTAAGGCTTTTGTTCGTAAAATACAGCTCGTCGTTCCAATAGGCGAGCGTTGCGTTTTTTAATTGTTCGTTGACGATCGTCTGAATGTTTTGCTTGTCGGGAAGCAAGGTATCGCTTAAGGTGGTTTTGTACAAAGGGGACGTTTGCGATTTTACGTCGGTAAAATACAAAATACCGTCTTGGAGCAAAAAGGTGGAGCAGGAAAATTCGGTCGCGGTCGCCGTTTCGGTTTCCGCCTCGTCTAATTTTTCGTTTTCCAAAACGAAGAGCGTACGTTGATCCAAGAAATATAAATTTTCCGCCTTGTCGAATTGCAATTTCGAAACGTTGTTCAGGGAAAAATCGTTGTTGTAGGCGTGCGTATAAGCGCAATATTTTTCCGTCAGTCTATCGTAGATATAGATTTGGTTGCCGTCGGAAACGGCGAAAAAATTCTCGCTTACCGCGACGTCGGAGGGTTTGTCCAGTTTCAGATATTCTTCGTATGATTGCGGAACGACAAGCGAATCCGTTTGTACTTCCGCGTTTGCGGCAACCGTCGGAACAGCCGAAAACAGCCCCGCCGCCGTCGTGAAAGCGAGGGCGGATAAAAGGCTTGCGGTTAAAATTTTGACGGTCTTTTTCTTCATACGTAATTATTATACCACGAACGAGAAAAAAAAGCAATAAAACCGCGCAAATTTTTCAGCGCGGTTTCAAAATCAAGCGTTTAAAATTTTGTTGCTCAGTGCGAGGATCTCTTTTCCGTATTTCTTTTTACGTTTTTCGAGGAGCTTCTTATAAATAAAATAATTCCCCGCTACCGTCGCTATACCCGCCGCACCGATCACGATACCGAGCGGCATCGCAAAGGTCAACCCCGTGCCGATGATCTTCATAGCCAAACACATGCCCGTGCCCAACACCAGCGAGCCGAGCGAACCGAATACGTAAGCGAAAACGTTCGCGGGGCGTTTCACCTGCGCGTCCAGCTCGCGCAATTTGTCCAGCTCCGTGCTTTGCGGCTCCGTATACTGCGTGCGAATTTTTTGTGCGATAAAGTTTTGATCGTTTGCGTTCATGATAATATTCTCCCTGCGATTTATTTTGTATTTGTATTATACGTGCGGCTTATTGCCGAAAGGCTAAAATTCGGCAAATAATTTGTAAAAGAAACGTTAAACTTTTGTTAAAACGAGGCGCGTTTTTTGTCGAGCGGGATAATTTTAACATAATAAAAACATTTTTTTGACAAAAAATAAACAACGGCGCGGTAAAATATTTATAAAATAGGAAATAAAACGAAAAAAGGAGAACAAAATGAACGCTATCGAAATCAGAAATCTGTCGAAAAGCTTTCGCGGCATGTATGCGGTCGATAATCTGAATATGACCGTGCCCGTCGGCGCGATATACGGCTTTATCGGCGAAAACGGAAGCGGAAAGTCCACGACGGAAAAGCTTATCTGCGGACACCTCGTCCCCGACGGCGGCGAGATCAAGCTGTTCGGCAAGGACTATAAGGACGCGGGCGTAAGGGTAAGAGTGGGCGCGCTGATCGAAAACGCAGGCTGCTTCCCCGGCTCGAGCGTGCGGACGAACCTGATGATGCAAGCCATCAATCTGGGACTTGAAAATCCCGACGAGGAGATCGCGCGGGTGCTCAAGATCGTGCGAATGGAGGATTCCGCGCATATCAAGTTCAAGAGCTGTTCGCTTGGAATGAAGCAACGTATCGGCATCGCCATGGCGTTGCTCGGCGAGCCCGCCCTGCTCATTCTCGACGAGCCGATCAACGGACTCGATACGGACGGCATGCGGATCATGCGGGAGATCCTTGTGGATATCACGCAGACGTACGGCTGTACGGTGCTTATCTCCTCGCATATCCTCGGCGAGTTGGAAAAGATCGCCACCCATTACGGCATTATCCGTCAGGGAAAAATGATAAGGGAGATATCCGCGAAGGAAATGGAGAGCCGCGCGCGTGTGTTCGTATCGCTTAAAACGAAAGACGCGTCGGGCGCGAAGAGCGTTTTGGCGAAAAAGTACGGCGACGTTCGGGAGGAGGACGGATATCTTCGGGTGTACGACGTGGACGAGACGGAAGAGATCGTCGACTACCTGTATAAAAACGGACACGTCGTAAGCGAGATCGAAAAGAACAAGATCGGTCTGGAAGAATATTATATCGAAGTAATGAGCAGTAAAAAGGAGGAAAGATAATATGGAAGCCTCGCGTGAATTGAAATTCGAAACGCCTACCTTTTTCAAACGGATAAAAGGTATGCTCGGCGTGGATTTTTACCGTCTTTTCCATACGCCGCTTTTCTATATTTTCCTCGGCATAGCCGCCATCATTCCCGCAATGCTGATCGCCATGACGGGTATGGCGGGTCCCGACGGAACGCCCTCCCAGCCCTTGTTTACCAACGTTTGGCATGCGATCGCGGCGGAAGCTCCCGTTTACGGCTTCGAGGGGATCGATAAATACGCCAATATGAACATGGTGTTTATCTTCGGCGGGATCATGGTGTCGATCTTCATCGGTCACGATTATAAGAGCGGATACGTGAAGCAACTGTTCACGACGCATGCGAAAAAGCAGGATTACATGACGTCGAAATCTTTGACCTGCGCGTTCGCCATGGCGTGTATGTGCGTCGCGTATTTATTCGGGGCGATCGTCGCGGGCGCGCTTACCCAGACCTCTTTTTCGGTAAACGCGGGCAATCTCGTTTGCGCCGTTTTGGGCAAGCTGGTGATGAGTCTCGGTTGGGCGAGTCTGTATACCTTCCTCAATATCGTATTCAGAAGATATTTCGGGATATCGATCGCGTCGTCCTTTTTCTTCGGAACGGGCATTTTGGTGATCGGTATCGGCGCGATTGCGGGAAATTCCCCCGTGCTCAACCTGTTTTTGTACGGCTCGTCGGTGTACGCGTGTCTTTCGAGCACGATCGTAAACGTGCTCGTATGCCTTGCGGTTTCGGCGGCGTGGGCGGTTATTTACAACGTACTCGGCACGCTCGTGCTGTCCAAGTGCGACGTGTATTGAGATAGGAGGACGATCGGAATGAATGCAATAGAGATCAGAAATTTAACGAAAAGCTTCGGGGAAAAGCAAGCCCTTCGCGGCTTGGATATGACCGTACCCGTCGGGGCGATATACGGCTTCATCGGCGAGAACGGAAGCGGAAAATCCACGACGGAAAAGATCGTTTGCGGACTTATCCATCCGAGCGGCGGCACGGTGAAGCTGTTCGGCAGAGATTATACGGACGCAGACGTGCGGGCGAAGGTGGGCGTTTTGATCGAGGCGCCCGGGTGCTTTCCCAACATGAGCGTATGGAACAATCTTATGCTGCAAGCGGCGAATTTGGATATTTCCGACGCGGAGGAGGAAGTGCGCAAGGTCCTTAAATTGGTGCGCATGGAGGGCGCGGCTTCCAACAAATTCAAAAATTGCTCTTTGGGTATGAAGCAACGTATCGGTATTGCGATGGCGTTGCTCGGGAACCCGACCTTGCTCGTGCTGGACGAGCCGATCAACGGGCTGGACGCGGACGGCATGCGGATCATGCGCGAGGTGCTCGTGGACGTTACCCGAAATTACGGGTGCACGGTCGTGGTCTCGTCGCATATTTTAGGCGAGCTGGAAAAGGTCGCGACCCATTACGGAATCGTTCGGGGCGGGAAAATGATCAAGGAGATGACCGCCGCCGAGTTGGAGGCGGGGTGCCGCACGTACGTTGCGCTTTCGACGAAGGATATCGGCAAAACGAAAGCGGCGCTCGGCTGTAAATATTCTCGCGTGGAAGAGGACGAGAAAGGATATCTCCGCGTTTACGACGCCGAAAGCCCCGAGGAGATCGTTACGTATCTGTACGAAAAGGGTATACTCGTGCGCGAGATAAAAACGGACAAGATCGGTCTCGAGGAATATTATATCGATCTTATGAACGAAAAGGAGGGCAAGTAACGTGGAAGCGGTAAAGGAAGTGCAATTCGAAACCAACGGCTTTAAAAAGCGACTGAAAAGTATGTTAAAGGTGGATTTTCGGAGAATGTTCACCACTCCGTTGTTTTATATCATGGTGGGGATATCGCTCGTCGTTCCTATCCTGATCTTGGTGATGACGACGATGATGTCGGGCACTACGACGGTAAACCCGCAAGCGGGCGTGGAAACGCCGATGACGGGGTTCGATAACGTATGGCAGATCGTCAGCTCGGTCAGCGGCGGCGACGGCGCAAGCGCAGGGGCGGGCATGGATATGATGGCGATGTGTAATATGAATCTGATCTATTTCGCTACGGCGGTGCTCGTGTGCCTTTTCGTGGCGGACGATTTCAGAAGCGGATACGCGAAAAATCTGTTCACCGTCCGTGCGAAGAAAACCGACTACGTGATCTCCAAAACGCTCGTATGTTTCGTGGGCGGCGCGGGTATGATCCTTGCGTTTTTTATCGGCTCGATGATAGGCGGCGGCGTTGCGGGTATTTCCTTCGATTTGGAAGCGGTCGGAACGACTGCGGGCGGGATCGTTGCGTGTCTCGTATCGAAAATACTTTTGGTCTCCGTGTTCGTTTCGATCTTTTTGATCATGAGCGTCGTGGCGAAACAAAAGTTATGGCTGTCCATTCTGCTTTCGCTCGGCGTGGGTATGTTCCTGTTTATGATGATCCCGATGATGACGCCGTTGAACGCCAACGCAATGCACGTTATCCTGTGCGCGGCGGGCGGGGCGTTGTTCGCCGTAGGTCTGGGCGCGGTCAGCAATCAAATATTGAAGAAAACGAGCTTGGTGTAAAAATCAATAAAAAGCGCTCGGCGCGGACGATCGTCCGCGCCGAGCGCTTTTATTAAGCGTTTTCCGTTTCGTTTAAGAGCTTTTCGCTTAAGGCGAGAATCTCCGCGCCGTATTTTTTCTTGCGGTTTTCCGTAGTGGCACGGTAGGCGGGATAGGCAAGAGCTAAGGGGATCAGCCCCCCGACGGCGAGACACGAGCCGACGATCAGCATGTCCATTTCCAATATCATAGAAAGCCCCAAACCGAAGATCAGCGTGCCCGCGACGCCCAGCGTAAGGGCGAGGATCATCGGGAAGCGGTGCACCTTTGCGTCGAGCTTTTTCAGTTTTTCCATATCGCTTTTATTTTGTTCTTTGGGGGCGTAAGCTTCACGTATGCGCTCGATCTCCCTGCGTTCTTTTTCCGTCGGCGCGGTATAGGTGTAGTTAAATTGCTTGTTGTCCATCGTTTTTCTCCGTTTGTAAGGTTTTCATTCGTTTATTGCCTTTGACGACCATCAATATTCCGAGAGCGAGCGTGCCGAGACTGACGACCGAGCCCGTGAGGGTGTTGAACAGCGAAACGTTCGTTATGCCGTCGTTGAAGGTCGAAAGCAACGCCGTTTGCAGGGCGAGGATAGACACCGCCGCGTCGGTGAGGTTGACGTTTCGTATCGCCTGTACGGTGAGGTCGTCCTGCTTTTTGGCGCGGAAAATGTTGATGATCGACATGGTGATCTTATAGAAAGCATACGCCGCGGTGGCGTAGATCATCAGTCCGTCGTATTGAAACGACCGATCGTCGAAGATCATCTGCGCGATCGCGGAGGACAGCGCGGTGTTGACGATCACGAGCCAAATGCCGCAGCCGCGATAGGTCTTGGCTTGGCGGTATTCCCTGCTCGCCGTATCCGCGCCGCGTTTGTTTTTATGGTATAGGAGCACGCCGCCTCGGATAAAGGCAAGAATGATGTAGTAGACCGCCAGCGCGCCGTACCAAACGGATCGTTCGAGGATACCCAATACGCCGTTGAACGCGCCGAACAGGATGCTCATGGCAAACGAGCCGATGGCAACGACGATCGTACGGAAGCCGAAGTTGCGCAACAGATTGCGGGTAAATTCCCGACGCTCCGCCCACGCGATAATACTTTTCCGCCATTTCGGTATAAAAAGGACAATCGTGTACACGCTGTAGGCGAGCGTGAGCGCCGCAAGCGCGAAAAGGGCGTATGCCACGATCTCCAAGGGGGTGCCCGTGTAATCGACGAACAGGATAACCATTGCGCCCGCGATGGAGAGGAGGGTGACGGCATATACGAGCGCGAGCACCCAGCCGCGCGGATTTTTTAGCTTTTGTAAAAACAAACGCCATTTGTCATTCATAATGTACACCTTTTAATTGGATTGTGAACGTACTGCCTTTGTTTTTTTCGCTGGTGACGGAAATTTCGCCGCCGAGGATATCGATCACTTTTTTGACGAGGGCAAGCCCCAGCCCGTTGCCCTCGGAGGCGTGGGAGGTGTCGCCCTGATAGAATTTGTCGAAGATACGTTTACCCGTTTCGGGGGAAATGCCGCAGCCCGTGTCGCTTACCGTGACGATCGCCTTGTCGTTTTCCTTCTTCAGCGAGACGCCGATCTTTCCGCCCGCTTCGGTGAATTTGATCGCGTTGGAAAGCAGATTGTTCCATACGATCTCGAGCAGACTCGGCGCGGAATAAAGCGTTACGTCGTCGAGGTCGCAGTCGAGCTCGAGCGATTTGCTTTCGATGAGTTCTTCAAAGGTAAGCACCGTTTCGGCGAGCGATTCGGTGAGGTTGAAGCTCTTGTACTCGGGTTTGATCTTTTGGTTTTCCAGCTTGTTGAGCTTTAAAATATTGGTGACAAGTCCCGTTAAGCGGCGGGAAGCGTTGAGCAGGGTCTGCGCGTATTTTTTACGCGTTTCGTCGTCGAGCGAGTCCGATTGCAACGCCGCCGCGTAGTTTTGGATAACGGCGAGCGGGGTCTTGAGCTCGTGGGAAACGTTGGCGATGAAGTCCGTTTTGAGGACCTCGGATTTGCCGAGCTCGGCGGCGAGGACGTTGACGTTTTCCATGATGCAATCGTAATAATCGTATTCGGTGTAGGAATGTTTTACGCGCAGACGGACGGAGAAGTCGCCGGCGGCGATCTTTTCCGTAGCTTCGAGAATCTGCTCGACGGGTCTGTCGATCATGACGCGGCGACGGATAAGGTCGATCAGCGTCCAAACGAGGGACAAAAACAAGGTCACGAGCAAAAGCACGATCGCGACCGTCGGGAGATCGTTTTCCGTTTTTTCGGCTACCCAGCCGTAAACGAGCATGACGACCGTGACGGTGACTGCGTTCGACAGAAAGAAGATAAGCGCGCCCGAAAAGGAAAATTTTGCGCCTCTGCGATTCATTTGAGCACCGCCTTATAGCCGAGTCCGTGCACGGTGGCGATCTCGAAGCCGTCGCAAACGGAGGTCTTTTCTCTGATCTTCGCCATATATACGTCTACCGTACGGGAGGTGGCGGAGGAGTCGTAGTCCCAAAATTCGGACATGAGCGCAGAGCGCGTAAAGGTCTTTTTGGGATAGGACAGGAGTTTGAAAAGCAAGTCGAACTCGCGCGCGGTGAGGGGGAGTTCTTCCCCGTCGACGTAAGCGGCGCGTTCTTCGGCGTTCATGGTGAAATTGCCGATCTGAATTTTTTGCTCGGCGCGAATTTTGGCTCTGCGAAGGAGCGCGCCGATCTTGAGGATAAGCTCGTCGGGGTCGAAGGGCTTGACCACGTAGTCGTCGATACCGAGCTTATAGCCGAGCATTTTGGCGGGCTTGTCGTCGCGGGCGCTCATGAAGAGAATGGGGATCTGCTCGTTGGAGGAGCGGACCGCCTTGGCGAGCGCGAAACCGTCCGTTTTCGGCATCATGACGTCGGTGATGAGCATAGAGAAGTTATTGTTTTCGAATGCCTCGAGCGCTTCTTCGCCGTCGAAGCAAGCGGTCGTTTCGTAGCCGCCCGCGCGGAGATAGGCGCACACGAGATCGTTAAGCGCCTTGTCGTCTTCTACCACCAAAATTTTGATCATATGCGTATACCTGTCCTATTTTTCGTTTTTAATTATAAGACCCGTGCGTTTCAAAAAAGTTTGAATATCGTTAAAGTTTTGTAAAAATTTTTATCTGCGACACTATTATAGCATATTTTTTATTTTTTGGCAAGGCGTAACGGGTGAAGAGAAAAAAAACGGTAAAATTAGAAAATGCACTAAAAAATCACAAAAAACAAGCATACATATGTCATGTTTAACCCGCAAAACACACTAAAAAGCGAACAAATGTTCGGATTTTGAAACAAAAAAACGGGAGGGAGGGGTTGCAAAATTGGAAATTTATGGCATAATGTGTTTGCTTTTCGCGACGGGCAACGGGAAAATGCAAAATGCAGAATGCAGAATGCAAAATGATTGAATGATTTATAAATTTTACCATAATTTTGCATTTTACACTTGTCACAATCCCTCAGTCCGCTTTGCGGACAGCTCCCTACTCCTTCCGTCACTTCGTGACACCTTCCTCTCGGAGGAAGGCAGGACGGGAGCCAAGATAGAGAGAGTGAGATACGCTCGACTGCGGCTGGCGCCTCCGCTCGGTATGACAGAGGGAGGGAGAGCGGTGTGAAGAAGAATAAGGAAGAATCAAAAAGCGAGGTGATAGAGTTTGAAAAATTACGTAAAGGCGGTGCTGTACGCATATCCGTGGCTGGAAAAAACGGGCGAGGCGTACGGGGTACATATCCGCAACAGGGCGATCTTGTCCTATCGGGACGGCGCGCCCGCCGTGGCGCAAGCCGAATATATCGTGGCGGAGATAGTCGAAAAACGTAAGCTCGAGTGGTTGAAAGCGACGCTCGATCGGGTGTTCGCCCGATTGACCGACGCGCAGAGAACGCTCATCTCACTTCGATATTTCGGGACGGGAAGCAAAATAAAAAGCCTTTCGCGAAAGGCGAAAAGCGTGCGGGGCGCTTTCAGCGAAAGCAAATATTTTCGTTTGCAGGAACGGCTTACGGAAACCGTGCGGGCGATGTTGTACGGCGAAGGCTTGACGGAAGAAAGCTTTGAAAAGGATTTTTCGCAAATGGAGCTGTTTCGGCGCATTGGGGCGAGAATGAGGAGTGGCGGGGGCTACCCGCTAAATGCAAAATGCAAAATGCAGAATGCAGAATGATCGAAAGATTTATAAATTTTACCATAATTTTGCATTTACTCTGCGTCGGCGTCGTAGGGCGGGCGTTTGGGCGGACGAAGGATCAGCGCCGCGAGTACGGGGACAAGCAGACACAGCGCCACGAGAATGGCGATCTGTGCGGGCGGCATTCCGTCCTCTTCGCTCGGTTCGTCGGTCTCGGCAGGGGGCGTTTCGACGACGAGGTTGTCCTCGTATTCCGTGCTCCGTTCGATCGTCAGGTCGTCGGGCTTCGGGATATAGCCGAAGCTGTCGCCGCGCAGAACGTAGCAGTACGTTTCCGAGCCGATCTTATAGTCGCCGTAATAGGCGCAGGTGACGGTGATCTGACTTAAAAAATCGTCGTTGTCCGAAAAGGCGTCGTCGATCGTGTAGCGGACCTCGAACAGGTGGTAAAGATACGGGTGCTCGGGGGTGTAATCTACGAACGTGAGGTCGCTCGTTTTGGCGTAGCCCGTCAGTTTTTTGGCGTAGGCGTCGTCGTAGAGGTATTCGACGCGGCAATAATCGCCGTCGACGGAGAGGACTTTGACGAAGTAGGTTTCGGGGAGGAGGAAAAGACCGCGTTTTTCGTTGCGGGCGGTGTAGAAATAGGCGGTATCGGTGAGCACGCAGGCGTAGCTGCCCGCGGTGGCGGAGGTCGCCTGAACGGCGAGGCTCGGGATAAGAAACACGGTGTATAGAAAATATAAAAGGGGCAACAGCGCCGCAAGAATAAACTTTTTCATAGATTTTATTATAGCGGCTGTAAGCGGGACGATTTTGAGAGTTTGGCGAGGATTATGGGAGATATTGTAGAAAAATTACGTCGGATAAAGGCGATCGAGCTGGAGTTGGAGCGGCGGCGCGGGGAAGATTTTCTTGCTTTATACAATACGGGCGAGGTGGTGCACGGGAAGCAGGTGGCGTTCCACAAATGCAAAAAGCGGAACCGTTGGGTGTTCGGGGGGAACCGATCGGGCAAGACGGAATGCGGGGCGGCGGAGTGCGTGTACATGGCGAGGGGGATACACCCGTACCGTGAAAACAGGAAAAACGTTTGCGGTTGGGTGGTGTCGTTGTCGCAGCAGGTACAGCGGGACGTGGCGCAGAAGAAGATATTGCATTATCTGCGGCGGGATTGGATAGAGGAGATCGTGATGTCCAGCGGGCGGAAGGATTCGCCCGAGAGCGGGGTGATCGATTTTATCAAAGTGAAAAACGTATTCGGCGGCGTTTCGGTGATCGGGTTCAAAAGCTGCGATCAGGGCAGGGAGAAGTTTCAGGGGACGTCGCTCGATTTCGTGTGGTTTGACGAGGAGCCGCCCGAGGATATTTACGTGGAATGTCGTATGCGCGTCATGGACAGGAAAGGGGATATATTCGGGACGATGACGCCGCTGAAGGGCTTGACTTTCGTATACAGGGAGATCTATCTCAATCGGGCGAACGATCCCGAGATATGGTATGAGTTTATGGAGTGGAGCGACAATCCGTATCTGGACGGGGAGGAGATAAGCTTGCTCGAGGGGTGCATGGACGAGCGGGCGTTGCAATCGCGAAGATTCGGGCGGTTCGGGGCGAGCGAGGGGCTGGTGTATCCCGAGTTCGAGGAGGCGGTGCACGTGATCGAGCCGTTCCCCGTGCCGAAGGAGTGGCAGGACAACATTTCGATCGACCCCGGGCTGAACAATCCGTTATCAGCGCATTGGTATGCGGTGGATTTCGACGACAACGTGTACGTGGTGTACGAGCATTACGAGGCGGGGCGGGACGTCGACTATCATGCGCAAGAGATCAAGCGGATATGCGATCTGCTCCATTGGAAGCGGGACGCGCGGGGGCGGGTATGCGCCCTGATCGACAGTGCGGCGAAGCAACGCACTCTATCGGGGGTGCAGAGCGTGGCGGAGCTGTTTTACGAGCGGGGGATACTCGTCAATCCCGACGTGGAGAAGGACTTGTTTTCGGGGATCGCGCGGGTGAAGAGTTATCTGAACGTGAAAAACGGGCTGCCGAATATTTATATTTTCAAGACGTGCGTGCATTTGATCGAGGAGATCAAGGGGTATTTCTGGGGCAGCGGGGATACGCCGAGGAAAGCGAACGACCATTCGTTGGACGAGATGCGGTATTATCTGATGAGCCGACCGAAGAAAACGCCGCCGAAAGCGGAGAAGTCGGTGATACAAAAAGACAAGGAGAGAATGTTGAGGAGAATGAGAAATAAGTGAAGTTTGCCTTATAGGCAAGAGAAGTTCGCAAGGCGAGTGAAATATGCGCCTACGGCGCAAGTGAAGTTGCAAGCAAAGCTTGCAGTTGCAGAAGGCAAAAAACTTCACTTTTGCGTGAGTCGAAAACTTCACTTAATTAAAATTAAATTTCACTTTGTTAAGGTGGTGTATATGGAAGAAAAGGATCAGGAAAAGCTGGGGGAGGCGCTTTTGAAAGTCGCGCTCGGGTTTCAGGTCGCGGAGGTGACGGAGGAGTATGCCGAAGTGGACGGAGAGCTTAAGCTTACGAAACGCAAGAGGACGAAAAAGGACGTGCCGCCCGATCTCAAAGCCGTACAGCTTTTGCTTACGGAAAATTCTTCGGCGGTATCTTCGATGAGCGACGAGGAGCTGGAGACGGAAAAGAAACGGTTGCTTGCGGAGCTTGCAAGTGCGAAAGGGGCGGGGCAGGTATGCGACGAAAAGGAAAAAACAGTAAAAAAGCCGCGACCCAAGCCGAGAAAAAGAGTGGTTAGGAAGAAATAAAAAACGGAGGTTTTTCAAATGGATTTTGACGAATTGGGACTTTCCGAGGAGGAGAAAAGAGTCTCTTTGGAAAAAGCGAAAGCAAAGCTTGCCGCCGAGATCGAAGCGGATTTCGAACGCAGGCGGGAGGCGCGCAGGAGCATCGAAAGCGGCTGGATCCTGAATATGAATTTTTTCAGCGGGAATCAGTATTGCGACGTTTCGCCTTTCGGCGGGGTGGTGGACGAGGACAAGCGGTTTTATTGGCAATCGCGCAGGGTGTTCAATCACATCGCGCCGACGGTGGAATCGCGTATAGCGAAGTTGGAAAGGCTGCGGCCCGTGCTCAGCGTGCACGCGTTTTCGGACGAGGACGGCGATCTCAAAGCCGCGAAGCTTGCGACGGGCGTTTTGAAATACGTGCACGACCGTATCGCTTTGGACGAAACGATGGCGAAAGCGACGGCGTGGTCGGAAACGTGCGGGAGTGTGTTTTACAAGATCACGTGGGACGAGAAAGGCGGCAGACAGGTGGCGGTCGACGAAGCGGGCGGCGCCGTATTCGAGGGGGAAGTGAGCGTGACGGCGGTGTCGCCGTTCGAGATATTCCCCGACGATCTGAGCGTGGAGGGGCTGGAAAATTGCCGCAGCGTGATACACGCACAGAACGTTTCGCCCGATTATATCTTCGAGCGGTTCGGCGTGGAGGTGAAGGCGGGGGCGAGCGTGCAGACGGTTTCACCTTACAGCGAGCCCGCGGGCGGAAGGCTGCCTTTGGCGCAGACGGGTAGAACGCTTGCGCCCGAGACGGAGAACGTCGTTTTGATCGAGCGGTACACCCGACCGACGGCGGAGTTTCCCGAAGGGAAATTGGAGATCGCGGCGTGCGGGAAGCTGTTATACGAGGGAACGCTTCCGTACACGAACGGCGAGCGCGGAGAGCGGGAGTTTCCGTTTGTGAAGCAGGATTCGCTCAGGTTGCCGGGAGCGTTTTTCGCCGCGAGCGTGATCGACAGGTTGATACCCGTGCAACGGGCGTATAACGCCGTGCGGAACAGAAAGCACGAGTTTTTAAACAGACTTTCGATGGGCGTACTGACGGTCGAGGACGGGTCGGTGGATACGGACGAGTTGGCGGAGGAAGGGTTATTGCCCGGGAAGGTGCTTGTGTACCGTCAAGGCGGGAAGCCGCCCGAAATGCTCGATTGCGGGAACGTGCCGACGGAGTTTGCGGCGGAAGAGGAATGGTTGGAGCGGGAATTTTCGATGATCAGCGGCGTGAGCGAGCTTTCGGAGAATTCCACGCCCGCGAGGGTGACGAGCGCGACGGGGTTGCAGCTTTTGCTTTCGCAGGACGAATCGAGGTTATCGGCGACGCTGGGGAGCATAGAGCGGGCGATGAAGGAGATCGGGCGGCAGATACTGCGTTTATACCGACAGTTTGCGGGAACGGCGCGGTTGATGACGTTGACGGGGGAGAACAAGAAAACGCAGGTGTATTATTTCAACGCCGCCGATCTCACCTCCAGCGACGTGCAGTTCGACGTACGGGAGGCGGTGACGCCCGAGGAGAAGAAGGAGACCTTATTGAAGCTTTACGAGGCGGGCGTATTGACGGACGAGGACGGCAAGCTGACGGCGGAGAACAAGCAGAGGATATTGGACGCGTTCGGGTTCGGAAATTACGAGAATGCGCGGGATATTTCCGCACTCCATATCGCCAAGGCGGGCGAGGAGAATCTCGAAATGACGGGAAACGACGTGACCGTGGACGAGTACGACGACCATGCGATACATATCGTCGAGCATACGCGGTATCTTTTGTCCGCGGAGTTTAAAAAGCGTCGCGACGGCGACGGGTTGAAAAAGCGTTATGCGGGGCATATTGCCGCGCACAGGCAGGCGAAACGGGAAGAGGACGGTCTGCAAAAGGAAACGAACAAATAAAATCGGAGGTAGTTTATGGAGAAAGAAGAGGAGAACGTTTACGGGGGATTCGGCGGCACGGAGCAAGGTAAGAAAGAGGTCGGGGACGGCGCGAAAGCGTACGGGGCGTCCGACGGAGAAAAGGGCTCGGCTGTGCCGAGGAAATTCAAGGACGTAGACGCCCTTGCACGGGCGTACAGTTCTTTGCAGGCGGAGTTTACGAGACGTAGTCAACGCCTGAGGGAGCTGGAGAAGCAAATGGAGAATCCCGAGACGGGGAAGGAGAAAAAGAAGGACGAAGCGACGGCGTCGGCGGCGGAAAAGCTGCGTAAGACGGCGGAAGCGGCGAGAGCGGAAGGACGGGAGTTCGACCGTTTCGTGTCCGAGCTGGAACAGGCGAACGTACGCGCCGAAACGGCGGAAGAAACCTTGCCCGAGGAAGGACCCGAGAGCGGAAAGCCCGACGGTATCGTCGCCGCGGAAGCGGAGGAAAAGAACGGAATGCACTTTGAAGAACAAACCGAGGGCGGGAACGGAGAAAAGCCGTTTTCGGCGGGGGACAGTACGTCCGTCGCAACAAGCCGTGAAAGGGAAACGATCCCGACGGAGGAACTCTATCAAAGGGCAAGCCGCGACGAAAGCGTGCGCTTGAGGATCATCGGGGAATATCTTGCCTCGGTTGGAAAGGCGGGCGCGCCGCTGACGAAGGGCGGCGGAAATACGCCGCTTACGCCGCCGATCAAAGCCAAGACCATCGAGGACGCGGGAAATATGGCGCTGAGATGGTTTAAAAAGAGGGCGGAGTGAGGAGGCGAAAAAATGCAAAATGCAAAATAAAAAATGCAGAATGCAAAATAAATGAAATGTTAAATCAATAAATCAAATTATTAAATTAAAAAATTAGGAGAAAAACAATATGATTACAATTGAAACGGCTGATAACGCTTTGAAATCTTTTTATCTCGACGCAGTGACGGAGGCGCTCGATCTTAAAGCGAATCCTCTGCTTGCGCAGTTTGCGCGTTCGACGGCGGACGTCGTGGGCAAGGACGTGAGAAAACTCGTCAAATACGGCATGAACGGCGGTATTTCCGCCGGTAGCGAAACGGGGGATCTTCCCGCCGCTTCGCAAAGAGACAGGGTACAGTTCGTAGCCACGCTTAAAAATCTTTACGGCACGATCGAGATATCCGATAAGGCGCTTCGCGCTTCGGCAAATAACGAGGGCGCGTTCGTCAATCTGCTCAACGACGAGATGCAATCGCTCGTTAAGAGCGCGTCCTTCAACTTCGGCAGAATGTTGTACGGCGACGGTACGGGATATCTGACGACCGTGAACATGGTGTCGACGGGCAGTAAACTCACGCTGGCGGACGTGCGCGGCGTGGTGGAGGGTATGATCGTCGATTTCGGCGATTCCTCGGGCAATCTCATTGACTATGCCTGCGGCTACAAAGTGGTGAGCGTGGACCGCGCGACGAAAGTCGCGTATCTTTCGGGGGCGGTTGACCTTGCGGATTGTATTCCCGTCGGTGCAAAGATGTATCTGCACGGCTCAAAGGGATATGAGTTGACGGGTTTGAAGGCGATCTTCGGCGACGGAGAATTGTACGGCGTAGACAGAAGCACCCCGATCATGAAGCCGTATAAAAAGACGTCGGTGGGCGAAATTTCCGAAAGCGTCATTCAGACGGCGATGGATATGATCGAGGAAAATTCGGGCAGTAAGGTGAATTTCATCGTCTGCTCCTGGGGCGTGAAACGTGCGTTGGCGGAGTATCTGAGACAAAATTCGGTCGTGATGCCGACTATCGAATTCGAGGGCGGTTTCAAAGCAGTATCGTTTAACGGTATTCCCGTGGTTGCGGACAGATTCTGTCCTGAGGGGACGATGTATCTTCTGAACACGGACGATTTCAAGATCCATCAGCTTTGCGATTGGAAGTGGTTGGAGGGCGAGGACGGGAAGATCCTGAAACAGATCCCCGGCAAGCCCGTTTACACCGCGACACTCGTCAAGTATGCAGAGCTCATGTGCGACCGTCCCAACGGTCAGGGTATGCTTTCGGGAATCACGGAAGCGTGAGTTCGCGGATAGCCTGAGTGCATGAACGGGGTACCCGTGTACGCGTTGAACGGTACACGGGTACCTTTTGATAAAAAAGAAAAAGAGGAGGAAGGATCACGATGACGGTGAAAGAAATTATCATTGCCGCCGCGGCGGAGCTGGGGATCGCGGACGAGGTGCGGGCGTACGTGGACGGTACGGCGGACGACGGCAAAGGCAAAACGGAAGATCTGCTTCGGTGTTTTAATTTAGTGGAGAACGAGCTGGCGCTCGATTATTTGCCGCTTTATGCGGAGGACGAGTTCGAGAGCACGACGGGCGCGATCTATTATACGCAATTCGAGCGAGGCGTAGTGCGAGTGCTCGGCGTGGAGGACGAGTGGGGGAACGCGGCGGCGTTCAAGCTGTTCCCCGAGTATCTGAAAACACAGAGCGGGAAGGTACGGGTGCGTTATACGTACACGCCCGAAGCGAAGGGACTCGACGGGGAGAGCGACTTCGTTCTGAACGCTTCCGTACGGTTGTTCGCGTACGGGATCGCGGCGGAATATGCGTTGGCAAACGGGCTGTTCGAGGACGCCGCGGTTTGGGATAAAAAATACAAGGACGCGATCGGGGCGGCGTACCGTCTGCGTTCGGGAAAGAAAATACGGTCGAGGCGGTGGGCGTGATGTTGGGATTCAAAAAGAAAGCGTTAAATACCGTCGTCGGGACGGTACGGGCGAGCTTTAACGGGTTCGCTGTGGGCGGTAAAAAGACGAAAGGCGTTCTGACGGCGGGCGCGTGTAAAAATTGCGACTGTTCCGACGGATACCTGCGCGCGGGGGCGGGGGCGAGAGAGTACATTCCGTCCTCGTTGGAAAGCGTGATACTTGCGGCGAACATGCCCGAGCCCGACCGTTTTTTCTTTCTTGCCAAAAAGGAAAGCGGCGGCGGGTATGCGGAGAAGTTGGGGTATATCTCGACGGCGGGGACGGTGTACGTATACGACGAAAGCGCGGCGAGCTGGGCGAACGTATATTCCTTCGGTAAGCGCATGCGACCGCTTACGGCGATCGATACGGACGGAAACGCGTCCAATCTGTTTATCGGCGAGAAGGGGCTGTATACCTGTTCGTACGAGGGGGACATGGCTTCGACGGGCGTGACGGCGGCGAGCCGTGCGGCGTGTTTTTTCAAGGGCAGACTGTATTACGTGAAGGAACCGTTCACGCTCGTATATTCGGCTCCTTATTCGGCGACGGAATTTACGGCGGACATCGACGACGGCGGAAACGTGCGATTTCCGTCGGAGGACGGGAAGATCGTCGCGTTGTTGCCGTTTAAAGAAAAGCTGTATCTGTTTTACGAATACGGGATCGCGGAGCTGACGCCTGCGGGTACGGCGCGGGAGTTCGTTTTTCGCAAGGTCGGCTACGGCGGCGGGAGAATATTCGGCGATTCGGTGGGCGCGTGCGAGGCGGGCGGTGAAAAAGCGTTTTTTCTTGCCGAGGACGGCGTTTACGCGTTCGACGGAACAAGTACGAAAAAGGCGTGTAAAAATTTGCGCATAACCCCCGTTCGGGGTGGGCAGGTATGCAATCACGCCGTTTTCGAGGGGAAATATTTCGTCGTGTATCCGTCGACGGACGGGGAGAAAAAAGGGCTGATCGTAGACGCGGAAAGCGGGGAAGGATATTTTGCTTTCGCGCCCGAAGGCGTTTCCGATCATCGCGGTTTGGCGTTTTGCTCGTTCGGGCTGCGGGTGCGCGTTTTGTCGAAGGACGGCGCGTTGCCGAGCGGAGAGGAACGGGTCTTTTCCGCGGGCGGGATCGATTTCGATACGCGGGGCGTGAAAACGTTGAAGCGGTTGCTTCTGACGGGCGGCGGGAGCGTACGCGTCGCGGTGAGCGACGGGAAGAATACGCAGTCGTTCGAGAGTGCGTTCGAAAACGGGAGTATGGAATTGAAAGCTTCGCTTAAGGGCGAAAGTTTTTCGATAAAGCTTGCGCTCGAAAAAGACGCGGAGGTGCGGAGCGTGACGGCGGAGGCGCAGACGCTCGGCGGGATAAAATAAAGGAGGAGAGAGACGGTGACGATCGATATCATATCGTATACAGCCGAACAGTTTGCGGCGTTGACGGCGGAACAGTTACTCGAGGTGAAAACGGCGCAGTTACAAAAGAACAGGTTGCTGTTAAAGCTGGAGGAGGAGAAGGAAAAAGAGAAGCAGCGATTGCTGGACAACGGCACGTTTCTTTCCCCGATTTGGGCGCTTTATTGCGAAAAATTGACGGCGGAATACGAACAGGAAATCACGCAGGTGCGAGAAGCGTTGCTTTTCTATCTGCAATATTCTTCAAAAGTGGACGAAGGGGACGGCTTCCCCTACCTCGTGGATTATTCCCTTTCGCTCGACGAGCGTGTAACGATCGTGAAGGAATATTACGAAACGACGTACAACAAGGATTGGGCGGCGATTCTCGAGGCTTACAAGCTCGACAGAGTCGCGGTGGCGTATCTCGGCGAATATTACGGGGCGCTATACGACCATTTCAATGCGGGCGTTATGGCGGGAACGTAAGCGGAATGCGGAGTGGCGGGTGGCGGGTGCTACCCGCCAAATGCAAAATGCAAAATGCAAAAATATTGAATGATATATAATACCACAATTTCGACCTTGTATTTATTGTTGTTCGCCATAGCGATTGACCGCTACGCGGTGTTTAGCGCAACCTATGGTTGCTTTAGGTAAGGCTGCAACGCCCTACGGGCGCGACTGCCGTCGAGGCGTAAAGGCTCTGCCTTTACAATCCGCAAGGAACTAAGTTCCTTGACCTCTAATCAGAAACGACGGCGTTTTTTTGTTTCGTTGTGAAACGGTTGCTTTTTTCGGCGGGGTTTGATATAATAGAGACGAAAAAAAGCGGGTGACCGCAAAACGAGGTGCTTTATGTCGAAAATCAACGTGAAAAAATTAGACCCCAATGCCGTTCTGCCGACTTACGGTTCGGAATTTGCCGCGGGCGCGGACCTTTACGCGCTGTCCGACGGCGAGATCGTTTTTGCGCCGCACGAGACCAAGCTTGTCCGTACGGGGCTCGCGATGGAGATTCCCGAAGGCTACGCAGGGCTGATCTATGCCAGAAGCGGGCTTGCGTCCAAGCGCGCGCTTGCGCCCGCCAATAAAGTGGGCGTGGTGGACAGCGACTATCGCGGCGAGGTGATGGTGGCGTTACATAACCATTCGGACAAGGAGCAGACGATCGCGCCCAAGGAGCGGATCGCGCAGCTTGTCGTCGCGCCGTTTTTGAAGGCGGAGTTTGCGGAGGCGGACGAGCTTTCCGACACTGTGCGCGGGGTGGGCGGCTTCGGCAGTACGGGAACGAAATAAAGGACGGGTTTGCGATATGTCGATGAGAATGCGAAAAAAGAGAAATTTCGAGGCGAGAATGGAGGCGCGGAGCGACCTTTTATTGGCGCGGGGAACAAACGGTATCCTGAACATGAAGGAGGCGGCGGAGAATTTTCGCGCGCTGATCGATTTCGAGGCGGCGTTCGGGAACGGAAATCCCGTGGCGCTCGAGATCGGTTGCGGAAAGGGCGGATTCGTATTGGCGATGGCGGAGAAAGATCCTGCCGTCAATTTTCTTGCTTTGGAGAAAATGAGCAACGTGATTTTGACTCCGTTGGAGGACGCGGCGAAGCGGGGGATCGAGAACGTGCGTTTTTTGAATATCCGCGCGGAGTGTCTGCCGTGTTATATTCCCGAAAAGAGTTTGGACGCGATCTATCTGAATTTTTCGACGCCTTTGCCCAAGCTGGGGTACGCCACGCAGCGTTTGACGCATCGGAATTTTTTGGAGGTGTATAAAAAGCTGTTGAAGGACGGCGGGCGTATCGTGCAAAAGACGGACGATCGGGATTTTTTCGAGTTTTCGTTGGAAGAATACAGGGCGTGCGGGTTTGCGCTCGAGAACGTGACGTACGATCTGCACGAGAACGGGAATCCCGAATGGAATATCGTGACGGAGTACGAGCAAAAATGGATAGAGCGGGGATTGCCCATTCACCGTGTGGAAGCGGTGTGGAGAAAATGAGGAATGTGGAGTGCGGAATGAGGAGTGTGAGCAGGAAGAAGTCGGCGCTTGCGTTGGCTTGCGTTTGCGCGTTGGGTGCGTGCGGGGTCGCGGGCTGTAAGCAGGATAAAAACGAAATATACGTGTATATGCCCGACGGGGCGCCCGCGCTTGCGTTGGCGGGTGCGATGGCGGGCGATACCGAAACGGACGGGATAAGCTATCGCGTGGTGGACTCGTCGTCGATCGTCGCGCGGGTGACTTACGAGAACGAGACGGACAACGCCGACGTTTGCGTATTGCCTTTGAATTCCGCCGCGAAACAGCTCGGCGACGGAAGCGAATATCAGATGCTCGGCGCGGTGACGCACGGGAATTTGTTTTTGATCGCGAAAGACGGAGAGGTGCAATACAACGCCGAAAATTTGTCTTTATTGAAGGGCAAGACGGTGGGGGTGTTGCAATTGGACAAGGTGCCCGGGCTTACTTTTAAAACGGTGTTGAAAAAGTGCGGGCTCGACTTTAACGAGGGCGCGGAGGCGCAGTCGGACAAGGTGAACCTCGTGGGCATGGCTTCGGCGAAGGAGCTGGGTGTGACGGAGGCGGATTGTTACGTATTGGCGGAGCCCGCCGTGAGCGCACAGGCGAAGAACGGCTATAAGATCGTGGGCGATCTGCAATCGCTTTACGGGGGCGAAGCGGGCTATCCGCAAGCGGTGCTGGTGGCGAAGAGAACGTTGATCGAAAACGACGGGGAGTGGGTACGCTCGTTTCTCGGTTCGGTAAAGGATTCGGTCGCTTGGCTGGAGACGGCGAGCGGGGCGGAGATCGTTTCGGCGGTGGAGGCGCACCTCGAGGACGCCGATTACGAGACGAGCTTAAAGGCGCAGATACTCGATATCGAGGGCGTGAAAGTGCGGTGCGGGGTGCGGTTCGAGCAGTCGCTCGATTGCGCGGCGAAGGCGAACGCGTATCTTGCTTTGGCGCGGACGGTGAACGAAAAGCTTGCCGTGTTGCCGAGTGAAAATTTTTATTGCATGACGGATTTTAACACGTAAAGGACGGGAGCGTGAAAAAGGGTATCGGAAAAAATTTGTTATATACTCTTGCGGCGGTCGCGTTTCTGATCGCCTTTTGGGCGGTCGCTTGGGCGGCGGTGGGGAACGAGCTTCTCGTGCCTTCTTTTTCCGATACCGTAAAAGAATTTTTCGCTTTATGGACAGACGGGGCGTTTTGGGTAGGATTTTTACGCACGCTTTTGCGGGTGCTTGTCGCCTTCGTTTTATCCTTCGTTTCGGCGGTGGGTTTGGCGGTGATCTCGTACCTGCTCCCCCCGTTTGGACGGTTTTTCGCGCCGATCGTCGCCGTTTTGCGGTCGATGCCCGTGCTGGCGGTGCTATTGATACTGATCGTGTGGACGAGCGCGGGCGTTGCGCCCGTGTGGGTGGCGTTTTTTTCGCTGTTTCCGATGCTGTACGCGGGCACGCTTTCCGCATTGGCGGGCGTGGATAAAGACCTTATCGAAATGAGCCGTGCGTTTAAAGTGCCCGTGAAAAGACGGGTAAGCGGGCTGTATCTGCCTGCGGTGACGCCGTATATGATAAGGGAATCGGGCGCGGGGCTCGGGTTTGCCGTGAAGCTCGTCGTGTCGGCGGAGGTGCTGGTGCGGACGAAAAACAGCCTTGGCGGGCTGATACAAAACGCACAGTTGTATACGGAAATGCCGACCTTATTCGCGCTGGTGGTCGTGGCTTGCGTTGCGGGCTTCGCTTTCGATTGCCTTGGAACGGCGATCGGAAACGCCGTCGAAAGGAGGCTGCAATGAAGGGCGTGATTTCCAAATCGTACGGCGAAAAGCAGGTATTTTCCGAGCTTTCTTTTGAAATAGAACGGGGCGACGCGGTGTGTGTTCTCGGGGCTTCGGGCACGGGGAAAACCACGCTTCTGAATATTTTGGCGGGCTTGACCGAGTTTCAGGGCGAGACGTTAGACGTGCCCGAAAAGGTGGGGTACGTGTTTCAAGAGCCGAGATTGTTGCCGAATTTAAGCGCGTTGGAAAATCTCGTATACGCGGGGTGCGAGCGCGCGGAAGCGGAACGGGTGTTGGATAAGATCGGGCTTTCGGAACATAAAAATAAAAGACCGAAGCGGCTTTCGGGCGGGGAAAAACAGCGCGTGGCGGTGGCGCGGGCGTTCGCTTGCGGGGCGGAGCTTTTATTATTGGACGAGCCGTTTTCGTCACTCGATACCGCGCTCAAAATTCGGCTGTGGGAAACGTTTGCAGAGCTTTGGAAAGAGAAACAGCCGACGGTGGTTTTGGTGACGCACGATATCGAGGAGGCTTGGGCGTTGGGACGGCGGATCGTCGTTTTGGATAAGGGGACGATCGTTTACGATACGCGCCCGAAACGGGCGGGCTATCCCGCGCCGTATGGGGAAAAAACGGAAGAAAAGGAAAAATTGTTGCGAGTTTTGTTGGGATTGTAGGAAAAGATAAACGCGGAGTGCGGAGCGCGGAATGGCGGAATAATCTAAAATAATACGTTTATATTTTTAGTATCGGGGCGGAGTGGAAAACTCTGCCCTTTTATACAAAAAACCGTTGACAAAGAAAGGAAAAGGTGGTAAAATGAAACTGCGACATAATTGAATAGTTTTTGGCAGGCAGAGTATACTTCTTTGGTAGAAGTGTAGCTTTTTCGCGTTACAAAAAGACTTTGCCTAAAAAATCTTTATAGTAATTCAATTGTGTCGCAGCAAAGCGAAAATACATTTTTACAGATGTCGTTTCGTTTTGCGAAGCGGCATTTTTTATTTTGCAGGAGGTTTTTTATGAAAAAAGCGAAGAAATTTTTATTGACGATACTGTCGGTTTTAACGACAGGGCTTTGCGCGCTTGGCATGGCGGGTTGCAAGGAAACAGAAAAAGGCGAACAGGGCGTTGGTATCGAAAGCGTGGAAGTCGATGAGGACGGAAACCTCGTTATCACGCTGACGGACGGCACTACGCTCGAGGAGATCGAATTGCCTGCTACGAAAGCTTGCGAGCACGAAGTAAGCTCTTGGAAAATCTTTCAGCAAGGGCAAACGGTAACGACTTGTGAAACGGCGCTTTTTTACGGCGAATGTAAGGATTGCGGGGAAATTACCTTTAAAAAAGGCGCAACACACCGCTTTGGGTTTGGTATAGGAGTACAAGAAGCGACTTGCACAAGCGAGGGCTACGAATATCAACAATGCAGTGTTTGCGGGTATATGAAAAAAACGAATGTAACCGAAGCACTCGGACACGCATTTGGCGAATGGGTGGAATCTTCCGCCGCAACCTGCGAATGGTCGGGTTATAACGTGAGATACTGTACGAGAGTTAATTGCTCGGGATACGAATATAAAACGGTAGACGCGCTTGGACACGACGAACAGGATATCGTAGTGGAGCCGACCTGTTCGACGGCGGGATATACGCAACACGGCTGTACGAGGTGTACGTACAACCGCTCGACGGATACGTACGTAAGCGCGTTGGGGCATACCGTGGCAAACGGGAAATGTAGCCGTTGTCAAAAGGAAGAAAGTACGGGCTTGATCTTTGCGCTTGTAAACGGTACGTATACGCTTGCGGCAATCGGCACTTGCGCGGATACGGATATTATGATCCCCGAAAAATACAACGGCGTGGCGGTAACGGCGATCGGCGATAGGGCGTTCGAGGATTGCGGGGGCTTAACAAGTATCACGATTCCCGGTAGTGTAACGAGTATTGGTAGTTATGCGTTCTATTGGTGCAGTAGCTTAACAAGTATAGTAATCCCCGACAGCGTAACGGCGATCGGCGATAGGGCGTTCGAGGATTGCGGGGGCTTAACAAGTATCACGATTCCCGGTAGTGTAACGAGTATTGGTAGTTATGCGTTCTATTGGTGCAGTAGCTTAACAAGTGTCACGATCCCCGGCAGTGTAACGAGTATTGGTAGTTATGCGTTCTATGGGTGCAGTAGCTTAACAAGTGTCACGATTCCCGACAGCGTAACAAGTATTGGTAGTTATGCGTTCTATTGGTGCAGTAGCTTAACAAGTATAGTAATCCCCGACAGTGTAACAAGTATTGGAGAAGGTGCGTTCTATGGGTGCAGAGGCTTAACAAGTGTAACAATGGGCGACAGCGTAACGAGTATTGGGGATGGGGCGTTCGATAATACGGGGTATTATAACAATGAAAGCAATTGGGAAAACGGCGTGCTGTATTTAGACGGTTGGTTATTGGAGGCAAAAGATAAGGTTGTCAGTGGAAAATATACGATTAAAGCAGGTACGGTGGGTATTGGTAGTAATGCGTTCTATAATTGTGATTATTTGACAAGCGTAACGATACCCGACAGCGTAACGAGTATTGGTGGGTATGCGTTCTATAATTGTGATAATTTAACTATCTATTGCGAGGCGGCAAGCAAGCCCGACGGGTGGGATAGCAATTGGCAAGGATCTTGTTCCGTGGTTTGGGGATATAAGGGAAATTAAGCGCGGAGTGCGAAGCCTGAACATATAAAATAAAGAGAAATGGCGTTGTCTGAAATGGGGCAACGCCATTCGCTTGACTTTTATCGATATCTTTGCTACAATTTTATTCGAGGTGCTACTATGAAAGAAAAAGATATCGAAAAGGATAATTCCATTTCCAAGGCGACGATCGCGAGAATGCCGCTCTATCTGCATTTTTTACAAGAAGAAAATTCCAAGGGCGCAAAATACATTTCTTCGACGGTTATTGCGCAAAATATTTCCGTATCGTCGGTGCTTGTACGCAAAGACCTCGCGCTCGTTTCCTCCGAAGCGGGGCGGCCGAGGCTGGGGTTTGCGATCAGCCGTCTGATCGTCGATATCGAAAAATTCTTGGGCTACGATAATATTTCCGACGCGGTGGTCGTCGGCGCGGGAGGCTTGGGCAGGGCGTTCCTTGCCTACGAGGGATTTAAAAGCAACGGGCTGAACGTGGTCGCCGCGTTCGACGTGGACGAAAGGCTTATCGGGACGAGCGTGGCGGGGAAGGAGATATTTTCGCTTTCCGAGCTCGATTCGTTCGTGGCGGAAAATAAAATCAAGATAGGCATAGTCGCCGTACCCAAGCAAGCCGCACAGGAGGTGGTGAACCGTCTGGTTGCGGCGGGTGTCAAGGCGATCTGGAATTTTGCGCCCGCGCCGTTGCGCGTGCCGAAGGATATCGTATTAAAGACGGAGGATCTCGCGGCGTCGCTTGCGATGTTGGCGGGAAAGCTGTACAAGACGGACGAAAGGCGTTAAGGCGCGTTTCGTATCTGCCCTTTTCGGGCGCAAGACGCGCGAAGGGGGAGAACAATGAAAGAAACGAAAACGGACGAAAAGGCTTTGCGCGCGCTTATGGAGCGCGTGCGTGCGGCGCAGACGGAGTTTGCGTTATACTCGCAGGAGCGGGTGGACGAGATATTCAAGGCGGCGGCGTTTGCCGCCAATGCCGCGCGGCTGGAGCTTGCCGAAGCGGCGGTGAAAGAGACGGGTATGGGCGTATTTGAGGACAAGGTGCTCAAAAACCATTACGCGGCGGAATATATTTACAATCGTTACAAAGACGAAAAAACGTGTGGGGTGGTCGAACGCGACGAGGCGAACGGCTACACCCGTATAGCCGAGCCGATCGGGGTTGCGGCGGCGATCGTGCCGACGACGAACCCGACGTCTACGGCTATTTTTAAAGCGTTGATCTGTTTAAAGACCCGAAACGGGTTGATCATGTCGCCGCATCCGCGGGCGAAAAATTGCACGATCGCGGCGGCGAAAGTCGTGCTGGAAGCCGCGATAAAGGCGGGCGCGCCCGAAAATATCATCGGGTGGATAGAGGAGCCGAGCGTGGAGGCGAGCGCGGAACTTATGAAGGAAGCGGATATCATTCTCGCGACGGGCGGTCCCGCGATGGTGCGTGCGGCGTATTCGTCGGGAAAGCCCGCGATCGGCGTAGGGGCGGGCAACACGCCCGCCGTGATCGACAGGACGGCAGATATCCGCGTCGCCGTTTCGTCCGTGCTTCATTCGAAAACGTTCGATAACGGCGTGATCTGTGCGTCCGAGCAGTCGGTGGTCGTGGCGACGGAGATATACGAAGAATTTCGGGCGGAGCTGAAAAAACAGGGCGCGTATTTTCTTGCGGGCGAGGAGCTCGACAAGACGCGGGAACTGATGTTCGGCGAGGGGCGTTTGAACGCGAAGATCGTCGGGCAGACGGCGGAATTTATCGCGGGGCTTGTCGGGATAGAGGCGCCGAAGGGGACGAAGGTGCTCGTGGGCGAAGTGGAATCGGTGGGAGACGAGGAGGCGTTTGCGAAGGAAAAGCTTTCGCCCGTGTTGGCGATGTACCGCGCGAAGGATTTCAACGACGCGCTCGATAAGGCGGACGCGTTGGTGAAAGGCGGGGGTATGGGACATACCGCGTCGCTGTTCATCGACGAGGGCAGAGCGGAGGGGAGGCTGACGGCGTTTTGCGAACGCATGAAAACCTGCCGTATTCTTATCAATACGCCGGCGGCGCAGGGCGGTATCGGCGATCTGTATAATTTCCGTTTGACGCCGTCGTTGACCTTGGGGTGCGGCTCGTGGGGCGGCAACAGCGTGTGCGAAAACGTGGGGATCCGCGAGCTGATCAATATCAAGACGGTGGCGGAGCGCAGGGAGAACATGCTGTGGTTGCGGGTGCCCGAGAAAATCTATTTCAAGCGCGGGTGTTTAAGGACGGCTTTGCGCGAGCTTGACGAGGTATACGGGAAGAAGCGGGCGTTCGTCGTGACGGACGAGTATCTGTATAACAGCGGGGCGTGCAAGCGGATCACGGACGAGCTGGACGAAATGAAGATCGCGCACGCGGAGTTTTTCGGCGTTACGCCCGATCCCACTTTGGCGTGTACGAAAGAGGGCGCGAGGCGTATGGCGGAGTTTGCGCCCGACGTGATCATCGCGCTCGGCGGCGGGTCGCCGATGGACGCGGCGAAGATCATGTGGACAATGTACGAGCACCCCGAGGTGCGTTTCGAGGACCTTGCGATGCGGTTTATGGATATCCGCAAGCGGGTGTACGGGTTCCCGAGAATGGGAAAAAAGGCGACGTTCGTGGCGATCCCGACGACGGCGGGCACGGGGAGCGAGGTGACGCCGTTCGCCGTGATCACCGACGAGAAAACGGGGGCGAAATATCCGCTGGCGGATTATGAATTGTTGCCGCATATCGCGATTTGCGACGTCGAATTGATGCTCGACATTCCCAAAAGGCTGACGGCGTTTGCGGGGTTCGACGCATTATCGCACGCGATCGAGGCGGCGGTCTCCGTGATGGCGTCCGATTTTACGAACGGGCTTGCCTTCGAGGCGATATCCTTGCTCGTCGAATACCTGCCCCGTGCGTTTGAGAAAGGACGGGAGGATATCGTGGCGCGCGAAAAGGTGGCGAATGCGGCGACGATCGCGGGGATCGCGTTTGCAAACGCGTTTTTGGGGCTGTGCCATTCGATGGCGCATAAGCTGGGCGCGTATTGGCATTTGCCGCACGGCATGGCGAACTCGCTGTTGCTCGTCGGGGTGATGAAATTCAACGCTTCGGAAAATCCGTTGAAGATGGGTACGTTCCCGCAGTACGCGTATCCCGACGCGCTTGCGCGGTACGGGCGTATCGCGGAAAGATTGGGCGAAAAAGGAGATACGGACGAGAAGTCTTTCGAGAACCTGATAAAGAAGATCAAAGCGTTACAGAAGTTTTTGGGAATGCCCGAAACGATCAAAGAGGCGATCGGGGATAAGGGCACGGAGCAGGAGTTTTTGGATTCGCTGGACAAGATGAGTCGCGACGCGTTCGACGACCAATGCACGGGGGCGAACCCGAGGTATCCGCTTGTTTCGGAGATCAGGGAAATTTATCTCGAAGCGTATTACGGGGAAAAATAAACGCAAACACGGCACGGAAGGATTGACAAGCTCCGTGCCGTTGTGTTATAATTACGCATGAAAGGATATATCCTGAAAGGAGCGTATACGAATGAGAGGTCTGGAAACGTCCGTTGTAAAGCTTCGCCACGAGGTATTCAAAGAGGTGGCGCGGGTGGCGTATGAGGAGGAGCCCGAGCGGGTGAACGACGCGGTGGAGGCGATCCCGTACAAGATCACGCCGACGGAGGAGCCGAGGTACAGGGAGAATATTTACCGTGAACGGGCGATCGCGGCGGAGCAGGTGCGGCTTGCGATGGGCATGTCGCTCCGTCCCGCGGACAAGCCCGTGCATATTACGGCGGGGATAGATCAAAGCGATATTTCCGATAAATATTACGAGCCGCCGTTGATGCAGGTGATCCCGTCGGCGTGCGATAAGTGTCCCGACAACGTTTACGAGGTGAGCGATCAGTGCCGAAGCTGTGTGGCGAAGGCGTGCGTGGCGGCGTGCCCGAGGAACGCCATTTCGGTGGTGAAAGGGAAAACGGTCATCGATCAGGAAAAATGTATCCGTTGCGGGAAGTGTAAAAAGGCGTGTCCATACGACGCGATCGCGTACAAGGAACGTCCGTGTTCGAAAGCGTGCGGGATCAAGGCGATCTCGACGGACGAGCTGGGCAGGGCGAAGATCGACAACGACAAATGCGTGGGTTGCGGGCAATGTATGGTGAGCTGTCCGTTCGGGGCGATCGCCGATAAGTCGCAGATATTCCAGTTGATCCGCGCCATTAAAAAGGGCGACTACGTGGTGGCGGAGGTCGCGCCCGCGATCATGGGGCAGTTCGGCGAGGGGATCACGCCCGCGATCATCAAGGGCGCGCTTCTCGATATCGGTTTTAAAGAGGTGCACGAGGTAGCGAGCGGCGCGGACGTGGCGGCGGCGACCGAGGCGCATCAATACGTGGACGAGGTGGTGAGCGGCAAGCTTCCTTTCCTTTTGACCTCCTGTTGTCCCGCATGGGCGATGCTCGCGAAAAAGCAGTTTCCCCAGCTCATCGACAAGGTTTCGCAATCGTTGACCCCGATGGTGGCGACGGCGCGCAGGATAAAACAGCGCACGCCGAACGCGCGCGTGGTGTTCGTGGGACCGTGTGCGGCGAAGAAGCTGGAGGCGTCGAGGGAATCGGTGCGGAGCGACGTCGATTTCGTCATTACGTTCGAGGAATTGGCGGGGATATTCGACGCGAAGCATATCGACTTTTCGAAATATAAGGGCGAACGTTCCATACACGAAGCGACGGGCGCGGGGCGCGGATACGCGATCGCGGGGGGCGTAGCTTCGGCGGTCGAGAAATGCGTGACGGAATACTATCCCGGCGTG
Organism: Clostridia bacterium; assembly: GCA_017463105.1. Classification (GTDB taxonomy): domain Bacteria; phylum Bacillota; class Clostridia; order Christensenellales; family Borkfalkiaceae; genus Scatosoma. The sequence continues at coordinate 136,236 of JAFTPU010000002.1, forward strand.
GAGGTAAAGATCGAGCACGCGGAAGGGCTTGCCGACTGTAAGAAAATGTTGCTTCTTGCGAAAGCGGGCAAAAAAGACGGTTGTCTGATCGAGGGCATGGGCTGTCCCGGCGGGTGCGTTGCGGGCGCGGGCACGAATATCTCCATCGAAAAGGCGACGGCGGAGGTGAAGAAGTTCGTGGAAAATTCTTCGAAACCTTTGCCCGCCAAAGACCTGTACGAAATAGAATTGCCGTAATCTTTACGGTTATGAAAGAGCTTGCGCGGGCGGGGCGGAGATCGCCGACGCGATCCGAGCTCCCAACGCATTGCCCTTATAAAAGTCTTGCTTTTTAAAAAGGAACGTGGTATACTTAAACTATGATGGATCTGAGCAGGTTTGCGGAGAAGCGGTTATGTGTGGCGACGTCGGGCGGCGTGGATTCCGTCGCGCTGTTGCACTATTGTAAAACGGGCGAGGCGAGTTGCGGCTATCGCCTGTTTGCCGTACATTGCGAGCACGGTATCCGCGGGGAGGAAAGCGTTGCGGATATGCGGTTCGTGGAGCTGATCTGCAAGGCGTGGAACGTGCCTTTGTTCGTTTTTAAAGAGGACTGTCCCGCGCGGGCGAAAAAAGAAAAATGCAGTTTGGAAACGGCGGCGCGCAATTTCCGATACGAAAGCTTTTGTCGTTTGATAGAGGACGGCAAGGTCGATTTCATCGCGACGGCGCACCACGAAAGCGACGAGGCGGAAACGGTGCTGTTCCGTTTGGCGCGGGGAACTTCGCTTGCGGGCTTGCGGTGTATCGAGGCGGAAAACGGGTGGCTGATACGCCCCTTTCTCGATTGGTCGAAAGCGGAAATTACGGCGTATGCGCGGGAAAATAAGTTGGAATACCGCGAGGACAAAACGAATTTCGAAACGGACGCGACTCGGAATAAAATTCGGCTTTGTGTGTTGCCCGAGCTGGAAAAGGCGGTGGCGGGCGCGGGCGCGAATATCGCGCGGTTCGCGGCGCTTGCGGGCGAGGACGAGGCGTTTTTGCGGGAGGAAAGCGAAAAACTTTTAAGCGGCGACGGGGAAAGATATACCGTAGTGTTTTCGAAAAAAAAGCCGTTGTTTTGCAGAGCGTGTCTTTCGGCAATGAGGGCGCTGGGCGTGGAAAAGGATTATACGGCGGCGCATTTGCAAGCGGCGTTCGATTTGCAAACAAGCGAGCGGGGCTCCACGCTCGATCTGCCGCGCGGCGTAGTGGCGGAAAAGGGGCTGCGGGGCATAGAATTTTTCTTGCGGAAAGCGGAAGTTTACGAGGAGAGAACGTCCGAAACGCCGTATAGCGAAAACGGATTCGACGGGGGCAGGTATGCGGTGAACGTAACGTTTGTGCCGACGGAAGCGGAAAAGGACGGGTTGCGGGCGTTGAAATTCGACGCGGATAAAGTGCCCGTGGACGCGGTGTTCCGTTTTCGGAAAGAAGGGGACAAAATAGAAAAATTCGGCGGCGGAAGCAAGAGCTTGAAGAAGTTTTTTAACGAAAAAAAGACGCCCGTAAACGAGCGGGAATATCTGCCGCTGATCGCGAGCGAAAAAAACGGCGAGGTGTACGCCGTGTGCGGCGTAGAGATCGCCGAGTGTATCAAGGTGACGGCAGAGACGAAACGGATCGCGTATCTGATAACGCGTAAAAAGAGTTGACGAGGGTCAGCTCTTTTTTCTTGCGCGGATATACGTGCCGCCGTTTTTGAGCGGGCAATCGTTCGCCTTTGCCATTTGCGAAACACTCGTCACCTGATAGCCTGCGGCTTTGAGGTCGGGAAGCAGACGCTTGAGCGCGTCGACGGTGTTTTCGTAGCCGTCGTGCATGAGTACGATCGCGCCGTCGAATTTTTGCGAGAACACCGTTTCGTAGATCTTGTCGCTGGAAGTGCCCGTCCAATCGAGGGTGTCGATCGTCCAATCGATAACGGGTGCTTCGGCTTTTTTTATACGCTCGTCCGCTTTGCCGAAGGGCGGGCGCAGAAGATGTCGGGGTTTATTGTCCACCGTCGAAAGAAGCTCGTCCGTGCGGTCGATCTCCGTTTGGAGATCGGCGTCGGAAAGGGTAGTCAGGTCGAGGTGCGCGTAGGTGTGATTGCCCATTTCCCAACCGAGCGCGTATGCCGCATGCAGGTTATGAACGGAGGATCCGTTGAAGTAACAGCCGTTGCAAAAAAGGGTGGCGGAGGCGGGACAATCGGGATTTTCCTCATTGAACGAAGCGAATACGGCAAGTATGTTTTCCAGCGTTTTGGACGGGGAATCGTCGAGCGTGAAGGAAATCAGCTTGCGGGAAGGGTCGATCGCGGAGATATCCGCGTCGGAGACGTCCCAAAAACCGTCTTCCGTTTTTGTCTCCGTAAGCGCGCGGACTTTCGGTACGTATTCTTCGATCTCCGTCGGGAGAAAGTCGGGAAAGTCCTCGGGCGCGATCGCGGTGCGGGGCGCGGCTTGGGGACCGGGTGCGGCGGCGCTATGGCAGGAGGAGAATAAAAAAAGTGCGCTAAGAACCGTAATAAGGGCTTGTTTCATAATAAAAGTATTCGTAACCGTGATATTTTTATGCTTTTCGGGGAATTTTGGAAAAACGCAGATAGCTGTTAAGCGAAAAATATTACAAAAAATGACAAAATCCTTATTTTCCGTAAGGAAAATCGAAAAAGACGATTGACTTTCTTTTTTTGATATGATATAATGAAAACAGTCAATTTGTGAACTATAAGAGGAAGAGGCAGAGAGTACCTTTAAGAAATAAGCGTAAAGGGGAATTACAACGAAATAATGGCGGATAGCAGAGAGAAGATTATTCACGTCTGCGGACTTTTTAACCTGCAAGGCGAGTTCCGTTCGTTTGAAGTAATCAACAGCGGGCATATCAACACGACTTATCGCGTATATTTTTGGCGGGACGGAGAACTGAAAGATTATATCTTACAGAAAGTGAATACGTACGTATTCCGCGACCCCGTTGCCGTAATGGCGAATATTTCGTCGGTTACGGAATTCATCCGCGCGAAAATCAAGGCGACGGGCGTTACGGCAAAACGGAACGTTCTGCACTATTCCACGACGGACTGCGGAGAATATTATACGATCGTCGGCGAAGGCGAGTTTTGGCGGTGTTGCCGTTATATCGACGATTCCGTTTCCTTCGAACAGACGGACGATCTGAAGATCATCGAGGAGTCGGGTAAGGCGTTCGGCGAGTTCCAAACGTATCTTTCCGATTTTCCTGTGGAAAAGCTGAGTATCGTCATTCCGCATTTTCATAACACGGTGAGAAGATACGACGCGCTTCGAGACGCGATCGGGGAGAATGCGGCGGGGCGTGTGGACGAGGTGAAAGATCTTATCGAGGGGTATTTGGCACTCGAGGAGCTCGCGACCCGTTCGTACCGATTGCAAAAAGCGGGCGTTTTGCCCCTGCGCGTGACGCATAACGACACGAAAACGAGCAACGTTTTGTTCGACGCGAAAACGCGGGAGCATTTGTCGGTGATCGATCTCGATACGGTCATGCCCGGCTTGGTGGCGTTCGACTTCGGCGACGCGATCCGCGTGGCGGCTTCGACGGTGGACGAGGACGAAAAGGATCTTTCTAAAGTGGCGCTCGATCTGCAAAAGTACGAAGCGTTCACCCGCGGTTTCGTCGGTGTGCTCGGCGATATGCTGACGGAGGACGAGAAGAAAACGCTTGCGCTGGGCGCGGTCGCGATGACGGCGGAGTGCGGCGTACGGTTTCTGACCGATTATATCAACGGCGATAAATATTTCCGTATCCATTATCCCGATCAGAATCTTGCGCGGGCGAGATGTCATCTGACGCTCACCGAGGATATGGTGAAGAAGCTGGACGAAATGCAGAGTATCGTGAATAAATACTGCGAATAAGCAACGAAAAAAACGTAAGATCGGCGGGAAATTCCCCGCCGATCTCAATTTTTATTGATCTTGAAAAGCGCCATGACGAGTACGCCGAGATTTCCCCCGACAAGTACGCCGACGGTCATACCGAGCCAAAACATACGTATCCTCCGAATATGCAGATTTATACGCAAAGTATTGCCCGAAAACGGGGCGGTTATGCGTGAAAAGAAAAGAATATTCTGATACAGTATACGCGAAAAACACATTTTTTGTAACCATTTTCCGCTTCGCAAGGATATAATGGAAGGAGAGGAGGACTTGAAAATGCGGATTTGTTTTGTGGGACGGGGCGCGCTCCGCGCGTTTGCGGAGCGTTACGACGAAGCGACGGCGGAAAAGGAGGGCGCGGATCTGATCCTGTTCGGTTTCAACGGGTTGGGCGAGGTGAGTTACGAGAAGGAATTGAAGGGCGAGACGCGGTATTTCGAGGACGCGGCGCTTCTTTCCAAGCGGGCGAAAACGACGGTGGCGTGCGGCTGTATCACGGACACGCGCGGGCACAAGCGCAAATCGGTGGTGATTGCGGAAAACGGGCGATTGACGGGCGTTTCGGATATGCTCAACGTAGTGGACGGGGAAGTGGGCTGCGGCGCGGCGCTTCGGGTGTACGAAACGAAGGCGGGGCGCATGGGCGTTGCCGTTGCGGAGGATCTGCATTTTCCCGAGGTGATCAAGACGCTTGCAGTATGCGGGAGCGATTTTATCGTGTGCCCGTACGGAAAGGTGGACGAATTGCAGTCGGTTCTGCTCCGTGCGAACGCCTACTGCTACGGAGTGCCGATTTTTTTCTGTGCGGAGGGATACGGGGCGATCGCGGACGTGTCGGGACGGATAGCGTTTGCGTCGCCGCAAAGTCCCGCGTATACGGATTTCAAGCCCACGAAAGAATATCATCTCGTGGAAACGCGGCGGCGGGGATTTTATCGCCCCAAACGTTTGGAAACGTTCAATTAAAAACAAAAAAACGCGCGGGATCGTTGTTTCGGTCTTGCGCGTTTTTCTTTAAAAGCCTGCGTTTTTGATATCGCGGTCGACGCTCCGTTTTACGTCGCGGTCGGCGATCGCCTGTTTTTTATCGTAGGTATGCTTACCCTTGCAAAGCGCGACCTCGATCTTTACGAGCGCGTCTTTGAAATACAGCTTCAAGGGAACGAGTGTGTAGCCCTGACGGTTGATCTTTCCCGCGATCTTGGCGATCTCGCTCTTGTGCAGGAGGATTTTTCTGTCCCGCCGCGTATCCTTCGTGCTGAACGCGTCCGATTTGTCGTAGAGGGCGATGTGCATGTTTTTCACGGACACCTCGCCGTTTCTGAGGAAACAGAAGCTGTCGTTCATGTTCACGTTGCCGAGGCGCAAGGATTTGATCTCGTTGCCTTCCAGCACGAGTCCCGCTTCGTATTTTTCCTCGATGAAATATTCGAACGAGGCGGATTTGTTGGTGGTGATGATCTTCATTTTTTACGCCTCCGCGTTTATTTTGCCGAGTAGTTTAAATTCCGTTCTGCGACGGTAGAAGTCGACGTCCGTTACCTTTATTTCGATCTCTTCGCCGATCGTATAACTTTCCGTTTTTCCGACGAGGCGGAAACGGTCGGCGTCGAACGTGAAATTCCCGTACAGCGTTTCGATGGGGATAAAACCTTCGACGGTGTTGGGAAGCTCCGCGAACAGTCCGAACGAGGTCACGCCCGAGATCACGGCGGTGTATTCCTCGTCGATACGCTCGCTCATATACATCGTTTTATACAAATCGTCCACGTCGCGCTCCGCGTCCGCCGCGCGGCGTTCGCGCTCGGAAGATTGTTTGGCGGCGCGCTCGACGAAGTCGGCGTATTTTTCCCGCGCTTCGGCGTATTTTCCGTTGATGACCTCTTTGATAATGCGGTGAATACAAAGGTCGGGATAGCGGCGAATGGGGGAGGTAAAGTGACAGTAACATTCGCTGGCAAGCCCGAAGTGCCCGACGTTTTCGGAGGAATAGCGCGCTTTTTGCATGGAGCGGAGCATCACACGATTGAGCACGGGATACGCGGGCAGGTCCTTTGCCGCTTTCAACAGATTTTGATAATCGTAGGGCTTTACGTCCTGCGCGGAAAACCGCGCGGTCAAGCCGAGCGTTTGGGCGAAAGCGCGGAACGCCGTCGCTTTTTCCTCGTTCGGTTTTTCGTGGATACGGTAGATGAACGGGGCGTCGATCGATTGCATATATTCCGCCACCGTTTCGTTGGCGAGCACCATAAACGCCTCGATGATCTGATACGAAAAGGCTCGCTCGTAATTCGGGATCGTGATCTCGTTCGTTTCCCTATTGAACAAAATTTTCGCTTCCTTTACGTCGAGCGTGACGCTGCCTTTCTTGTCCCGTTTGGCTTGTAAAATACGGGTCAGCTCGGCAAACAGGGCTACCATGTCCGTAACGAGCGGAAATTTTTCGATCGTCTCTTTGTCGCCGTCGAGTATTTTCGAAACCTGCGTGTAGGTCATTTTATGTGCGGAGCGGATCACGCCTTCCACGATCTCGCTGCTTTTCACCTTGCCGTTTTTGTCGATGCGCATGATACAGGAAAGGGTGAGACGGTCTTCGCCCTCGTTTAAGGAGCAGATGCCGTTCGAAAGGGCGCGGGGGAGCATGGGAAGCACGCTGTCGGGAAAATAGACGCTCGTGCCGCGCTCGAACGCTTCTTTGTCGAGCGCCGAGCGTTGCGCGACGTAATGCGATACGTCGGCGATATGCACGCCGAGAAGATAGTCGCTTCCCGCCTTTTCGAGCGAGATCGCGTCGTCGATATCCCGCGTGTCCTCGCCGTCGATCGTCACGATCGTCTTGTCGCGGAAATCGCGGCGGTTTTCGAGGTCTTTCGCGGTGATCCCGCGCGCCTCTTGTTTTTTCGCTTCCTTTTCGACCGCTTCGGGAAATTCCTCCCGCAGGTCGTACGAGCGAATGATGGAAAGTTCTTCGGCAAAGAAATCGTCCTCCTCGCCGAGGACCTCGACGATCTGCCCGCCGGGGGCTTTCCCGTAAGGATACGAGGTGATCTTCGCCACCGCTTTTACGCCGTTTTTGATATTGAAACAGTCGGAGAGGGGAATATAGATTTCCGAGGAAAATTTCTTTTCGTCGGGGATCAGATACCCCGCGCGGCGGTCCTTGCGAAAGGTGCCGACGATCTTCGTGTATCCGCGTTCGAGTATCTTGACGACGTTTACCTCGTCGCTTTCGCCCCGTTCGCCCGCGCCGTACGTGCGTTCGGCAAGCACCGTGTCGCCGTGGAGCGCGCCGTGCAGACGCTTACGGGGGATAAAAAAGTCGTTTTCGTAAAGCTCCTTGTCCTCGGGAACAAGAAAAGCGAAGCCCCGCTCGTTGCCCGAAACGACGCCCTTGATCAGTCCGAGCTGTTCGCTCGTTCCATACCTGCCCCCGTCGGATAAGAAAAGCTTACCCTCCTCGCACAGTTCGTCGAGGAGCGGGATAAGGCGGTTTCTTTCCCGATAGGGGATAGCCAAAATTTTACAGATCTCGTTGACCGTTTTACCCGACAGCGTGCCGTCGAGAAAACGCTCGTAAATGCGCTCGCTTGCGCTCATAACGTAATACCTCCTTGGTTATGTAGAGGTTTTGAAATAAAAACGGCGGCTTTTGAGTGAAGCCGCCGACGGATTTTCTTGAAAAGGTTATACCCAAATGGAGTCCTTTTGCAGAATGAAGAAGATAACGGAGAGGACTACCAAAATAGCCAGACAGATCCACGTCCATTTCTTCATTTTCGCTTCGATCGATTTGCCCTTGTTCTTGCCGAAGAAGGTCTCGCTCGAACCGCCGAGGGCGTCGATACCGCTCGAGTTGCTCGGTTGCATAAGCACGAGGATAATAGCTGTGAGAGCGGAAACGAACATTAAGATGATCAGCGTTAAGCTCAACCCGAAATAGAGGTTGTAGTACGCGTTATTGTGTGCGGGTGCTAATAAAGCCGTAAGATTCAACATTGTATATCGATCCTTTTATCATTTTATTCCAAATACTTATTGATTATAGCACACTTAAAGAAATATCGCAACTGTTTTTTAACGGATTTAAAGAAAAAGTTTCGCTTTTTATGTGAAAAATGCGGACGGCAAATCCTTTTGCCATCCGCAAAATTTTCCGTTATACGATCAGACTCTTGCCCGTCATTTCTTTGGGCTTGGCGATCTTCATCATATCGAGAAGAGTAGGCGCAAGGTCCGCCAAAACGCCGTCCTCGCGTAACGTTACGTTTTTATATTCTTCCGATACGAGGATCACGGGTACGGGGAAGGTCGTGTGCTGCGTAAACGCCGTTTTGCCGTCGTCCGCGATCATCTGATCGGCGTTGCCGTGGTCCGCCGTAACGAGCGCGCTCCCGCCCATGGCAAGGATTTTGTCCGTTACTTTTTTTACACACTCGTCGACCGTATGCACCGCTTTCACCGCCGCGTCCATAACGCCCGTGTGTCCGACCATGTCGCAGTTTGCGAAGTTCAGGATCACTACGTCGAAAACGCCTTTGTCGAGCTCCTCGAGCACCTTATCCGTTACGGGGTATGCGCTCATTTCGGGTTGCATATCGTAGGTGGCTACCTTCGGGGAGGGGATCACGATACGGGTTTCACCCTCGACGGGCGCCTCCAGCTTCGCATTGAAGAAGAAGGTCACGTGCGCGTATTTTTCCGTTTCCGCGATGTGAAGCTGTTTCATACCGAGCGAAGCGATATATTGAGGCAGGGTGTTGGTGATCTCGTCGGGCGGGAACGCCACGCCCACGTTTTCAAACGAGGAATCGTACACCGCAAAGCCCACGTAGGTGGGGGCGAGGAAGCCCGTTTTTCTCTCGAATCCGAGCGTCGCGCCCGTTTTTGCGTCCGTGAAGGGGAATTTTTCCTGCGAGAACATTCTCGAGATCTGTCTCGCTCTGTCGGGACGGAAGTTGAAGCAAATGACGCTGTCGTTTTTGCCGATCAAGGCGACGGGTTTGCCGTTTTCGGTGAGGTTGGTGGGGAGGATAAATTCGTCCGTTACGCCGTTTTCGTAAGAAGCTTTCGCCGCCGCTTCCGCCGTGCCTTCGAATTGCACGCCCGTGCCGAGCGTCAGCATGTCGTACGCCTTTTCTTCTCTGTCCCAATTGTTGTCGCGGTCCATTGCGTAATATCTGCCCGCCACGGAAGCGATCTTGCCGAATTGCAACTCGTCGAGCTTATCCTGCAATTCCTTCAAGAAGTCCGCGCCCGAGGTGGGAGCGACGTCGCGCCCGTCGGTGAACGCATGGATATACACGTTGTCGAGCCCTTCTTTCTTCGCCATTTCCACAAGCGCGAACAGGTGCTCGATGTGGCTGTGTACGCCGCCCGTGGAAACGAGTCCATACAAATGAAGCTTTTTGCCGTTGGCTTTTGCCGCGTGCATGGCGCGGAGGAGCTCCGCGTTCTTGAAAAATTCGCCGTTGCGAATATCCTTCGTGATCTTGGTGAGGTCCTGATATACGATACGACCCGCGCCGATGTTGAGGTGTCCGACCTCGCTGTTACCCATCTGACCGTCGGGCAGCCCCACCGACATACCGCTTGCGCCGAGCTGTGCGTTGGGATACTTCGTTTTCAGCTCGTTCACGTATTTGCTGCCGTCGGCGATAATGGCGTTGCCGTTTTTATCGGGATTGATCCCGTAGCCGTCCATAATGATGATTGCGTAAGGCTTTTTCATTGTATTTCTCCTGATTTTTGCTGTCAAAATTTGGGGGCAAGATAACGTTCAACGCGTACCTGCCCCGTAGTTTTATCGATTTTTGTTTTTAAACGAGACTCGCGGGGATCACTTGTCGAAGTTGACGATCGTCGCAAAGTCGGGAGCTTTAAGGGAAGCGCCGCCGATCAAGCCGCCGTCGATCTCGGGCTTTGCCATAAGCTCTTTGCAGTTGCCCGCGTTCATGCTTCCGCCGTATTGGATACGTACCGCTTCCGCGCACTTGGGGCAGAACATTTCGCCCACCGTTTTACGGATGAACGCGATCGTTTCGTTCGCCTGATCCGCCGTAGCCGTTTTGCCTGTGCCGATCGCCCATACGGGCTCGTAAGCGATCACGACCTTCTTGATATCCTCGATATCTTTCAGCCCCTCGTGGATCTGCGTGGCAAGCACTTCTTCCGTCTTGCCCGTTTCTCTTTCTTCCAACGATTCGCCGATGCAGACGATAGGGGTAAGCCCCGCTTTGAGCGCGGTGAGCGTTCTCTTGTTCACCGTTTCGTCCGTTTCGCCGAAATACTGACGGCGTTCGCTGTGCCCGATAATGACGTATTTAACGCCGTATTCGAGCAACATCGCCGCGGAAATTTCGCCCGTATACGCGCCTTTTTCCGCGAAATGTACGTTTTCCGCGCCGAGACAGATATTCGTGCCTTTCAGCGCTTCGCTAACGGCGGGAATGTCGATCGCGGGAACGCATACCACGACGTCGCAGTTCGCGTCTTTCACAAGGGGTGCGATCGCGTTCACGAGAGCTACGCCCTCGGACGCGGTGTTGTTCATTTTCCAATTGCCTGCAATAATAGGTCTTCTCATAATAGTATATCTCCTTTTTACTTTCTAAACGCATATATACGTCGAAATACGGCGTCAAGCTTGCGTTTTTCCTTGTCTTGCTCGTATCTAAGCGTTTGACGTTTTCCTTTAAGACTTTATGATTTTATTTCCTTGATTATTTATCGTTCAAGCAAGCGATACCGGGAAGTACCTTACCCTCGAACAGCTCGAGGGAAGCGCCGCCGCCCGTCGAAATGTGCGTCATTTTATCCGCAAAGCCGAGCACCTGTACAGCCGCCGCGCTGTCGCCGCCGCCGATGATCGTCGTTGCTTTGCCGTATGCGCCTGCCAGAGCCTGTGCAACCGCTTTCGTGCCTTCCGCCAAAATGGGGTTTTCGAATACGCCCATAGGACCGTTCCAAATGACCGCCTTCGCGTTTGCCACAACGGAAGCGAACAGCTTCTTGGTTTCGGGACCGATGTCGAGACCCATCATATCGTCGGGGATCGCGTCGGAGGGAACGACCGTCGTTTCGATGGGCGCGTCGATGGGGTTGGGGAATTCCTTCGCCGCAACCGTGTCCACGGGAAGCACGATCTGCTTGCCAAGCGCTTTCGCTTTCTCGAGCATTTCGTTGCAGTACGCCACCTTCTCGTCGTCGACGAGGGAGGTGCCGATCTTGCCGCCCTGCGCCTTGATGAAGGTGTACGCCATACCGCCGCCGATCACGAGCGTGTCGCATTTTTCCAAAAGATTCGCGATAACGTTCAGCTTGTCCGCAACCTTTGCGCCGCCGAGAATGGCAACGAAGGGTCTTTCGGGATTTTCAAGCGTATCCGCCATTACGGAAAGTTCTTTTTCGATGAGGAAACCGCAAGCCGCCGTCTTTACGAGTCCCGCTTCTACGATACCCGCCGTCGAAGCGTGAGAACGGTGCGCCGTACCGAACGCGTCGTTTACGTATACGTCCGCATAGCTTGCGAGCGCTTCCATAAATTCGGGGAATTTCTTCTCTTCGCCCTTGTGGAAACGGAGGTTTTCAAGGAGAACGCATTCGCCTTCCTTGCAAGCCGCTACCTTTGCTTTCGCGTCGTCGCCGATCACGTCGGCAGCGAACGTTACTTTACCGCCGAGCAATTCGTTCAGTCTTGCCGCAACGGGCGCAAGCGTAAGCTTTTTCACGTCCTTCTTTGCTTTTTCGAGGAATTCCTCGGTAGCCGCAGCCTGTTCCGCTTCGGGAAGCGCAGCGACCTTCGCCTTTTCTTTTTTGTTGAGCTCGAGCTTGTCGTCGAACACGTTATGGGGCTTGCCCATGTGCGAGCAAAGAATTACTTTTGCGCCCTGTTCCATCAGATACTTGATCGTGGGGAGCGCGCCGACGATACGGTTTTCGTCGGTGATGACGCCGTCTTTCATGGGTACGTTGAAGTCGCATCTGACGAGGACTTTCTTACCTTTGACGCAAATGTCTTTTACGGTTTTCTTGTTCATAGAATGTGGTTCTCCTTGACCTTAAATTTTTTCGTACGTATATATAATACCCAATTTTTTCGCTTTTGTCAACTTTTTGGAAAAATAATCCGAAAAAACTTTTCCAAATCTTGACGAAAGGGGCGGGAATATGCTATAATGGTCGGGAAAAATATAAAAGGCGGTGGCGTTATGAGCAGGGCGGACGAAATTTTCGCGCAAAATATGCAGGATATTATGGACAACGGTTTTTGGGATACGGAGCTGGAGGTGCGCCCGAAATGGGAGGACGGCACGCCCGCGCATACCGTTAAAAAATTCGGGATCGTCAATCGCTATAATTTGCAGGAGGAATTCCCCATTTTGACGATGCGCCGTACGGCGTTCAAATCGTGCGTGGACGAGCTTTTGTGGATATGGCAAAAAAAGAGCAACAATATCCACGATCTCGGCTCGCATATCTGGGATAGCTGGGCGGACGAGACGGGCAGTATCGGCAAGGCGTACGGCTATCAGCTCGGCGTGAAACACAAGTATAAAGAGGGGGAATTCGATCAGGTCGATCGCGTTTTGTACGATCTCAAGCACAATCCCGCCAGCCGTCGCATTATGACGAATATCTATAATTTTCAAGATCTGCACGAAATGAATCTGTACCCTTGCGCGTATTCGATGACCTTCAACGTGTCGGGGGATACCCTCAACGGTATTTTGAATCAGCGTTCGAACGATATGCTGACGGCGAACAATTGGAACGTGGTGCAATATTCCGTGCTTCTGATCATGCTTGCGCAGGTGTCGGGATTAAAGGCGGGCGAGCTGGTGCACGTGATCGCCGACGCGCATATCTACGATCGGCATATCCCGATGGTAAAGGAGATTTTGAATAATCCCCGCCATAAAGCGCCGAAACTGATCGTCGATCCGTCCGTGACGGATTTCTACGATTTCACCGTGGACAGCTTCCAACTCGTCGATTACGAGTACGAGAAATTAAGCGCGAAAATTCCGGTGGCGATATGATATACGCGATCGTACACGCCGACAGAAAATGGGGTATCGGCAAGAACAACGATATGATGTTTTCCCTGCCCAAGGATATGAAATTCTTTCGCGAAACGACGATGGGACATACCGTCGTGATGGGCGGGAACACCTTGCGTTCTTTCCCCAATCAAAAGCCCTTGAAAAACAGGGTGAATATCGTGCTTTCAAGGGGGCAGGTACGCGACGACTGCGTTATCGTGCGTAGCTACGACGAGCTGAAAGCGGAGATGAAAAAGCGCGAAAACGAGGATATTTACGTGATCGGCGGGGGCGAGGTGTATAAGGCGTTGTTGCCCTATTGCCACGGCGCGCTCGTAACGAAAGTGGACGCCGACGGCGGGGCGGAGGTATTTTTTCCCAATCTCGACGAAACGGACGGGTTCGTTTGCATGGACGAGGGCGAGCCGCTTGAGGATAACGGTTTGATAATTCGCTTCACGAGATACGAAAATACGAAAAGAATTCCGCTGTGAGCGGATTTTTTTCATTAAATTGAAAAAAGCATAGTAAAAATTCTTGTCTTTACGGAAAAAAAGTATTAAAATAGTAAAGTTAAAAAGTTTTACGGAAAAAGGAGCGTTTACAAATGATCAGAAACGATTTGAGAAACGTAGCAATCATCGCGCACGTTGACCACGGCAAGACCACGCTCGTCAACGAAATGCTGGCGCAGGGCGGAGTGTTCCGCGACAATCAGCAGGTACAGGACCGCGTTATGGACTCGGGCGATCTCGAAAGGGAGCGCGGTATCACCATACTCGCGAAAAACACGTCGGCGCATTATAAGGGCGTCAAGATCAACATCGTCGACACCCCGGGGCACGCCGATTTCTCGGGCGAGGTGGAACGCGTGCTCAAAATGGTGAACGGCGCGCTTATTTTGGTGGACGCGGCGGAGGGTCCGCTTCCGCAGACCCGCTTCGTTATGCAGAAGGCGCTTGCGCTCGGCTTGAAAACGATCATCGTTATCAATAAGGTCGACCGTCCCGACGCGCGTATTTCGGAGGTCGTGGAGGAAATGCAGCTTCTGATGATGGAGCTGGACGCGACGGACGAACAGCTCGACAGTCCGATCGTATACTGTTGCGGTCGTCAGGGTACGGCTTCCCTCGATCCCGACAAGCAGGAGCCCAACCTCGATCCCTTGTTCGACACCATTCTCGAGACGATCCCGCCCATGGATATGGATACCGAGGGCGCGGGACAGCTTCTCGTTTCGTGTATCGATTATAACGAGTTCGTCGGGCGCATCGGTATCGGGCGTATCGAGCGCGGCGTGATCCGTGCGAACGAACCCGTTTCCATTTGCAATTTCAACGACCCCAAGGTTCGGACGAATTGCAAAATTGCCAACCTTTATCAGATCGAGGGTTTGGAACGCGTGCCCGTAGCGACGGCGCAGGCGGGCGATATCGTCGTGTTCTCGGGTATCGACGGACTGAACATCGGCGACACCGTGTGCGAGCCGACGAAGGTCGAGCCCGTGCAGTTCGTAAAGATCGAGGACCCGACGGTGGAAATGACTTTCTCCGTCAACGACAGCCCGTTTGCGGGCAAAGAGGGAAAATTCGTCACTACCCGCCAGCTTCGCGAAAGACTGTACAAAGAGTTGCTTCGCGACGTTTCGCTCCGCGTATCCGATACGGAATTCGCGGACAGCTTCCGCGTTTGCGGACGCGGGGAAATGCACCTTTCCATTCTGATCGAAACGATGAGAAGAGAGGGGTACGAATTTCAGGTCTCCACGCCCAAGGTATTGTATAAAGAGATTGACGGCGTGCGTCACGAGCCGATCGAGCGGTTCGTTGCGGACGTGCCCGAGGATATGACGGGACCCGTGTTCTCCGCGATGGGAAACAGAAAGGGCAACCTCGTGCAGATGACGGCGATCGGGAACAGAATGCGTCTCGAATTTACCGTGCCTTCCCGCGGTCTGTTCGGGTATAAGAGCGAGTTCTTGACGGACACGAAAGGACAGGGTATCATGAACACGATCTTCTATTCGTACGAGCCGTACAAAGGGGACATGCAACGCAGAAACACGGGCTCGCTCGTAGCGTTCGAAACGGGCGAGGCGGTGGCTTACGGGCTGTTCAACGCGCAGGGGAGAGGGAACTTATTCATCACGCCCGGTACCCCCGTATATCAGGGCATGGTCGTGGGGTACACCAACCTTGCGGACGATATCAACGTGAACGTGTGCAAGACGAAGCACCTTACCAACACGCGCTCGTCGAACAGCGACGACGCGTTGACGCTGATCCCCGTTTCCAAAATGAGCCTCGAAGAATGTCTCGAATTTATCGCGGACGACGAGCTTTTGGAGGTCACGCCGAAATCCTTGCGTATCCGCAAGCGTATTCTGGACAGCGAGCTGCGCGCGAAAGCGAGATTTAAGGAAAAGAATAAATAATGGAAACGAAAGCGTATATTTTCGATTTGGACGGCACGCTGGTCGATTCGATGACGGGCGGCTGGATAAAGATGTTGAAGGAATTTCTTGTGAAGCGTAACGTGCAGTTTACACCGCAAATGATCAAGCGCGGGATCGCGCTCGGGCTTTACGGCGTGGCGCAGGATTTTAAGGAACGGTTCGGCTTTACCGAATCCGTAGAGGAGATCGTGGCGCAATTCCGCTCCGTTTTGCGAGTAAAATACGAGACGGTCATTCCGCAAAAATCCAACGTGCGCGAAACGCTCGTCGCCCTGAAGGCGCGGGGCGTGAGCCTGAACGTTTTAACGGCGAGCCCGCACGAATTTTTGGACCCGTCCACGAAACGGCTGGGGCTGTACGAGCTGTTCGACAACGTTTGGTCGATCGAGGATTTCTCCACGACGAAAGCCGACCCGCTTATCTATAAGACGGCGGCGGAAAGGTTGGGGCTGCCGTTGGACTCGTGCGTTATGGTAGACGACAGCGTGGCGGCGTTGAAGCCCGCAAAGGAAGCGGGCATGAAAACGATCGGGGTCTACGACGAATTTTCGGCGGGCTACGAGGCGGAAATGCGCGCGATCGCCGATCAATACATATACGATTTTAAGGAGCTTTTATAAAAGCGTTGCCCCGATCGGAAACGGTCGGGGGAATTTTTTTACTCTTATACGCGTACGCGCATTATATAAT
This sequence comes from Clostridia bacterium, assembly GCA_017463105.1. Classification (GTDB taxonomy): domain Bacteria; phylum Bacillota; class Clostridia; order Christensenellales; family Borkfalkiaceae; genus Scatosoma. The sequence continues at coordinate 152,354 of JAFTPU010000002.1, forward strand.
AAGGAAGAAAGGTATAAATAGTCGCAAAAACGGGAATGATCGAAAGGAGAAAATAAGGGAAAATAAAAAATATTCCTGTTTCCCGAAAAAAGTTAAAAAATTTTTGTAAATGTCAAGAGTAAATGCGAAAAAAGTTTAAAAATTTTTTAACTTTTTATAGATTTGCCATATAAAGATTAAAAACTTCGTTAGCTGTTGCGTAATTTAATACGCCACGTGGATAATTGTTTATCCAATCTTCAACGGATTGAACTTCCTTTGCTGATATATTCACTAAATTTGTACCTTTGGGAATCTTCCGACGTATTTCTCTATTCATACGTTCGTTTGTGCCACGTTCGCTACTACAATAAGGATGACAATAATACATTTTTGTGCGTTGCTCCGTTGGGTTAAATATAGAGCGTTCCATACCTTGGCAATCGGAAAACTCGCTACCGTTGTCTACTGTAATACTTTTAAACACTTTCTTAAATCTTTTCTTTCCGTATTTCTTTTCAAGTATATCCAAAGCTTTTACGACACAAGCAGATGTTTGCGAGGGGATTCGTACAATAATTTCTTTACGAGTTAAACGCTCGTTTAAAGTTAGAAGGGCAACCTTTTTCTTTTTATCGCATACACAGTCCATTTCCCAATGGCCAAAGCTCGTCCTGTTGTTTATTTCAACAGGGCGTTTTTCTATACTTTCGCCACGTGGAACTTTTGCTGGGCGCAAAACCCTTGTCTTTCTCTTTCTACGCCCTTTTAACGGTAAATGTTGTAACGTTAAATTTAAAAATACACCCTTATCTATGTAATTATATAACGTGCGAACGCAAATCGAAGTGGAAAATGGTAAATTTTCTTTCTTTATGCGTCCAATAACAGCCAACGGTGTACGGCCATTTTCTATAATTTCCTTTTCGATATAGTTTGACAACTCAAAATCATTGCCGATTTTAAGAGGTGCACCTTTGGCTTGCAAGTTTTGTTTATACTTTTCTTCCGCTATATCAGGGCAATACATAGTTTTATATTTATATCCTTTTACGTCGCCATAATATCTATCGTAAATTTTTTCTTTCTTTTCATATAACCCGCGTTTTATTTCGCGGTATATTGTACTTATATGTACGCCCAATTCTTCGGATATGGCTTTCATTGATAATTTATGGCGCAACCCTTCTTCAATGCGTAACCTGTCGGTAAAGGTTAAATGGTTAAATTTTCTTTTGCTTTCCTTTTTCATTTTTTTGTATTACCCCTTGGTTTCGTGGAAACAGCGAAAGGGTGGCGACGGCTACCGCCTTTCTTGCGCCACCCTTATTTTATTGCTTTTGTTTATACCCCTTTACATATCCCCTTTAAATCGTCAAGCACCTAAAAAACTTATTCCTTAATGCAGTGGCTTACCATAAGTTTTTTTGCCTTTTACAATTTCTGCAAAAGGCACCGTCGAGTAAAAACGGTAACCGTTTTTATGCTTGACAATTTAAATTGGATATATGCTCCGCCTGTTAAGAGGTTGCACGCGACGAGTGCAACCTCTATCTATTATTTGGGGTAAAGGTTTGCCGTTCGTGGGGGTGGTAGTCGATGCACCCGGTAGACAATAATAAAGGCAGGTAAAGGAAGTATGGAAAAGGAAATGCCAATGCTCAACGATAAGCATACGCAACGCATAATCGAATATTTGCGTACGCTTGGTTGGAAAGAAGAAAAAATCCTTGCTTTTATCGAATACATAACACGATAAAAACAAGGACTGTAAACTCGTAACCGAGCTAACAAGGGAAAGTTTACCAGACACACCTTGATAGCTCAATCGGTGGGGTAGGTAAACTTGCCTGCCTACCCTTACCTAACTTTTCTTTATTATACCATAAAAAAAGGAACAAAGGCAAGCAAAAAATACACATTTTATAAAAAAGGAGCAAAACTTATGTTTAATCAAAAAATTTACAAAAAAACAAAAGAAGACGTTAAAGCAATTTTACACGCATTAAACGAATCGGACGATGAGGCTATCATTTGGGTAGCCGACCTTCCTTCCGATAAATTTATTGATTCGAAAGGCGAAGTCCAAGCATTATTTCTTATGTCCGTAGGGGATGAAGAATTTAAAATTTCACGTAGACTAAAAGAATACCTTATCGAAAAAGAAGTGCTTATTCCATAACAACACAAAAAAGGACGGTGTGCCGTCCTTTTTTATTTGACATTAGAAAAGAAATTTACTATAATATTCCAAAAAGGAGCGCAAAAATATGAAGAAAGATATATGCCCGATTTGCGGAAAAGCTACTTATTTGGTTTATGGAAAACACCCAAGAAAAGACGGATTATGTAAAGAACACGCCGAACAGCTTTTCAATAAAGAAATTGAACAATGCCCGGATTGCGGAAAATGGAAAAAAGTAAAAGACGTTTGTGATTGTAAAAAACCTAAAAATGAAATTGCTGAAACCAAAAAACAACCAACACAAAACATTATCATTGACAAAGTTATTCGGTGTATAACTTGTGGATATGAAACGGACGGGAAACTTTTTTGCAAGAAATGCTATTCAAAATATTGCGAAAAAGAAATCTTAATTAAAATTAAAAACTGCAAAGAAATAGTCCCCCTTGATGATTTTTACGAGGGATATTTCGAGTGTGATGATGGACACGTAGTAAAAAGTATGGCTGAAAGAGAAATTGACAACCATTTATTTGCAAACAACATTAAACACGGATATGAAATACCATTACCGTTATCGGATGAAAAAGGGAATAGAGTAACTTTACATCCCGACTTTTGTGTATTTGACGAAGGCGGAAAGCCTTTATATTACATAGAATATTGGGGCTATGATGATAGCAATAGAGATTACACAAAAACAAAAAAATTTAAATTACCTTTGTACGAAAAAGCAAAAATCACGCTTATAAATGTAAATGCTAAAAACGATTTACGTAATTTAAAAACTAATTTACAATACAAAATCAATAACTACAAAGAAGGAAAAATAAACTTCTTAAATGATTAAAAAGCGGGGAAATTCCCCGCTTTTTAATTTTCACGTAACTTCTTATATTCTTCTTGCGTATGAGAACGTTGTTTATCTAGCTCTTTGGGTGTGGCGGTTAAGCCTTTGTACGTTTCGATATCCATTAAGCCTATTTCGTTTTCTTTCGCACGACCTTCAAATATCGAACTCATACAATCGGTAGTATACCGTGCGCTATACGTCTTTTTATCCTGGATATAATACTTCTTTCGAAATCCCTCGCCTTCCATGCGCCCACGTTCCACCGTCAATATCATCTCACGGTATCCGTAAAGATTGCACGTCCGTTTTTCATACTTATAGCAAAGCGAAACAAGGTTATGTAAGATATATCGGAACAACGTAGAATCGCCCCGGCTGTATTTATCCTGGATATAATTTCTTGTAAACTTGCCGAAGAAGAAATCGAAGAGCAAAGAGAAGAAATAATACGGTGCAAAAAAGGGCAATGTTAAACGTTGCGATTGCTTTTCATCAATATGTATTACTTCGCCAAGACCGCGAACGTCAATACCCAAACTTTCACAACGTTGCATTTCGCCGGTAAAAACTACGAAATTAACGTTGCGTACGGTTGCAACGTGCCGAATCATCTTAATACACTCGTGCGTTAAATCGTTCTTTTGATTACACTCTTTATCCGTCGCCTTTACTTCCTTTAACGTTTGCGTATTTTTCAATTCCTTATCCAGCTCGGTAACAACATAAATGCCATATCCGATAGCGTTTCTATTGGGGTTATCCTTCCACATTTGTTTGCCAAGACGCAACAAATCGAAGTCTAATATATGGCAACGCTGCGAATACGTTTCCACAAGCATTTTATCGCGTTTGAAAAAATCGTAGTCCCAAAGGGGGAAATTACCTTCATCGCTTCGTATTCCGTCCGTCCGAATCGAATAATTCGCCAGAATAAGCGAACACTCAATGGTATATATCAAATACGCCTTTGCATAGTCCATCAATGCCTGCCAAAGGCTTTCTTCCTTTAAGTTATCATAAAACGAAGTTGGATGACGTTCGTAATCATAGTTCCAAAAGTTTTCCCGGCATGGCTCGCTCTTAAATTTCTTATAGCGACGTTTGAGCCACCGTTCACAGGTTAAAAGCGTAAATATCTCGTGCGTTTCCATAGCCTTCTTTAAATCGTCCTCGTAATTTGACCAGGGAAAATTTGGATATAGCATATTAATTTCTAACAGGATCGTAAGCGCACGTTCTCTAAATTCCGCTTCCAGCGACAACGACATATCCATATCCATTTGTGTTTTACCCGTACCCATTTCGCCGTCTATAATAAACGTTATTCCACGTTCGTCTAAAAAAGCACGGTTTTTCCTTTCATTATGGTACAAACCGTCATAACCAACGTGGCGAACGATTAAGTGCAGGAAGAAGAAAAATATCGCCGTCCATATCACGCCCGGGAAGAAATCTATCACAACAGATAAGTCCATTAACAGTTTTAGCAACTGCGTATACAGGTCCGTCAACTGCAAACTTGCGATGAAATAGATATAGAACGCGATAAATTCGAGAACGATCGCGATGAAATTAAAGCTATACGCCCAAACAAACGCCCAAGTCTTCCACCAAAACGAATTATAAACGATAAACGATATAAAATTTTTTATCCAATCACGAACGGGAGCGCAAACTTTATCCTCAAAACGTTTCCAACGTTTCAAAGCTTTGCTTTCCACGTTCCGGGCATTATTCGTAACCGGCTTTTTTATCGCCTTGTATATTAGCCAAAAAACCAAAAACGGCATAGCAATTAAAAGGACCTTGGAAAGAATCTCTAAAAAATCGGCATACGACGTCATATACGTAAGTATATTATCGCCGGTAATAAAAACTTTCCAATAGTTTCCCCAGGATACCTTAAATTCTTCCCACGTCATAGGCAAATCGAAAGGCATTTCAAACGGCATTTTCGTATAATCTAACACGGTTATTTTGCCGTAAATTTGCAGGTTAAACAATTCCGCTACGTAGAATTTGCACGAGTTCCAAATATCCACGAAAGACTCGCCAAGACGGCCAAGCGCATACGGAAAGCGAAAAATAGCAAGCAAAACACTTACGACCGTAAACCCAGCGCAAATATAATGCCGATAATCAAGCGTCTTCGCTCGAATAAAAATATTCTTCGCTCGTTTCAATATCTTCGTCCACATACTTATCTACCTCTTTTGCCGTATGGATGAAATATCCAATCACAAACACCAAAAACAACGTTAATAAAACGTATAATAATGTCTTAAATCTGCTCATACACCATACCTTTTTCTTGACTTTTACTTTCTTATTGTTTATAATGAAACCACTACTTATCATTAAAGGAATTATACTATGTCTATTTTCAATTTGTTAATGCAATCAGGTGATGGTAAACCCGACAACTATTTTAAATATAAAATGGAAATTCCACCCATTATTTTCATTATTATAATTTTAATGTTTGCACTCTTTATAATCTTAACAATCAAATTATACAAATGGGGAACAAGTGACCCCCATAAAAACAATAAGAAGAATAAAAATGATAAAGACGACGAATAATCGTCTTTTATTTTTTACCTCTAAATAGTCGTCCTAATATCCTAAACGGAAGCGTGATAACGTAGATCACTACTTTCAAGATAAATTTTAACGCGCTAAATATAGGGGATAATATACCGCTACAAAAAATTAAAATAACAACAAGCAATACAATGCCTATTATCATTAAGATTTTTTGAAGAAGTTCTTCAAGTTTTTCCGCATTAAATTCAAAATTAAAATAATTATCCGGAATACCGTCCCCGGTTTGCTTATTATCAACAACGCCAAGATTATATATCACACCGTTTGTTTCAAATTTTAACCGAAGAATACTTACGTCTGAAACCCTACTTCGGGTATATTCATATTTATCCGTCGTAAGGACCGAGTCATACTCCGTTTCAACAAAACGTAAAACCCATTTTTTTCCTTTTAATTCTTTAATGCTTTCATCCGTTAAACCAGACTCCACAAACCATGTTTTAAATTCTTCGGTTTCAATAAACTTATCGACGGTACAAATCCTTTTCCAAGCATGCATTTCAGGGAAAAACACCCCAACGTCAACACTACCTTCATTGTTATCGCTATTTAAGTAAACGTATTCTTTGGTTGATATTTCTTCATCTTTTAAAACAATCCCCATTACAGCACTATAATTATACGTTACCTTAGTGTACATTACGTCCGCTTCCATAAGCTTATCGATTACCTTATCCGTATCGAAAGCAATATAATGACTATCTACTTGGTCATCTATACCAAACAAGGGAATACCCTGTTTGTATCGCAATAGTCCTATGTATTTACTCGTTATATGGATAACTTCCGTATCCAACTCGTGATAAGTGGGCAAGCCATTAGAATCTTCTAATTCGCCTATACGTATCATTTTAGCAACCGGATAAGAAACTTCACTAATAGTGTTTCCGTTTTCGCCTTCCTTATCACCCATAGTTGAATTCCACGCACGAAAAACCGACGATATTTCATACGTGCGCATATCTATATCCTGTACCGTATACCCTTCTACTAAGTACTTAAAAAAAACACCACTGCTATTTAACAAAGACAATTTATAATTTTTAAATAAGGCATTTTCTAAATATTGTTCAACCTCCGAACTGCTTTCAGGGATATTATCACTTATACTAGCGGGACGTTCCCCATTAGACATATTAACCGAGGTGGCAACCATGTGTTTATTGCCTGCGCTTGGCTGGTAGAGATATAAAAACAACTGTCCCGTCGTGCTTTCCATAATGGATAAAAAATTTAAACTATAATCGTTAATATCCGCAGGGTATTGATTGACGTCAAAATTTTCAATCCGAGATAAGTCATCTATAACGTAAGTATAATCAGCCGAAATTTGATTATCCGCCGATACCTTCACAACCGGAAAAAACACAGAAAAAAAACTTACTACACTCAACAACAACGTTAATAAAATTTTTTTCATAACACACCTCAAAACAATAGTGGACGGCTTATCCAACCGCCCACCATTGTTTTTATTTAATCTTGTTATTCGATGACAATTAAATTTTGAACATTTTGCAAAACAGAGTCGGAAACTCTCATAAACTCGTTACTGGTAGTCCCCTCAACTCGAAGAGCGTAGTTGAAAAGTACGTATCTCGTAGCATCCTTTAATTCGGCAGAAGCATATTCTGCGCCATCGTCCCTAACTGCTTGCTGGCCTAAATAATTCATATTTTTATCAAACTCGAAAACTTCCAGCTGGCCGACGTTACCACCGTTTTCAGAAGCTTTATTTAATTTGATAGTTTTATTGGAAACTTTCAATAAATGAAACGTTGTACCACCCGAATCTTCAAAACTTGTTAACTGTACAACGCCGTCAAGAACTTTCCAAGAGCCTCTCACAAAACGCATATTCGAAACGTTATCAACCGTCATCACAGATTGACCGCTAAAAACATAACTCTTTTGTTTTTGTTCTTTCTTTACCTTGACTTCCATTTGCGCCGGATAGCTGATTTTCTCTTTCCAATCAATTTTATCATCCTCATCGGCATTCGGCTTAATCACGATACGCGCATACGTTCCATATGCCACATCCGAATAACCCTCCGTCAATAGATCAGTAGACTTTACAAAATTTCCAACGTCATCATAATAGAAAATTTGATAATCGATTTTGTTATCAAAATCAAGTTTGACTTGTAATCCATCACATTTGAACGATTCCTCCGTATAAAGCATTCCTTCATCTTCTACGTACTTACCATCAGTACCTAATGTACCAACCTCAAACGAAGGATGAATCGTCTTCAAATCGTCGTTGACGTGTTCCACCAATTTTGTAACACCGAAGACGGCGCCACCAATCGTCACCAAACCTAAAACCGTTGCAAGAATTCTCTTCCACAAAGGTCTTCTATTAAATCTCTTAATTGAACTTTTAATACTCAATTTTTTTACCTCTCTTTTTTTTATTTTTTAATGATAAATTTTAATTGCAAATCAAAAAAACGATAAGCTATGGAAACGTATCTTTTTTCTTCATTTCACACCTCTAAAAATATCTTACTATTTTTCTATTCCGAAATAAGCAACCGTTTTTCGAGTACGTTTGCCTTTATCGTCATAAAAATGTCCCACAATTTGTTTTTTCGCTGTTCTGTTTAAGTCATAAGTATTACCCTTGAACGTCGGTTTTTTCTTATCGCTTGCAGTAACAACCATATTTGGCATAGACATCTGTATTTTACCCACAAACTTATATTTTGGGTTAAGTTTACGTTTACCATTTTTGCCTTGTACCCAAGCTTTATCGGCAGAAATTAATCTCACGCCCTTATGTTTTAAACTATAATTAACAGTTGACATTTCTTTTTCCTTATGTTATACTTATTAAGCCATCAGCCCCCAAAAGGGGAAGCAACGGGATTTCCGCGTTGACAGAGAAGAACATCTGGCTTTTAGTGTAGACTTCTCATTAACCGTCCGAAAGGGCGGTTATTTTTTATTAAAAATACTTTGCTGTTCTATATCAAAAATATCAGTTGTAGATGGTTCACACATTTGGTCAAATATAGCATTAAAATTCGTTTTAGGTTTTTGTTCACGCCTTATATTTACAACACCGTTAACATATTGATTGCCTAACCCTTTCGGATTTCCACGTTCGTCTAAACCGTCGTTATACACGGTAATTGTCGTTTCCGTCATCTCTATGTAACAGCCTATTCGGCGATAAAATTGATTTAAGTCTTCGTGGGGGATGATACGCTCATATCCACGACACTTTATCACACCCTTATACCAAAACTTTGGTGGAACAGAGGACGTTAATACGATTATTTTTCCGTCAAAAACTTTATTATTATAACGTCCGAACATTGTACTTGCTGTATGATTGTCCAAACATTTCAACATATCTTCAAAGTCCATTGACCTATCGCGGATATCGTCTAATATGATTCCCCATTGACCTTTATAGTCCTGAAACATATCGTTAGAGGAAGAGGATATACAATAATCGTAACCCATTTTTTCCAAAAGCTGTTTGGCATAGTAGGTTTTACCTGTCCCACCTTTACCATAAATAAACACAACGTCTATATCACGATTTGGTTCAAGCGAACGATAATCACACTCTAGTTGCCAACGGCTTTTCAGTTCTTTATAGTACTTTAATTGTTTGTCCGGGGAAAGAGAGTGTACGTACGCAAGCTGTTTTGCGTAGCTATACTTACTAAAATCACCAAAGGTTCGTTCAATTTCCGCCTCTTTTACAAAATCGAAATTTGCCGTAACCTCTTCCGGACGATACTGGTGCTTAAATTGTTGACTATCGTTATTATGCGTTAAATAATCTAAAACGGAACCCGTTTTTATTATCTTGTTTACGTATTGTGGCTCCAAACCAAACCACTTTGCTACGTCCGTAAATTTTACGCTTGCGCGTCCAAAATTAAGATATATATGATAGTGCGGACTTTCCAAAATACCTTTTTCGTTATAGTCCTTATCATGTATAATGAAAGCGTACTTTTTAATTGTTTTATAGCGCTTTATTGTATCCATAGGTGGCTCATTGAAGTATGGAACGTAGTTCATAACTTCACACTCTTTTCCACATAATGGCTTTTTTTCCTTTCCTTTCATTTTTTTACCCCTTTGAAAGCAAAAGTTTTTCCCATTTTTCCCAATTTTTCTCGGCGCTTGGACAAGCCCTGCGCCGAGAAATAGAGAATATTATTTTTTGTAGGAAATTAAAAGAATTTATTTAACTGTTTTATGTAAATACTTATACACAATTTTCCCATTTTTCCCATTTTTCCCAACTATACACCTTTTATAGAAAGTATTGATTAATTAAAAGAGTCGTCCTCGTCTTCATTGTCTTCCTGAATAGGGGCTTTTTAAGAGTTTTTACCACTTCCTTTTTTGTCGGGCAATACAGTTGCAAATGCGGACATTAACGTTTTACGTGCGCCATACTGCCTGTCCGTATTCGTTTCCTTGTCAGGGAAGTACTTTACTTCAACAGGAACGAGTTGATCGCCACATTTCACGTAAAAGTTGGTTGCAACCTTGTCGTTGCCGTATTGGTCTTGGTAAGATACCGTCTTTTTGTACAAATCTACTGTCATTTTATTGCTCCTTTTGGCTATATGCCACTTAAAAATATTTATTTACAATGCCTATACGGCTAATTGTATCAAAGGGGGCGCAGTTACCCACTGCGCAAGGGTGTTTTCATAACAAAGGAGGTTATATGAAAAACAGGGAAGAAAAGAACAAACTTTTGATGAATATTCTTTTCGCATTTAATATTACCACATAAAAAGTTAAAAAATTTTTAAAATTTTTCGTTCAAACGCTTGACAGGGGCTTGTAAATTTGGTATTATAAATAGGCTGTGTAAAAACGCGGTGTATGGGTTGATACGGGAAGTTACTGAAATTTAAGGCTGAAAGCCGCCTTGACAGATAATTTCCGTTGACAAAAGTGGGGGCTCGACTCCTGCGACTAACCGAGGCTTTGCGTAAGAACGCTCGGAAAAAATAATGAGTGTTTTTATTTTGCGGAATACCTCGATACACACGGGTGAGTTGATACAGCAAATAAAACGTTAGTATAAACAGCAAAAGGAGTAACACAAAAATGGCAGTACAGAAAATCAGAATCAAGTTGGCGGCGTACGACCACGAACTCGTAGACGAAGCGGCAAGCCGTATCGTCGAAACGATGAAAAAGAGCGGTGCGAAGATCTCCGGTCCCATTCCCCTTCTTACGGAAAGAGAGATCGTAACGATCCTCCGTTCGCCCCACAAATATAAAGATTCCCGCGAACAGTTCGAAATGAGAACGTACAAGAGAATCATCGACATCTATTCGCCCAACGCGAAGCTTCTCGATTCCATTCACCTCCCCGCAGGCGTGGACATCAAGATCAAGCTTTGATCGTAAGGCAATCAAAACATCGCCGAGAAATACTTTCAAAGGTATTCGAGAATAAAAAATTTTAAGGAGTGAACTTTATCAATGAATAAAGCAATCATCGGTCGCAAAGTGGGTATGACCCAGATCTTTGCAGAAGACGGGAAATTGATCCCCGTCACGGTAGTGGAGGCAGGTCCCTGCCCCGTAGTTCAGGTAAAGACGGTGGAGAACGACGGTTACGCCGCGTTGAAGCTCGGCTTTATCGAAACGAGCGAGAAGGCGCTTACGAAGCCCGAGCTCGGACAGTTCAAGAAAGCAGGCGTTAAGCCCCACAAGGTCTTGAAAGAAATCAGAGTCGCAAACGCGGAAACCTACACGGTAGGCACGGAGCTTAAAGCGGACGTGTTCGCGGCGGGCGACAAGGTAGACGTATCGGGCGTGACGAAAGGTCACGGTTTCACGGGCGTTATCAAGAGATGGAATCAGCAGAGACTGAAAATGACGCACGGTACCGGCCCCGTTCACAGAGAACCCGGTTCTATGGGTCCTATCAGCTCCCCTTCGAGAGTGTTCAAGAACAAGCACCTCGCAGGTCAGTACGGTGTGGAGAACGTTACCATTCAGAACCTCGAAGTCGTTAAGGTAGATCTGAACAGAAACGCGATCCTCATCAAGGGTGCGATCCCCGGTCCGAAAGGCAGCATCGTTACCGTATCGGACAGCGTTAAGAGCAAATAAGGAGAGTGACAGACAATGGCGGCTATTAAAGTATTAAATATGAGCGGCGCGGAAGTCGGCGAGATCGAATTGAACGATAGCGTATTCGGCGTCGAATATAAAGAATCTTTGATTCATCAGGCAGTCGTTACCCGTCTTGCAAACGAGAGACAGGGAACCAAATCCACCCTCACGAGAACGGAAGTTCGCGGCGGCGGTATCAAACCTTGGAGACAGAAAGGCACGGGTCGTGCTCGTCAGGGCTCCATCCGCGCTCCGCAGTGGATCAAGGGCGGCGTAGTGTTCGCACCCAAATCCCGCGACTTCTCGAAGAAGATGAACGACAAGGCAAAGAAGGCGGCGCTTTTGTCCGCGCTTTCCAAGAAGGTCGCAGACGGCGAATTCATCGTTGTGGACGAGCTGAAAGTGTCCGCGCCCAAGACCAAAGAGATGGCGGCTTTCGCAAAGGCGCTCAACCTGAATAAGGCGCTTGTGGTCATGGACAACGACGACGTGAACGTGATCCGCGCGGCGGCGAACCTTCCCAAGCTTTCGACGTTGCCCCTTGCGCAGCTGAGCACCTACGAAGTAGTGGCGAATGCGAAAGTGGTTATGACGAAGGCTGCGGTTGAGAAATTCCAGGAGGTAAACGCGTAATGTTTGCAGAGGATATTATCATTAAGCCCGTTCTGACCGAAAAAGGTTACGACGGTATCGCGTCCAAGAAATATACGTTCTACGTAAAGAAAGACGCGAACAAAACCCAGATCAAATTGGCAGTCGAAAAAATATTCGGCGTAAAGGTTGCGAAAGTGAACACGATTACCTGCAAGGGTAAGCTCAAGAGAATGGGCAGAAACGAAGGTTACACTCCCGACCGTAAGAAAGCGATCGTGACGCTGAAGGAAGATAGCAAGACTATCGAATTCTTCGAGTCGTTGACCTAAGCAAGGAGGAAGTTAGAAAATGGCTATTAAAACGTATAAACCCACTTCCGCAGGTCGCCGTTTCGTAACGGTTTTGACGAACGACGATCTGACGGCAGGTGCGAAGCCCGAAAGATCTTTGATGCACGACCAGCGCCACAGCGGCGGTCGTAACAACATGGGCAGAATCACCACCAGACATATCGGCGGCGGTAACCGCAGAAAATATCGTATCATCGATTTCAAGAGAACGAAGGACGATATTCCCGCAACGGTAAAGAGTATTCAGTACGACCCCAACAGAAGCGCGCACATCGCGCTCCTCGTATACGCGGACGGCGTAAAGAGCTATATCCTTGCTCCCGTCGGTCTGAACGTAGGGGACAAGGTCATGAGCGGCGTGAACGCGGATATCAAAGTCGGTAACGCGCTTCCCCTCGAGAACATTCCCGTCGGTACGATGGTACACAACATCGAGCTTACCCCCGGTAAGGGCGGTCAGATCGCAAGAAGCGCAGGTATCTCCGCGCAGATCATGGCAGTCGAAGGCAAATACGCTACGATCCGTATGCCGAGCGGCGAAATGAGATACGTGCTTTTGAAGTGCCGCGCGACGATCGGTCAGGTCGGCAACGTAGACCACGAGCTCGTTTCGTTGGGTAAAGCAGGTAAAGCAAGATATCTCGGTTTGAGACCGGAAGTAAGAGGTTCGGTTATGAACCCCGTCGACCACCCTCACGGCGGTGGTGAAGGTAAGTCTCCTATCGGCCACGCAGGTCCGTTGACGCCTTGGGGCAAGCCCGCTCTCGGTTACAAGACGAGAAAGAAGAAGAATGCAACCAACAAGTTCATTCTTAAGAGAATAAACTAATCGGAGGATTGAAAAATGTCAAGAAGCGTTAAGAAAGGACCTTACGTCGAAGCGAAGCTTTTGAGCAGAATTCAGGCGATGAACGAATCGAACGAAAAGAAAGTTATCAAGACCTGGTCGAGAGCGTCTACCATTTTCCCCGATTTCGTTGGACACACGATTGCGGTATACGACGGTCGTAAGCACGTACCCGTATACGTAACGGAAGACATGATCGGTTGCAAGCTCGGTGAGTTTGCTCCCACGAGAACGTTCCACGGTCACACCGCGAAAACGACTAGCCCGGGTAAATAAGGAGAATAGATAAATGGCAACGAATATGAAGAAGAAGACGGCAAGGGTTGCGGAAAAGAAAGAAAAACGCCCCTATGCAGTCGCTAAATATATCAGAGTTTCCCCTTACAAAGTGAGAACGGTTCTCGCTTTGATTCGCGGAAAGAGCTATAAAGAAGCAAAAGCGATTCTCGATTACAGCGTAAACGGAAGCGCGCTTGCGGTGAAGAAAGTGCTTATGTCGGCTGCGGCGAACGCAGAACATAACATGGGTATGGACAGAAACGACCTGTACGTTGCGGAATGCTTTGCGGACGGCGGTCAGATGCTCAAGAGAATGCAGCCCGTATCCAAAGGCAGAGGGCATGCGATCTTGAAGAGAACGAGCCACATCACCGTAATTTTGGACGTTAAGAAATTGGAAGGAGAAGTATAACAATGGGACAGAAAGTTAATCCTCACGGTTTGAGAGTCGGCGTTATCGCCGATTGGAATACCACTTGGTATGCAGACAAGAAAGAATTCTCCAAATTCCTCAAAGAAGATAACGTTATCCGTACTTTCCTCAAAAAGAAGTACTATGCGGCTGCGGTAAGCAAGATCCTTATCGAAAGAGCGGCGACGAGAATCGTCGTAACGATCTACACGGCTCGTCCCGGCGTGATCATCGGTAAAGGCGGCGCGGAAGTGGAAGTTATCAAGAAAGATCTTGCGAAGCTTACGAACGGCAAAGCGGTGAGCATCAATATCACGGAAGTGAGAAAGCCCGACTGCGACGCGCAGCTCGTAGCGGAAGGCGTTGCGGCACAGCTTGAAAAGCGTATGTCGTTCAGACGTTGCATGAAGCAGGCGATCGGCCGTTCGATGAGAGCGGGCGTAAAAGGCATCAAGATGATGGTCAGCGGACGTCTCGACGGCGCTGAAATTGCGAGAAGCGAGCACTATCACGAAGGTTCTATTCCCCTTCAGACGCTTCGCGCGGACATCGATTACGGCTTTGCGGAAGCGCACACGACCTTCGGTATGATCGGCGTTAAGTGCTGGATCTACAAAGGCGAAGTGATCAAAGCTTCGAAGAAGCCCGTTGCAGAAGGAGGCGAACAGTAATGTTAATTCCCAAAAGAGTAAAAAGACGTAGACAGCATCGTGGCACGATGAAAGGTAAGGCTACGAAGGGCAACGTAATCGCATACGGCGAATACGGCCTCGTATCCGAAGAGCTCGGCTGGATCAAATCCAACCAGATCGAAGCAGCCCGTATCGCAATGACGAGATTCATCAAGCGTGGCGGTAAAGTTTGGATCGACATCTTCCCCCATAAGCCTATCACGAAGAAACCTGCGGAAACGCGTATGGGTTCCGGTAAAGGTTCGGTCGAATATTGGGTAGCGGTCGTAAAACCCGGTCGCGTAATGTTCGAAATGGCAGGCGTAAGCGAGGACGTGGCAAGAGAAGCAATGCGTCTTGCGGCGCACAAGCTTCCCGTAAAGTGCAAGTTTGTTAAGAAAGAAGTCGTTGCGGAAGCAACCGAAACGGCAGAAGGCGGTGAACAATAATGAAAGCGAAAGAAGTAAAAGAAATGACGAGCGAAGAGCTTGTAGCAAAGCTTGCGGAACTCAAGAGCGAACTTTTCAACCTTCGTTTCCGTTTGGCGTCCGGTCAGCTTGACAACCCCGTTTCCATCAGAACCTGCAAGAGAGATATCGCTCGCGTAAACACGGAGATCCGTGCGAGAGAGCTCAAGGCGTAACATCGGAGGACAGCAATCATGGAAAGAAATTTGAGAAAAGAAAGAGTCGGTCTTGTTGTATCCGATAAAATGGATAAGACGGTCGTCGTGCTTATCAGCGACAAGAGCAAGCACCCACTCTACAAGAAAACCATCACGAAAAGCAAACGTATCAAGGCGCATGACGAAAACAACGAATGCGGCGTTGGCGATACGGTAAGAATCGTCGAGACGAGAAAGCTCAGCAAGGATAAAAACTGGCGCGTAGCGGAAATCGTCGAGAAAGCGAAGTAATCAAGGAGGGCAGAAAGTATGATACAGCCTCAGACGAGACTCAAAGCGGCTGACAACAGCGGCGCAAAAGAGCTTATGTGCATCAGAGTATTAGGCGGCTCCTTCCGTAAGACCGGCAACATCGGCGACGTTATCGTAGCGTCCGTTAAGACGGCAACGCCCGGCGGCGCGGTAAAGAAAGGCGACGTCGTGAAAGCGGTTATCGTAAGAAGCGCAAAAGGGATCAGAAGAGCTGACGGTACGTTCGTTAAATTCGACGAAAACGCAGCCGTCATCATCGACAACCAAAAACAACCCAAGGGTACCCGTATCTTTGGGCCGATCGCGAGAGAATTGAGAGATAAGGATTACATGAAGATCATCTCTCTTGCTCCCGAAGTTCTGTAATTTGTCAGGAGGACTAAAACAATGAACGTAAAAGTAAATGATAACGTACTTGTAATTGCCGGTAAAGACAAAGGCGTACAGGGAAAAGTCCTTGCCACGTCCCCTAAGGCAAATACGGTAGTCGTTGAAGGCGTGCGTATTCAGAAGAAGCACGAAAAAGCAAGAAAAGCGAACGAAACGAGCAAGATCGTGGAAGTTCCCGGACCCATCGACGCGTCCAACGTAAAAGTAGTTTGCCCTACCTGCGGTAAGGCGACGAAAGTGAAGCACGCTGTCGTAGACGGTAAGAAGGTAAGAGTATGCGCTTGCGGCGCGGTTCTCGACAAAGCTTATACGAAGAAAGCCGCAAAAGCTGCGGCGGCTGCGGAAGAAGCGCCCAAGAAGAGAACGAGAAAGCGTGCGGCGAAAGCGGTGGAACCCGCAGTGCAGCCCGAAGCTACCGAGACCACGGAAAACAACTAACGAGGTAAGTTAAGATGGCAGAGAAAGTTTATAATAACAGAGTAAAAGAAAAGTACGAAAAAGAAGTCGTGCCTTATCTTATGAAAAAATTCGGATACAAATCCGTAATGCAATGCCCGAAACTCGTTAAGATTGTTATCAACACGGGTCTCGGCGACATCAAGGATAACGCGAAATCCATTCAGATGACCGAAAACGAGATCAAGATGATCTCCGGTCAGCAACCCATTCTGACGAAGGCGAAGAAATCGGTCGCAAACTTCAAGGTAAGAGAAGGACAGACGGTCGGTATCAAAGTTACTCTTCGCGGCGACAGAATGTACAGTTTCTATGACAAGTTCGTATCTATCGCGCTTCCCAGACTCCGCGACTTCCGCGGCGTATCGGACAAAGCGTTTGACGGACGCGGCAACTACTCGGTGGGCTTGAAAGAACAGCTGATCTTCCCCGAAATCACCTACGATCAGGTGGAAAAGATCAGAGGTATGGACGTAGCGATCGTCACCACCGCGAACACGGACGAAGAGGCAAGAGAGCTGTTGAGAGCGCTCGGTATGCCTTTCAAGAAGTAAGGAGAAACGAACATGGCAAAGAAGTCAATGATAAATAAACAGCAGAAAGCGCCCAAGTTCTCTACGAGAGCTTACACGAGATGCACGATTTGCGGAAGACCCCATGCGGTTTTGAGAAAGTACGGCGTATGCCGTATCTGCTTCCGTAACCTTGCGTACAAGGGAGAAATTCCCGGCGTTAAGAAATCGAGCTGGTAATAGGAGGTAAGAAAAATGACGGATCCTATCGCAGATATGCTTACAAGAATCAGAAATGCGATCACGGCGAAGAAGGAAACGGTGGAGATCCCCGCTTCCAACGAAAAGAAAGCTATTGCCGAAATTCTTCTCAACGAAGGTTGGGTAAAGGATATGAAAATCGTCGAGGACGGTTACAACGGCAAGATCGCGATCACGCTTAAATACAACGATAAAAAATCGGTTATCAGCGGTTTGCAGAGAGTATCGAAGCCCGGTCTTCGTACGTATGCAGGCGTTGCAAACATGCCCCGCGTACTCGGCGGCTTCGGGACGGTTATTCTGTCCACGAACAAAGGCATCATGACCGGTAAGAATGCAAAGGCAGCCAACGTAGGCGGCGAAGTCCTTTGCTACGTCTGGTAAGGGAGGTACGAGCAATATGTCGAGAATCGGTAAAATGCCCATCGCACTCCCTGCGGGCGTAACGGTAGATTTTAAAGACGGCGTCGTAACCGTAAAAGGACCCAAAGGTACGTTGACGAGAGAGATCGTCGGCAACATCGGTATCGAAACGGAAGGCACGAACCTTGTCGTAAAGGCTCTTGACGACGCTGCGGACACGAATGCGAAACACGGTCTGTACCGCGCGCTTTTGAACGGTATGGTCACGGGGGTAACGAGCGGTTTCGTTAAAGCGCTGGAAGTGAAAGGCGTAGGTTGGAAGGCGGCTGTTCAGGGCAACAAGCTCGTTCTGAACGTAGGCTTCTCCCATCCCGTGGAAGTGATCGCACCCGAAGGGATCAAATTCGAGTGCCCCGCGCTTACGGAGATCAACGTTTCCGGTATCAACAAGGAACTCGTAGGTCAGGTCGCGGCGAACATTCGCAAGATCAGAGTACCCGAGCCTTATCACGGATACGGTATTCGCTACAAGGGCGAAAACGTAGAACATAAAGAAGGTAAGACTTCCGGTAAAGGCAAGAAATAAGGAGCGTTAAAGTATGATTACGAAAATTGATAAAAATGCAGTCAGACAGAGACGCCACGCGCGCGTCAGAAAGACGGTGGTCGGTACGGCGGAAGCACCTCGTATGAACGTTTACAGAAGTCTTAACCACATTTACGTGCAGGTGATCGACGACAGAGCCGGCAACGAAAAGGGCGGCGTTACGATCGCGGCGGCATCCACGATGGATAAAGCCGTGAAGGAAAAGATCGCGGGTCTCAACAAGACGGACGCGGCGAAGGTCGTAGGTGCCGTTGCGGCGGAAAGAGCAATGGCGAAAGGCGTTCAGGCAGTCGTATTCGACAGAGGCGGCTACCTTTACACGGGACGCGTAAAAGCAGTTGCGGACGGCGCAAGAGAAGCCGGACTTAAATTTTAAGGAGTGGGTACCATGGCAGACGAAAAAAGAGAAAGAAGACCTCAGAGAAGACAGGCGGAAGACGACGGACTTATCAAGAAGCTTATCGAAGTCAATCGCGTAACGAAGGTTGTAAAAGGCGGTAAAAATATGCGTTTTGCCGCACTCGTTATCGTAGGCGACGGCAACGGCAAGATCGGCGTTGCTACGGGTAAAGCGAAAGAAGTTCCCGAAGCTATCGAAAAGGCAACTTTGAGAGCAAAGAAGAACATGGTTTCCGTTTCTATCGTAGACGGCACGATCCCTCATCAAGTGATCGGCGTATTCGGTCGCGGCAGAGTGCTTATGATGCCGGCGAGCGAAGGTACCGGCGTTATCGCGGGCGGTCCCGTCCGTGCGGTAATGGAAGCCGTAGGTATCAAGAACATCAGAACGAAATCGCACGGTAGCCAAAACTCGGGCAACTGCGTGAAAGCGGCGATCGAAGGCTTGAAAGAGCTGAAATCCGTTGAGCAGGTTGCTTCGCTTCGCGGGAAATCCGTAGAAGAAATTTTGAGCTGATAAACGGAGGAACAAGAAAATGGCAAAGATTAAAGTTACGCTTGTAAAGAGCACGATCGGGCAGGTCGACGCAGTGAAAGCTACCGTTACCGCCCTCGGTCTTAAAAAGATCCGTTCTTCCAAAGAACTTGACGATACTCCCGCAGTTCAGGGTATGATTGCGAAAGTGAAGCACCTCGTCAAAGTAGAAAACGTTTAAGGAGATTTATTATGAGAATAGGTGAGCTTTCTCCCGCAGAGGGAGCAACCAAAGCGCCGAAAAGACTCGGTCGCGGTATTGGCTCCGGAACGGGTAAAACTTCCGGTAAGGGCCACAAAGGTCAGTGGGCTCGTAGCGGCGGCGGCGTACGTCCCGGTTTCGAGGGCGGTCAGATGCCTATCGCTCGTCGCGTTCCCAAGAGAGGTTTCAACCATAACGGTAAGAAAGAATACGTTATCGTGAACGTCGGCGACTTGGCGGATATTCCCGCAGGTACGGTGGTAGATTACGGTTTCGTTATGGAAAACGGTCTTGCGAAAGCCGTTAAAAACAATTGCGGACTCAAGGTTCTCGGCAAGGGCGAACTCAAAGTAGCTCTCACCGTGAAAGCGGCGAAATTCTCCGCATCCGCAAAAGAAGCCATCGAGGCAGCAAAGGGAACGGCGGAGACCCTTTAACGAATAGACCCGTAACGCGGAAAACCGTCCCAAAAGCGGTTTTCCGTAGTTCGCGTTATTTCTCCCCCGCGTGAAAACGCTTTCGTTGCGCCCTTTGGCGCAATCAGAAATCCAAAAACGGAGAAACAAAATGTTACAGACACTTATCAATGCATTTAAAGTAAAGGAGATCCGGCATAAAGTATACATGATGCTTTTGCTGTTGCTGGTTTTCCGCATCGGTTGCTTTATACCGGTGCCCGGCTTGATCAGAAGTCAATTTTCAACCGTGGTGGAAGGTAACGACTTCCTTACGCTGATGAGCAGCATCACGGGCGGCGCACTCTCGCAGGGTACGTTGTTCGCGCTCGGTATCGGACCGTATATAAACGCGTCCATTATCATGCAGCTTTTAAGCGTAGGTATTCCCGCGCTCGAAAGACTTTCCAAGCAAGGCGAAGAGGGGCGCAAAAAGATCGCGCAGTATACGCGTTACGTCACCATTCTTCTTGCCGTTATCCAGTCGGTCGGTATCATCGTTATGTTCGGTAACCAGCAGAATGCGATCAACGATTCGCTGTTCTTTAATCAGACATGGTTGGCGGGCATATTCATGGCTACCGTTTATACGGCGGGCGCGTTCATCGTAATGTGGCTCGGTGAAAGAATTACCGACTACGGCGTGGGCAACGGTCAGTCGATGATCATCTTTGTCGGTATTCTCGCAACGGCGGGCAACTCCATTGTCGGTCAGTTTGAGCTGGTATTCGGCGGAGACATGAAAGCGCTTTGGGGCTTAATTGCGTTCGTTTTGGTGAGCGCAGTCATCTTCTTTGCCATCATCTACGTAGACCTTTCGGAAAGAAGAGTTCCCGTACAGTACGCGAAGCAGATCAAGGGCAGAAAGATGTACGGCGGTCAGTCCTCGAACATTCCCATCAGAATTTCGGGCGGCGGCGTAATGCCACTCATCTTCGCGTTCTCGATCCTGAGCTTCCCGCAGATGATCGCAAGCATGGTAGACCCCAACTCTACCGGTTGGTTTACAAAATTCTGGAATAACTATATGTCCGCTTCGGCGGAAGGCTGGGGTGCAGTCGTTTACGCGCTGGTACTCTGCCTGCTCATCTTCGCGTTCTCGTTCTTCTATGCGCAGATGCAGTTCAACCCCGAAGACGTATCCAAGAGTATCCAACAGAACGGCGGCTTTATTCAGGGTATTCGTCCCGGTAAAGCGACGGAGGCGTATCTGAAAAAGATATCCAACCGTATCACGCTGTTCGGCGCTATTTATCTCTCGTTGATCGCATTTATTCCTTCCGTTGCGTTCGCATGGGCGTCGCTCGATCTCGTCAACGTATTCTCTACGACGGGTATCCTGATCGTCGTTTCCGTGGCAATGGAATTCGAGAAACAGTTGCAAGCGCAGTTGATGATGAAAAATTACAAAGGCTTCTTGAAATAAGAGAAATTCCCGTAACGTTCCGTCGAAAGACGGAACGACGGAATAAGCCGAGGGCGCGCTGGCGAAAGCGAGCGTCGCTACATAAGTAATTTTTCAAAATAAGGAGATAGATTATGAATATTATTTTACTCGGTGCGCCCGGCGCAGGAAAAGGCACGTTGGCTTCGAAGATTTCCGACGAATACAAATTGCCGCATATTTCCACGGGCGACATTTTCAGAGAGAACATCAAAAACCAAACGCCGATCGGGTTGCTTGCGAAATCGTATATCGATAAAGGACAGCTCGTACCCGACGAAGTGACCTGCAAGATCGTGGAAGAGCGTATTGCGAGAGAGGATTGCAAGAACGGCTATATGTTGGACGGTTTCCCCCGCACCAACGCACAGGCGGAAGCGCTCGATAAGATCACGAAGATCGATTTGGTTATCAACATCGACGTCGATTTTTCTCTTTTGATGGGCAGACTTTGCGGCAGACGCGTTTGCAGAGATTGCGGCGAAAGCTATCACGTTTCGCGGATCGGCGACGCGACGACCTGTTCGAGATGTGGCGGCGAGCTGTATCAGAGAAAGGACGACAACCCAGAGACGGTGCAGAGTCGTTTGGACGTGTACAACGCACAGACCGCTCCCCTGATCGAGTATTATACGAAAAAGGGACTGATCTTCGACGTAGACGGCAGTACGACGCCCGAATACGTCTTTGGAAAAGTTTCGGAAAAACTCGACGAACTTCGTAAATAAGAAATATGATTCACGTTAAGAGCGAAAAAGAGATAGAATTGTTGCGCGAACCGTGCAAGATCGTGCGCGATACCCTTTCTTTCGTCGGCTCGAAGATCAAAGCGGGCATGAGCACCAAAGAGGTCGACGAGTTGGTGGAACGGTATATCCGCGCGTCGGGGGCGAATCCCTCCTGTCTCGGTTACGGCGGCTTCCCCGCGTCGGCTTGCGTTTCGGTCAACGAAACGGTCGTGCACGGTATCCCCGATTCGCAGACTATTCTGAAAGAGGGCGACATCGTCAGCGTGGACGTGGTGGCGGACAAGAACGGCTATCACGGCGACGCGTGCAGAACGTTTTGTATCGGTAAGATCGCACCCGAAACCGAGAAGCTCGTAAAAGTGACGGAAGAGTGTTTCTTCAAAGGGATCGAGGGCTTGAAAGCCGGAACGCCCTTGTACGATATCGGCTATCGCGTACAACAGTATGCCGAATCCTTCGGATACGGTGTGATCCGTTCGTATACGGGTCACGGTATCGGTAGGGAAATGCACGAGGACCCGTCCGTACCGAATTTCGGGAGAAAGGGTACGGGGGTGCGGCTCAAAGCGGGTACGGTGCTTTGTATAGAACCGATGATCTCGCTCGGCAATTGGCGCGTGCGTCTGCTCGACGACGGGTGGGGCGCGGTGACGATCGACGGCAGTCCCGCGGCGCATTACGAAAATACCGTAGTGGTGCGCGAGGACGGCGTGGAGATACTCACGCTTTAAACAATAGAACGCGGCGGAGCCCGCTCCGTCGGAACAAAAAATTCGGAGGAGAATTCTGTGTCCAAAGACGACGTAATCGAAGCGGAAGGTAAAGTAGTCGAAGCGTTGCCCAACGCAACGTTCAGAGTGCAGCTTTCCAACGGTCACATAATCACGGCATATATTTCCGGTAAACTTCGCATGAATTACATCAGGATCATCGAAGGAGATACGGTAAAATTGGAAATGAGCCCTTATGATTTGACGAAAGGCAGAATCACGTGGCGTAGTAAGTCGTAATCAAACGACGGAAAAGAGTTTAATTAACAAGGAGAAAATATCATGAAAGTAAGACCTTCTGTAAAACCTATGTGCGACAAGTGCAAAGTTATCAAAAGAAACGGCAGAGTTATGGTGATCTGCTCCAAGAGCAAGAGCCATAAACAGAGACAGGGCTAAAAAAAGTTTTGGATAATTACCAAAAAATGGTTGACAGACCTTGACGGCGCGTGGTATAATAATTACATGCCGTACTTTGGGGAAACCATATAAAAATAGGTGATTTTCCCGAAAAATAGCGTAATCAGGCTGAATTTCCGTAAAAATTACGGAAACTCAGTTTTGTTGCGTGTTAATGCGCGCGTGTACGCGTACGTATACGCGACGGCGGATAGGCTTAGAACTCAAAAAATAATACAATACTTCAAACGGGCATTTTCCACTGCCCCGCTGACGTATTCGTTGGCAATAGATAAAAAATCAAACAAAAACGACAAAAAAACGGAGGACAGAAATCAATGGCACGTATTGCCGGTGTAGATTTACCCAGAGAAAAGAGAGTCGAAATCGGACTTACCTACATTTACGGTATCGGTTTGACGACTTCGAAAAAGATTCTCGCGGAAACGGGTATCAATCCCGATACGAGAGTAAAGGATCTCGACGAGAACGACGTTTCCAAATTGAGAGAATATATCGACCACAATTTGAGAGTGGAGGGCGAGCTTCGCAGCGAAGTTTCCCTCAACATCAAGCGCCTTATGGAAATCGGATGCTATCGCGGTATCCGTCACAGAAAGGGCTTGCCCGTACGCGGACAGAGCACGAAGAGAAACGCTCGTACGCGTAAAGGTCCTGCGCGTGCGATCGCAGGCAAGAAGAAGTAATCGAGGAGGCGATAGACAATGGCAGAAGTAAAAAAGAAAGTCGTTTCCCGTAAACGCAAAGAAATCAAGAAAGTAGACAAAGGACAAGTTCATATTCAATCGACCTTCAACAACACGATCGTAACGGTTACGGATATGAACGGTAACGCGATCTCGCAGTCGAGCGCAGGTGCGCTTGGTTACAAGGGCAGCAGAAAAGGTACGCCGTTCGCGGCGCAGATGGCTGCCGAGACGGCTGCGAAAGTTGCGAAAGAACACGGACTTCGTACGGTTGAAGTGTACGTGAAAGGTCCCGGGGCAGGAAGAGAATCCGCGATCCGCGCGCTTTCCGCATGCGAATTGGAGATCACGTTGATCTCCGACGTTTCCCCCATTCCTCACAACGGTTGCAGACCGCCGAAGCGTCGTAGAGTTTAATAGGAGGCAATAAGAGAAAATGGCAAGATATAGAGAAGCAAAGTGCAAGCTTTGCAGAAGAGAAGGCGCAAAATTGTTCCTTAAAGGCGACAAGTGCTATATGGATAAATGCCCGTTCAACAAGCGTCCGGTTGCTCCCGGTCAGCACGGTGCGGACAGAAAGAAGGTTTCCGAATACGGATTGCAGCTTCGCGAAAAGCAGAAGACCAAGAGAATTTACGGCGTACAGGAAGGTCAGTTCCGTAAGTATTACGAAATGGCAGACCGTATGAAGGGCGTTACGGGTGAAAACATGCTTTCCCTTTTGGAAAGACGTCTCGACAACGTAGTGTTCAGAATGGGCATTGCACCCTCCAGAACGTTGGCTCGTCAGATCGTCAGCCACGCGCATTTGTCCGTAAACGGCAAAACGGTTACGATCCCTTCGTATATCGTGAAAGCCGGCGACGTGATCGTCGTGAAAGAAAACAGAAAGGGCAACAAATATTTCACCGAACTCAAAGAAACGAAGGCAAGCAACACCCTTGCGAAATGGGTTGAGTTTGACAGAGAAAAACTTGAAGGAAAGGTATTGGCTCTTCCCACGAGAGAAGACATCGACAGCCAGATTGCTGAGCATATGATTGTCGAATTGTACTCCAAATAATTGAAAAATATCAGGAGGTAACATAATGATCGAAATGGATATGCCCAAACTCGAAGTGCTTGAAAACGACGATTTTTATGCGAAAGTCGTATGCGAGCCCTTGGAGAAAGGTTTCGGTCTTACCATTGGAAACTGTCTGAGAAGAATTCTGCTCTCCGCATTGCCCGGCGCGGCGGTGGAAGGCATTAAATTCCCCGACGGTAGCGTAAAACACGAGTTTTCCGCCGTTGCGGGCGTAAAAGAGGACGTTACGGAAATTATCCTTAACCTCAAAACGCTTGCGATCAAAACGAAAGTTATCGACAAAGATTACGAAAAGGTTCTGCACATCTGCAAGGAGGGTCCCGCCGTGCTTACGGGTAAGGACCTCAACGTGGACGCGGAAATCGAGGTCATCAATGCAGATCAGTATATCTGCACGATCGACGAGGGCGCGAAGCTCGACGTCGAGATCACGGTCGGCAGGGGCAGAGGCTATCGCCCCGCAAAAGAGAACAAGAAGGCGATCATCGATTATATCGCGGTCGATTCCATCTATACGCCCGTACAGAGAGTAAATTACACGGTCGAGCCTACGCGCGTAGGTCAGGCGGTAGATTACGACAAGCTGACGTTGGAAGTGTGGACGGACGGTACGTTCTCGGGTAAGGAGATCATTTCCTTGGCGGCGAAGATCATGCAGGATCACATCAATCTGTTCGTAAATCTCAGCGAGACGATCAAAGGTATGGATATCCTCGTTAAGACGGAAGACGACAAGCAACAGCAAATTCTCAAAATGGCGATTGAAGAAATGGACCTTTCCGTCCGTTCGTACAACTGCTTGAAGAGAGCGAACATTCACACGGTCGAAGACCTTACCAAAAAGACGGAGGACGACATGTTGAAGGTGAGAAACCTCGGCAGAAAGTCGCTTGACGAAGTCATTCAGAAATTGGATTCTTACGGCCTTGCATTAAGACAACAGGAGGATTAAAATTATGCCCGGCAAATTGGGAAGAACGTCCAAAGAAAGAAACGCGCTTTTGAGAAACCTCGCGTCCCAGCTTCTTTGGTATGGAAAAATCGAAACGACCGCTGCAAAGGCGAAAGAGCTCAGATCTTACGTTGAAAAGCTCATCACCAAAGCGGTAAACACCTACGACGATAACGTCGAATTCGAAGTAACGAAAAAGGACGCAAAAGGCAAAGAAGTTACCGTTACCAGCGTAAAAGACGGTGCGAAGAAGCTTGCCGCTCGCCGTGCGATCATGGCTAAGACCTACGATCTGCAGGAAGTAAAAGCGTTCACGGAAAAGAAGAGCGAGTTCAAGGCGAGAACGGCTGACGTTCAGCATCCTTTGATGGACAAACTTTTCAACGAGATCGCGCCCAAATACGCGGCTCGTAAAGAGGAGCTCGGTCAAGGCGGCGGCTATACGAGAATTTACCTTCTCGGCGAACGTCGCGGCGACGCAGCGGAAAAAGCGATCATCGAATTGGTCTAATCGTTAAAAACAAAGAATTACCCGCAAGTTGTTCTTGCGGGTTTCTTACTTAATAAAAGCTCCGTTTTCGGCGGAGCTTTAAAAATTTCGACGTATTACAGTACGCGGCGGACGCAAGCAACGGCGAGCGAGCCGGGACCGATATGGCAGGACACGCTTAAAGAAAGCGGGTCGCAGTAGACGAGCGGCACGTTGGGAAAAAGCTTTTGCAATTCTTCCGCAAAGAGCTTTGCCCCCGCTTCGTTGCTCGTGTGCGCGACGCAGAGTGCCATTTCGCCTTTTTCGACAAACGACGCGAATTCCCCCGTGAGGTCGTTTTTGATCGCGTTTTTCATAACTTCTTTTGCTTTCAACGTGTTGCGCGACAACGCGAATTTATCAAGTTTTGCGCCGCGAATGGAAAGCACGGGTTTGATACGCAGGATCGTTCCGATCGTCGCGGCGGCAGGGGTCACACGTCCGCCTTTTTTCAGATATTTCATCGTATCGACCGCAATGTAAATCGAAGAATCTCCCGCCGTTTTTTCAAGATATTCGCAAATCTGTTCGGCGGACTGCCCGTCCTCGCGCAATTTTACCGCGTCGTATACGCTTTGCTTTTGCGTGACGGAAATACGGCGGTTATCCGCTACGAATACGCTGCCGTTAAATTCCTTTGCCAGACGCTGTGCCGCGGCACAGCTTTCGCTCAGTCCGGAGGACATGGGAATGTGCACGATTTCGTCGAATTCTTTCAAAAGTTCCGTCCAGAATTCCGAAACTTCGCCCAAGCTGGGTTGGGAGGTGGAGACCTGCGTATCCTCCGCGAGCAGACGGTAAAATTCCGTCTGAGATAAATTGACGTTTTCAAGATACGGCTCGCCGCTCACAAGAAAGGGCATCGGGACGACGAATATGTCCAAAGCCTTGCCCTCTTCGGGTAAAATACCGCTGTTGCTGTCTGTGGTAATGGCGATTTTCTTTGTTTTTTTCATGTTTTTGAGAATTTCCTTATCATCATTATATGCGTTTAACCGATATATATCATAACAAATTTTCGGACTCTTGTCAATGAAGTTGATATGTTTTTAAGAAAAAACGGAAATTTTGCGAAAAATTGTCGTAAAGTATGATTTTCGCCGAACAGTTTGTTTACAAAAGTCGGAGATTGTGTTATAATTAAAAAAGCGAACGACGCTACCGCGTACACGTTGAACGCCACGGAAATTCAAAGTCAAGGAAATTTTATGAAATCATTAAAGGAATTGTACAGGATAGGAAAAGGACCGTCTTCGTCGCATACGATCGGTCCCGAACGCGCATGTAAACTGTTTTTAAGCGAGAATGCGGAGGCGGACGAATTCAAGGTCGTTCTGTACGGATCTTTGGCGAAAACGGGCGAGGGGCACGGTACGGGCAAGGTGATCGAGAGCGTATTGTCGCCCGTAACGGTGGTAAACGACGTAAAAACGCAGACGGTGCATCCCAATACGATGGATATGTTTGCCTATAAGAAAGGCGAGGAAATCGCGCGCTTGCGCGTGTACAGCGTCGGTGGCGGCGCGATCGTTGCCGAGGGTAGGGCAGATACCGAGGGGACGGAGGTCTATCCATTGGAAACGCTGAAGGATATCCGTGCGTATTGCAAAAACAAAAATATGCGCTTATATGATTACGTGTACGAATGTGAAGGCGAGAGGATAAAGACGTATCTCGCCGAAGTATGGAAAACGATGAAGGAGGCGGTCGAACGCGGGATTAAGCAGTCGGGAAAGCTTCCCGGAGGGCTGGACGTAGAGCGTCGCGCTAAAATTTTGTTTGGCGGCGTTGCGCCCGAGGAGAGTGCGGAAACGCGGGAAAACAGGCTGGTTTGCGCGTACGCATTCGCGGTAAGCGAGGAGAATGCGTCGGGCGGTACGATCGTCACTGCGCCTACGTGCGGGGCTTGTGGGGTCGTACCCGCGGTCTTGAAATATTCGCAGGAACGGCAGGGGTATTCGGACAAAATGGTGATCGACGCGTTGGCGACGGCGGGGTTGATCGGGAATCTGATCAAGACGAACGCCTCGATTTCGGGCGCGGAATGTGGTTGTCAAGCGGAGATCGGCAGCGCATGCTGTATGGCGACGGCGGCACTGAGCGAGCTTCGGGGCTTGACGCTGGGACAGATCGAGTATTCGGCGGAGGTGGCTATGGAGCATCATTTGGGCTTGACCTGCGATCCGATCTGTGGTCTGGTGCAGATCCCTTGTATCGAACGGAATGCGGTGGCGGCGATGCGCGCGATCAATGCGTCCTCGCTTGCCTATTTCCTTTCGGATAGCAGAAAGATATCGTTCGACCTTGTCGTGCAGACGATGTACGAGACGGGGAAGGACCTCAAACGCTCGTATCGCGAAACGGCGGAGGGCGGACTCGCCAAGCTGTACGCCAAATAAAAGGCGGGGTCAGGTATGCGACGAACGCAAAAAACGGAGCGGAAAGGGGGTAGCTTTCTTTCTTAAAAACGTTTATTGAAAAAGTTAAAAAATTTTTTGAAAATTGCGTAAAAATCCGAGAAAAACGCTTGACAAATATCTTTAAATAAGGTATTATATACAAGCACTGTTTGAGTGTGCGTAAATTTATGGCCCAATAGCTCAGTTGGTTAGAGCGCCAGCCTGTCACGCTGGAGGTCGACGGTTCGAGCCCGTTTTGGGTCGCCATAAATGCCTTGGTAGCTCAGTCGGTAGAGCAGCAGACTGAAAATCTGCCTGTCGGTGGTTCGATTCCGCCCC